>JAILDV010000012.1 GCA_024688885.1 Bacteroidaceae bacterium | reverse complement strand
TTCCGGTCAATAGCTGAAAAGAAATATTCAGGTGGCTTTGGCCCCGGTGTTCCACCTCTTCCCATCCCGAACAGAGAAGTTAAGCCCGGGCGCGCCGATGGTACTGCACCGCAATGCGGGAGAGTAGGTCGCCGCCTTCTTAAGGAGAGACGCTTTCAGGAGAAGTCCTGATGGCGTCTCTCTCATTTTTTACTACGTGCGCACCGTGCGCATCTCATTTCGTACACCCAGCGTATCATATTTCGTTATTACAGCGCGTGTTATTTTGCGCTGTGTGCTTATATTACCTAGGGCATTTGTGTCGAAAAACAAAGATTTAACAATTTAACAATTTAACACCGAAGGCGAAGCTTTCTACTCCCTAAGATATACCTTCTAAATCCTATATACAAGTGTTCCTCACTCGCGCATGCAAGTGTATTCCACAAACGAGTGTAAGTGTTGCTAATAAACGAACGTAAGTCTTGCCCACAAACGAGTTGCATCCTTTGAAATAGTGCAAGGATTGGTGACAATGTTTGCAAAAGTGCAAGGATTTCAGTTTTTCCTGGAATTTTTTCGGGAGGGGGATTACTTTGTGTAGATGGTGACATGGTCAACATTCTTCAACCCGAATGTGCCCATGTATTTGGTGATTTCTCCGTGAAGGATGACGTAGGTGCCAATGTTTTCAGGATGCGCGGAGAGGTTAAGGGCTTCTCGGGCTGCTTTTCTGTTTTTACTGCTTGTGGTGAGTTGGACGGGTATGCAGTTGTGATAGTCGGTTTCACCGATGGAATCAGCGAGGACAATGTTGGTCGCCACGTCACCAGAGGAGAAGATGGTGCGGGAGATGTTGTTAGTGGGGATAAAACCTACGATGAAACCGCTAACGTAGCAGTCAGGATAGCCGATGGCACCGTATAAATCGAGGTATTTCGGTACGATGAATAAGGCCTCGTGAACTGAATAGGCTGTTTCTTCGGTGGAACCGTAATATTCCACGTATTCAATGAGGTTCCCATCGGAAAGAAAATCGAGGTTTTCTGGAATTGTATCGGGGTCTTCTGGAGGAGTGATGGGATTAGGAATCGTGTCCTTCTTAGCTTCGGAGGATGAAGTTTTCTCTTCAGTAGGCACTTCCATTTTCTCACACGATATCATGGTAGTCATCATCACAAACAAGCATAACCATCCATATCCAATTTTCTTTCTCATATCCTTATCTATCTGTTTCTTTCTGTCAAATTCCCTACAAAGGTAGGAAAAAGTTTGGAGTTAAGAGTTAGGAGTTGGTAGTTTTTCGTATCTTTGCAGCGGATTTAATTAGGTATATGCAGATAACAATAAAAGCATCAAAGGATTTGAGAGGACGTGTTATGCTCCCCTCGTCAAAAAGTATCAGTAATCGTGCCTTGGCTATCAGTGCCTTGGCAGGTCGTGATGTGACTGTTGAGAACGTGAGCGATTGTGATGATACGCGAGTGATGCAAGCATGGTTGAGGGAACGTCCTGACATTATTGATATAGGTGCGGCAGGAACAGCTATGCGTTTCTCGACGGCGTTGTTGGCAGTGAGTGAGGGTGTCCATATCATCACAGGAAGTGAGCGTATGAAGAACCGTCCCATTGGTGTTTTAGTGGATGCCTTGCGTCATTTGGGTGCAGAAATTATTTATGAAGAGAGAGAAGGTTTTCCACCCTTACGCATCGTTGGAAATACTCAATTAAAGGGTGGAAATGTGCAGTTGTCGGGTAGTGTGAGTTCTCAATATATTTCAGCATTGTTGATGATAGGTCCCATGTTGAAAAATGGACTGATATTGAAATTGATAGATAAAATCGTAAGCCGTCCATATATTGATATGACCATTGCTGTCATGCAAAGTTTTGGAGCAAAAGTGGGGTGGAAAGATGAAAACATCATTGAGGTGGAACCATTACCTTATCAGCCATGCTCTTATCAAGTGGAAAGTGATTGGAGTGCTGCAAGTTATTGGTATGAGATGGTGGCGCTGAGTTTTGATGCTGAAGCCGAGATTTTATTGCCTGGATTGTTTGCTCAAAGCTTACAAGGTGACAGTCGTGGAGCGACAGTTTTTGCACAGTTGGGTGTCAGTACGGAGTATCGTGGCGACGAGGTTGTATTACGAAAAAATGGCAAGAGAGTGAAACGGTTGGATGTTGATTTTGTGGAGATGCCAGATTTGGCTCAGACGTTTGTGGTGACATGCTGCATGTTAGGTGTTCCATTTCATTTTGTGGGTTTGCAAAGTCTCAAGATAAAAGAGACGGATCGTATAGAATCATTGAAGAGGGAATTGTTCAAACTTGGATTTGTGATTGAAGACAGGAATGACAGTGAATTGTTATGGGATGGCGTTAGAAGTCAGTGTGCAAACTCTTCTGATAATATAGCCATTGACACGTATGAAGACCACCGTATGGCCATGGCATTTGCTCCTGTGGCACTGAAGGATGGTCGAGTGGTCATCAACAATCCTCAGGTGGTGTCGAAATCATATCCCAGATATTGGGAAGATTTGAAGTCTGTCGGTTTTGAAATAGAAGCGTTATGAGAGTGCAGGATATGGAGTGTTGCGGACAGCATGAAGTCTGTGAGAAGGAAAGTCTGCTGGCTGCTGTAAGCAAGGATATTGAATACTACGAAGACGAGGAACTTGACCGTTTCCGTGGCAGGGAGGGGGATGCTTATACGCCCGATGAAATCGAAGAATTCCGTGAGGTTCTCTATACCATGCGTGAGGATGAGGTGGCTGGTTGGGTGCGCTCATTGCAGTTGCGTGAGGTGATATTGCCCGATGCGTTGAAAGATGAGGTGTGTTTGATTGTTGGAGAGTTGAGGGTTGAGAGTTGAGAGGTGGGGTGCAATAAGGGTGATTATTTTTCGTTATATAGTATATAAGGGGGAATGTGCCCTTTTTGTGCCTTGTTTTGAAGCGTTTAATTTACATCGTGTGTGGCAGTTTGACACTGTTCGTGCTGCTGGTGGCGTGTTCTACTCATAAGAATACGCCTTTGTCACGTAGTGTGCAGGGTTTCAAGGCAAGATACAACACCTATTTCAATGGCAATGAAGCTTACAAGGAAGGAAGGCAACTGCAGGAACAGGGCAATAAGGATAATTTCACGGAACTGATACCCCTGTATGTGACTGGTAACAAGGGCACTGTGAAGATTGGGTCAGGAAACTTTGACCGAGCTGTGGAAAAGAGCCAGAAGACCATCAAGACGCACAGCATCACGGTGCGTCCTGAATGGAACAAAAGCCGTCCGAAGACTGCCAAAGACAGAATCTGGTTGAGTCAGAAAGAGTACAACCCATTCTTGTGGAGAGCATGGTTCCTGATGGGTGAGGCACAGTTCCGCAAAGGGGAATACATGGAGGCTGCCTCGACATTTGCTTACATTCAACGTCTGTATTTCTCGAAACCCAATCTTGTGGCTCGTGCCCGCCTCCTGGAAGCGCGATGCTATGCGGAAATGGAATGGTTTTATGATGCAGAGGACTTGATTACGCGTGCCCAACGGGATAGTTTTCCATCGAATCTGGAACCATTGAAGGCTTCTGTGTTGGCAGACATTCAGTTAAGGCAGAAACAATATCCTGAAGCAATCCTAAACATTGAAAAGGCACTGAAAGCGGAACTTCGCAGTTTGCCCAAAGCGAGAATGTACCTGTTGCTCGGACAGCTCTATCATCGGATAGGCCATGACCCTGAGGCATACCGCTATTTCAAGAAGGTTATCCGTATGAACCCTCCATATGAACTGGAATTCAATGCCCGCATTCAGATGAGTGAGGCGATGTCGAAAAACCAGTCGAAACAGATGATTCGCAAGCTGAAAATGATGGCGAAGAATCCGAAGAACAAGGAGTATTTGGATCAGGTGTATTATGCCATCGGCAACATCTACGTGTCGAAGGGAGATACCACTCATGCTATCTGGGCATATAAGGACGGTGTGGAGAAGAGCACGCGCAATGGTATCGAGAAAGGCGTGGTGCTGCTGCACTTGGGACAGCTGTATTGGGGTAGGGAAAAGTTTGTGGATGCTCAGCGGTGTTATTCGCAAGCCTTTGGTCTGCTGGACAAAGATCACGATAGCTATAAGGAGGTGGACGAGCGCAGCAAGATACTCGATGAATTGTTGCCTTTTGCTTCGGCGGTGGAGTTACAGGATAGTCTGCAAATGATGGCACGTCTCGATTCGGTGACTCGTATGGAGAAAATTAAGAAGACCATTGAGGAGCTGAAGAAGAAGGAGAAAGAAGAGGAGAAAAAGTCTGCGGAGGCAAATAACCCTCAAACCAACAGAGGCAATCAACAGCAAGGTGGAGCTAATGCCCGTCAAAATGCTGCCAACCGCAATGCCCAGCCAGCAGCGGTGTGGTATTTCTATAATCCGACGGCAGTGGCAGCAGGAAAGAGCGAGTTTGAGCGAAAATGGGGCAAGCGTGAGTTGACGGATGACTGGCGCCGCAACAACAAGACTGTGCTCAACGATTTCAATGAGGAAGAACTGTCAGACAGCCTCAAAGCGGTGCAGGATAGCATTGCTGCAGTGGAAGACAGCATCTATCAAGCCAACAAGGGCAAGAAACAGACCAGGGCTGAGAAGGACTCCATCAAGCAGGAGGAGTATGCCAATGACCCTCACCGTCCTGAATACTACCTGAAGGACATCCCCTTCACTGAGGAACAGATGGCAGCCTCGAATGCCGCATTGGTGGAAGGTCTGTATGGTTCTGCCATCATCTATAAAGACCGTATGGACAACTTCCCATTGGCAGAACGCACCTTCCAGCGAATCTTGCTGAATTTCCCCGATTTTCAGCAGATGGATGAAGTCTATTACAATATGTTCCAACTCTATTCAAGGATAGGCAGGAAAGATGATGCGGAAGATTATAAACAAAGGCTAATTGCTGAATATCCCGATAATGAACATGGTAAACTGATATCTGACCCGAACTTCGAATTCAAGGGAAGGTATGGCAAGCAGATAGAGGATTCTGTCTATCAAGATACATATGATGCCTTCAAGTTCAGTGACTACCAAACCGTGTTGAGGAACAGTCAGGAGATGGCACAGGAGTATCCTGAAGGAGCCAACAGGGCGCGTTTCATGTTCCTGGAGGCATTGAGCAAATTGGAGATGGGCGATAGAGAGCACTTCATGGCAGATTTGCGTACTATTGTGGAAAAATACCCGCAATCAAGTGTGAGTGAGTTGGCAGGTCTTTACGTGAAAGGTTTGAAAGAAGGAAGGCTGCTGCAGGGTGGAAAGTTTGAAATGGGCAGCATTTGGGAACGTCGTCGCGGACTCTTTGATGATGCGGATTCGTTGGCGAATGATTCAACCTTCAGCCTTGAGAAAAACACCAACTTCGTGTTTGTCATTGCCTATGAGCGTGATGCTGTAGATGAAAACCAGTTGCTTTATGAGTTGGCACGATACAACTTTACGGCATTCACGGTGAGAAACTTTGACATTTCATCGGAGAAAGGTGATGGCATAGACATGATGCAGGTGCGCACCTTCCTCAGTTATGACGAAGCATACATCTATCTGCACCGTCTGCTGAATAATGATGATATGGCATTCAAGTTGCAGGGACTCAAATGTTTCATCATCAGCGAGGAGAACTTGAAGAAGTTGATGAAAGGATTGAGTTTTGCCGACTACTTTGATTTCTACGATGAGCATTTTGACCGTGTGGGTTCCCTGCGCATTAGCGAGGATGCACCGAGCAGTCTGGACGAACCAACGGAACTGCCTGAACCTGTGGAGGAAGAGGAAATGGATGATGAGGATTGGGAGGACGATAATTATATATTCTAAGATATGAACGGGACTCTGCTATGGGTGGATGACGAAATAGAATTGCTGAAAGCTTACGTCATCTTCCTTGAAAAGAAAGAATATGAGGTCGTTACGGCAACGAACGGTCAGGATGCCCTTGACCTTTGTCAGGAGCGTTCGTTTGATCTTATTTTTCTTGATGAACACATGCCTGGATTGAGTGGACTGGAAACGCTGTCGAGAATCAAGGAAATCAGCCCCACCACTCCGATTGTGATGGTGACAAAAAGCGAGGAGGAGAACATCATGAACCAAGCAATCGGTTCCAAGATTGCCGATTACCTCATCAAGCCCGTCAATCCCAATCAGATATACCTCACGCTGAAGAAGCACCTTCACAAGCGTGAAATTGAGACAGAGGTGACCAATACGGGGTATCAGCAGAACTTCTCAAAGATTGGCATGCAAATCAATGACTCCTATACACTCGAAGAATGGAAGGAAGTGTATAAGCGTCTTGTATATTGGGAGTTGGAATTGTCTGACACTGGTAGCGAAATGTCAGAGATGCTCAAGATGCAGAAAGCGGAGGCGAATAATGAATTTGCCAAGTTTGTCAGGAAAAACTATCTGCAATGGGTGCAGAACAACGAAGAGCGCCCTCTGATGTCACCAGACATCTTCAAGAAGACGGTATTCCCTTTATTGAACAAAGGCGAGAAAGTGTTCCTTGTTGTGTTTGACAACTTCCGTTATGACCAGTGGCGCGTGATATCTAGGGAATTGGCAGATGACTTCACTTTTGATGAGCAGCTCTGCCTCAGCATTCTGCCTACAGCGACACAGTATGCCCGCAACGCCATTTTTTCAGGTTTGATGCCCAACCAGATTGCTGAGATGTTCCCCGATTTGTGGGTGGATGAAGACGAGGAGGAGGGAAAGAACCTGAATGAGGCTCCTCTCATCCAGACACAGCTCGACCGCTATCGTCGCAAAAACACCTTCTCCTATTTCAAACTGAACAACTCATCCGACTCGGGGAAATTGGTGGAACGTTTCAAGAATGTGATGGGAAATGATTTGAATGTGCTGGTCATCAATTTTATAGACATGCTCAGCCATGCAAGAACCGAATCGAGGATGGTGCGCGAACTTGCCAGTGATGAACGTGCCTATCGCAGCATAACTGCCTCGTGGTTCCACAACTCGCCGGTGCGTGACCTTTTCAAGGAACTTGCCAAGACTGATGCCAAGGTCATCATCACAACCGACCACGGCTCCATCCGAGTGAACAACCCCATCAAGGTGATTGGCGACAAAAACACCAACACCAATCTACGATACAAGCTCGGCAAGAACCTCAGCTACAACCCCAAGCAGGTGTATGAGATGAAAGCGCCCAAAGCAGCTTCCTTGCCTTCTCCCAACATCAGCACTACCTACATTTTTGCCCAAAACGACGATTTCTTCGCCTACCCCAACAATTATAACTACTACGTCAACTATTATAAGAATACTTTTCAGCACGGGGGCATCTCGATGGAAGAGATGCTGGTGCCTTTGGTGACCATGCAAGGGAAAAGGAGGAAATAAAAGATGGAATTTAGAATTAATTCATTGAATGAAATTGACAAGGCTGCCAAAGACTTTGTGGCAGCGATGGGTGACAGGAAAGTGTTTGCCTTCTACGGGAAGATGGGCGCAGGAAAGACTACGTTCATCAAGGCTGTGTGTGAGGAATTGGGGGTGGAAGATGTGATTAACTCGCCCACATTTGCCATTGTGAATGAGTATGTGGATGGCAAGGGCGAACCCGTCTATCACTTTGATTTCTACCGCATCAAGAATTTGCAGGAAGTGATGGACATCGGCTATGAGGATTACGTGTATTCAGGACATGTGTGTTTCATGGAATGGCCTGAACTGATAGAAAATCTTCTCCCCGATGATGCTGTGAAAGTCACCATTGAGGAGAAGACAGATGGTGGAAGAGTGGTTCAGTTTGAAAGTTAAAAGTGAAAAACTAAAAAACTAAAAGTTTGCTACCGCAGCAGTAAGTCAACAGTAGGCTGACAAGTGCGGTAGCAAACTTTTTTACTCTTCCGGCAGTTGCTCGTTGTATTCCAGTTCTGCATCAATCAGAAGAATGAGGGCGTCGAGCTCGTAAGGTCCCATGCCTTCTTTTTTTGCCTTCTTCTGAATGTGCTTGGCGATTTCTTCGGTGTCAATGTCAATGAAACCGTCTTCATCAGCCTTGTCATTCAGCTGGTCGAGATATTCGAGCAGAACATCAAGACAGTAGTAGATGTCTTCTTCCGTGAATAGTTCGCGGTTTTCCACGCCCATGTAATTCTGGATGAAGGCAACCTCCTTGGCGTCCTCTTGAGCACCAAGAAGAATTTCGTCATCAATGGCTGCCATTAGAGAATGGCTTTGAGTTTTTCTTCAAGTGTAGCTTTGGGGGCTGCACCAACTACTTTGTCCACTATCTCACCGTTCTTCATATAGATGATGGTGGGAATGTTGCGAATGCCAAATTTTGCCACAAGGTCATCGGCATCTTCCTCGATGTTCACTTTACCGACGATGGCTTGACCTTCATACTGGTCTGCCAATTCCTGAATGACGGGTCCTACCATTCGGCAAGGACCACACCATGTTGCCCAGAAATCAAGTACCATTGGCTTGTTCTGTGCCAATACTTCGCTGTAGTTAGAATCGTTGATTACCATGTTGTTCTTGTTTTTAGGGTTAATAACTATGTTTAATTCACTTTTATGCCGATTTCATCGTGCTCTTTGATGTATTGAACCAATTTTTTCTCCACTCTCACTTTGAGTTTTCGTGACATCAGCACGACATTGTTGCTGTCAGAGGTGTGAATGTTGAAAACAAGTTCTGATTCGCCAGGATTTTCTTTGACGATTTCAGCCAAGTCCTCCACCATGGTTGAATTGAGTTTGTCAAGTGGCACATCAAAGGTGATTTTCTGGATGGATTTGTCTTTCACCTCTGACATCAGTTCCACGGACTTGATGTTGGTGTTAAAGATGCCGGGGCGGTACTTGTGGGGTTCGACCTTGAGACGGATGAAGAGAGAGGTTCCTTCGATGAAGAAGTTACGGTAAGTCATCCAATCAGAACCGAAAAGGGGAATCTCGCCACTGCCTGTGAAATCTTCCATCTTGACGATTCCATACGGATTTCCGTTCTTGCTCTCTCCTGTCCGCACAGTTGTGACGATACCGCCAATTGTGACTTCTTCCATTTTGGCAAGCTCCTCTTTTTTCTCCAACTGGGTGAGTTTTGTGTTGCACACATAATCGAGGATGATGGAGTATTCGTCAAGTGGATGTGCAGAGAGGTAAATACCCACCAAATCACGTTCTTTGTTCAGACGTTCCAAATTACCCCATATAGGTACGTTCTTGGGAAGGGTGGGGTGTGTGACAGTTATGTCCATTCCTCCGAAAAGGGATGTCTGTGCTTGATGCTTGTCTTGCTGAAAATTATTTCCGTAACGTACTAACACGTCAAGGAAGTTCTCACCTTGGCGAGAACCTGGAGCGAAGAAGCTCTCACGGCTAATATTTTGGAAACTGTCAAATGCACCTGCTACGACGAGGTTTTCAATGTTCTTCTTATTACACTGCGAGAGATTGACGCGTTCAAAAAAATTGAAGATGGAAGTGTATGCTCCATTCTTTTCACGTTCCTCAATGATGGCGGAAACAGCTGCTTCGCCAACTCCTTTGATGGCTGCCATACCAAAACGAATGTCACCTTTGGAGTTAACGGAGAATTTATGGCGTGACTCATTGACATCTGGTCCTAATGTGTTGATGCCCATCTGTTTGCACTCGTCCATGAGTTTACGTATTTCGGTGATGTTGTCAAGTGAACGGCTCATGACAGCTGCCATGAAATATGGAGGGAAATTGGCTTTCATGTATGCAGTCTGGTATGCCACCCATGAGTAGCAGGTGGCATGCGATTTGTTGAATGCATACGAAGCAAACTTTTCCCAGTCACTCCATATCTTGTCCAGAATCTTTGGGTCATGCCCATTCTTTACGCCCCCTTCAATAAACTTCGGTTTCATCGCGTCAACGATGTCTTTCTTCTTCTTACCCATCGCCTTACGTAGTGCATCGCTTTCACCACGTGTGAAATCTGCCAACTGTCGGGAGAGTAGCATCACCTGCTCTTGGTAGACAGTAATTCCGTAAGTGTCCTTGAGGTATTTCTCCATGCAAGGGATATCGTACTCGATGGGCTTTCGACCCTGTTTTCTTTCGATGAAATCGGGAATATAATCCATTGGACCTGGGCGATAGAGGGCATTCATGGCAATCAAGTCCTCAAACACATTCGGTTGTAATTCGCGAAGGTATTTCTGCATACCTGCTGATTCAAATTGGAATGTGCCTACTGTTCGCCCATCGCAATAGAGCTGATAGGTAGCAGGGTCTTGAATGTCGAATTGGTTCACATCAAGCTCTATACCCAAACTCTCCTTGACATTTGCCGCAGCCTCTTTTAGTTGAGAAAGTGTCTTTAGACCGAGAAAGTCCATCTTGATGAGGCCCGTCTCCTCAATTACATGACCGTCATATTGTGTACAACGCAGTTTCTCGCCCGTCTCCTTGTCATCAGCGGTGCTTACTGGCACCCAATCGTCGATGGCATCACGGCAGATGATTGTTCCGCAAGCATGCACACCTGTATTTCTGACGTTGTTTTCCAACATTTGTGCAAACCGCATCGTGTCTCTTAACAGCGGGTCGGGTGAGGTGGCGGCATCTTTTAGTTCGGGCACACATTCGATGGCATTTGCCAAGTTCATCTTTTTGCCGTTGGGCAATCTGTCGGGAATGGCTTTGCATAAGGCATTCACCGTTGCCAAAGGGACTTTCTGCACACGTGCGACATCCTTGATGGCAAGTTTTGTCGCCATGGTGCCATAAGTGATGATGTGCGCCACTTTTTCCGCACCGTATTTCTCGGTTACCCATTGCAGCACTTTTCCACGTCCATCGTCATCAAAGTCGGTATCAATATCAGGTAACGAAATACGATCTGGATTTAAGAAACGCTCGAACAGCAGGTCGTATTTTATGGGGTCTATTTTGGTGATTCCTAAACAATAAGCCACTGCGCTTCCAGCGGCAGAACCACGTCCGGGTCCCACCCAGACACCTAGTTCCTTTTGGGCAGAGTTGATGAAGTCTTGCACAATGAGGAAATAGCCGGGGAAACCCATGGTTTTCATGACGTGTAACTCGAAATCAAGCAGTGTCTTCACGTCATCAGGGATAGGATCGCCATAGAGGCGTTTGGCACCGTCATATGTAATCTTTTTCAAGTAGTCGGCTTCAAACTTGATGCGATACAACTTGTCAATTCCACCGAGCTTCTTGATTTTCTTTTCTGCTTCTTCTTGTGTCAGAACCACGTTTCCGTTCTCATCGCGGGTGAACTCGTTGAAAATGTCCTCTTCCGTGAATTTTTCACGCCATTGTTCTTCTGTACCAAACTCTTCGGGGATTGCAAAGAAGGGCATGATAGGGGCATGGTCGATACTATAAGTCTCCACTTTGTCGAGAATTTCTATCGTGTTGCTCAATGCCTCTGGAATGTCCTTGAAGACTTCATTCATTTCTTCACGAGTCTTGAACCATTCCTGCTTGCTGTAAAGCATACGGTTGGGGTCGTCTAAGTCTTTGCCAGTGGAAAGACATAGCAGACGGTCGTGTGCTTCAGCATTATCTTCATCAACAAAATGAGAATCGTTCGTACAGATAATCTTCACGTTATGCTTACGTGCCAGTTCTATCAAAGTAGGCTCAATGGCTTTCTGTTCTTTGAACGTGTCACGATTGGCACGTTGCATGGGGTCTTTCACCTCATGGCGCATCAATTCGATATAGAAGTCGTCACCAAAAACACTTTTGAACCATTCGATGGATTTTTCTGCTTCAGCAATTTGCCCATTTTTGATGTATCGTGGAATTTCTCCTGCCAAGCATGCTGAAGAGGCAATGATTCCTTCGTGGTGCTTTTCAATGGACTTGTGGTCGGTTCGTGGTCGGTGGTAATAGCCATCTACCCATGCTTCACTAACAATTTTGATCAGATTGTGGTAACCCACCTCGTTTTTAGCCAACAGAATCAAGTGCCAACCACTTTTGTCAAGAGCGTTGTTCTCCTTGGAGTGAAGATCTCGGCGAGCACAATACACTTCGCAGCCGAAGATGGGTTTGAACTTCTCTTCGTCTGATTTGCCCTTGTTCACCTTGTTGCAGTAGTTGAATAGTTCCTTGATGCCGAACATGTTGCCGTGGTCGGTTACAGCCATTCCACGCATTCCGTTCTTGATGGCTTTATCCACCAACTTGGGAATGGCAGCCTGTCCGTCAAGGATGCTATATTGGGTATGTACATGTAAATGTATGAAATCTTCCATGTGCTCTTATTTTCGTGCAAAGATAATCATTTTTTTCATTCCTTTTGTTGTTTAATGCTTGTTTTTGTCTAACTTTGCAAAAAAATAACATCTGAATGTCGCAGAGACTAACTCAAATACAGACTCAAAAGACGGAACAGCAACTTCGACTATCACAGCAGCAGCTTCAAGCGGTCAGGTTGTTGGAGATGCCTATTGCTGAATTTGAACAACAGGTGAAAAAAGAATTGGTGGATAATCCCGCATTGGAAGAGGGCGCACCAGAAGAAAGGGATAATATAGGCGATTCTGACGATGAAATGGGGAATAATGACACAGGAATAGACCCCTATAGCGACATGGATAATGAGAGTGTCTCGAATTTGTCTATGTATAGTGAAGATGATTTACCGGTCTATACTCCGGGAGGTGGTGTGACGGAACGCAATGAATTGCCTCTCGGTGATAGCGGCTCTTTCATCGAATATTTAGAGTCACAGATGATGAATTACGACTTGAGCGAAGAAGAAGAGAAGATTCTGAGATATTTGATAGGTTCATTGGACAATAGGGGTTTTATCGACAGGTCGATAGCGACAATAACAGATGAATTGGCATTTAAGGAATATCTTTATGTGTCAGAACAGGAGGTGGAGAGAGTACTGCATATCTTACAGAGTTTCGATCCTGCTGGTATTGGTGCTCGTTCAACGCAAGAATGCCTGCTTCTGCAGATAGATCGCCAATTGGACAATGAGGAGGAAGCGATTTCTGATTTGAAAAAGCGGATTCTTCTCTTGGAAAGGGAAATCATTGCCCATCATTATGATTTGTTCATCAATAAAAACAAGGAAAGACTCAAGAATAAACTCGGCATTTCTTCTATACAAGTGGATGCGCTGTTTGATGAAATCAGGAAATTAAATGTGAATCCTGGTTTTGCCCTCAGTGAGTCCACGACAGACCGTGTGCAAACACAAATACCCGATTTTATCGTTGAAACAGACCCTGAAGGAAATATCGAGATGCGGTTGAATGGTGGGGAAGTTCCTAGGCTTCATGTGAGTGGCGATTACATTCATCAATTGAGGGTGCTTCAGTCTCGTCCTTCCAAGTTGACGCGCAGTGAGAAAGAAGGGATGGCTTATACGCGGCAGAAGATTGAGGCGGCGCAGATGTTTATTGAATCAGTGAAACAGCGACGCCGGACACTTTATGAGACAATGAAAGCAATCATTGACTTGCAACGGGCTTTTATTCTGACAAAAGACGAGGATGACAAGGTTCGTTTGGTATTGGAAGATGTTGCCAAGAAGTCTGGATATGACGTGTCAACTATTTCTCGTGTATGCAATTCCAAGTGCGCTTTATTGGATGGGCGCATTTACCCGCTGTCCGAGTTCTTCAAGTTGACTCGTAAGAATGCTGTTGGAGAAGAGATCGATGGAAGGAGAGTGCGAGAGATGTTGCAAGAATTTGTTGACACGGAAGACAAAATGAACCCATATTCGGATGACAGGCTGGTGGAACTGATGAAGCAAAAAGGGGTGACGTTGGCTCGTCGTACAGTTGCCAAGTATCGTGCGGAGATGGGAATTCCTCCGGTGAATAGCCGCCGAGGATGAACTTAAATACGTGTGGATAATAACGCTCATGAATAATAAAAGACTGATTAAGATTGCGAAAGTGTTTTCGACGCTTTTCATGCCGTTGTACGCTCCAATGTGGGTGTTCTTCGGCTTGTTCTTGTTCAGTTATATGAGAATGTTACCATGGGGATATAAATTGTTTATTCTTGGTTTGGTGTATTTCTTTACAGCGTTTGTTCCCACCTTGGGAATTACGACTTTCCGTATGTTCAAGAAATGGACACACTTGGAATTGAGTCACCGCGAACACCGTCATATGCCTTATCTTGTGACTTTGTTGAGTTATGGAGCATGTCTGGTTATCATGACGAAGATGAACACGGCGATGTTTTTCCGTGGGGTAGTGATGTCTGCACTGATATGTCAGATTGTCTGTGTTGTTATCAACGCTTGGTGGAAAATCAGTACACATATGGTGGGAATGGGCGGATTGGTTGGAGCCTTGAATGCATTCAGCATTCTTTTCTTCTACAATCCTATATGGCCGTTTTGTGCATTACTTCTCATTTCGGGAATATTGGGAACAAGCCGAATTATTTTGCGACAGCATAGTCTTGCTCAAGTACTGGTCGGTTTCGGTATAGGCTATATTTGTACGATGACATTTATATTGATAAGTTGGATGTAATTTATAAAGATAATTGAATATGAAACCAATCGTGTCAATCATTATGGGCAGCACCTCTGACCTCCCTGTGATGGAAAAGGCTGCCAAGTTTTTCGATGAAATGGAGATTCCATTCGAAATCAACGCACTTTCCGCTCACCGCACACCTGATGCGGTGGAGACTTTTGCCAAGGGCGCCAGGGAGCGTGGCATTAAGGTTATCATTGCGGGTGCGGGCATGGCTGCCGCTCTGCCAGGTGTCATTGCTGCCAGCACCACACTGCCAGTCATCGGTGTGCCTGTGAAGGGAAGTGTACTTGATGGTGTTGATGCCGTTTATTCGATGCTGCAGATGCCTCCTGGAATTCCTGTGGCAACGGTTGCCATCAATGGTGCCCTCAATGCTGGTATTCTTGCTGTACAAATGTTGGCACTCTCCGATGAGGCTTTGGCAGAGAAGTTCGCTGCCTACAAGAATGGACTTCGTCAGAAGATAGAGAAGGCAAATGCTGAATTGAAGGAGGTGAAGTTTGCCTATAAATGCAACTAATCTTTTGTGTAAGTAAAGAATATGGCTTATCAGAGAAGGAAAACTACAGAGGTGAAAGTCGGCAACGTGTTGCTTGGCAGTGCCTATCCCATCCGTGTGCAGTCGATGGCAAACACTTCGACGATGGATACGAAGGGTTCGGTGGCACAAGCGAAGTGCATAGTGGATGCAGGCGGTGAAATCGTGCGTTTCACTACTCAAGGTCAACGCGAGGCCCTCAATATGCGCAATATCAGTGAAGCTTTGCGCGCCGATGGCTACTCTGTGCCTTTGGTGGCTGATGTACACTTCAATGCCGCTGTGGCGGACACGGCTGCCACCATTTGTGAGAAAGTGCGCATTAATCCTGGCAACTATGTGGATCCTGCACGCACATTTAAGAAGTTGGACTATACCGATGCTGAATATGCCGATGAAATCAAAAAAATAGATGAACGTCTTGTGCCGTTCCTTAATATTTGTAAGGAGCATCATACAGCCATTCGTGTTGGGGTGAATCATGGCTCGCTGAGCGACCGCATCATGTCGCGCTATGGTGATACGCCCGAAGGGATGGTGGAATCATGCATGGAGTTTCTGCGCATCTGTGTGCGGGAACAATTCAAGGATGTGGTCATATCCATCAAGGCGAGCAATACGGTGGTAATGGTGCGCACGGTGCGCCTGTTGGTGAAGGAGATGGAGAAAGAAGACATGGCTTTCCCGCTGCATCTCGGTGTGACAGAGGCTGGCGAAGGTGAGGACGGACGAATCAAAAGTGCTGTGGGCATTGGGGCTTTGCTTTGTGAGGGCATCGGTGATACCATCCGTGTTTCTTTGTCTGAAGCTCCAGAGAAGGAGATACCAGTGGCAAAGAAATTGGTCGATTCCATCGAGGAATGTGCCATTCTACGTGAAAAGGCGAGAAGTGCGATTGTCAACGATACAGTCAAGGTTGAGTTTCATGAGACAAATTGGGAAGACTTGCAATTGAAAGCTGCTATGACTGTCGGTGCTCTTTTCATCGATCAATTAGCACATCAACTGGTCATCAAGAATAACGGTTTCACCGATGAAAAGTTGACAGAACTTGCAGATGCCATTTTGCAAGCTGCTCGCATTAAGTTTACGAAGACAGAATATATCAGTTGTCCAGGTTGCGGGCGCACGTTGTATAACTTGGAGGAGACCATTGCCAAAATACGCGCTGCCGTAAGTCAACGTGCTCAGACCGACAAACGCTTTGCCACTTTAAAGATTGGCATCATGGGCTGTATCGTGAATGGACCAGGTGAGATGGCTGATGCTGATTACGGTTACGTAGGTGCAGGCGTAGGCAAGGTTTCGCTTTACAAACAGAAATTGTGCATCGAGAAGAATATTCCAGAAGTGGAGGCAGTGGACCGGCTTATTCAATTTATAGAAAAAGATATGAATTCATAAATTCAAAAGAATAGATATTATGGTTATGTATATCATTATTGGTGTTGTCGTTGTACTCTTTGTTTTAGTACTTGTCACTTATAACAGTTTGATTCAGTTACGCAACAAGGTGAAAGAAGCTTTCTCCACGATGGATGTCTATCTGAAGAAGCGTTATGACTTAATACCTAATTTGGTGGACATCGTAAAAGGCTATGCCAAACATGAGACGGATACGCTTCAGGAAGTGACCAAGATGCGTGTGGATGCGCAAAAGGGTGACTTGAATACAGCCATTGACAGCGAAGTGAAGATTGGTGATGCCCTCCAGTCTTTGTTGGTCGTGGTGGAGAAATATCCTGATTTGAAGGCAAATACCAATTTCCTGGATTTACAGGAACGTCTTTCCAAGATGGAAGAGGAAATCGCATTCTCCCGTCGTTACTACAATGGCAGTGTAAGGGAATATAACAACAAGTGTCAGATGTTCCCCTTCAATCTCATCGCAGGTGTGTTTGGTTTTAAGTCTCTGCCTATGTATCAGGTTGAGAGTGAGCAAGAACGTAAAGTTGTGGATGTGAAATTGTAAAAATATGACAAAAAGCAGATTTTTATGGTTGATGGCTCTCTTGTTCGCTACGATGGTAGCAAGAGCGGACAGAGGCGGTTTTTACTATAAGAGTTTCCGTGTGGATGCTGTGGTGCACCAAGATAATGTTTGGGACATCACAGAAACCATAGACGTGTTTTTCGAAGAACCACGCCATGGTATCTATCGCTACATTCCACGTTCTTTCTCTTTGCAACATGATGTGTCTCTTGATGAGGGTAATGATCCGCAAATGATTCAAGGGCAGGTCGTTCAAGACTGGAGAACTTTCCAGTATCGGAGTGATATAGAAGGTGTGAAAGTGGAAGGTGGTGATTACACCACCGAAGACAGTGATGACAATAACTGTGTCATTCGTATTGGTAGTGAGTGGCGTGAGGTGACAGGTGACCATCGGTATGTGATTCATTATAAGTACATTTATCGTGATGACCGTCGTCCTAATTACGACTACCTCTTCCACACTGTTTTAGGCACAGACTTCAATGAACGTATTGACACTTTCCGTTTCAAAGTGGAGTTTGAGAAACAATTGCCAGCCGACATTCAGAACCGACTGGAAGTGTATAGCGGTGCCTATGGCAATACGGATAATGCTGTGGAGGGTTTAATAGTTAAGGCTAATCGCAATTTCATTCGGGGCGCAGCTTTGAACATTCCGCCTAATCATGGCATCACTCTCTATGCGAAACTCCCCGAAGGGTATTATGAGAACGTGTTGTCAGCCAACCATGTGCTCCACTACATCAGTTTTGGTCTTTCCGTTATGCTGATTGTGCTGATTGTCTATTATTTGTTTAAGACGAAGGGTAAAAAACCTGTCAAGGTGATTGAGTTCTATCCTCCTGAAGGCATCAGTAGTGCGGAGGTGGGTACTATTATCGATGATAGTGTAGATGCTGTTGACATGGCATCTTTGATTCCTTGGTTTGCAGGCAAGGGTTACATCAGTATTGAGGAGAAGGAGAAAGGTTCGTTGCTGAAGAGAACAGAGATGGTTTTGACGAAACTCAAGGATCTTCCTAATGATGCTCCGGAGTATCAAAAGAAGATGATGCACCTTCTGTTTAAGGACAATCTGACTGTTAATCTGAGCCACATGAAAGAGAGCCCTTCTACAGTGGACGAGTTCAAGGCAGAACTGAAAAAGAATTTTAGAGGTGATAAGTCCTTGTCCTCCTATGAGTTGCCCATCTTTTTCTATTTCTTGTTACTGCTGTCCACGACTTGTGTGTTTGGCACTAATTCCGTCATTGAGACCTTTGACTTCAATGAGTGGATTTTGGCAGCCTTTTTATGGAGCGTTCCTTTTATATTGGGTGTTGGCTTCCGTCTGTACGACAGTGACAAAGATCTTTTTGGCAGCAAGTGGAAACAAGTGCTGATTTTCATCGTCAAGTTTATGACGATGGCGCTATTGAGCTGGCTCTATGTAGCAGAAATCCGAGCCTATGGTGCTCCGATGGGTATGGAGGCTTCTATCGCCATGTTCGTGGTTTGCTTCATTTTGGGCGAATTCATTGGGCGATTCAATGTTGATACCGACTATCGGGTACAGATGGCAGGACGCCTTTTAGGCTTCAAGGAATTTATCAAGACAGCCGAGAAATCGCGTTTGGAAGCCTTGCAGAATGATGATCCTGAGTATTTCTATAAGATACTGCCCTATGCGATGGTGTTAGGACTCACCAACAAGTGGACAAAGCTCTTCAAGGACATTGAGGTGCAGCAGCCTGAGTGGTACAAGACTGCCACTCCGCTTTATGGTCATGATTTCACCTCACATATGGTTGACAGCCTCTTTTCTTCCACCAAGAGTGCCATCAATGTTGTCAGTCATGACAGTTCCAGCCATGGCAGCAGTGGCGGCGGTGGTGGATTCTCCGGTGGTGGCGGCGGAGGCGGCGGAGGCGGCTCCTGGTAAAATAGTTGACAGTTGAGAACTGGCAATGGAGAATGGTATGAAACTGCTGATAGACATAGGAAACACATCCGCCAAGTTGGCAGTGATGGGTACAGACATCGTGCATTTCGAACGTCGTCATGAGTCGTGGAAGGAAACCTTTGCTCGACTCATGACAATGTTCCCTATTACTGATGTGCGTCTTTCCACGGTGGCAGAAGAAGATTTGGAGTTGAAGTCGTCATTGGATGCTCTTGAAATTCCAGTAATTTGGCTCACCTCCTCGGTCCCTTGTCCCGCCAAGCCCATTGTGGGCGTGTCTTCCACTTATGGGGCAGACCGCTGGGCGGCAGACATCGGTGCCATTGTCCAAGACCCCGATCATACCTTGCTGATTATAGATGCGGGTACTTGTATTACCTACGACCTTTTCTCTGCAGATGGCCGTCTCTTGGGTGGGGCAATTTCCCCGGGCGTGCAGTTGAGGCTCAATGCCATGCATGAACATACCGCTTTACTTCCACAAATAGAGGCCGAACCAGAGGCAATGCTTCTGGGACATGACACCCGTACCCATATGCTTTCTGCTGCAGTCAATGGTGCACGTTTTGAAATAGAAGGCTATATTCGCCAGTTTGCAAAGACATATTCTGACTTGCATGTCTTCATTACAGGTGGCAACACTTTCCATTTCGCTGATGACATCGACTGCCCCATCACTTTCGACCCTTATTTGGTGATGAAAGGGCTTGCTGCATTATAAAGAGGATGACTCTCGTGGCACAAGCAGGATGCTTACTTCATACAGTAAATACATCGGAAGACTGACGATGCAGAGTGTGATGGCGTCGGATGTGGGGGTGATGATGGCAGCAACGATGAGGATGATGACGATGGCGTGACGACGGTATTGCTGCATCTGTCCTCGATGCAGGATGCCTAAACGCCCCAACAACCAAGAGAGAATGGGAATTTCGAAAACGATACCCATCGCAAGGCTGAGAAACACCAAGGTGTCAATGTAGCTTTCGAGGGAAATCAGGTTTTGGATGGATTCATCTACTTGGTAGTTAGCAAGGAAGCGGAATGTGATGGGAAAAAGGATGAAATAACAGAAAAGAATGCCCACTATAAACATCAAGTAGGACAAAATGACGAGCGGCGTGGAATAGCGTCGCTCTTTTTCGTATAGCCCAGGAGAGATGAAACGGTAGAACTCAAAGATGATATAGGGAGCAGCCACAATAATGCCCGCATACACACTGGTCATCATGTGGACGACGAATTGACGTGTCAGTTCGGTGTTAATGATTTGTACGTCTGGCGAGGAACCAAAGATGGCTGGTAAGAAATCAGGACTTTTCGGTGCAAAGATAATCGCAAAAACCTCGTCTTTGAAAATAAAGGCGAGGATGGCAAAGAATGCCACAACGATGAAGCATCGCAGTAGCACTCGGCGCAGTTCTTCAAGATGATCCCAAAAAGTCAAGACGAATTACGATTTGACGATATACGAATTACGATTTGACAGGTGGAATGTCAAGATTCTTGCTCTTTGGCATCCTTGTTTTTTTCTTCGTCCGTATTGACTTCTTTCATTCCGTCTTTGAAAGCACGGACACCTTTGCCAGCACCATGCATGAGCTCGGGAATCTTCTTGGCTCCAAAAAGGAGAAGAACAACGACAAGGATGATGATGAGTTCAGTCACTCCGAGACCGAGAAATAAGGGTTGTATCATAACTTCATGAATGATTTTGCCACAAAAATAGCGAGTTTTTCTCTAAAAACAATGAAAAGCAATGTCTTTTTTCAAATTTTTCGTACCTTTGTGCTGTTTTTCAGTAAAAAGCAGAAGAATTAATGGAACAGGCACTTTACGTTTACAACACCCTGACCAGAAAAAAAGAGGTGTTCCGCCCACTGCATGCGCCACACGTGGGTATGTATGTTTGCGGACCTACAGTATATGGTGACGCTCATCTTGGACATGCACGTCCTGCAATCACTTTCGATATAGTTTTCCGTTTCCTCAAGCATATTGGATATAAGGTGCGTTATGTACGCAACATCACCGATGTTGGACACTTGGAGCATGATGCCGATGAGGGCGAAGACAAAATAGCTAAGAAGGCTCGGTTGGAGCAACTGGAACCGATGGAGGTGGCTCAGTATTACTCCAATCGTTTTCATGAAGCGATGGAGGCACTTAATTGCTTGCCACCCAGTATAGAGCCTCACGCAACAGGACACATCATCGAACAGCAGCAATTGGTGCAACAGATTCTCGACAACGGCTTTGCTTATGAGAGCAATGGTTCCATCTACTTTGATGTGGAGAAGTACAACAAGGTACACAAGTACGGCATTCTCTCTGGCAGAAGTCTTGAGAATGTGAAAGACGCCAGCCGCGACCTCGCAGGTGTGGGTGAGAAGAGGAATCAAGCCGACTTTGCCTTGTGGAAGGCGGCTCAGCCGGAACATATCATGCGTTGGCCATCCCCTTGGAGCGATGGCTTCCCCGGGTGGCATTGCGAATGCACTGCTATGGGCAGGAAATATCTGGGTGCTCATTTCGACATCCACGGTGGCGGCATGGATTTGATATTCCCTCATCATGAGTGTGAAATCGCTCAAGCAGTAGCCAGTCAAGGCGACCAGATGGTGACCTATTGGATTCATAACAACATGATCACTATCGAGGGACAGAAGATGGGCAAATCGCTTGGCAACTTCATCACGTTACCACAGTTCTTCAGTGGCGACCACCCCAAGCTTGACCGTGCATATTCGCCCATGACCATCCGTTTCTTCATCCTGCAGGCCCACTATCGCTCCACCGTCGATTTTAGTAACGACGCCCTTCAGGCAGCAGAGAAAGGACTCGAACGTCTCCTAGATGCATGGAAGGCGCTCCAAAGCATTCAACCAGTTGACGGCGGTTCTGTCGGTAAGGACTTCGTTGATGTCCTCCAGCAGAATTGCTATGATGCCATGTACGATGATTTCAACACTCCCATTGTCATCTCTCATCTCTTTGAAGCCACAAAAACCATCAACTCTATTGTGGACAAGAAAGAAACCATCACTCCCGATGCTCTTGAAGCGCTGAAGGCAACCTTTAAACTCTTCGCCTTCGACCTGCTTGGTATCAAGATGAGTGGGGCAATGACCTCGAATGGAGGTGGCAACGAGGCACGTGAAGAGGCGTTTGGTAAGGTGGTGGATATGCTCCTTGAGCAGCGTGCTAAGGCAAAAGCTAACAAGGACTGGGAAACCAGCGATATGATACGCGACAACTTGGCAGCCCTCGGCTTTGAAGTGAAGGACACCAAGGACGGCTTCACGTGGAAACTGAACAAGTAAGCATTCCAATACTATTGCGTGATGGATAAACTGAAAAAGGTGTTCATGATACTGTCTCTCATCTTCATTATGGTGGGTTTTGGTGCCAGCGTTTGGCTTTACACCGTGCTGCATGACACCACTTCCATCGTCATGATGGCAGTGTTCCTCATTGCGATGGTGTGGTATGGTTTCAATGTGAAAAGCATCTTCCGCCACGACGGGGATTAACTCTTTGAAGAATCATTTATACTTGAAGATATGAAAAAATGGATTTGTTTATTGCTGTTGCTGACGACTTCGTTGGGAGTCTCGGCAAAGAGTGTTGTGTTCACGCTGAACGACGGCACCAAAATCTATTATTTATTATCCACAGGTGTAAACCCGATTCTGCGTTTCAAGGAAGGCCGGATGGTGGTCAATGAAGATGTCTATGAGTTCAGTGACATCAAGAACTTCTACATCTCAGAAGCCGATGACCCGAATGCCATTGAAGATTTGCTTTCCAAGCAGAATGTGACCATGGCAGCAAACACGATCATCATTCCTGCTGATGCAGTGAAGGACTTGAAGGTATATACGATTGATGGCAAGGAAGTGAAAGTTTGGGTGGAGAAGACAGACTATGCCATCACTGTTCATTTGAACGAGTTGGAAAAAGGAACATACGTGATAAGCACAGGCAAATCCTCCTTAAAAGTAAAGAAGAAGTAAAAACAGAGAGACCATGAGAAAAAGCCACCCCATCCTGATTGCATTATCAGCCTGCATGATTAGTCTGGCGCTTCATGCCCAAGAACATCCAAACACCCTCTGGGTGCAGTTCGACGACCGTTTCACGGAAAATGAAGTGGTGGATTTGACGGATGTGGATTCTATAGGCTTTGCCCGTTCAAGCTATAAATTGTACAAGTACAGTGCTGCACGCGACCAAGTGAGGACCACCTCTCGCGACTATCGCAAGAATGGTGTCTATCGCCTTGATGGAGTTGAGCGAACGTTGGTCAAGCCATCAGGATACGCAGGAGTCGATTTCACCAAGGAAACCTCGCAGTGGTGCTTTCAGCGTTCCATGGAATCCGAGCACTTTATATGTTTTTGGGAGAAAGGATTGACACTCTCCAAAAGCAACACCCTCTCTTTAGGGGGCTCCTCCGTCAATGTGAAGACTCTTCTCAACAATGCCGAGAAGATTTGGAAATGTTATGTGGAAGAATTGGGGTTCCTTCAACCAGGTGAATCCCTTACCGACGACCACAAAATCAGCATGTTCATCGTCAATCAGACAGAATGGCGAGCTGACGGTTCAGGGCAGGACGGCACGGTTTGGTACTATGACGGCAACACCAAGAAATCCAAAGCCTACAAAGTGGGTTTGTTCCACTGCAATCCGTGGGCGGCAGGCGCTGAAGGCGGACATACGGCAGCGCATGAAATCGGTCATGTGTTCCAATACCTTGTCAGTGCAGACTATGCTGTTGTGAAGAACTCCTCGGAATGGAACTATGGTTGGCGATGGGGTTTCGGTGCAAATGGTGATGGTGGCAATGGCTGGTGGGAGAGTTGTGCCCAATGGCAAGCCTTCAATGTGTTCCCAGCCACCCTTTTCACCAATGGCTATTATGGCGAATATGTATCCTCCTCCCATAAGAATTTATTACATGAGGATTATCGTTATGCCAATTACTTCATTCAGTATTATTGGTGCCAACTATATGGGAAAGATTTTGTGGGTAAAATGTGGCGCATGACAAAGCGTCCGGAGGATCCTGTGGAAACTTACAAACGAATGAATAATGCTACTCAGGACGATTTCAATGAGATGATGTTTGACTATGCTTGCCGGTCTATTACATGGGACATTGATGGACTTCGTGATCGTGGTAAAGACTATCAGAACTCGTTTTCTACGAGATTGACTTACGTGGAAGGCTCTGAAGACACTTATGCTGTACATGTTGACGACTGTCCACAAAACTATGGATTCAATATCATTCCACTGAAAGGAATAAGGGGCGGTGTGACTGTGAAAGCCAGATTCCAAGGTATTGCAGGTGCAGCAGGCTATCGCGGAATAAATGTGTCTAAGGCAGGATGGCGTTATGGTTTTGTGGCACAAACGAACGATGGTGACCGAGTGTATGGCGATATGTATAGTGATAAAGAGGGCATGGCGGAACTGACTTTGCCGGAAAACACCCAACGGGCATGGTTTGTTGTGACGGGTGCTCCCTCTGAGCATTGGCATCATCCTTGGAATGATGATGCTGGTGATGATGAACAGTGGCCCTATCAAGTAGCATTTGAGAATTGTGCAGCAATAGGTACTACGCGAACGTATGCCGATTACCCTGAAGACTATGTGCGTCGTGATACTACGGTGGTGATTGAAGCCAACTTGGCAGCCGCTAATGACTATTCCAGCGTGAACATCCAGTATGATATGGATGCTATCAGTCAGGCTTTAGGAATTAGTACCGCACAGATGAAAGCTGTCAAGCGCAACACGTCAGGGGCGAAAGGTTCTGTTGTTTGTGCCGGTGTCAGTGGCAATGGCGTAGTGAATTATAACACAACAACGACCACTTCTTCCGATGTGTGCTACGGGCATTGGTTCTCCACTGCTGGGAATGTGGTGGGCTATGACAATACTGCCGCCATCTATGCCGAGATGTATCCAGACAGTTATGTGTGTAAGTTGGGACAGTATCCTTCCCGCCTTTCTAAAGGCAGGACCTACACCATACGTCAAGCCTTTATCTACACTCATACTGATGGAAAGAAGTACCGGGCTACAATGGAAGTGCATCTTAACGTAAAATAGTGAATCAATTCTTACTAATTGATAAGTGAGTTTTTTTATTAACATTTAAAACATTATGATTATGAAGAAGTTTCTTTTCGTGATCGCCATTGCAGCATCCAGCGTTGCTGCAAATGCACAGACTGCTATTGAGAGCAGTAAGTTCTTCGACAACTGGTATTTCGGCATTGGTGGTGGTGTGACAGCCCCCATGAGTTGTGATCCCATGTTTCCTCTGAATGGAATGGGTAACATCACTGTTGGCAAAAGAATTTCACCTGCCTTCGCTTTGGAAGCTGAAGGTAGCGCTTTGTTTGGTTCTCATGGATCTGATGGAATCCGTTTTAACAAGAATGCCAATGGTAACTTTAACGTCTTCCGTGCTATCACTGTAGGTGTGGATGGTGTGACGAACCTCTCTAATCTCTTTGGAGGTTACAAAGGCTCTCCACGTGCTGTTGAGTTGAGTTTGGTGACAGGTGTTGACTGGATACATGGCTTTACTCCTAAGGTTTCAGACAAAGCAAATAACTACTTGGGTGCGAAGACTGGTTTTGCTATTGATTTCAACTTGGGCAGCAGCAAGGCAAGTACGATTCGCGTGGAACCATCTGTACTGTGGAATTTGAGCAAACCTGGCAATAGTTATGGCAACTTGGCTTTTAACAGCAAAGGTGCACAGTTTGCTCTCGGTGTTAAATACATCTTTAACTTCAAGACTTCTAACGGTACACATCACTTCAAGACTTACGATGTGGGTGCTATGCAGTCTGAGATTGCACGTCTTAATGCAGAATTGGCTAAGAAGCCAAAGGAAGTCATCAAGGAAGTGCCTGTTGAGAAGATTGTTGAAAAGCCTGTTGAGAAGATAGTCGAGAAGACCATTGTGAAAGAAACCCAGTTGGCTCCTGTGGTTATCTTCCAGCTTGGAAAGAGCACTATTGATGCTTCTCAGAAGCCATCTGTTGCTATGATTGCCAAGTATATGCAAAACCACCCAACCAGCAAGGTGCTCATCAATGGTTATGCATCACCAGAAGGTAATCCTGAGCTTAACCAGAAACTCTCTGATGCTCGTGCTAAGGCAGTTTATGATATGCTTGTTAATGTTTACAAGATTTCTCCAGACCGCCTCACTCATAAGGGCCTCGGTGTAACAGATGAACTCTTCGACGAGAACGACTGGAACCGCGTGGCTGTGTTCATTGAGCAGAGCAAGTAAAATCACTGTATAATAATATGGAGAGGGTGTGCCAATTTTGACACACCCTCTTTTTTTGACGATGTGAATAGTATAGCAGACAGTAATAATATAATTAATGTGGAAATTGGTCTAATTATCGTTTTTCTACTCGAAATTGTATTCTTGTGTGCTGTTTATTGTATATAATAGATAATGTGTTCCAATTTCTTTTTCATTTTTTAACATTTCTTAATTAAACTATCTTTCAGTCCCATGCGTCATATAAGCGTAAATCATATTTGATTATCAATTACTAAACTTATAATACAAAAACCTATATAAAAAATAAGCGTTATGAAAAAGTTTCTCATCACAGCACTGGCGTTGGTGCTTGTAACTGTAGCGGCATCGGCTCAGAATAACCGTAACCGTCAACGTATGAATCCTGCCGAAATGTATACAACTATGGCGGAAAATCTTGCAAAACAGTTGAAGCTGAAAAAAGAGAAGGCTGAAACCTTTAAGCTTCTCTATGTTGACTACCAGAATGCACGTCGTGCAGCACAAGGTTCTACAGCAGATTTCACTAGCGACCTGCCAGATGTGAAGAAGATGACAGACGAAGAAGCAAACCAACTTATTGCTGAGCAGTTCGCAGCACAGGAGAAGCAGTTGGCAGTTGACAAGGAGTTCCTGCCAAAGTTCCTTGAGTTCCTCACTCCAGTAGAGGCAGCACAAGTGTTTGTCACTCGTCTCAGCATGGGTAGCATGATGGGCGGTAACATGGGTAACATGATGCGCGGCATGGGCGGCGGCCGTATGGGCGGCGGTGGCTTCGGCGGCGGTGGCGGCTTCGGCGGCGGCGGCTTCGGCGGTGGCGGCTTCGGCGGCTTCTAAACGAAACGACTTAGTTCTTAAGTGCGTGGGTTCTCGGAATATAGTTTCCGGAACTTACGCACTCAAGAGTGACCATACAAGCATTTAGAAGAAAGAACACAACATAAATCATAATGGAAAAGATTAGTGTAAATCAGTGAGTGTCAATATATGATAGGTATGGTTGCTTAGGTAAGAAAGGGAGAATTAAATCGACGAAAAGACAAAAAGAAACTCAAAAAATGAAAAATAGCTATTTTTTGAGCACTTTTTCACCCTTTATCTCGATTTTTCTCTGAAAGACGTAGTGATATGTGAATCTTATTCTTTACCTTTGCAATCTACATAAGTACCTATTATTATATATTAACTAACTCTGTTTTTTAGTTGGGAGTCTGGGATGTGAATCCAGGGCTTCCTTTTTTTATAGGTAAACTTTTCCTTTTCTTGCACAATAAAAAGGGGAAAACTGAGTTATTTATAGGTGATGAATAGACGAATTTTCGTGTTGTCGGCTCTCTTTGCTGTAGCGATGCTGGAGGTGAGAGCACAATGGGATGTGCAGTTTTCGGACTACACAACCCTCAAGTCGTTTTACAATCCTGCTGTGTCGGGCACTGATGGCAACTTGAACGTGGCTGCTACGTATTCGATGCAGATGATGGGGTATGACGAAACACCTGCGTCATTGTTTGTGAGTGCTGACATGCCTGTGTATTTCCTGAATGCTCATCATGGGGCAGGTCTCAGTTTTCTTAATGACAATGCGGGTGTGTTCAATACGAATCGAATCGGGTTGCAGTATGCCTACAACGTGAAGTTGAGTAAGCGGGGCAGGTTGGCACTGGGTGTGCAGGGCGTGCTGATGAGCGAGCGGATGAGCATGAAAAGTGTGAAGATGGAAGACAACAGTGATCCGGCTGTTCCCTCTTCTGAGGTAAAAGGCACGAAGGTGGATATGGGCGTAGGTCTCTACTACTATCATCCAAAACTATGGTTGGGAGTCTCGTCGCAACACTTATTGGCACCTACGCTTTTGTTAGAGCAAAGGTATGAGGTGGAAGTGCCGAGAGTGTATTATTTGATGGGAGGAGGCAATATTAAGTTGAAAAATTCGTTATTATCGTTGCAACCATCCTTCTTGGTACAGTCGGATATGGATACGTGGAGGGAAGATGTGCAGTGCAAGGTGGCTTATGAACGTGATGAGAAGAAGTTCTATGGAGGTGTGGGATACAGCCCCAATGTCTCGGTGACATTCCTTGTCGGAGGCATGTTTCACGGTGTCAATCTGGGATACAGCTATCAGATGTACACTTCGGGGGTGGGATTGGTTCACGGAAGCCATGAGGTGGTGTTGAGCTACCAGACAGACCTCGACCTCTTCAAGAAGGGAAGGAACAAGCACCAGAGTGTGAGGTGGCTGTAGGAAGTTGAGAGTTGACAGTTCATCAAGTGGAAAATATACACAAAACATATAATAGAATGAAAAAATTATTGTTTGCTATAGGTACAGTGGTCTTCGCCTTGGCGGTGGCTTCCTGCTTTTCGAGCAAGGGAGGTTCGAATGCGTCAGGTGGCGAAGTGACTGGTGTCGGTGGCACGTCCATGTCGGAACCGGCACCTTATGGCATGGTGTTAGTGAAGCGTGGTAGCCTCAAGATGGGTACGGATAAGACCGACAGCCTGTGGGGCAAGGATGTGCCTACGAGGGACATCAGCGTGGATGCCTTCTGGATGGATGAGAAGGAGGTGACCAACTCCATGTATCGTCAGTTTGTCTATTGGGTACGTGACTCCATCATCCGTGAACGTCTGGCTGACCCTGCTTATGGGGGCGACGAGAGCTACAAGATTGAGGAGGACAAGTATGGTGAGCCAGTCACCCCTCATCTGAACTGGAACAAAGCTTTGCCTCGCAATCCTGATGAAGACCAGGAACGTGCGATGGAGAGTGTCTATACCTATCACCCTGTGACGGGGGAGAAGATGCTGGATGTAAAGCAGCTGAACTACCGCTATGAGGTGTTCGACTATGTGATGGCTGCCAAGCGCAAGTATCGCCTTGACCCTAATGAGCGTAATCTCAACACAGACTTTGAGACTGATCCCAATGAGGTGGTGATGATTTCGAAGGACACGGCATACGTGGATGATGATGGCATCATTCATCGTGAGACCATCACGCGTCCGCTCAGCAGCATGTGGGATTTTGTCAACACCTACATCGTGAATGTGTATCCTGACACCACTTGCTGGATTAACGACTTCCAGAATGCGGAGAATGAGGTGTACATGCGCCTTTACTTCACCCATTCCAACTATAACGAATACCCCGTGGTGGGTGTGAACTGGGAGCAGGCAAATGCGTTCTGCAACTGGCGTACCGACTTCCTCCTGAAGGGTTTGGGCCCACAGGCAAAGTTTGTGCAGCGCTACCGTCTGCCTACCGAGGCAGAATGGGAGTTTGCCGCCCGTGGTAAGGATGGCAATGAACTGCCTTGGCAGCAGGATGGTGTGTCGAGCGACAAGGGATGCTTCTATGCCAACTTCAAGCCCGACCGAGGCAACTACACGAAGGATGGTAACCTCATCACCTCCAAGACGGGTATCTACAGCGCCAACTCCAATGGTCTTTACGACATGGCAGGTAATGTAGCAGAGTGGACAAGCACCGTCTATACCGAGGCAGGCGTACTCTCCATGAGCGATATGAACCCGACACTCACCTACAATGCGGCAAAGGAAGACCCATACGCGTTGAAGAAGAAGAGTGTGCGTGGTGGTTCATGGAAAGACCCTGAAAGTTTCATTAAGAGTGCATGGCGCTCGTATGAGTATCAGAATGTGGGACGTTCTTTCGTGGGCTTCCGATGCGTGAGGTCGCAATTGGGTACGGCTTCGAAGGCTAAGAAATAGGGAAGACCCTCTCCCCAGCCCTCCCCCGTAATGGGGAGGGAGACCATACGGGGTGTTGAGTGATGAAAAGTAAGAATAGTCAATAAGAGATAATAAATATAGTCAATAAATAGTAAGTAGAATTCTCCCCCACAAAACATTCTACTCCTCCCATTCAGGGGAGGCGGGGGAGGGGTCTTTATGGCAACACAATATACAGGCATACAGAAGTGGCTCCGTACGAAGCGCGGTCAGACTTTCTTGAATTATGCATACAGTTGGGGTGCATCCGTCGTGATTGCAGGTGCCCTCTTCAAGCTCACCCATATGGATGGAGCAGACATCATGCTTTGGCTCGGTATGGGCACTGAGGTCATCGTGTTCTTCTTGGCAGGTTTCGAACCTCAGGAGAGTATGGATGCACAGGAATTGGCTGAGGAGGTGGCTGAAAATGCAGCTATTGCAGCACAAACCAATACGGCTCTCTCAGAAGAAACTGTTGCAGCCTTGGCAAATGCAGCTACAGGTATGGCGAATGCTCCTGCTGGTGGCACCGTTGTGATTGGTGGTGGCGTGCCTGCTGGAGGCACCATCGTCATCAATGGCGGCTCTGGTAATGCTGAGTCAACAGGTGAGAGCGTTCAGCCTTCAGCTCCTGTCGATGCTGCTCAGTTGGCAGAGAATATCTCTTCTGCTCCTGTGTTCCGTTCAGCTCAGTTCCAGAGCATGGCACCAGAGATGCAGGAGGCAACCAAGGCTTATGTGGAGCAGCTGACCGAACTCACCGACACCCTCAAGGAGGTGGCAGAGCAGAGCGCGCGTCTCACTCGCGACTCCGAGGAGATGGAGAACATGAACCGCACCCTCACGGGTATCAACCGTTTCTATGAGATGCAGCTCAAGAGCGTTGGCACACAGTCTGCCACTATCGACGAGGTGAACGAGCAGACACGCAAGCTTGCCGGTCAGCTCCAGGAACTCAATGAGGTCTATGCCAAGATGGTTGAAGCCTTGAAGATGAAGATTGCCTAATGTACAATGCACCGTTTACAATGCACAATGAAAGCTGTTGCGATGAACACGCCACTTGGTGAAATTGTCAATTGTAAATCGTCAAATTGTAAATGATATTATGATACGTAAGAAATTAACTCCACGTCAGAAGATGATCAATCTGATGTACGTTGTGCTCATGGCAATGCTGGCGCTCAACGTCTCATCCGATGTGCTCGAAGGCTTCAAACTCGTGGACGAAGGTCTGAATCGCACCAAGACAAACTCTGCCACACAGAACGAGGCGATTTACAAGCAACTGGAGGATGCCATGAAGCAGAATCCAGAGAAGACACGCCAGTGGTATGAGAAAGCTCAGCAGGTTCGCAAGATGTCCGACTCGCTCTACACGCTTGCTGAGAACTTGAAGTGGGAGATTGTGCGTGAAGCTGATGGCAGCGATGCAGACATCAACAACATAGAAGGACGTGACAACCTTGAAGCAGCCACTCATGTCATGCTCGCATCGGGTGTGGGCAAAGGTGGCCAGCTGAAGAAGGCGATAGAGACCTATCGTGAAGGCATCACTGCCATGATTAACGATGAGGGACAGAAGAAGATTATTCGTTCCAACCTTTCCACTGATGTGCCTAAGAAAGCCAAATTGCAGGGCAAGAACTGGCAGGAGTATATGTTCGAGAACACCCCCGTGGCCGCTGCTGTCACACTGCTCACGAAGCTCCAGACAGATGTGCGTCATGCTGAAGGCGAGATGCTTCATCAGTTGGTTGCCAACATCGACGTGAAGGATGTGCGTGTGAACGAAATTCAGGCATTGGTGATTCCAAGTGCACAGACAGTTGTGCGTGGTGGAAAATTCTCCGCTCAAATCATTATGGCGGCTGTCGATACCACACAACGCCCTGAGATTTATGTGGGCAACACCCTACTGAAATCAGAGAATGGACGCTATGAGACCATTTGTGGCTCCACAGGCGACTTCACCCTCAAAGGTTACCTTGTGATGAAGAACGGTAATGGCGAGACCATTCGTCGCGAGTTCTCTCAGCCCTACACGGTGGTGGAGCCATCGGCAACAGTGAGTGCCACCATGATGAATGTGCTCTATGCGGGTTATCAGAACCCCATCAGTGTCAGTGTGCCGGGCATTCCCAACAACCGCATCAGCCTCTCCATGAACAATGGAACGCTCACCCATAAAGATGGGGGCAACTATGTGGCTGTGCCCTCACAAATAGGCGAGAATGCCGTCACTTTCACCGTTACAGCACAGAATGAAGGTCGCTCGCAAGAGATGGGTAAGTTCACGTTCAATGTGCGCAAACTTCCCGACCCAACAGGCTTCATCGATGTTCCAGACGGCAAGGGAAGCACCAACCGCTTCAGGGGTGGGCGCATCTCCAAGCAAGCTCTTGTGGCTGCAGGGGGCATTGGAGCTGCCATTGATGACGGATTGCTCAACATCTCTTTCCGGGTGATTGGTTTCCAGGCACGCTTTATGGATAATATGGGTAACGTGGTGCCGGAAGTCAGCAACTCTGCTTCCTTCACCTCCAATCAGCTTGCCCGTATCCGTTCTCTCACAAGAGGCAAACTTTTCAACATCAGCGAAATCCGTGTAGTGGGTCCTGATGGCATAGAACGAACTTTGAAAACTCCAGTGGAGGTCATTATAAACTAACCAGCCCACGCGCTGGGCGATTTTCTATTCGTCTTCCAAAGGCGATAAATAAAGTCTCGAATTATGAAAAAGGTTTTATTCATATTATTATCATTCTGCATGGTTGGCACGATGGTTGCCCAGCCACAGAAGAGCCGAGTGCAGAACAATAACCGTCCTACTGCTGTCAGGAATAATGCAAATTCAACAGCTGTGGGTATGGATCGTGCAAGCCTTATGTTCCCTACTGCTGTAGATGTGCCCGAAGATCCCAGTTGGCGACGTGACATCTACCGTTCCATCGACCTCACCAAGGACGAGAACGCTGCGCTTTACTATCCTGTAGAGCCACAAGGTGGACAGATGAACCTCTTCACCCTGCTCTTCAAGTTGCTCAACACTGGCAAGATTCCTGCTTACGACTATCAATTGGACGGTCTGGAGAATTTTCAGCAGAGCAACCGCATGCACTTCAAGGATATGCTGGATCGGCAGAAAATCCCATACGAAGTGGATGGTAATAGCATCAAGGTGAATCAAGCTGACATTCCTTCTGCAGAGGTGCTCAGCTACTACGTGAAGGAAAGTTCTTACTATGACCAGAATACGGCAACCTATCATAGCCGCATCGTGGCGCTTTGCCCTGTGTTGCATCGTGCTCCCGAGGAATTTTATGTCAGAAGTTACGTGAGTGAAGACGGGGAAGAAGAAGATGTGCAGAACCAGAACGTGCAGAAGTTCCCGCTCTTCTGGGTAAAATATGATGATGTCAAGAATTACCTCAGTGGTCAGGACGTGATGACCAGCAACCTCAACAATGCTGCCCGCATGTCTATGGATGACTTCTTCTCCACCAACCACTATAAAGGTACCATCTACATGACCACCAACATGCAGAACAAGTCTCTGCAGGAATTATGCGCCACAGATTCTCTTCTGAAGAAGGAGCAGAACCGCATCGAGAAGCAGATGACAGATTTCGAAGAGCACATCTGGAGCACTCCTGTTGACTCTGTTGAACAGGCACGTCGTGATTCTATTGCAGCCCTCAATCTCAAGGGCAAGAAAGCCAGAAAGGCAGCAGAGGCTTCCTCTTCTGCAGCACGTTCCAGTCGTCGCGCTGCCTCTTCAAGCAAGAAGGAGAAGTCGGGTGGCAGCTCATCCGGTGGTGGCAATGGTGCCCCACGTGTGTCTGTGAGAAGACAAAGACATTAGAATTCACAATTTGACAATTCACATTTGGCCTACGGTCTTATAGCTCGACGTTTGTCAAATAAAAACATACAGCATCCAGCCGTTTGATACGGTTGGATGCTGTCATGTTCTTTATCGTCAGCAAATCTTTGCTGTTAGTTGTGAGTTAGTAAACAGATTATTTCTTCAGTCCTAAGATGTCTTCGATGTCAATGCGGATGTTGTCTCTGCTGCACATATTTTTCAGTTCAGCCTTCGGGAAAAAACGGATGCGACGTTGCTTAACACTGTACTCGTTGGCTTCAGCTGCTGTTTCTGTCACTTCACAGTTCAGTTGCACGCTGAAGGTGCCCAGATAAGGCACTTGCACCGCATGCCCATTGACACAGAAATATTTGATGGCATCGAAAAGCGCTCCTTGTGCCATGATGAGGGCACTTTTGGGCACGCATGCCACTTGTGACGCATACGCAATGACATCTTTTTCCTTGATAGGTCGTTGCTTCACCTCATGCAGGCGATACTTTTCGGGGCGACCATCCAAGTAATGCAGTTTCACTTTTTCAGGGTACATCTTGATGGCACCCTTTGGTCTTTGTGATAATATACTCATTATTCTTTTCCTTTCTATTTGACACTTAACGTTTTATCTTTGACCATTGGTGCCATGTTCAACATATCCTTGATGGCAGTGCTTGGTGTGAAGCAGAGTTGCGTTCCCACCACGGTTTCTGCCACACATTCCTCAGGTGTGTCCACACACGTGCTTTCCACCTTCAAATGAAAATCTCCGAAAGAATCAAACTCCACCCGATGTCCGTTGATGACAAAGTAGTTGATGGCCTCCACCATCGCCATCGCACATGCCTTTATCATGCTCTCTGGCACGTTTGATGACTTCGTGATGTATTTCATCAGTTGCTTCTCTTTGATGACAGGAAAAGACACCAATTGCACTTTGTACCCATCCACGTCACCCGTGTTCAGTTTCATGTTCACCTTCTTTACCCGATACTTGAGTCCTCCCATAATTCTTTTCTCCTTATTTATGAAGTGTATAACAATTCTTCCTCTCGCCATCTGTTCTTCCCTTCGCTTTGCAAAGGTAAACAATCCCTTTCATATCCACAACTCTTTCCTGCAAATATCCACAATTCCCCCTCGCTCACATCCTCTAAAGGGTAATAATGCTAATCCCGATTGACCATTCACGCTAAAGCCGATTGACCATTCACGCTAAAGTGCATCGAGTATTCACGCTAAAGTGCATTGAGTATTCACGCTAAAGTGCATTGAGTATTCACGCTAAATGATTCAGTGGCTATGAAAGATAGGTCTTGGAGGATGTGAAATACAACTCTTGGAGGATGTGGAATACAGGTTTTAGGGGATATTCAGGATAGCTCGCTATACATCTGAAGGACAAGCTCCTTTGAAGTTTCATGTAGGGGACAAAAACAGAAAAAGATGCCCTCATGAAATCTTTTCATACCTTCCAACCTTCATTTTTCCTATGCTTTATGAGAGATGATAAAAAAATTGTGTAACTTTGTAACTGAATAAGAATAAAATGCGTTGGATTATGAGTAAAGTGCTTTTAGTGAATGCGGGTCCTCATAAGGAGGGCAATACAATGGCTGCATTGAGTGAGGTGGCCAAGCAGTTGGAAAAGAATGGCGTGGAGGCTGAGATTGTGCAGGTGGGTGTGAAGCCTGTGCGCAGTTGCATCGCGTGTGGACAATGCCGCGCGAAGAGTTTGGGACGTTGTGCTTTCGATGATGATGTGTGCAACCGCATTGTGGAGAAGATGGCAACGTGTGATGGCTTCATCATTGGTTCACCTGTGTATTATGGACAACCAACGGGTGCTGCCTTATCGCTGGTGCAGCGTCTGTTCTTCTCGGCAGGTCCGTTGTTTGTGAACAAACCCGCTGCAGCCATTGCCGTGTGTCGTCGTGGTGGTGCTACGGCAGCTTTCCAGACGATGAACATGCCCTTCATGATGATGAACATGCCTGTGGTGACATCGCAGTATTGGAACATCGCTTATGGTCGTGATCCTGGCGAGGCAGCACAAGATGCAGAAGGCATGCAAACCATGCGCACCTTGGCAGATAATATGGCTTTCCTGTTGAGGAAACTCCATGCCGAGGGTGCTCCTCAGTATCCTGAAAGGGAAGCGTGGAACCCGATGAATTTCATCAGGTAGTGAAACTCCCAACCAACAAAGCCTTGAAGTCAACACGACTTTAGGGCTTTTTCTGTTTTGCAAATAGTTGTCTTTTTCTTTGTTTTTCGCCATAAAAGTGATAATACCCTTCTTTTCTGTAAATTTGAGAATGTTTTTTGTGGGTATGAGATGCTTTTTTCCTTCAGATTTCGTAAATTTGTATCCTCAACTCATAGAATCCTAATGAACAAACCCGTAAATATTATGAAAGAAAAAAGAATCTTTCTATTCATCTTGCTCGCGATTGCCACCATGACAGCGTGGGCACAAAATGGCATCGCCGTTTATCAGAAAAATGGGAAAGTGGCAAGATTCACCTTCTCGGAGAAGCCCGTGGTGACTTACTCTGGCACTGACATGGTGATGACCACCAACAAGACTTCAGTGCGCTACCCCTTGAACATGCTGAAGAAACTCGTTTTTGAAGACGAGGAGACAAGGGCGATGGGTATTGATGCGCTGGAAGTGAAGGTGACGGAACAGTTCAGTTTCAAGGGTGAAACATTGTCCATCACGGGTGGAGAACCACAGTCTTCTGTCTTTCTCTTCAACATGAAAGGCATGGAAGTGGGGAGATACCGTCTGGACGGTAATGGCAGTGTTGAGATTCCCACGCATTCGTTGGAAAAGGACATCTATATCGTGAAGACGAACAATGTTTCATTTAAATTCTTGAAGCCATGAAAAAGACAATCATATTCTCATTAGTCGCACTTTTTGTGACGAGCAGTTTGTTTGCCGATGATATCAGTGTGCAGCAGGCTCTTCAGATTGCCAGCCAGTTTGCCGCGAAAGACCCGACGGCACAATCTAAGCAGCGCAAGGTGGCAGCAGTGATGCCCAATCCATCTCTTGCCTACACAGTGAAGTCGGATGTGTCGGATAAGGACAATGTGTATGTCATCAATTATGGCAATGACATGGGTTTCGTGGTTGTGTCAGGTGAGACGGGTACTGATGCAATCCTTGGTTATTGCGACCATGGCGCATTTGATTACAAGAATTGCCCGCCACAGATGAAGGAAGTGCTCGACTTTTACTCACTGTCTATTGACACGCTGAGGAAGAATCCTGAATTCGCAGCAAAGAGAAAGGTTGTTCAGAGTTGGCCAAGCTACATCGGCAATGTCATTGTTGAGCCACTACTTACTACTCAGTGGAGTCAATGGGCTCCTTATAACAATCTTTGCCCTACAGATTGCCCCACGGGATGTGTACCTACTGCTGTCGCTCAGATTATGAAATATTGGAGGTGGCCCGATGTGACATGCGATAAAGTTGCAGGAGAAGACTTCTCTGGTCGAACCTACGACTGGGATAATATGATAGACAACTATGAAACAACTTCATATACGGCTGAACAAGCTGATGCTGTGGCACATTTGATGGCAGATGTTGGTAAAGCCTTAGGTACAGTGTATAACCCAAAAGGTAGCGGTACGGCGACAGATTTCCTACCATTATTCTTTAATTTCAAGTACAATAAGGGCACTCCATGTTATGAGAATTTAACTGAGGTGATGAAAGCTGAACTTAATCAAAGTAGGCCTATGCTCTATAGTGCAAGACCATTTGGAGAAGGAAGTGGTCATGAACTTGTAGTTGATGGCTATACATCTAACAACTACTTTCATTTCAATTACGGATGGGGAGGAAGCTATGACGGTTTCTATATTACCGCTCCAATTTACTGTGTCAATCCTTCCATTGTAACAAACATCTATCCGCAAGACATAGACATCCAAAAAGTGGGTGACATTAAGTACGTTTTTTACAAAAATGGAACTGCTGCCATTTTAGGATATTACCCTGAAGGAATAGATGAAGACGACGATGTTATGTCTTATGTTGAAAAAGAAAACGGAGAAATTGTCATCCCTTCTACTGTTAAGTATAATGGTACAACTTACAAGGTGACTCGCATTTACCAACGTGCTTTCTATAATAAAGGACATTTCACAAAGGTCACACTGGGTGACAACATTGAGACCATTGATCACTATGCCTTTATTTACAGCACTATTGATGAACTCGTTCTAAGCGATAAAATGGAAGTGGTACCCGACGAGGCATTTCAGTTGACAGATATTCAAAAACTCACTATTGGAGCCTCGGTTAAACGTATCGGCAAAAAAGCTTTCTATCTCTGTCCATTGTCTGAAGTTATTTGCAAGAGTGCTTCCTTTGTGGTTGACGAACTAGCTTTCGGTCATGTATCTGGCAGTATTGACAGTGGAGAATGGCTGGAGCATATCACAAAAATTGGCAGTAAAGCCTTTGTGGGTCGCACCTTTACAGGCAATCCCAACTTTGCCATGTTGGAGGATATAGGTCCGTTGGCTTTCAGTAGTTGTTCATTTCCAGCGGAAACGTTTGTGATTCCTCCTAAGCTCAAGCACATCGAGCCTGATGCTTTCTCGATGGGACTTGTGTCGTTATTCAAAGTGGAGAACAATCCTCATTTCCTTTGTTCTCCCAACTATCAGGAATATCTTTGCAACAACAATGGTACAAGAGTGCTGATGACTGTGAACCGCAGGCGCTTCCTCTTAGACATACCAGAGACGGTTGTGAAGCTCGAGCCCAGGAGTATTCGTTCTAAAGACATCACCACCATTCCTGGTCACATTGTTGAGATGGATGGAGCCTTCCAAGATGTAACCTCTATGAGTTTTATAACCTGTATGGCTGTAGTACCCCCACAAATAAGTGACGATACATTCAACGATAAGATCTTTCAAAACGATCCAACTCTCTATGTGCCAGAAGGAACAGCAGAGCTCTATCGCAATGCCCCGGGGTGGCGCAAATTCGAAAGGATTATTGATGAGAGGGAGTATGTGCCCATGCAGCCACAAGGTCTGCAATATAATATGGTGGTTAACACGACCAATGAGGACGGTAGTCAGCGCGTGAACATTCCTGTTAATGAGATAACAAGCATGGAATTGAGCGAAGATGGGCAAAATGTTATCATCAAACGTAACGGCAAGGAAGACCTGACGACTACGGTGGCAGCAGTTGACAGCATCGCATGGGTGCCAGGCTTTATGTATGAGGACGCTGAGATTTTTGACATCGACGAAGACCATCTCACCGTGGAGGCACAGAAGTGCAAGGTGCGGTTTGACCCGACTGTGATTGACGGGGATGTGCAACTCTGTGTGCGCAACTCTGTCTTGAAACCTGATGTCATGGACGGTGTGGTCAGTGGTTTTGCTATTGACTTAAGTCTGTCGGATGGGCGCCATCAGCTGAGTGGCACGGCTGACATACTCATTCCTATGACCTATAACCCTGAAAAACAAATAGGGGCAGCCTATTTCAATGAGGAGACAGGCGAATGGGAACCGGTCTATTTTGAACAAAACAAGGAGACCGGTGAAATTAAAATTACCACTGATCATCTTTCTGAATATGCCATCTTTGAAGTTGCCAATGTTGGTATGAGAAATGTCATGTTGAACGTATTCAAAGAAGTGCCACAACTATATGTCTTGAACGAGGCGGCCAAGAAATTGCTTGACATCATCTCAAGTCCTGACCCAGAATGGGAAATGGCATGGCAGTACAAAAACGAAATGGCTTTATGGCAGAGTTGCAGTTTAGACATCTTGTACAATGCTGCCAACGGTGCATTGGAAGCGGTTAATGGCTACAAGCCTTTTGCAGAGGAAGTTGGAAATGCAGTGACAGCAATGGGCTACTTAGGAACGGCTCTGAATATTCTTGACGTAGCAAGAGCCGACCTGAAAGGTGACGATGTAGGTGTCGCAGCAGGCACACTGAACACTATTTTGAACTATACTTCAGGACAGTTGGCATCAGCTATAGGCACCCCTATCATGTCGGTATCGATGGCAGGAGTTGCTGCTATCGGCATTGCTCTCAACAAGTTTGGTGAGAAAGTGGCGCAGAGTAAACTGGATTTTTACCGTCTGGCTTACGGTATTTACTACAGCAAAGAAGGAGACAAAATCACAGGCAACAAGAACTACCGAACTCCTACTGATTGGTACAATTATTTCTATCCTGCTTTTGAAAAGGGCAATATGACCGCTTCCGAGTTGAACGCCTATATAGAAGAATCTGTTCGAAATTACTGTAACCAGTTCTGGAAAGACGAAAGCAGAACCTTTTGTATTGCTGAAGCCGAATCGAGAGCGTCATCTATGGGTATCAGCACATGGTCGTGGGAAACAGAGTCTCTGCGAAAGCAAATCAGTGACGAGTATTTCTCAGAACTGATGAATGGCATATTGGTCAGTGTATTCCAATCTATCAGGAACCACCTAAAAGTGGAGTCTTACAATCGCTACACAGTTGCTGCCAAAAGTGTTGCTGATTTGGTAAACCGACAGATAGCGATACGAATTTGGGACAACTCATGGAAAGAAGGGGAAAAGTCAAAATATGAAGGATGGACGGTTCGTTTCAGTTATATACCCTCAGCTTTGCCCGATAAAGAAGACTGGCAAGTCACACTGAATGAACGAGGTCGTGGAGGCATAAAATACTTTACAGAATATGCCCTTATTCTGAACGATATGCCTACCCGATTAACATTGATTGACCCCAAAGGCAAAGAGGTTGCCGACTACCCCTTTGAGATTGCTAATAAGAAAGGCAAACAGATTATTGACATCGACCTTTCTAAAGGCGGTGTAGAGGTGGAAAATCCACATATGGATGGGTTGGAACTGCAATATGACCCAGCCACTGTTACGCTACCTCTGACAATGGCTGGCTATGACTTTACGTACGATAATAATGGTAATCTCACCAAGTTCCCTTGGGGAGGAGATACTCCTTCTATGATACCTTTCCCGCTTGACAATTCTTTCAACCAGAAGGCCAATTTCCAGACGGAAATCGAGAAGTTCTTGTATCGTCATGAATTCATCACTGTTGATGAATACGGTAACGTAAGACTGGGCGATGACATCAGTGCAAAGTTTGAAGGCAACGAGGCTAAAGCTAAGTTTACAATAGACACTTCGTGCCCGTTTGTTGAGAAGAGTAAGGAGCAATTTGTCCAGGGATTTAATTCTTTCTGGGAAGGAAAAGTTGACGGCATTGGTGTGTTGAACCTCCTCGAAGGAACAATAGCCCATAAGATTGAAGGCGAAGTGACGATAACCCGAAATGCAGAAGACGAAGGGTACGATGTCACCTTTATCGGCAACGGGACTTTCAAATTCAACTGCAAAAATGTGTCATTGGTTGATAATGTAAATTATGCTGCAATTAAAGCCTCAGAGAAGTTGAATATTACAGTTGATGATATCACCGTAGCTGACAGTCAAGCCGAAGGCAACGTCACTTTGAAATACACGACCAAACTGCAATAGTCGAAGCTTTGGTGTGATACGGCTTTGATGTAATCAAAAGAGGACAAATCAAGCTGGAATAAGTGAAAAGCCTTGAAGTCCAAACGACTTTAGGGCTTTTTCTTTTGCCACACGGTGAAAAAGTAGTAACTTTGTACCCGATTTTTGAGGTGTGCGCGATGGCATGGTGCGTAACATGTCACGCGGATGTTGTATGTCTGCCTACGTGCCAAGAGCCTGCATGCTTCGTTTTAGTAACAATTTTAACTTGTATTTTTCATCGTGAAAGTATTAAAGTTTGGCGGAACATCCGTAGGTTCCGTGGAGAGTATTCTCAATTTGAAGAAGATTGTGGAAGGACAACAGGAACCTGTTGTTGTGGTGGTGTCAGCATTGGGTGGCATCACTGACAAGTTGATTAACACATCGAAACTTGCTGTGGCAGGTGATGCCACATATCTGACATCATACGAGGAAATGGTGGAACGTCACCATCAGATGATTGATGCCATTATCACAGACACAAAGAAGAAGGACACTTTGCTGGCTACAGTGGATGATTTGCTGGGACAGTTGAAGAGCATCTATCAGGGTGTGTTCCTGATTGGCGATTTGAGCGAGAAAACGAGCAATGTGATTGTTTCGTATGGCGAGCGCATCAGCAGCAATATTGTGGCTGCGCTGATTGAGGGTGCAAAGTGGTACAACTCATTGGAATTTATCAAGACCAAACATAAGCAGGGCAGGAATCTGTTCAGCAACTCGGTGAGCAATCCTTTGATTCTGGATGTGTTCAAAGGTTTCAAGAATGGCACTGCTGACCACAAGGTGTGTGTGGCAGGTGGCTTCATCTCTACCGACAGCGTGACGGGCGAGGTGACGAATCTTGGACGTGGCGGTTCGGACTATACGGCTGCCATCCTTGCTGCGGCGTTGGATGCGAAGGTGCTGGAGATATGGACGGATGTGTCGGGCTTTATGACGGCAGATCCTCGTGTCATCAACACGGCTTATCCGATTGAGCGTCTGTCCTATGTGGAGGCTACTGAGTTGTGCAACTTCGGTGCTAAGGTGGTGTATCCTCCTACAATTTACCCTGTGTGCATCAAGAATATCCCCATTTTGGTCAAGAACACGTTCCGTCCTGAGGATAAGGGTACCATCATCACGAATGTGGTGGAGGAGGATGAGGGACGTGCCATCAAGGGCATCTCGTCCATCAACAACACGAGCCTGATTACGGTGAGCGGTCTGTCGATGGTGGGTGTGATTGGTGTGAACCGTCGTATCTTCACCACGTTGGCAGAGAATGGCATCAGCGTGTTCATGGTGAGTCAGGCAAGTTCGGAGAATAGTACGTCTATCGGTGTGACAGACGACGATGCTGACCGTGCCTGCGAAGTGCTGAACAAGGAGTTTGCTAAGGAGATAGAGATGGGCGCGATGTATAAGATGAAGCTGGAGCGCGACTTGGCTACTGTCGCCATTGTGGGTGAGAACATGAAGCATACGCCTGGCATTGCAGGTAAGCTCTTCGGCACGTTGGGACGTAACGGTATCAGCGTGATTGCTTGTGCACAAGGTGCGAGCGAGACAAACATTTCGTTTGTGGTGGAGCGGAAGAGCCTCCGCAAGAGCTTGAATGTGATTCACGATTCGTTCTTCCTGTCGGAATATCAGGTGCTGAATGTGTTCCTGTGCGGTGTCGGCACGGTGGGTGGCAGCTTGCTGGAGCAGATTGCTGGTCAGCGTCAGAAGTTGATGAAGGAGCGTAATCTGCAAATCAATGTGGTGGGCATCGCCAGTGGTCATAACGCCATGTTTGACAGAAACGGCATAGACCTTGAAGCTCCCCTCTTGTCCCCCCAAGGGGAGAAGACTCCATGCGGTGAGTTTTCTATTCAGCGGTTGCGTGAGATGCTGAAGCAGGCTCCTGCCAGCAACATGGAGCGTCTGAAGGAAGAGGTGATTGGCATGAACATCTTCAACAGCGTGTTTGTGGATTGTACGGCAAGTGCTGATGTGGCAGGGTTGTACGAAGCCTTCCTGAGCAACAACATCTCGGTGGTGGCTGCCAACAAGGTGGCTGCATCGAGCGACTACGATAATTATGCAAGACTGAAGGCGACTGCACGCAAGCGTGGCGTGAAGTATCTTTTCGAGACGAATGTGGGTGCTGGTCTGCCTATCATCAACACCATCAACGACCTCATCAATTCGGGTGACAAGATTTTGAAGTTGGAAGCTGTGCTGAGTGGTACGCTGAACTTCATCTTCAATACGATTTCTGCAGATGTCCCCTTCAGCGAGACGGTGCGCCGTGCGAAGGAGGAAGGTTATGCAGAGCCTGACCCACGTATTGACTTGAGCGGTAAGGACGTGATTCGCAAGTTGGTCATCCTCTCCCGCGAAGCAGGTTACAAGATGAATCAGGAGGATGTGGAGAAGCATCTGTTCATTCCGCAGTCGTTCTTCGAAGGCTCGTTGGAGGACTTCTGGAAGAATCTGCCATCGCTGGATGCGCAGTTTGAGGCAGAGCGTCAGGAAGTGGAGGCTGCTCATCAGCATTGGCGTTTTGTGGCAAAGCTGGAGAACGGCAAGGGTTCTGTTGCGCTGGAAAGAGTGGGGGAACGCCATCCGTTCTATGACCTTGAAGGCTCCAACAACATCATCCTCATCACCACCGAGCGTTACAACCAGTACCCGATGCTCATTCAAGGCTATGGTGCAGGTGCTTCTGTGACGGCAGCGGGTGTATTTGCGGATATTATGAGTATAGCGAATATATAGAATATATAAAAGCTATAGGAGTTAAGGAGTTAAGAACATGAAACATATCATCATATTAGGCGACGGAATGGCTGATTGGCCTGTGGAGTCGCTGGGAAATAAAACGTTGCTGCAATACGCCAATACGCCCTACATGGACATGTTGGCTAAGAAGGGACGTTGTGGTATGCTGAAGACGGTGCAGGACGGTTTCCATCCTGGCAGTGAGGTGGCGAACAGCAGCATTCTTGGTTATGACCAGAATGAGGTGTATGAGGGTAGAGGACCATTGGAGGCTGCCAGCATCGGTGTGGAATTGGCACCTGACGACATGGCGATTCGCTGCAACATCATCACGCTGGAAGATGGGAACATCGTCACACACAATGGTGGCAACCTCCAAACGGAGGATGGTGCAGTGCTGATTGACTACCTCAACGAGCATCTCGCCAATGATAGGGTGCGGTTCTATTGTGGTGTGCAGTATCGTCATCTGCTTGTTATTAAAGGTGGTAACAAGCATGTGGTGTGCCAACCGCCACACGACCATCCCGGCGAACCTTGGCGTCCGCTGCTTGTGACAGCTCAGGCTGATGCACCCAAAGACAACGAGATGACTGCTCAGGAAACGGCAGACTTGCTCAATGACCTGATACTTCGTTCGCAGGAGCTGCTTGCCAAGCATCCCTACAATGTAGAGAAAGCGAAACGTGGTGAGCGTCAAGCAAATAGCATCTGGCCATGGGCAGGAGGGTACCGCCCCCACATGGTGCCACTTACAGAGACTTTCCCGCAAATCAAGCGTGGTGCGGTGATTACTGCCGTTGATTTGATTCGCGGTATCGGCACTTTGGCAGGATTGAGGGTGATTGATGTGCCAGGTGCTACTGGATTGGCAGACACGAACTATGAGGGTAAGGCTCAGGCAGCTATCGAGGCACTGCAGACAGACGATTTCGTCTATGTGCATGTGGAGGCTTCGGATGAGGCTGGACATGACGGTGATTTGGAACTGAAACTGAAGACTATCGAATATCTGGATAGCCGCATTGTGAAGCCTATTTATGAGGCGGTGAAGAATGAGAATGTTGCTATCGCTGTGTTGCCTGACCATCCAACCCCTGTGGCACACCGCACTCATACGAACGAACCCATCCCCTTCCTCATTTATGCCCCGGGCATGGAGGCAGACACGGTGGAGACGTTTGACGAAGTGGCATGCAAGCAAGGTAGTTATGGACAGTTGGAAAAGGACGGATTCATCAAGGCTTTGATGTCTGTCGAATAAGTTTGAATGATTAATCGTAAAGAAATAAAATGCAATTTTACAGTACAAACGGACAAGCACCTATCGCTACATTGGAAAAGGCGGTGGTGAAAGGACTCGCAGAGGACAAAGGACTTTATATGCCAGAGCGCATCAAGCCCCTTCCTAAAGAGTTTTTTGACAATATAGAGAACCTTTCTTTTCAGGAAATCGCATACCAGGTGGCAGATGCCTTCTTCGGAGAGGATGTGCCTGCTGAGGACTTGAAACGTATCGTTTATGACACGTTGGCATTTGATTGCCCTTGTGTGAAAGTGACGGACACTATCTATTCTCTGGAGCTTTTCCATGGCCCAACATTGGCATTCAAGGATGTGGGTGCAAGGTTCATGGCTCGTTTGCTGCAGTACTTCCTCAAGAAAGAGGGAGCAGGACAGGTGAACGTGTTGGTGGCAACATCAGGCGACACGGGCAGTGCGGTGGCAAACGGATTCTTGGGTGTGGATGGCATTCATGTGTATGTGCTCTATCCGAAAGGGAAAGTAAGTCCTATTCAGGAATGCCAGTTCACAACGCTGGGACAGAACATCACGGCAGTGGAAGTGGATGGCGTGTTTGATGATTGTCAAGCATTGGTGAAGAACGCCTTTATTGACAAGGAACTGAATGAACATATGCAGTTGACATCTGCCAACTCCATCAATGTTGCACGTTTCCTTCCTCAGGCATTCTACTACTTCTATGCGTATGCTCAGATGAAGAAGAAGGGACTGGCCAACCAGTTCGTGGTGTGCGTGCCTTCCGGTAATTTTGGCAACATTTGTTCGGCACTCTTTGGCAAGAGGATGGGACTGCCCGTGAAGCGTTTCATTGCTGCCAACAATGCCAATGATGTGTTCTTCAAGTATCTGCAGACAGGCAAGTATGAGCCGAAAGCATCGGTGCAGACCATTGCCAATGCGATGGATGTGGGTGACCCCAGCAATTTTGCCCGTGTGTATGAACTCTATGGCAAAAACCACAACGCCATCTGTGCTGACATCAGTGGGGCGACTTACACGGACGAACAGATTGCTGAGACCATCAAGGAGGTGAAAGCCGAGACGGGTTATGTGTGTGACCCACATGGTGCTTGTGGCTATCGTGCTTTGAAGGAAGGACTGAAAGAAGGTGAGGTGGGTGTGTTCCTGGAAACAGCACATCCTGCCAAGTTTAAGGATACAGTTGACCGCATTCTCGGTGGTGACATCGAGATACCTGCCAAGTTGCAGGCCTTCATGAAGGGTACGAAGCAGAGCGTTCCGATGTCGAAGGATTTTGCCGATTTCAAGCAGTTCCTGCTGGCAGAGTGATGACGCTGTGAGAGGCGTTGTACAGATAGCATTCATAATCGTATTCATAAATTCCAAAGAAAATGAAAACCATCAAGCAGAATAAACGCACCAATACGACTCGCTTTATCATGAAGGCGGTTTTGGTGGTCGTGTCGACGGCATTGATTGTCTATTTCATGCCTCGTGGTGATGAATTTGGCTATAAGTATGAGCTGAACAGACCTTGGAATTATGGCTTGCTGATAGCCAACACGAAGTTCCCAATCCTGAAAAATGACTCATTGATTCATCAGGAGAAGGAAACTACCATGCGTGATTTCCAACCTTATTACAATTACAACAAGGTTGTGAGGGATACGATGATGAACAGGTTGTATAATGAGGCAGCGATGGAGTGGCAGGGAGAGAATGCTACCGTCTATGTGCACCATATCGCTGCGTTGTTGGACACGATTTACAAGCGTGGTGTGTTGTCAGGAGAGGATTATGCACGGATGAAGGATGATGAGCATCACAAGAGCATTCGCATTGTGAAGGACAACGAGGCAGAGTCGGTTCCACTGAGCCGAGTGTTCTCTCTCCGATCTGCTTATGATTATATCATCACGGAGGACGCATCTCAGTATTCCAGCTTGGTGCTTCGACAATTCAATATCAATGAACTTATTCAGCAGAACCTGACGTATGACAAACTGAAGTCAGAGACGGAGTTGGATGAGAATCTGCAGAACATTTCCAGCTATAATGGTTTTGTGCAGGCAGGACAGAAGATAGTTGACCGCGGTGAGACTGTGACAGATGAGGTGTATGACATTCTGCGCTCTTATGAGAAGGATTATGAACGTCGAAACACCATCGAAACGAAGATACCTTACAGGTCAATAGGACAAGCCATCTTTGTGCTGGTGATTTTTGTGTCGCTGATTACGTATTTGTCCTTGTTCCGTGCTGACTATTTCGAGAATGTGAGAAATGTGACGTTGCTCTTTGCCTTGCCCGTGTTTTTCTGTGTCGTCGCTTCGCTGATGGTGTCGCATAAGATTCTGAATGTGTTCATGCTGCCGTGCTGTCTAGTGCCGATTGTGATCCGTGTGTTCATGGATTCACGTACTGCCTTCATGTTCCACTGCGGCATGGTGCTCATCATCTCCATGATGTTGACCAACAATTATGAATTTATCATTGTGCAGTTGGTGGCTGGTATGGTGGCGATACAGACGCTGCGTGAGTTGTCACAGCGTTCACAGATTGTGCGCACGGCGTTCATTCTCTTCTTGGTGTATGTGATTTTCTATACGGGTTATTCTCTCCATCATGAGAATGACATCAAGATGGACACATGGATGTATGTGTGTTTCACCGTTAATTGTGTGTTGTTGCTCTTCACTTATCCGCTCCTTTGGATGTTGGAGAAGATGTTTGGCTTCACCAGCGATGTGACGCTTGTGGAACTCAGCAATGTGCACAATCCGCTCTTGCAACGCATGACGGAGGTGGCTCCTGGCACGTTCCAGCACTCCATGCAGGTGGCGAACCTGAGTGCCGAGGTGGCAAATAAGATTGGCGGTAAGGCGCAGTTGGTGCGTACTGGTGCGCTCTACCATGATATAGGCAAGATGGAACGTCCTGCGTTCTTCACGGAGAACCAGAATGGTGTTTCGCCTCATAAGCACCTTACTCCATTGAAGAGTGCGGAAGTTATTATTGCCCATGTGAAGAATGGCGTGGCTCTTGCTGACAAGAATCATATTCCTGATTCCATCAAGCGCTTCATCACCACCCATCATGGGCTTGGAAAGGCTAAGTATTTCTATATCACTTATAAGAAAGAACACCCTGACGAGGAGATTGACGAAACACTCTTTTCCTATCCAGGGCCTAATCCAAGCACGAAAGAGGAGGCAATCCTGATGATGTGCGATGCTGTTGAGGCTGCTTCCCGTTCTTTGCCAGAATATACGGAAGACAGCATCAATCAGTTGGTGGATAAAATCATAGACAGTCAGGTGGCTGAAGGCTTCTTCAGTGTATGTTCCATCACTTTCAAGGACATTGCCACTGCAAAGATGGTGTTGAAAGACAAGTTGAAGACGATATATCATACCCGTATTTCTTATCCAGAATTGGGAGAGGATTATGAAAACAGAGATGAAAAATAAGGTTTGGCAGACATTCTTTTTGGTGCTCGTCGTCGTGGCGGTGCTGATAGGGCTTTTCTATCTGCCACGCATGAATCTTTTCGGTAACGATTTGCGCCGTGTGAATATCCTGAGTGATGTTCAGCACCGTGACAAGGACGGCAATATCGTGGCAGAAGTGGTGGCAGATTCCTTGGACGGTTATGTCGAGAAGGGCATTGATTCAGCAGCCATCCGTGTGAAGCAGCTTGCTTATGTGGATACGGTGCCGAAAGGCATGGTGGCAATCGAAGACTTTGCTGCTGATGGCTTGCACCGTGAGATGGATAAGTTCTATGCTGCTTTGGGACAGGCGCACAATCGTCCCGTTCGTGTGGCATATTTCGGAGATTCCTACATAGAAGGAGATATCCTTACGATGGATTTGCGTGGTTTGCTGCAACAGAAGTTTGGCGGCAAAGGTGTGGGTTTCGTGGAGATTGCGTGCGTGTCATCTGATTTCCGTCGTTCTGTCACCTCCCGCCGCAGCAACTGGAGTCGCTATCATGCCAATGAGAGAGGACGCGGTTTTAAGGCAAGCCTGCAGAGTATGGCGGGAAGCTACTTCATCCCCTCAGGCACGGCTACCTATGAATTGCGCTGTCAGACGAATGTGTATGGTAATCTGTTAGGGGAAGTGGATGAGGCTATAGTTTTCTTCACGCCCGGCAGTGGACTCAACATTGATTATTCCTTCAATGGTGGTGAGAGTCAGACACTCTTTTCCAATGGTACGGCAAGTGCTCCCGAGACATACGATGAGCTGGTGGAGGTGATGGACTCAGACTCTACCATCAGTTATAAGACAGTCACCCGCACTGTCGAGACGGCTCAGCAAGGAGCGGGGAATGTGGTGGCGAAGAGCGTGAGTGGAAACATCAACCGCTTCAGCATGAAGGTGACGGGAGGACATGGTTCACGCTTCTACGGCGTGGCACTGGATGGTCATCATGGGGTGGCTGTGGACAATTTCAGCATGCGTGCCAGTGGTGGTCAGCACTTAAATGGTATTCCTGCTGAAACCCTCCGCAGTTTTGCCTCTGTACGTCCCTACGACTTGATTATCCTCCACTATGGACTCAACGTGGCGAATGAGAAGCAGAAAGATTATGGTGGCTACACAGGTCAGCTGGGTAAGGTCATAGATTTGATGAAGCAAGCCTATCCGCATGCCAGCATCCTTGTGGTCAGCATGGGTGACCGTGATAAACGTGGTTCTGACGGGCAGATGCACACCATGGGCGGTGTGAAGGAAATGGTGTCTTATGAGCGGAAGATGGCAAGTGACCATCACGTGGCATTCTGGAACCTCTATGAAGCCATGGGTGGCGATGGAAGTCTGGCGAGAATGACAGAGAAGAAACAGGCAAACCTTGACTATACACACATCAATTTTGCAGGAGGACGCCGTTTGGCAGAACTCATGTTCGATGTGTTGATGAATGGTAAGAGTAATTACGATAATCGTGTACGGTAAGATACGGCATATCATTTTGTGGGTGCTTTGGGCACTGCTCTTCGTCTCATTCGGTGGAGACGAAGCCCATGCTCAGTCTCTTACCACACCGTTCCCATCCACCTTCCGTAACACCCGCACCAACGAACTCATTGATGGTGCTGCCTTGGCACCCGTGTTTAAGAAGATACATCAGCATAAGACCGTCAAGGTGATGCAGATAGGTGACTCGCATGTGAAGGGTAACATCCTTCCCCGCACATTGGGCAGCACATTGGAGCGGTATTTCCCTCAGATGGAATTCACCTACTATGGCATGAATGGTGCGTGGGCGCGCAGGTTCTATGAGCAGGATATGATTAACCGTGTGGCTACCGAGCGTCCAGACTTGGTCATTGTGTCCTTTGGCACCAACGAGGCACACGGCAACACGATTGATGAGCATGTACACGCTGAGACGATGAAGACCCTCACCGACCGCATCAACGAGAGATGTCCGGGTGTATGTTTCCTCTTCACCACACCGCCTGGCAGTTATATCTCCCAACGTACGGGCAGTTACACCACGGGCACAGGGAGTCGTCGTCGCACTCATTACAGCACCACCAAGGTGCCCAACATGAATACAGCCAATGTGGCGCGCAGCATTGTCAACTTCTGTCGCAGTCACCACATGGCGGTTTGGGACATCTTCACCATTGCAGGAGGTTCGTCTTCTGCCTTCACCAATTGGCGCAATGCAGGACTGATGAACACTGACTGCATTCACTACCTTGCTGCAGGCTATACATTACAGGGCAAACTGCTCGGCGAGGCTATCTACAAGGCTTATCTGGGCACGGCAGTGTCTGGTAGCCAGACGCGCATGATGCACGGCTCCACCCCCAAGGAACAAAAACCTTACAAAACGGTAAAAGGATTTTAGGAAATAATGTTTGACATTGACTTTTCACGTCTTATAGAACAATTGCTCTATCAACCCGACTCTCCGATGATATTCTCGTCGGGCATCTTCTTGTTCTTGTTTCTCGCCTTCACGCTCATCTATAATCTGTTGGGCAAGGCAGACACCCTGCGCATTCTTTTCGTCACCCTCTTTTCCTACTACTTCTATTACAAGTCCAGCGGTCTTTTCTTCTGGCTTCTGGCACTGGTCACCACCTCCGACTACTTCATCGCAAAGGCAATAGCAGGCGTGACGGAGAAGGGTGGCATGGCAAAGACACTGGTTGCCCTTTCCTTGGTGCTTGACCTCGGACTGCTCGTGTTCTTCAAATACACCAATTTTCTTGGCGAAACCATTTGCACGCTCTTGACCGATTGGGGCATCCACATACCTTCTGCCATCAGTGGCTCCTATCTCTTGGGCGTCACATGGCAGCCACGTGACATCTTCCTGCCAGTCGGCATCTCGTTCTTCACGTTCCAGTCGTTGAGTTACACCATCGACGTGTATCGGGGCAACATCAAACCGCTCAACCGCCTGCTCGACTATGCCTTCTACGTGAGCTTCTTCCCTCAGTTGGTGGCGGGTCCTATTGTGCGTGCCCGTGATTTTATCCCGCAGATTCGCCGTCCACTTTTCGTCTCCGACCAAATGCTCGGAACGGGCATTTTCCTGATTATTGCCGGACTCTTCAAGAAAGCCGTCATCAGTGATTATATCTCCATCAACTTTGTGGAACGTATATTTGACCAGCCAGACCTCTACAGTGGACTCGAAAACCTCCTTGCCGTCTATGGCTACACGCTCCAGATTTACTGCGACTTCTCTGGTTACTCTGACATGGCAATAGGTATTGCCCTCTTGCTTGGATTCCAATTCCCTAAGAACTTCGACAGCCCATACAAGTCAGCCTCCATCACTGAGTTTTGGCGTCGTTGGCATATCAGTCTTTCTTCATGGCTGAAAGACTATCTTTATATCTCCCTTGGTGGTAACCGTCACGGTAAAATCCGTCAATATTTCAACTTGCTGATGACGATGCTCTTGGGTGGTCTTTGGCATGGCGCTTCCCTCAACTTTATCTTGTGGGGTGGCATTCACGGTGTGCTCCTTTGTCTTGACAAGATGTGGCATTCCGTCTGCAAGGTGCTCAGCCCGTTGACCTATTTGCCGAGCAAGCACAATCCCAATCCGACAAAGAACTGGTTTGTGGTACTAGTGGGTGGAATTATCACCTTCCACCTTGTAGCTGCCTGTTGGGTGCTTTTCCGTGCCTCCTCATTTGGCATTGCCGAACAGGTGTTCCACCAGATATTCTATAAGTTCGAACCACAGATATTCCTTCAGTGGTGTACTTCCTACAAGGCAGTCGCCCTTCTCATGCTGGTGGGTTATGTGCTACACTTCATGCCAGAGTTCCTCTCGGTCAAAGCAAAAGATTTTGTGACTCGTTGTCCGCTGGTGGTCAAGGCACTCCTCATTGTCATTCTCGTATGGATTGTCATTCAAATCAAATCCAGCGATGTGCAGCCATTTATCTATTTCCAGTTCTAAGAGAGAATGAAGGGTTTTGACGTGAAGAACGAATCTAATGTACCCCTGCGCAACATCGCTGAGGGGTTACGCGATGGCACTCCCATCGCCCTCGGTTATTTTGCTGTAGCCTTTTCTTTGGGCATCATCGCCAAGAAGGCAGGACTTACCGCCCCTTTAGGCTTCTTCAGCAGTTTCTTTACCCGTGCTTCAGCAGGAGAGTATGGCGTTTACACCCTTGTGGCTATCCATGCCACCTACGTGGAACTCATAGCCATGTGTCTCGTCACCAACCTTCGGTATATGCTCATGAGTGCAGCCCTCTCGCAGAAGCTTGCACCCGCCACCTCATGGTTTCATCGACTGCTCATGGCATGCTGTATCACCGACGAAATCTTTGGCATCTCTGTCAATCATCGAGGCTACACACCCCCTGCCTACACTTATTCGGCAGCCCTCATCTCCTCCCTCTTCTGGGCAGGCGGCTGTGCCACAGGCATCGTGGCAGGAGGTATGCTTCCCACCTCCATCGTTGCAGCCCTCAGCGTGGCACTCTATGGCATGTTTTTGGCCATCATTGTGCCTCCAGCCCGTGACGACCGCAACGTGCTCTATGCCCTCATCGCCAGTTTCCTCTTAAGCGGCATCTGTGCCGTCGCGCCCATTGTCAGCCAATGGAGCAGTGGCACACGCACCATCCTGCTCACCATTCTTATTTCATCTGTCGTGGCATGGCTTCGACCTATCAAAAAACGCGAGTCAAATGGAACAGAATAGCCCCATTCTTTATATCCTATTGGCGATTCTGGTCACGAACCTGATTCGTGTCCTGCCCATGCTGCTCATCAAAGGCCCAATCCGTAACACCTTCCTGCGCAGTTTCCTCTATTACGTGCCCTACGTCACCCTTGCCGTGATGACCTTCCCTGCCATCATTGAGACCACCCTCACCCCTCTTGCAGGAGTCATCGCCCTTGTGGTCGGTCTCATTGCCGCATGGTATGGTTTAGGACTCTTTCCAGTCGCCCTCATCTGCTGCATCATCGTCTATCTCATCGACACCCTCCTGCCGATGCTCTGACTCTCTCTTATTTGTCATCCTGTTCCGGCTGGTACTCGTACCCGTTCTCTGCAATCGCCTGCTGCAAGGGCTGGTGCGGATAGAATCGCAGTTTCACCCCCTTGATGCTGATTTCTGGGGTGTCCAGCTCCTCGGCCGTGGCGGCAGATTCCGAACTGATGACTGGCTTGAGCGTGCCGATACCGTCAATGCGAACTGAACGCCCGATTTTCAGATAATGCGCAATGCGATCCATCAGCGCGGCGACCACACCCGTCGTCTTGCTGGGATGCTCACCACACGATTCGGCACACTCCTTCACTACCTCCTTGAACGCGATGAGCGGCAGGGCGGGTGACTGATACACCCACGCTTCGTGCAGCCCGTCAGGCCGTACGATTTTCTTCTTTGCTTTCCTTACGATTAACATGTCTTTCCTTTCTTTAAGAACCTCAAAAGGGGTGAGACTCTCACCTATACCACACGTAAGACTCTGACCTATACCATAGGTGAGACTCTCACCCCTTTTGAGGTACAAAGGTAAGCATTCGGCAGGACATTCGCAAACAGAAAGAGGGGAAACGTCACTTCCTCTTCACTCTTTTCCCTTTTTTCTTTCCCTCCGTATCAAAACAGGCCTCATCTATCCTCATAAATCCACTTTTTTTACAAAAACTCCTCCCAACCTTTTTGGCTTTTCTTTTTTTTTCCGTACTTTTGCCCTTGCAAGCGTTCGGCACCCTATGCCGTCCGTGCGCAGACATTGTGGGTATATTGAATCAACGTATTCAATTCTGAAGGTTCTGTGTTCAAAATAAAGTCCGACCAGACATTTCCATGAACCGGAGGAACAGGATACGCTCATGTTTGAGCGTACCCTTTCCTTTCATTTCATGGAAAAGGTTAACTCTTTGGTCGGACGCTACCTGAACACAGGAATGAAACACGGAAAGCGGTACGCTTTCTTTATGCCCAACCATATGAATAATTAGATTTCAAAAGCGTCCGACCAACTATGCATGAGAATCTAAAAAGAGAGGATTGTTCCCCTATGTCAAGGTGTTCTGGCACGAAACGCCTTAATGTATGTGCCATATTGGCACTTCTCAAAGAAAAACTTCTATTTCCTTTCAAACAGGATTGGTTCTATTTCTTATTGTTATGGGTGCTCATTGCCCTCCCCAATTGCTATTCACAATTGGGACATCCTACTTATGCAGTCTATCTCGCCATGATGTATTATATCATCGCATATATCTTTGTGGTGATGCTCAATCTATTTCAGAAAATTGCAAGGGTGTCGAAGCCTATAGTATTCATTCTGACAACATTCTTCACCATATTGAATCTCTATTGCTATCATGTATATGGATGTCTACTTTCTAATGATTTCATTCAAATCGTGGCAGCCACTAATCCAGATGAGGCGAAAGAATACTTTGATACATTCATCTCCGGGAAACAAGTTGCCTTGTTCTTTTCTATCATTGTTCTCAGTATCGTCATTGCTATTCTACTTTCCAAAATACAAAAGGTGAGTTGGGGAAAATTATGGATAGTTGCAGGTGGAATGTTGTTGATTTCTATCTGTGCCATATGGCGTAACTCCGGCATCATCCAAGAAGAATTTGTGGACAAAGAGCGTTGGACTTTTAACTTTGAAGAAGTTGTGGATTTGAAGAATCACCCAACTCACCCTCAAATTGAAGAGTGTGATAGCATTCACCCTTCACGGATTATCATTATATTGGGTGAATCATTTTCACCGAACCATAGTTCCTTGTATGGATATAAAAGAAATACGAATCCGCTTTTGAAAAAGCAAGTGGAAGACGGGAATCTGCTCGTCTATAAGCAGGTAACGAGTCCTTGCTCTCACACTACCGCGGCTTTCAAGTATTTGTTGAACACATATCAAATAGGCAAAGAAGATGGATTTCCGTGGTATGAACATACCAATATCATTGAAGTGATGAAAATTGCCGGGTATTATACAGCATGGATTTCCAACCAATCTGAAAAAGGTATGTTTGACAATCTCCCCAGTGGACATGCTCAGTTGTGCGATGAGAAATTTTTCTTAGAGAATGAAAAGAAATCCGATAGGTGTGACGGAGGACTGATAGGAAAAGAATCTGCCAAGACTCGAGGAAAGAACGTCGTTTTCTATCATTTTATGGGACAGCACGAGAAGTTTGAAGAGCGCTATCCGCATGATTACGAGCAGTTCAACGGAAAAGACTATGAGGAGTGTCCTGAACATCAAAGAAAAATTTTGGCAGCCTACGACAATGCTACCCTTTACAACGATTTCGTCGTCAACTCCATCATGGACAGATACAAGGAGCAAGATGCTGTTGTATTCTACTTCTCCGATCATGGATTAGACCTTTTTGATACCGACCCCAACTATTTTGGACATGCAAAAGCAACGGAGGAATCGCAAGCACAAGGCAAGAAAATACCATTCATGATCTATGTTTCCCCTGTTTTCCAAGAACTCCATCCTGACAAAATAGAGAAGATGAAGTCTGCCATGAACAAACTATTCTGTACTGACAAATTCATTTATGCCGTTATGGATGTCGCTGGTTATCGGTTTGTGAACAATAATGACGTGGAGAAATATTCTATATTTCAGTAAACGTTTTTTAGCTATTCTGGAGGAGACAGAAATTAATGGTATATGATGATGAAACGAATGCATTTCCTGGGAGGATGTGCCTTCCATCAGAACTATTACATTACCCGTGCTGTCATCAATGTCAGCACGCAAACAGTGGACATCGTCAATAACCTTCCACACCTCACCTTTGACTGAACATACAAAAGATTTATTTGCCAAGAACAGAGTGGTTTTCAGTCTGTAACAGAGAAAAAACACATTTTTTCACAACTTTGTGAATCACAAGTTTGTGAAAAAGTGTGTTTTGTCTTTTTGCCCCAACCAAATAATTATCCTGAAAGGATTATCTTTATTGGATAAAATTCTCAAAAGAGTATAAAAAGGGCTGACTTCCTCGTCGGAGCCAGCCCTTTTATTATAAAATATGTGTGTGTCTTATTCTTGTACGTAGCTTGCCAACTGGTCAACGTCGAGGGCGTTGATGTAGTTGCTGTGCTTGGCCACTTCGCTCTCGGCGTAGTTCATGAAGACCACGAGGGACTTGCCGAAGAGTTCGGGAGCACGCTGAGTGTCCTGAAGAAGGAGGTGCGACATGATGACGTAGGCAGTCATCTCGTAGAGCTTGCGGGCGCAGAGGTCGAGGAAGTCCTGATTGCCTGGAGCCTTTGCTGCCTCGATGGCTGCGGTCAACTTCTCGTTCATTGCCTTGATGCGCTCTGCGTAGGTTGCGTACTCGGCAGCAACGGGTTCTGCTTCGAAGTCCTTGATGACACCTGCATAGAAACCAGAAGTGATGTAGCGGATGGCTGCAACGGTCTGGAGCTGTGTGGTGCCCTCGTAGATGGACATGATGCGAGCATCGCGATAGACGCGCTGGCACTTGTACTCAAGCATGAAGCCTGAACCGCCGTGCACCTGGATAGAGTCATAAGCAGATTCGTTGGCGAACTCGGAGTTCATACCCTTGGCGAGTGGCGTGAAGGCGTCAGCGAGCTTGCTGTACTTCTTGAACTCGTCGCGCTCTTCTGGCGTGAGCTTGCGCTCCTTGCTGATATCGTCGAGGCACTTGTAGATATCTACGTAACGAGCAGTCATGTAGAGGAGTGAACGACCTGCATCGAGCTTAGCCTTGATGCGGGCAATCATGTCGTAAACGGCTGGGAAGTGGATGATTTCCTTGCCGAACTGCTTGCGGTCGCGAGCGTAGTTGATGGCCTCTTCGTATGCTGCCTGCTCTGCACCGACTGACTGAGAGGCGATGCCGAGACGGGCACCGTTCATGAGGCCCATCACATACTTGATAAGGCCGAGTTTCTCAGAGCCGCAGAGTTCTGCCTTGGCGTTCTTGTAAACAAGTTCGCAAGTGGGGCTGCCGTGGATACCGAGCTTGTTCTCGATACGACGTACATTCACACCCCCGTTGCGCTTGTCGTAGATGAACATGGAAAGACCACGACCGTCGCGAGTGCCTTCCACTGAACGAGCCAGCACGAGGTGGATGTCGGCGTCACCATTGGTAATGAAACGCTTCACACCGTTGAGTCGCCAGCAGTTCTCCTTCTCGTCAAAGGTGGCTTTGAGCATCACAGACTGGAGGTCGGAACCAGCATCTGGCTCGGTCAAGTCCATGGACATGGTTTCGCCTGCACAAACACGTGGTATGTAACGCTTGCGCTGGTCTTCGTCGCCAAACTCATAGAGGGTCTCGATGCAGTCCTGAAGTGACCAGATGTTCTCGAAACCTGCATCACCTTCAGCGATGATTTCGTTGGCTGCTGTGTACACTACGTTGGGCAGATTGAGACCGCCGTAACGACGTGGCATGGTCATGCCGCAGAGACCAGCCTTGATGGTGGCGTCGAGGTTCTCGTAGGTCTTAGAGGCATAGCGCACACGGCCGTTCTCGCAGTGAGGGCCTTCAGCATCGACATCCTCAGAATTGGGGCCGATGATGTTGGCGTTGATGTCGCCTGTGATTTCGAGCAGGCTGTCATAGTTCTCCTGTGCATCCTCGTAGTCCTTGGGTGCATAGTCGTACTGACCGTAGTCAGCATAGTTTCTCTCCTTCAACTCAACGATGCGTTTCATCAAAGGGTGTTCCATGTGGAATTTAATCTCAGGAACATCTGTATAGGAATTAGCCATAATTCTATTTTTTATTCTTAAAGTCTTTACAGGTATCGTAGAAGCGTATAGCAAAAAATATTGCAAAAACTTCACTTAATAATCTATGCCACAACGCATGGTCTGTCTGGAGTGAACGGTACATTAAAAATATAACAAATGCAGCATAGAGAATTAAAACCAAGACTTTTTTCTTCATATTATTTGGAGTTCTTCTTATAATACTTAATCAACTTTGGAACAACCTCTTCGATGGTTCCGTTGATAATGTAGTCGGCAATCTGGTTGATAGGAGCCTGTGGGTCGTTGTTGATGGAGATGATGATACCTGAGTCCTTCATGCCTGCCACGTGCTGGATAGCGCCAGAGATACCGCAGGCGATATACACCTTAGGACGTACAGTGGTACCTGTCTGACCAATCTGACGGTCGTGGTCAATCCAACCTGCATCAACAGCAGCACGGCTGGCACCCACTTCTGCGTGAAGCTCCTTAGCGAGTTCGAACAGGAGGTTGAATCCTTCAGGACCACCTACACCGTAACCACCTGCCACGATGATGGGAGCACCCTTGAGGTTGTGCTTTGCTTTCTCCACATGACGGTCGAGCACCTTCACTACATAGTCGGTGGTGGGGATGTACTTGGCCACGTCGTGCTTCACCACTTCTGCCTTGTAGTTCTCGTCGAGGATTTCCTTCTTCATCACACCGTCACGAACGGTTGCCATCTGTGGGCGATGCTCTGGATTGACGATGGTGGCGATGATGGAACCGCCGAAAGCTGGACGAATCTGATAGAGCTGGTCTTCGTAATGCTTGTCGACCATATTGCCCTCAGCATCCTTCACCTTCATGTCGAATGAGCCAATCTCCAACTGTGTGCAGTCAGCTGTCAGACCTGAATGGAGTGCAGAAGACACACGAGGGCCAAGGTCACGACCGATGACGGTAGCACCCAAAAGGCAAATCTGTGGCTTCTCTTCCTTGAAGAGGTTCACCACTGCAGAAGTGTGTGGAAGAGATGTGTATGGGAAAAGACCTTCAGCATCAAAGATGTGTACACGGTCAACACCGTAAGGAATCACTTGTTTTTCAACGCCATCGAGGTTGTAGCCTACGAGGATAGCCTCCAACTGTACACCAAGCTGGTTGGCGAGTTTGCGACCTTTGGTGCAAAGCTCCAAACTTACGTCAGCAACCTTGTTGCCTTCAAGTTCACAATATACAAATACGTTGTTCATATTTATCCGATGGTGTTGCTTTCCATGAGTTCAACAATCAGGCTCTCTACATCTGCATCAGAAGATGTGAGTGTCTTGTTTTCTTTCGCTTTGAAGACAATGCTCTTCACCGCCTTCACGTTGGTGGGAGAACCTGCCTTACCAATCTGTGCTGGATCAGCCTCGATGTCCGCAGCACCCCAAGTGGTGAACTCGCGGTTCTTGTTTGCCCATACACGCTTCACGTTGCGCACACGGCAAGGAGCAGCGCTTCCATTCACAGTCACAACGATGGGGAGAGGACCTTCCACCGTTTCGACACCACCGTCGATGTGACGCTTAGCCACAATCTTCTTGGCAGCCTTGTCGAGAGAGATAATCTCTTCGGTGTAAGTGATCTGGGTGAGACCCAACTTCTCAGCCACCTGTGGACCTACCTGTGCAGTGTCACCATCGATGGCCTGACGACCGCAAAGAATAATGTCGTAGTCGCCCACCTTCTTGATAGCCTGAGCCAGTGTGTAGGAAGTGGCAAGGGTGTCAGCACCGCCAAGAGGACGGTCAGAAATCAGGATGCCCTCATCTGCACCACGGTAGATACCTTCCTTCAGCACCTCTGCAGCCTTGGGAAGACCCATGGTGAGCATGGTGATGGTAGAACCAGGGTTAGCGTCCTTCAGGCGCAGAGCCTGTTCAAGGGCGTTCAAGTCCTCGGGGTTGAACACGGCTGGCAATGCAGCACGGTTCACTGTACCCTCTGGAGTCATCGCATCAGGACCGACGTTGCGTGTGTCTGGCACCTGCTTAGCGAGTACAATGATTTTCAAACTCATAAGTTAATGTATTGATTGTTTTTGGAATTGATTTTTCCGCTATTGGTTAGTCTTGTTCAAACAAGGCAAAATATTAGCAAATGCAAAGGTACGACATTTTTTCCTTTCCACAATAAATTAAAGCATTTTTAATGCTCAAAAGAACGAAAAGAGTGCAAAAACGGGGAAGTGCTAGCATTAAAGCGGGTCCACGTCGTAGTAGATGTTGAGGTTTTTGGCGATAGGCATCGCGAGCATCTGCTGCTGGATCGCCAGTAGATGTTGCCGTACGTTGTCGGTATTAGCGTGTGATTCAATCTTGAGCATCATCTTGCGGATATATAGCGAGTGGATGCGTGCTACAGGAGGACGGTCAGGACCGAGCACCCTTTCTCCGAAAACAGCACGCAGACGTGTTGCCATCTCGTCAGCCAGATGGTCTAACAGCTTGTCGTCCTTGTGACGCAGATAGACGTAGATGAGGCGACGGAACGGTGGGTAGTGAAATATCTGACGCTCAGTCATTTGTGTGTAAAACATCTGCCAATAGTCGGCTTGGGTGATTTGGCGAATGATGTCGCTGTCGGCTGAGCGTGTTTGAAGAATGACATGTCCTGCAGTGTTGTTGCGTCCAGCACGTCCTGCCACTTGGCTGAGCGTCTGGAATGCACGTTCATAACTGCGGAAGTCGGGCAGGTTGAGCATCGTGTCAGCATCAAGGATGCCCACTACCGAAACACGGTCAAAATCAAGTCCTTTAGTGACCATCTGAGTGCCAATGAGGATGTCAGCCTTGTGCGCAGAGAAATCGCTGATGATGCGCTCAAATTGCGTACGAGTCGTAGCAGTATCAAGGTCCATTCGAAGTGTGGTGGCACCCTCAAATAGTTGGGTGATTTGCTCCTCCACTTTTTCAGTGCCTGTACCTATATCGACGAATTTGTTTTCTTCGCAGGCGGGGCATTTTTCGGGAATGCGTGTGGTGTAGCCGCAATAGTGGCAAGTGAGGATACCCGTTTTCTTGTGCAAAGTCAGAGTGACATCGCAATGAGGGCATCGTGGCACCCATCCGCAAGTCTTGCACTCGATGAAGGAAGAGAAGCCTCGTCGGTTTTGGAAAAGGATGATTTGTTCCTTCCGTTCAAGGGCTGCCCGCATCACCTCTATGAGACGGGGAGAGAAGAGTCCCTTCATCAGACGTTTGCGTTTCGCCTCTTTGGTGTCAACCACCTCAATGGTAGGGAGTTGCATGTCACGATAACGTTGCGTGAGTTGCACGTATCCGTAGCGGTTTTTGTGTGCCCAATGGTACACTTCGAAAGAAGGGGTGGCTGTGCCCATCAAGGTTTTCGCCTTGAACATGTGTGCCAGCATGATGGCAGCATTTCTTGCGTGATAGCGAGGAGCAGGTTCTTGTTGCTTGTAACTCTGCTCATGCTCTTCATCCACAATGACGAGTCCGAGATTCTGGAAGGGCAAGAAGATGCTGGAGCGTACACCGAGAATGAGTTGATAGGGCTGATCAGACGCTTGGCGTTGATAGATTTCCAATCGCTGCGCATCGGTGAATTTTGAATGATACACACCCATCTTGTCGCCAAAGAAGCATTGGAGACGCTCTGTGATTTGGGTGGTCAAGGCGATTTCCGGCAAGAGGTACAGCACTTGTTTTCCTTGCTGTAAACACTTGTCAATGAGGTGGATGTAAATCTCTGTCTTGCCCGATGAGGTGACGCCATGCAGAAGGGTGACATTCTTGTCAAGAAATGATGCTTCAATCTCGCCCATCGCTTTCTGCTGGGCGGGATTGAGCGGGTTGAGCGGTCTAATGGAAGAGGACGGCTGGATTGCTTTACTACCTTTCCGTTTGCGCGTAGATTCTTTCAAAGCTCTTTCATCAGTAGGCTTCATTGCTCCGGGAAGTCCTGCCTTCATCACGTCCCCCAATGGACAGAGGTAATAATGGGCAATCCACTGCCAGAACTTGAATTGCTGCTCGTTCACCACTGGGTGGTCGTCAAGCACCTCCATGATGGCTTTGATTTCCACTCCTTGCGGAGCATTGTTGTGCGTTTGGAGCACCACACCCGTATATATCTTGTTCTTGCCAAGGGGCACAACAACTCGACAGCCTCGCATCACCCGTGTTTCCATGTCGGAAGGAACGAGGTATGTGAAGCTGTCGAATGGTATAGGGAGTGTGATGTCAGCAAACATCAATTAGAACAGGTAAGTCAGAGAAATCTGGTGGGTATTGTTCTTGAGCTTACCCTTAGCACCTCTTACGCCCACAGCGAGGAGGTCGAACTCGGCAGTCTTGCTCAAGGCGATGTTGTAGTTATAGCCCACACGCACATGGCTGAGGGCAGTTACGCCGCAACCTATGTTCCAGGAGAATTCGGACTTCTTCAGTTCCCAACCTTGCGTGATGTATTGAGGGGTCCAGTGGCGATCACCTACATTCCATGAGAACTGAGGGCCTGTAGCGATATAGGCACTGACCAAACTGCTGAAGCCTACGGTATATTTCGCATTGATAGGCATATCGATGTAGTGCAGGGTCTTGTTTGCCTCGGTTGTGCCGTCAGAGATACCAATCACCTTGTTGTCATAGAGCAATGCGATGTCAGCACCTAAACCAGCAAGAGGAATAGTCACGTCTGCAGTCACACCTGCAAAGAAACCCGTGCGGTTCTTTGCCTTGAGTGTGCCATAAGAATCCCTCAAGTTGATGTTGTCCACGTTAAGACCTGCCTTGACACCAAACTTAACTTGTGCCTGAGAAGGCAATGCAAAAGTGAGTGCTGCAACGATGACAGCGAGACTCAAAATGTTCTTTTTCATACCTTTATAAAAATTGAGAATGTGAGTAAAAAGATTTTCTTCGCAAAGTAAACACTTTTTTTTGGAATGAGGAAATATTTCAATAAAAAAAGTGATTTTGTAGACTTTTCTACAATTTGCAACTCGTTTGTGGGCAAGACTAACGTTCGTTTACGGGCAAGACTTACATTCGTTTGTGGGGAACACTTGCATGCGCGAGTGGAAGTCACTTGTTTGCGATTGTGAGGGAAGGGTTGTGCAATTTCCTCGATTTTGTCAGTTTTTCATTTTTCGTAAGGGGTGGTATCGTAAAGTCGAGTTGTCAAATGGAATGGTGTGGCTATTTTGTTCCCCACTTTTTTATTATTGTTGTTTTTGTTTGTGAATCAGCTGGTTAAATGGTGGATTATAGTCTTTTTGGTAAGTTTTTTGAAAAAAAAGTGTAAAAGTGTGGGGAAAAGTGGGGAATATTACTTATATTTGCACATTGTTTAACGCGCAAGGTCAAAAACGACTGAAATTAGCGCCAACAAATTGGAAAGAGAAATGACAAACAGATTCATCGGTGACTACGGAGCCAAGACTGACGCGAAGGGTAGGGTTTTCTTGCCCGCACCGTTCAGGAAGGTGCTCGAAGCGGAGGGCGAGAAGAGTCTCGTGCTTCGCAACGACGTGTTCCAGAAATGCCTGGTGCTCTATCCTGAATCTGTGTGGAATGAGCAGTTGGATGCGTTGCGTGGACAGGTGAACCAGTGGAACAGCAAGCAGCAGATGATGTTGAGAAAGTTTGAGGCAGATGCGGAGCCCATTGAACTGGATGGCAACGGACGGTTGCTGATTTCGAAGAGGAAACTGCAGTATGCAGGGATTGAGGCAGATGTACGCTTCTTGGCGATGGTGGACAGAATCGAGATTTGGAGCAAGCAGGCGTTGGACGAGCTGATGAATGACAGCGCAGACCTCGGTAGCGAAATGGAAGCAGCGTTTGGAGGAGTTGACAGTTGAGAGTTGACAGTTGAAAATTGAAACCCAGAGGATGATGGCTGAACAAGAGATGACATATCACGTGCCGGTGTTGCTGAAGGAGAGTGTGGATGGGTTGAACATCGGTAATGGAGGTGTTTTTGTGGATGTGACTTTTGGTGGTGGAGGACATAGCAGGGAAATCATGTCGAGATTAGATGCCAACGGACATCTGTACAGTTTTGACCAAGATGCGGATGCTGAGAAGAATGCGGAAGGGTTTGATGCGGAGAGGTTCACGTTTGTGAGGAGCAATTTCCGCTTTCTGAAAAACTTCCTCAAATATCACGGAGTGGAGCAGATAGACGGGTTGCTGGCTGACTTGGGAGTGAGCTCCCATCATTTTGACGACAGCGAACGAGGGTTTTCGTTCAGGTTTGAAGGGAAACTTGACATGCGGATGAATCAACGTGCAGGCAAGACGGCAGCTGATGTGGTCAACACATACGACGAGAAGCAATTGGCAGATGTTCTTTATTTGTATGGAGAACTGAAGCAGAGCCGAAAGATAGCCTCCGCTATCGTGAAGTCAAGACAGACAAAGAAGGTGGAGACCATCGGTGATTTCTTGGACATTGTCAAGCCTTTCTTCCGTAATGAACGGGAAAAGAAGGAGCTGGCGAAAGTGTTTCAGGCGTTGAGGATAGAGGTGAATCATGAGATGGACGCCTTGCGTGACATGTTGAAAGGTGCGACGGAGATGCTGAAACCAGGTGGAAGGTTGGTGGTGATCACGTACCACTCGTTGGAAGACCGCATCGTGAAGAATGTGATGAAGACGGGCAATGCGGAAGGAGAGGAAGACAAGGACTTCTTTGGCAGGGTGAACACTCCATACCGTCTGGTGAACAGGCAGGTGATTGTGCCGGACGACGAGGAGATGGCGAGAAATCCGAGAAGCCGGAGCGCCAAGTTGAGAATAGCAGAAAGAATCTGAAAATTATCAATAAAATACAGAGATTATCCACGCCAAAGAAAGGCGATAAAGTGAGTAACACATTATTTATTTAAAAGAAAGTTTTTGAGAAAAAGCCCCAACGTAATAGTATGTCAAGTAAGAATGAAGAAAAACAGAAATTAGAGTTGGAAGAGTCGAAGATGACTCCTCCAGATGATTTTGGGGCAGACGAAGAACTGAAAACAGAGGAACAAGAAGCCATCGAGGCGATTAGGAAGTTCACCGATGAGGAAGAAGACGACATCGGTGAAATATCGGTCAAGTCAATACTTGGTGGCGATTTTCTGATGAGCAAGTTCATGATTAAGCAGATCATGTTTGTGATGTTCTGCGTGTTGCTGACGATTCTCTATACGGGCAACCGTTATGACAGTCAGCAGGATGCCATCCTCATTGACAGTCTGCGTGGTCGGTTGCAGGAAGTGAAGTACAATGTGCTCACGCAGTCGAGTGAACTGATGAACCTGACGCGGCAGTCGAATGTGGAGAAGGCGCTCAGAGCCACTTCCGACAGCCTGCTGCACAATTCCATCACCCCGCCATTCCTGATTAAGAAGGGCGATGGAAGTGGCTCGTCGGAAGAGCAAGCTCCAGAGGAGGTGCTGGTGGATTCGCAGGAATTGGCACCGATGGAAGAACCGGAGAAGGAAGAATCCGTGAAGAAGGAGGAGAAGAAAACAGAAAGTGTAGGGGGAGAAGAGAAGAAGGAAGAGAGTTCAGACACGAAAAAAACAGAAGGACAATGAAGTTTGACAAGAAATACATCAACACACGCATCACGGGCATCGTGGTGATTGCAGCTCTGGTGATGATTGCCATCATTGGCCAAGCTGTCGTGACGGCCACGCTGGAGAACCGGAAATGGAAGAAGGTGGGTGCCGTGAGTGTGAGCGACACGATGCTGCTGAAGCCTAACCGCGGCAACATCTTGAGTGCTGACGGACAGTTGATGGCAAGCAGCCTTCCTGACTACAAGGTGTATGTCGACTTCCTTTCTGGCATAGAGTGGTGGTACGACTCGCTGGGTGTCAACAAGAAGCAGAAGGTGTATGACCCTGTGCAGTTGGCAGAGAAGGATTCGATGTGGAGAGTCAATCTCGACACGATTTGCAGTGGGTTGGTGGAAATATGTCCCAAATACACGTTCGAGGAATATAAGTCGCACATTGTTAAGGGTTTGGAGAATCACAAGCGTTATTGGGAGGTGTGCCCGCACACTGTGCTGAACTTCATTCAGTATAATCAGTTGGTGAAACTCCCTATCTTCAACTTGAAGAATCGCAATCGCAGCGGTTTGGTGGCTGAGGAACGCAACAACCGTAACAAGCCTTTCGGCTCATTGGCGCGTCGTACGTTGGGTGAGATGTTCGGTGCCAAAGACTCTGCCCGTTCGGGCTTGGAATTGGCTTACGACTCTCTTTTGAGGGGCGTTCCTGGTAAGGTGCACAACAAGAAGGTGCTTTCGAAATACCTTTCCATTGTGGATCAAGAACCAGTGGACGGCTATGACTTGGTGAGCACCATCGATGTGAGCATGCAGGACATCTGTGAGAGCGCGTTGCGTGAGAAACTGCATGAGTTGAATGCCGAGATGGGTGTGGTGGTGCTGATGGAAGTGAAGACGGGCGATGTGAAGGCGATTGTGAACCTGATGCGCTATGACGACGGTGAATATTATGAGGCACGTAACTATGCCTTGGCAGCTTTGATGGAGCCAGGTTCCACATTCAAGACGGCTTCCATCTTGGTGGCACTGGATGATGGGTACATCAAGCCTACGGATTATGTGGAAACGGGAAGCGGTATCTGCAACATGTATGGAGCGATGATGAAAGACCACAACTGGCACAGAGGTGGATATGGAACGATTGATGTGCCTCATGTGCTGATGGTGTCGAGCAACGTGGGTGTGAGCAAATTGATTGACAAGTATTACCATAACCAACCCGAGAAGTTTGTGGAGGGGTTGCGCCGCGTGGGCATCGGCACGCCGCTCGGCTTGCCGTTTGACGGTGCTGCCAACCCCAACATCAGAACTCCTCACAAGGATAGTAAAGGTGGGTACAAGATGTCGGACAACTGGTCGGCAACTGCCTTGGCATGGATGTCCATCGGTTATGAAACACAGATACCTCCCATCAGCACGGTCAGCTTCTATAATGCCATCGCCAACAACGGCAAGATGGTGCGTCCACGTTTTGTGAAGGGCATCTCAAAGAATGGAGAGATGGTGGAGGAGTTTCCTGTTGAGGTCATCAAGCCACGCATTTGCCGACAGGAGGCACTCGATGATATCCGTGCCATTCTCTATCGTGTGGTGAATGACAAGGATGGTCTTGGAAAACGTGCTGGAAACCCCTACTTCCATGTGAGCGGTAAGACGGGTACGGCACAGGTGGCAATGGGTGGCGGCTATAAGGCTGGACACAATGAGCACCTCGTCAGCTTCTGCGGTTTCTACCCGTCGGAGGACCCGAAATACACTTGCATCGTGGCTATCCGCCATGCTTATTATGTGGCAAGTGGTGGTGGTCAAGCTGGTCCCGTGTTCTCGAAGATTGCACAACGTATCTATTCGAAGAATGTGACCACCGACATCAATCTGGCAAAGGATTCCACAGCAGTTCATGTGCCCGATGTGAAGAATGGAAATGTGGTGTCGGCACAGTATGTGTTGCATGAGCTGGGATTGAAATCAGAAGGGGGCAAGGGCTATGAATGGGGCTTGGCATCAGCAGGAAGTTCGTGTGTGGAGTTTCAGCCCGTGAAGGTGAGCGATAATATTGTACCTAATGTGTTGGGCATGGGTGCAAGAGATGCCGTCTGCGCATTGAGCAACCGAGGAATGAAGGTGAGGATGAAAGGTAGAGGAAAAGTAGTGGGGCAGAGTGTGTCAAGCGGAAGCAAGGTGACGAAGGGACAGACGATTACATTGGAACTGAATTGATAACAGATAACTATGAAACTACAGACTCTCGTAAGCAAAATTGATGTCCTTGAAGTCAAGGGCGATTTGGAACGTGACATTTGTGGCGTGCAGATAGACTCTCGTCAAGTGGCTGATGGACATCTTTTCATCGCTGTGAGAGGTACTGTAGCCGATGGCCATAACTACATCGGCAAGGCTTTGGAGAAAGGAGCGGCCGCTGTTCTGTGCGAGGAGATTCCTGAAGAGGTGGACGAGCGTGTCACCTACATCAGAGTGAAGAATACCGAACAGGTGGTGGGACAGGTGGCAACCACTTTCTATGGCAACCCGACGAGCAAGATGAAACTGGTGGGTGTGACGGGAACGAACGGAAAGACGACGATTGCCACCGTGCTGTATGAGATGTTCCGTTACATGGGGCATAAGGTGGGACTGCTTTCCACGGTGTGCAACTACATTGACGGAACCCCTATCCCAACGGAGCATACAACTCCTGACCCCATCACGCTGAATGCCCTCTTGGCACAGATGGTGGAGGAGGGTTGCGAATATGCCTTCATGGAGGTGAGCAGCCACAGCATCGTGCAGAACCGCATAGGTGGACTGACATTCGCAGGTGGACTCTTCACCAATATCACCCGTGACCACCTTGACTACCACAAGACTTTCGAAAACTACATCAAGGCAAAGAAACTCTTCTTCGACCGCTTGCCGGCTGATGCGTTTGCCATCACCAATGTGGATGACAAGAACGGTATGGTGATGGTGCAGAACACGAAGGCGCTCGTGAAGACCTATTCCGTGCAGAGTCCTGCCGATTTCAAGGCAAAGATTATTGAGTGCCATTTTGAGGGCATGTACCTCAATATCAATGGAAAAGAGGTGGGTGTGCAGTTTATTGGGAAGTTCAATGTCAGCAACCTTCTGGCAGTGTATGGTGCAGCCTTGATGTTGGGTAAGGAAGAGCAGGAAGTGCTGGTGGCATTGAGTGCCATGAAGCCTGTCAACGGACGTTTTGAGGCACTCCGTTCCCCTTCGGGCTACACAGCCATTGTCGATTATGCCCATACGCCTGACGCGTTGGAGAATGTGCTGAAAGCCATCCACGGTGTGTTGGATGGAAAAGGAGAGGTCATCACAGTGTGTGGAGCAGGCGGTAATCGTGACAAGGGTAAGCGCCCGCTGATGGCACAGGAAGCCGTGAAGCAGAGCGACCGTGTCATCATCACGAGTGACAACCCCCGATTTGAAGAACCTCAGGACATCATTAACGATATGTTGGCAGGACTGGATGAGGAGCAGATGAAGAAGGTGATATCCATTGTTGACCGCAGGCAAGCCATCAAGACCGCTTGCATGATGGCGAAGAGCGGTGATGTCATCCTGATTGCAGGAAAGGGACATGAGGATTATCAGGACGTGAAGGGCGTGAAGCACCATTTTGATGATAAGGAAGAGGTGAGAGCGTGCTTTTAGTTGAGTGTTCAGGGATTAGCGTTTAGCATTTATGGTTTAGCGTTTGGAATAGAATATGTTATACGAGTTATTCAAATATTTAGACGGATTAGACATTCCTGGAGCGGGCATGTTCAGCTATGTGTCCTTCAGGTCTTTGACGTCATTGATTCTGTCGTTGGTCATCTCCATGGTGGCAGGTGAGTATTTCATCAAATATATGCGAAGGAAAAAGCATATAGAAGAGGCACGTGATGCTTCCATCGACCCATATGGAGTGCAGAAGAAAGGTGTCCCATCGATGGGTGGTGTGGTGATTTTGGCGGCAGTGTTAGTGCCTGCCCTTTTGCTTGGTAAACTGAGCAATGTTTATATGGTGCTGCTCATCGCCACGATTGCGTTCTTCGGTCTGATTGGTTTCATCGATGATAAGATTAAGTTGGGTGGTAATAAGGATGGTATGCCTCCCAAGCTGAAGCTGTTGGCGCAGTTCGTGTTTGGTATCAGCGTGGGTCTGACCTTATGGTTGAGCCCTGATGCTGTGGTGCGTGAGAATGTGGAACGTGAGATTGGCGAGAAGGTGGAAGTGTACCATATGAGTGAATCGAGAAAGAGCACGGTAACGACGGTTCCTTTTGTAAAGAGCAATAATATAGACTATTACGAGGTGTTCAACTTCATTCAGGATGGCAAGACAAAACGTGCGTGTGGATGGATATTGTTTGTGCTGGTCACCACGTTTGTGATTGCAGCAGTCAGCAATGGTGCAAACTTGAATGATGGTATGGATGGTATGTGTGCTGGCAACTCAGCCATCATTGGTGTGACGTTGGGAATCTTGGCATATGTGAGTGGTCACATTCAATTTGCTGGCTATTTGAATGTCATGTACATACCGGGAACAGAAGAAGTGCTGGTGTTCCTTAGTGCCTTTGTAGGCGCATTGGTAGGCTTCCTGTGGTACAATGCTTATCCAGCCAAGGTGTTTATGGGTGATACGGGAAGTCTCGCCATTGGTGGTGTGATAGCGGTGACTGCCATCATTATCCATAAGGAACTCCTGCTGCCTATCATGTGTGGCATTTTCTTGATGGAGAGTGTTTCCGTGATGCTTCAGGTGGCATATGCCAAGAAGGGCAATGCGAGAGGCGAGAAATGGAGGGTGTTCAAACGTGCGCCTTTCCATGACCATTATCGCCACCGTATGGAAGACGGGGTGAAATACCTCATCAAGCGTCCGCATGGATTGCTGTTTGAATCAATGATTACGACAAGGTTCTGGATTGTTACCATCCTGCTTGCCGCCATCACAATCATTACATTGAAGATTAGATAGTGTTTAGAGAATATACAATATAAAAGATGAAAAGAATCGTTGTATTAGGTGCAGCAGAAAGCGGTGCAGGTGCTGCGGTGCTGGCAAAGAAGAAGGGTTTTGACGTGTTCGTCAGTGACATGTCAACCATCAAGGACAAATATAAGGAACTCCTCAACAGTCATGGGATTGTTTGGGAGGAAGGACACCATACGGAAGAGTTGATTCTGAATGCTGATGAAGTCATCAAGAGTCCCGGCATTCCAGAGAATGCACCGATGATTTTGAAACTCAAAGCAAAGAACATCCCCATCATATCCGAGATTGAATTTGCTGGTCGTTACACCCATGCGAAGATGATTTGCATCACGGGTAGTAATGGTAAGACAACGACGACATCTCTTATCTACCACATCCTGAAAAATGCGGGATATAACGTGGGTCTTGCTGGCAATATTGGTAGCAGTCTTGCCCTGCAAGTAGCTGAGGAAGAGCACGATTATTATGTGATTGAGTTGAGCAGTTTCCAATTGGACAACATGTATGATTTCAAGGCGGATATTGCCGTGTTGATGAACATCACGCCAGATCACCTCGACCGCTACGATTTCAAGATGCAGAATTATGTTGATTCGAAGATGCGCATCATTCAGAATCAGACCCCTCAGGATGCTTTCGTCTTTTGGAATGATGACCCCATCGTGGCAGCGGAACTGAAGAAATACAACATCAAGGCTCGTCTCTGTCCCTTCAGTGAATTCAAGAGCAACAGTGTGATTGGTTATGTGGACAAGGAAGAATATGTGATTGAAGGTCCCACGCCTTTCAACATGGAACAGGAAGAATTGGCTCTGCGTGGAAAGCATAACCTCTACAACTCTCTGGCTGCCGGTATCACCGCGGATTTGGCAGGTGTGAGCAACGAACAGATACGTGAAGGACTGAAGACATTTGAGGGCGTGGAACACAGATTGGAAAAGGCTGGAAGAGTGCGTGGCGTGGAGTTCATCAACGACTCGAAAGCCACCAACGTCAATGCCTGCTGGTATGCATTGGATAGCATGCGCACACCTGTGGTGCTCATTCTTGGTGGTAAGGACAAGGGCAATGATTACTCGGAAATCTTCGACTTGGTCAAGGAAAAGTGCATAGGACTTGTGTTCTTGGGTGTCGATAACACGAAACTGCATGCGGCATTCGATGGTTTCGGCATTCCAATTGCTGATGTGAAGAGCATGAAAGACTGTGTGGATGAGTGTTTCAAGATGGCAAAACCGGGTAGCACTGTGCTGCTTAGCCCTTGTTGTGCAAGCTTCGATTTGTTCAAGAACATGGAAGATCGTGGTGAGCAGTTCAAGGAGTGCGTGAAGAATTTGTAATAGTTTTTTCAATATATGGGAAAGTTTGTGAACGCCTTGTTCGGAGGTAGCCTTTTCAAGGGCGATAAAGGAGTGTGGATGATATACTTCTTCCTCTGCATGATCTCGCTGGTGGAAGTGTATAGCGCTTCGAGCCGTCTGACATTCGAGGGCGGTCATCACTGGGCACCGATGGTGAGCCAAGCGGGATTCCTGCTGTTTGGCTTTCTGATTATATTGTTCGTGCACCGCATTCCTTGCAAATGGTTCATGCTTCTCCCATTTGTTTTATTGCCAGTAGCCATTCTTCTGCTGCTTATGGCAGTGCTTGGTGGTGGAGAAATTAACGGAACAAACCGTTGGCTCAGCATTGGTTCCGTCAGTTTTCAGCCATCGGAAGTGGCAAAGGCGGCTCTTTTGATGACTGCCGCAATGGTGCTTGCCAAGACACAGGCGGAACGTGAGGAATATGTGAGAGGAAAGAAACGTAAAGTGGTGGGTGCCATCAAGGGTAAGCGCTATCTTGCTTTTGCCATAGTGGGTGGGGCTGCTCTTCTGATTTGTGGGTTGATTATACTTGATAATGTCTCCACCGCGTTGATGCTTTTCACGGTTGTTATCGTGATGATGTTTATCGGTCAGGTTCCTAATGATTTGATGTTCAAAGGACTGGCGGTGATAGTCGGTGTAGGTGCCTTTTTTGTGCTGATGGTAATGGCTGTGCCTGAAGATACGTGGAACAGTCTGCCTGGCTGTAAACGTGTGGTGACTGTTAAACACCGTATAGAACGCAAGTTTAACATTGGGGACGGTAAGGATAGGAAAAAGACTGGTAAAAGCGAGATGGACATTCTGCTCAATGATGAAAATTCACAGACGACTTATGCGTCCATAGCCATAGCTAATTCGGATGTCATAGGGTTAGGACCGGGCAATTCCATTCAGCGTGACTTCTTGCAGCATGCGGAGTCAGATTTCATATATGCCATCATTGTGGAGGAAATGGGTGTCATGGGTGCTTTCTTTGTTGCCTTCCTCTATTTGGCATTGCTTATTCGCGTGGGGCGAATTGCTCAGAAGTGTACGAGTTTCTTCCCCGCCTATCTTGTGTTGGGCTTTGGCATTATGATGGTGATGCAGGCGTTTGTCAATATGAGTGTGGCGGTCGGTTTGGTGCCTGTAACGGGTCAGACGCTGCCTTTGATCAGTAAGGGAGGAACGTCCATCCTTATCACGAGTTTCTATATTGGTGTGATACTTAGCGTGAGTCGTTATGCCGAGAAAAAAGAGATGAAGGCACCATTGGTGGAGGCTGTTCCGGAGGGGGAGACCAGCGAGTATTATACTGACGGAGCGATGTCTTAAAGTCAAAAGGACATTCGTGCAAAAAAAATGCGCGGATTTTAGATAAATTATGGGCGTTTATGATTGTCTATCCGTCAATTATTTGTATCTTTGCCACATATAAAATTCCATCTTGAAAACGAGTAGCGGAAAATGGAACAAAACAAACCTTTGAGAGTGATTATCAGTGGCGGTGGAACGGGTGGACACATCTTTCCGGCAGTGTCGATAGCTAATGCACTTAAGAAGCAGCACCCAGAAGCAGAAATCCTGTTTGTGGGGGCACTTGGACGTATGGAGATGCAGCGTGTGCCAGCTGCTGGATATAAGATTGAGGGACTTCCCGTTCGTGGACTTTACCGTCCGCTGTGGAACCCGAAGAACATTGGCGTGATGATGGATTTCCTGAAGAGTAAGAAGATGGTGAAAAAGATTCTTCAAAACTTCAAGCCTCAGGTTGCAGTGGGTGTGGGTGGCTATGCTTCTGCTCCTACATTGAATGCTGCCTATTCGATGGGCATTCCATGCTTGATTCAGGAACAAAACTCTTATGCCGGAGTGACCAACAAGTCATTGGCAAAGAAAGCGAAGGTGGTTTGTGTTGCATACAGCGGCATGGCGCGTTTCTTCCCTGCCGAGAAGATTTTGATGACAGGTAATCCTGTCCGTCAGAATCTGCTTGACAATAACATTTCGAAGGAAGATGCCCGTGAGAGTTTCGGATTGGCACCTGACAAGAAGACGGTGCTGATAGTGGGAGGTAGTTTGGGCGCAAGAACGATAAATGAGAGCGTGCTGGCTCACTTGGAGGAAATACGCAAAAGCGATGTGCAGTTCATTTGGCAGACGGGTAAGTATTACAGTCAGCACATTGCGGAAGAATTGAGCAAGGCGGAGCCTGTTGAAAATTTGAAGGTGATGGACTTCATCAGTAGCATGGACAATGCATACGCCGCAGCTGACATCGTGGTGAGCCGTGCAGGAGCAAGTTCTATTTCCGAATTGTGCCTGTTGGGAAAGCCTTGTATCTTGGTGCCTTCGCCTAATGTGGCGGAAGACCACCAGACGAAAAATGCGATGGCACTCTCTGGCAGAGGTGCTGCTATTCTCGTGAAGGATAAAGATGCAAAGGATGAACTGATAGGGGTTGCACTCAAAACCGTGATGGATGACCTGAAGTTGGATTCTTTGAGCGGGAATGTGAAGATGATGGCTTTCCATAATGCGGCAGATGTGATAGCCGAAGAGGTATATAAGTTGGCTGTTGAATATAAAAATAAACAGAATTGATGAAAACGAAAGAGTTGAAATCCGTGTATTTTGTAGGTGCTGGTGGCATTGGCATGAGCGCACTGGTTCGTTATTTCCTGACCAAGGGCTATAACGTGGGTGGCTATGACAAAACACCAAGTGAGTTGACGGAAAAGTTAATAGAGGAGGGCGCTAAAATCCATTACGAGGAGAATGTGGATGCCATTGATGCTTGTTTTAAGCAGAAAGAAAGCACCCTGGTGGTTTATACACCGGCTATTCCTGCTGAACACAAAGAGATGGTCTATTTCCGGGAGAATGGCTTTGATGTTCAGAAACGCGCGCAGGTGTTGGGATTCTTGACACAGTCTCATAAGGGGTTGTGTGTGGCAGGAACACATGGAAAGACAACGACTTCGACCATGGCTGCCCATCTTTTGCATCAGAGCAGTGTGGATTGCAATGCTTTTCTGGGCGGTATATCGAAGAATTACGGAACGAACTATATCCTCAGTGATAGTGATTATGTAGTGATTGAGGCGGATGAGTTCGATCGCTCTTTCCATTGGTTACGCCCTTACATGACTGTCATCACGGCAACAGATCCCGACCATCTGGACATTTATGGTACAAAAGAAGCTTATTTGGAGAGCTTCCGCGAATATACCACCCTCATTCAGCCAGGTGGCGCACTGATTATCCATCAAGGGCTGGAGATGAAGGCTGACGTGCAGGAGGGTGTGAAGGTGTATGAATATGCTCGTGAGACGGGTGATTTCCATGCGGAAAATATCCGTATCGGTGGCGGCGAGATTATGTTTGACTTCGTGCATCCGAATGGAGTGGTGAAGGACATTCAGCTGGGTGTGCCAGTGAGCATCAATATTGAGAATGGCATTGCCGCCATGGCTTTGGCAATTCTGAATGGCGTGAATGATGACGAGTTGCGTGAAGGCATGAAGAGCTTCAGAGGGGTTGATCGTCGTTTTGACTTCAAAGTGAAAACAGACAAGATGGTGTTCCTCAGCGATTATGCCCACCATCCGAATGAGATAGAGCAGAGTGTGAAGTCTGTGAGGGAACTATATCAGGACAAAAAGATTGCTGCGATTTTCCAACCGCATCTTTATACCCGTACCCGTGATTTCTATCGTGAGTTTGCCTCGGCATTGTCATTGTTGGATTGTGTGTATCTTTGTGACATCTATCCTGCCCGTGAGTTGCCGATTGAGGGTGTGACAAGCAAACTCATCTATGATAATCTGCGACCAGGCATTGAGAAACATCTTATTCACAAAGAGGACATCCTGAATGTGGCTCGTGAAAGGAACTTTGATGTGCTGATGTCGTTGGGTGCTGGAGACATAGAAAACTTTGTACCTCAGATAACAGAGATATTGTCCAAATAGAATCAGAGAAAAATGAAGAAAATGTCCAAAATTGTCAAGTTTACGCTGTTGTCATTACTCTCATTGGGATTGATGGCATACATCGTTTATGCGATGTTCTTCTTGTCTGTTCCAGATGATGAGGAGCGTTGTGTTGCGGTGGAATTGGCAGTGACGAAAGACAATGATGCTTCCGCTTTCGTGGATGCAGGAGACATTGAGAAGATGCTGAAGAACGCGAATGTGTATCCTAAAGGCATGCTGATGAAGGATGTGGATACGGAGAAGATAGAGGAGACCATTCGTAAGAATGAATTTATCTCAAAGGTGGAATGCTATAAGTCTGCAAATGGAAAGCTTTGTGTGAGTGTGGAGCAGAGGGTGCCAGTTATCTTTGTGATTCCTGATGGTAAGGACGGTTACTTTGTGGATGCGCAGGGTAAGATTATCCCCAATAGAAACAATGCCACGAATTTGGTGGTGGCATCTGGTAACATTGATGAGAAGTATGCCAGCAAGGAGTTGGCTGAGTTTGGTCAGTTCTTGCAGATGGATGATTTCTGGAATAACCAGATAGAGCAGGTTTATGTGATGAAGGACAGGAAGGGAAAGCGTGTGGTGGAACTGGTGCCGAGAGTGGGCGACCAGATTGTCTATCTGGGGGCGTTGGAGGACTACCAGAAGAAATTACGTAAACTCAGAACCTTCTATGACAAAGCTGTCGGAACAGTGGGCTGGAAGAAATATGCGAGAGTGAATTTGGAGTACGACAACCAGATTATTTGCACGAAACGCTGACAGGGAGTCTTGCTGTGTGTCAAGCCGTAGGAGAAAAGTAAGAAATGATAAAATACGATAACTTCAAAGTTTTTACATGATATGACAAATTCTGATAAAGATTTCATCGTTGCAATCGAACTTGGGTCTTCCAAGATTTCGGGCATAGCAGGTAAGAAAAAGGATGGAACGATGCATATTCTCGCATACGCAGAGGAAAAGACTGCGGGATGCGTGAAGAGGGGCGTCGTTTATAACATTGAGAAGACCTATCAGAGTGTGAATACCATCATTGCGAAGTTGGAGGCTGTGCTCAAGACGAAAATCACCCGTGCTTATGTGGGTTTGGGTGGTCAGTCGATGCGTTCCTACAAGTGCATCATTAAGCGTAATCTGCTGACTCAGAGTTACATCACGAATGAGGCGATTGATGCAATTCGTCAAGAAAGCTATGAGATTCCTTTCAACGACTATGAGGTGTTGGAAAACTTCCCGCAGGAGTATGTGGTGGATTCGAGTGTGATTGCTGACCCTGTGGGTGTGATGGGAACCAACATAGAAGGTGAGTTCTTGGATGTGATTGCGAAGACCAACCTTCGTACCAATATTGATACGGTGTTTGCAAATGTAGGCGTGGATATTGCAGAAGGGTTGATTTCTCCACTTCAGCTGGCCAACAACGTGTTGACAGATGCAGAAAAGCGTTCGGGATGTGCATTGATTGACTTAGGTGCTGACACCACAACTTTGGTTGTGTATAAGAATAACATTGTGCGTTATCTTGTGACGATTCCGCTGGGAAGTAACAACATCAACAAGGACCTCTCCACTTTGCCTATTGATGAGGCTGAGACAGAAGATGTCAAATTGAAGTATGGTGATGCATGTCAGGAGTTTGAAGCTTCAGAGGAATCAGAAACTCAGTATTACACCACATCGGACGGTCGTCAGATAGATGTCAACACCATCAAGACTGTGGCGGAATCACGTATGGGTGAGATTATTGCAAATGTCAGCAGCCAGATCATCAATTCCGACTATAGTGGTAAGTTGTTGGCAGGTATTGTCATCACTGGTGGTGGCAGCAATATGAAGAATATTGTCAAGGCATTAACAAAGAATACGAAGATTGATAAGGTGCGTGTTGCTAACAAGGTCAATCAAGTGGTGGTGAAGACATCGAATGCATCGAACTTCTCCATGGACAGTACGGACACCACCACGATTATTTCCCTCCTCCTTGCAGGCACAGTTCCTTGTGGAGGAGAAGACATAGGACGTGCTCCTGATATCTTTGACCAGCAGACGAAGGATGAAGAGCGTCGTAAGCGTCAGGAAGAAGCGGAAGCTGCTGCCAAAGCAGAGGAGCAGGATGCCATTGCCTTTGACGGCATGAAGTCAGCGATTCGTTCCGCTATCGACAAGGTGAAGAAACAAAACGAAGAGGTGAAGAAGTACGGCAGCGACAAGAAAGTGCGTCTGCGTGCAAAAGACCTCTCGCTGAATATTCTCGATGAAACCATTGGTGAAAAGTATGAGAAGGCAGCGCAGGCGCTCCAAGGTAAGGACAAGTTCAAACAGAGCCTGAAAGAAGGTGCAGACTTGGCTGAGCTCCTGAAAGAGGCGGTGGATGAACTGACAACCAATGTGAATAAGGCTAATAAGGAGAATAGTTTCTGGGGACGCACGAAGGGGTGGATTACAGACATTGTTAGCGAAGATAATAACTAAGAAAAACTCTGATTAGATATGGCAGAAATGGAAGATATTGGTGTTTTCAACTTTGCGAAAGGCGCCACAAGCATTATTAAGGTGATTGGCGTTGGCGGCGGTGGTAGTAATGCTGTCAACCATATGTACAATGAAGGCATTCACGATGTCACATTTGTAGTATGTAACACGGACAACAAGGCGCTTCAAGACTCACCTGTGCCTGAAAAGATTCAGTTGGGTAGTGAGGGTCTTGGTGCTGGTAACCGTCCTGATAAGGCACGAAAAGCCACGGAGGAGTCCATCGAAGCCATTAAGAGCATGCTCTCGGATGGTACGAAGATGGCATTCATCACGGCTGGTATGGGAGGTGGAACAGGTACTGGCGCAGCTCCGCTCATTGCCAAGACTGCCAAGGACATGGGTATCCTTACAGTTGGTATTGTGACCATTCCTTTCCGTTGGGAGGGCAATAAGAAGATTGACCAGGCCTTGGATGGTGTGGAGGAGATGAGCAAGAATGTGGACGCATTGCTGGTCATCAACAACGAACGTCTGCGTGAGATTTACCAGGATTTCACGGTCATCAAGGCATTCGCCAAGGCTGACGACACGTTGTGTAATGCAGCACGTTCCATTGCTGAAATCATCACGATGCATGGTGTCATCAACCTTGACTTTAACGATGTCAGCACCGTGCTGAAGGATGGTGGAGTTGCCATCATGAGCACAGGTTATGGTTCGGGTGAGAACCGCGTGACAAAGGGTATAGAAGATGCCTTGAATTCACCTTTGCTCAACGACAGGGATATTTATCGCGCCAATAAGATTCTGCTTCGTATATCGGTGCCAGATGAGGCGGGTGAAGGCACAAACGCCTTGATGATGGATGAGATGAACGAGGTGCATGAGTTCATGGCGAAGATCAAGCGCGATGATGTGGAAACCAAATGGGGTCTTTCGGTTGATCCGGCATTGACAGATCAAGTGAAAATCACAATCCTTGCTACTGGTTTTGGTGTTGAAGACATCGACTCAGAGGATATGAATAACCGCTTGATTGCACGTGATAAAGAGCAACAGCAGCGTGATGCTGAGCGTGCTGAACAAGAGGCTGAACGTGCTCACCGTCGTGAGACCATTTATGGTCCTGGCAAGAATCAGAGCCGTATCCTTCGTCCATTGTATAGCTATATTTTCAGAGAGGAAGACTTGGACAACGAGGACGTCATCAGCATGGTGGAAACTTCTCCTACCTACAAGCGTTCGAAAGAGACACTGCGTCAACTCACAGACATTGGTACTAATCGTAACAATGCGGTAGAGCCGGGCACAACGATTCTGTTCAGTTAAACTCACGTGAGTTTAGCATAAGAGATTGCGGCAAGCCGCAACAATAACTAAATCTCTCACATCGAACTGACGTCATCTAATAAGATAGTCGTGGCATCTCCATCACGGAAATGCCCCGACCTTTTTGTTCTCTCTTTCTTTTACAAAAAAGATGTGCCGACTCGGTTAGAATCACTTCTGGATGGTCGGCACGAGAATATATGTAAGAATTGAATGAAATGTTCGTGTAATTTACAATTGGATTATTTACCGTTTCTCATTTCCATGCGGGGTTGTTTGGGAACACCGCGTTAGGCTAATGGTAAATTGTAACTGACCAAATTGTAAATGCGATTATGCGTCGATGTTCGCATAGGTTGCGTTCTTCTCGATGAACTCACGACGTGGACCTACGTCCTCGCCCATGAGCATGGAGAAGGTGTAGTCAGCCTCTGCAGCATCATCGATGGTTACTTGCTTCAGAAGGCGCGTTTCGGGGTTCATCGTGGTCTCCCAGAGCTGTTCTGGGTTCATCTCACCAAGACCTTTGTATCGCTGCACCTTGATCTTGTCCTCTGAGCCTTCACCATAGGTGTCGATGAAGCGTTGAAGGGCTGCCTCGTCGTAGCAATATTCGCTCACCTTGCCCTTTGTGCACTTGTAGAGTGGGGGAGTGGCGATATAGAGACGTCCGTCACGGATGAGTTGTGGCAGGAAACGGAAGAACAGCGTCATGAGCAATGTGTCGATGTGTGAACCATCGACATCGGCATCGGTCATGATGATGGTCTTATAGTAACGTAGCTTTTCGTAGTTGGCTTCCTTCTGGTCTTCAGGGTTCAGCCCGAACTTCACACCAAGCGCCTGGAAGATGTTGTTCACTTCTTCGTGCTCGAATGCCTGATGCCATTTTACGCGCTCCACATTGAAAATCTTACCACGGATAGGGAGGATGGCTTGGAAGTGGCGGTCACGTCCCTGCTTGGCAGAACCACCTGCAGAGTCACCCTCGACGATAAACATCTCGCAGTTAGCAGCATCCTTGTCGGAGCAGTCAGCCAGTTTGCCTGGCAGACCACCACCTGTCATCGGGTTCTTGCGCTGCACCTTCTCACGGGCAGCACGGGCAGCTACACGAGCCTCTGCGGCCAGCACCACCTTGTCGATGACCATCTTGGCTTCCTTCGGATGTTCCTCCAAATAGTAGGTCAATGCTTCACCCACAGCCTGCTGCACAGCACCAGCCACCTCGCTGTTACCCAGCTTTGTCTTGGTCTGTCCTTCAAACTGAGGCTCAGCCACCTTCACGCTGATGACTGCGGTAAGTCCTTCGCGGAAGTCTTCACCACTGATTTCAATCTTCTGCTTCTCCAGCTTCTCCGTAATCTTGTTGTCGTCAGCATATTTCTTCAGCACGCGTGTCAGTGCGGTACGGAAACCCTGCAGGTGTGTACCACCCTCGATGGTGTTGATGTTGTTGACGTAAGAGTGGATATTTTCGCTATAAGAAGTGTTATACATGATAGCCACTTCGATAGGCGTGTTCTGCTTTTCTGTGTTCAGATAAATCACGTCGTCGAAGAGGCAGGTGCGTGTAGAGTCGATATAACGCACGAAATCCTTCAGACCACCTTCGCTGTGGAAGACCTCCTGACGGATGCCTTCAATGCCCACCTCAGCGTTTTTGTCCAGACGCATGTCTGTCAGCGTAATCTTGATACCTGCATTCAGATAAGCAAGTTCGCGCATACGGTTTGCCAGGATGTCATACTTGTAGGTTGTGGTGATGAAGATGCTGTTGTCTGGCCAGAACTGCTGACGGGTGCCTCGCAGCTCTGTCTCGCCCACCACTTTCACGTCGTAGAGTGGCTTTCCCTTCTCATATTCCTGCTGGTACACCTTGCCGTTACGGAACACTTGTGAAGTCATGTGCTTTGACAACGCATTCACACAGCTCACACCCACACCGTGCAGACCACCAGACACCTTGTAGGAGCCCTTGTCGAACTTACCACCGGCGTGCAGTACGGTCATGACCACTTCGAGGGCGCTACGGTGCTCCTTCTCGTGCATGTCCACGGGGATACCACGTCCATTGTCCTGTACGGTGATTGAATTATCTTCATTGATTGTTACTTCGATGTGCGTGCAGAAGCCTGCCAACGCCTCATCGATAGAGTTATCGACAGTTTCATAAACGAGGTGGTGCAGACCCTTCTCGCTGATGTCGCCGATATACATCGCGGGGCGTTTTCTTACTGCCTCCAAGCCCTCGAGGACTTGGATGTTACTGGCGGAGTAATTCGCCCCGTTCATCTGTGTTTCATCCATTTTTTATATTCTCTTTTAAACGTTACAAAGTTACGATTTTTCTTTGACATGACAAAAAGAAAAACAAAGAAAAGTTCCCCTACGGGGAAAAAAGTTTCAAACAGGTGTTTTTAGCTCGATAAAGGCATGAAAAAGGTCGGAATACTCATGAGAGTTCCGACCTTTATCTCTATCGAATATTTAGCTATGTCTAAATAGTTCTGGTTTTGTGTGCAAACTTAGAGCTTTGCAATCAGCTTAGCTGTGTTTGACTTGAGGTTGGCAGCCTTCTTCCAGTGGATGATGTTCTGCTTAGCGAGCTTGTCAAGCATCTTCTGGAGTTTTGGGAACATTTCCTGAGCGGTTGCCTTGTCTTTCTCGTTGCGAATGTCGCGGAGGAAGTTACGCATTGTCTTTGCGTAGTAGCGGTTGTGAAGTCTGCGCTTTTCGTTTTGACGGATGCGCTTCAAACATGACTTGTGATGTGCCATTTGTTTTTGATTTTAATTGTTGAATAAAAATTGTTTGTTGTAGGAGTCCGATGTGGTATGGCGCTGTGACCTCGCACCCATCTCCTTAAAAATTTGAGAATTGAGAATTGAGAATTAGGCTCACGCGATGTGCCTAAGGCAAACATTCCGCATGGAATTGTCAATTGTCAACTTTCAATTGTCAACTTTTTGGTAGCCCGTAGGAGAGTCGAACTCCTCTTTAGAGAATGAAAATCTCTCGTCCTAGCCGATAGACGAACGGGCCAACCTGAGCAACTTTTTCAAATTGCGAGTGCAAAGGTAGTGCAAATTTTAGACACTGCAAAATAAAAGATGACTTTTTTTACTTCCTCTTGCAAAAAACTCCTCTTTCCTAACCCCTAACTCCCGACTTTTCATTATTTTTGCACATTGTTTTATGCAACAAACGCTTCGTGGCATCGTGTTACGGACGGTGAAATATGGTGACACCTCCATCATTGTTGACCTCTTCACCGAGAGTCATGGACGCATGTCGTTCATGGCATCCACCTCGCGTGCCAAACGTTCAGTGCGCAATGTATCCTTTTGGCAATCCCTCTCGATGGTGGAGTTTAGTGCCGAGTTGCTTCCGAATGGCGGAAAGCTTCCCCGTCCTTCCGATGTACGAACCTATTATAATTATACGGATCTCCCTTTTTCGCCCGTCAAATCGACATTGGCTCTTTTTCTTTCAGAGTTCCTTTCTGCAGCCTTGCGTGAAGAGAAGGAGAACGCACCCCTGTTTCGTTACATCGAATCTTCCCTCCAATGGCTTGACTTGGCAGAGGCTCCGGCATCAGTAGCCAATTTCCATCTCGCCTTCCTCATGCATCTCAGTCGCTTTATCGGCATCTATCCCAATCTTGACCTTAACCCTAACTCCTCTCTCCCCCTTGGGGGAGTTGGAGGGAGCTCTAACCCTCAACTCTACTTCGACCTTCTCGCAGGTTCGTATTGTGAGCGTCAGCCCCTTCATGCCCACTTTCTGCGTAATGAAGAGGCACGCGTCCTTCCTGTGCTTTTCCGTATGGATTATGCGACCTTGCATCTTTTCCGTCTGTCGTGTCGGGAACGGATGCGCATTCTTCAAGTGCTCAACGAGTATTACCGCCTGCACGTGCCCAATTTCCCCGAATTGAAATCCTTGGAAGTATTGCAAGAATTTTATGAATGCCCATGACGTGCGCACCACGCACCACGCACCATTTTCTGTTTTTTAATGGTGCGCAACAGAGCGTCATGAATGTGTGTATTAATTTTTATATTATATATTTATATAATATAAACTTACTTGAGACATGCGTGGTGCGGAAATGAAAAATTGAAAATGGTGCGTGGTGCGTGGTGCGCACGCAGTGGCGCTGGTCATTTTCACAAGCGCATGCAAGTGTTCCTCACAAGCGCATGCAAGTGTTCCCCACAAGCGCATGCAAGTGTTCCCCACAAACGAACGTAAGTCTTGCCCGTAAACGAACGTAAGTGTCCCTCACAAACGAGTTGCAAAACGTAGAATATTCTCTGTTTTATGCCAAAAATCGAGAATATTCTCGCTTTTTTCGATTTTCGTAGAATATTATTGCCACCCCCTTATTTTGCCGTAACTTTGCAGTGGAAAAGGGATAAACCTGCAGGAACTTCCCCTCCCGTTAGGTCTTTGACATCTTTGGAAAATAGTTTCGTTCGTGAAATCTCCCGCGTTCAGTCTTGCGATGTACTCTCTTTCTTGTAGATGAGCGGTGGGCGGTCCTTGTAAGCCTTGAAATTGCGGTAGAAGGAGGCAAGGGAGGAAAAGCCTGAACGGAAAGCAACTTCGTTGGTGGGCATCTTCGGGTTTTTCTCCATCAACTGAGCAGCATAGTCCACACGCAGTCGATTGATGTATTCTGAGAAGGACATACCCATCCTGACGTTGATGGCTTGGTAGATATAATCGCGGTTGGTGTGGAGCAACTTTGCGATGTCGTTTATTTTCAAGTCTTGTTGCAGGAAAAGACGCTCGGTGTCTATTGTCTCTATAATTTTCTTTCTGAGTCTTTCGATGCGGTCTCCCTGTTTTTCTTCTTCCGCTGCTTCAATTGCTTCGTTTGTTTTCTCGGTCGCCTCCGTCACCTCTTCATTCACCTCCTCTTCTTGCATTTCCGTGGTGACATCTTCCGTGCTGGTTGGGAGTTCGATGTCGTTGGTGGTTTCCAATATCAGGCACTGGATGGTGAAGTTCTGCCTGTGTCCCGCATAACCCAATAGGAAGAGCAGGGTGAAGAATGTTGCGGCAGGGATGAGCACGAGCCATGGGGCTGTGTCGAAATATCCCTTGCCAAAAATGTTAGCGGTGAAGCTGATGATGGATGCCACGATGAACAGCGCCAAAATGGACTTTGCCATATACATCTTGCGCAGATCCGTGTCGGCATAGTTCGTCTCCACCATCTTGTCGTAGCGTTTGATTTTCTTGATTCCCTTCACGAGAATGGGCGGAATTTGGAGCGCGAAGATGATTTTGATGCAGATGTGTACAATGGCTTGTATCATGGTAAGACCACAAAGCCCTTCTGTTGTGCCTTGATACAGGAATTTTTCGATGAACAGCTGCTCCTCTGGTTCGTCCATGAAGAGATAGAGTGCTCCTGTTGCCAAGCCTGCTAACAAAGCAGGAATCAGCAGCGTCACTTGCCAATGCTTCCGACTATGCTCTTCGGTAACCTCCTTAATATAGAGGTAATAGAGAGGGAACACTGACAAGTTCGTCATGCAGTAGATGGCATCGGTGACAGGCACCCATCCGTACAGATGATTGAAATAGATGAAATGACATCCATACAAAATGGCAGCCACCACCATGAAGACAACCATCCGCGCTTTTGCTTGGGTGCGTTGTTCCCACCAATCCAAAAGCAACAGAACGGACCAGAAGATGCAGACGAGCATCGGGAGCGATATGGCCAGTGTTTTAATCATGCCACAAAGGTACATTTTTTTACACAATATTCCAATAAATTATGTTCGAAAGCATGTGTAAACCCCGATTTCTGTGAATTTGAGAATGTTTTTCTTGGAATTTGAAACGCCTTTTTTCTTTTTATTAGTTAATTTTGCCACATAAATATTTAACTTTCCATTATTATTAACATTAAAACCTATCAACAGTATGAAAAAATTATTCCTTTTTGCAGTTGCATTGGTTGGCACATTGTTAGCCCATGCACAACAGACTGAAGCTGTCACAGCAACTTTGCAGAACGGCGCCAAGTCAACGGTATATTATGGCATTGATGCCTTTAAGACGGCATTTGCCAATGCTCAGGATGGCAGTATCATCACGCTGTCGTCTGGCACATTTAACGTTCCTGACAACATAGACAAGTCGGTAAGAATCTATGGTGCAGGTATGGAAGATGATGCCGCTACGAACATAGCAAAGACATACCTTGTTAAGCCAATCAACATAAAAGGTGTGGAAGGTGTTCAGAAAGACGATATTTACATGGAAGGTCTCTACATTAACGGTAGCATCTACATAGAAAACACCGACGATGACCAGATAGAGAACCTGAAGGTGGTGAAGTGTCGCTTTGGCGGCCTTGACTGCCGTGAAAACTCCAATCACTTCATTTTACGCCAATGCAGAATAGAGGGCAACATAGGTGGCAGCAGCAGCGTTGCTACAGGTATGATGATTCAGAACTGCTGGGTTAACGGTATTATAAGGGATTTCGCTACTGAGAGTACACTGGTGGTTGACCACTGTCTTCTGTCAGCTCTCCCTGATGCAGACTATGGCAGTCAATGGCATGGTCCTTATTACTATAAGAATACTATCATGAACTGTTATGGAACCAGCTACCGTTGTAATTCTATTAGCGATGGCGGTGTTGTAATCAATTGCATGATGCGTATCTATAAAGGAGGAGTAATTACAACGACCAACCGTTACGATACGATTGCATGGAGTGATTTCTATGCTGATGGTCAGAACAATGCAGACTTCTATCTTACAGACACTACTACACCACGTACTTGGCAGCTTAAGTCACCAGAGACCTATAAAGGCGATGACAATACGCCAATAGGTCCTGCTGGTGGTGAATACCCTTGGAATCTTATTCCGTCAACACCTCGCATCACGCAGAGCAACATAGCAAGCAAGACTGTTAATGGTCAACTGAGCATCAGCATCAAGGCCGAGGCTCGTCCAGTAGTAGAATAAACCGATAAAACAGAGACAGACAATGAACAGAACGAAAAATTTTGGACTGTCCTTGCTGGCATTGCTCTGTTGCATTGTAGTGACGGCACAAACAACTTCTGTCACAAAGTGTGAATACTGGATTGATCAGCAATTTGACAGTCGACAGACGGCTAACATGAGTGCAGGGGAGCTTACCACGCAATTCGATATGTCGGTGTTGCCCTTAGGTCTTCACTCCCTTGCCATACGCACAGGCACAGGCGACGGCAGATGGAGTCCGGTGCTCGTGAAGTACTTCCTCGTGCCCCAGCCCGGTTCTACTCAGGAGAATAACCTTGCAAGCTATGAATACTGGATAGACGGCAACTACGACAACAAGGTGACTGGCACATTCAGCACCGGCGGCATTGTTACCACCGACCTCGACATGAGTTCTCTGCCTGTAGGACTGCACAGCATCTCGTTCCGTGCGCTCGACGACAATGGTCACGTCAGCTCAGTGCTCGTGAAGTATTTCCTCGTGCCCCAGCCCGGTTCTACTCAGGAGAATACTCTTGCAGGCTATGAATACTGGATAGACAGTAACTACGACAATAAGGTGACTGGCACATTCAGCACCGGCGGCATCGTTACCACCGACCTCGACATGAGTTCTCTGCCTGTAGGACTGCACAGCATCTCGTTCCGTGCGCTTGACGACAACGGACACGTCAGCTCAGTGCTCGTGAAGTACTTCCTTGTACCTGAGAATGCTTCAACTACAGAGAATTCTATAGCAGGTTATCGCTACTGGTTTGACAGAGACATGGAGAATATCGTTGAAGGAGAGATGACGAGCGGTACGATTGTGACAGACATCGACGTATCAGCACTGAATGCTGGCTTGCACTTCTTCAACTATCAGGTTAAGGATGCAATTGGCAAATATAGTGCCACGATGGTGTCATTCTTTACTGTGCCGGAGCAAGGTGGATTGGGCGACAAGATTGTGTCTTACGAATACTGGTTCGATGACAATCCACGTAAGAAAGTGGAAGTTGAGCCAACAATGACATTAGAACTGAACAATGAAATGTTGGTGGTTGAAGGCATAAAGTCAAAGATTGTGCCAGCTGACTACACATTCGATGCAGAAAACAAGAAAGTAATCTTTACGCAAGATGTGGAATTCGGCTTGCAGGTGTTTAATGACCTTGGCACAGGCTCAGAAGCAGTTACACAGACAGTAGAAGGTTACGAGTTCACAGTTGACCCCGCCTTTGTGGCTCTTGACAATGAGGTGAGCGACACGAAGGCAGCTCCTAAGGGAGGAGATGTGCAGGGCTTCAGCTATGCTGGTGCTGTGGATGACTCGCTCCATTGGGAGATTACCAACGAGGTGGGTGCAAAGGTTGACTTCTACGATGCAGCTGGCAATAAGATTACGCCAGAAGCGAAGACTATCGACGAGAAGGATGTGCTTGTAATGAAGATGCCAACGGAAAGCGTTTATGTGCTGGTTTATGGTGCAACGCAAGACGGTGACATCACCATCAAGGTGGCTCAACCTGTCGAATTGGCAGTCATCGACGCTACCCGTGCGTATGGTGCAGAGAATCCGACCTTCACGTATAGCACGAAGGGTGCAACTGTGGCAGGCGAAGTGGCATTCACCACTGAAGCAACTGCCGCATCAGGAGTGGGAGAGTACGCTGTCAGCATCGATGGCAGTGGCATCACCAACTCTTATGTGACATTGAAGTCTGGCAAACTCACCATCACCAAGGCTCCACTTACAATTAAGGCAAAAGACTACACCATCAAGCAAGGAGAGGAACTCCCGACCTTGGAGATGGAGTATGAAGGCTTTAAGAATGGGGAGACAGCAGAGGTGCTGACCACGCAGGCAACCATTGCGACAACGGCAACATCTGCCAGTGAGCCTGGCACTTATGACATCACGGTGAGCGGTGCAGAAGCCGCCAACTATGAGTTGACCTTCGTGAAGGGCACACTGACCATCGCGGCAGCAGATCCTGTCACCATCACAGCGAAGAGCTATGAGATTGAGTATGGCGATGAATTGCCAGCCTTCGAATTCACCAGTGAGGGTGCAGCCCTTGTCGGTACACCAGCCATCACTTGTGATATTCCTGAAGGAGCACCTGCAGGTACATATCCAATCGTGATTAGCAAGGGAGGCGTGACGAACTACAACGACACGTATGTGAACGGAACTCTCACCATCACTAAGGCGAAGCTGACCATCACAGCTGACGACATCGAAGTGCATCAAGACGAAGTGATGCCGACGCTGACATGGAAGGCTGAGGGCTGGAAGAACGACGAGGATGAGAGCGTGCTCACCGTACAACCTGTTTGTACGACAGAGGGCTCACCGACCTCTTCTCTTGGCGACTACACCATCACAATTGGTGGTGCCGAAGCAGCCAACTACGACATCACCTATGTGAATGGTAAGTTGACCGTTTCCGTACCAGTAGGCATCACATCCATCGACGCTAATGTGGCACCTGCCGACATCTACACCCTGCAGGGCATCAAGGTGCGCAGCAAGTCAGAAAG
>JAILDV010000011.1 GCA_024688885.1 Bacteroidaceae bacterium | reverse complement strand
TTCCGGTCAATAGCTGAAAAGAAATATTCAGGTGGCTTTGGCCCCGGTGTTCCACCTCTTCCCATCCCGAACAGAGAAGTTAAGCCCGGGCGCGCCGATGGTACTGCACCGCAATGCGGGAGAGTAGGTCGCCGCCTTCTTTGAGAAGACCCTCACAATATTGTGGGGGTCTTTTCGTTATATATTAATGTATGCAGATGATGAATAGAATACGGAACATCAGGTATGTGCTGGTGTTGTTTGCCATTCTGATAGCGATTGGCTCGTTGGTGACGTCCAACTATCTGATTTCGGACTTGGAACAGGAAGAACGAAATCGGATGGAGGTGTGGGCAGAGGCGATGCGTTCGCTGAACATGGCGGATGAGAATACGGACATGAACCTTGTCTTGAAGGTCATCAACGGGAATCACACAATTCCTGTGGTGATTGTGGATAAAGACGGGACGGCGCTCTCAGCTCGCAATGTGGGTGTGTCATTTTCTGAGGATGAGGATTCTATTCAATATTTATCTGCTGTAGCGAAGGAGTTTAAGGCGAGTGGACGCTCCATTCGTATTGATATGCCTCAGGAGTTTGATCCTGACGGTTATATCATGATTTGCTATGATGAATCGCTGATGTTGAAGCGTTTGGCAATATACCCTTACATTCAATTAGGTGTGGTTGTTCTGTTTGTTTTGATTGCCATTTTCGCCTTGTTCTCTGCCATGAGGGCTGAGCAGAATAAGGTGTGGGTGGGTCTTTCGAAGGAAACTGCGCACCAGTTGGGCACTCCAATTTCAAGTCTGATTGCATGGCATGAGGTGTTGAGGGAAACATATCCTGATGATACGCTGTTACCTGAGATGGAGAAGGACATCAAGCGTCTGGAGCGTATCGCCGATCGTTTCTCGAAGATAGGCTCCATTCCTGAGCCTAAGCCAGAGGATGTATTGGAGGTGATAGATAGGGTGGTGACATATATGAGGAAAAGGACATCGAACAAGGTGACGATTTCCACGCATTTCCCAGAGGAGCCTGTGATTGCGAGCTTGATTGCGAGTTTGTTTGAGTGGGTGGTTGAGAATTTGTGTAAGAATGCAGTGGATGCGATGGGTGGTGCTGGTGCGATTGACATAGAGGTGGATGAAGATGAGAAGCGGGTGTATGTGGATGTGAAGGACACAGGTAAGGGCATAGCAAAGTCGAATTTCAATTCTGTGTTCAAGCCGGGATTCACGACGAAGGAGCGTGGATGGGGGCTTGGACTTTCCTTGGCCAAACGTATTGTGGAAGAGTACCACAAAGGCAAGATTTTCGTTGCAGATTCAGAGATTGGAGTGGGGACTACTTTCCGTATCGTGCTTCCCAAAGCCCCTTCTGAGGTGTAAAATGCCTTGCTCGTAAGGTGAATTTTTCTCCGAGAGATAAAAAGTTGCTGTTTTTTCGTTCTTGTTAAGAAATAAATTTGTACCTTTGCACTCCAAATGGGTATGATGGATACTTATAAGATTGATTTACTGAGTTCCGGGCTTGGAGGCAAGACCTTTGAGTATGAAGAAGGCGATGATTTTTTCGCTGAAACGGAGGGGCTCATACAGCGTGGCACCATCCATACAACCGTGGTGTGTCTCAGTGCTGATTCAGTCTATAAATTCCAAATCCATAGCGTTGGCACAGTCATAGTTCCATGCGACCGTTGTCTGTCAGATCTCGAATTGCGGATTGAGACGACAGACAATTTGAACGTGAAGCTTGGTGATGAGTTTGCTGACGAAGGTGACTGTGTGGTTGTTCCTGAGGCAGAAGGTTATATTGACCTTGCACAGTTCATCTATGAATTTATTGCACTCAGCATGCCGATAACGTGTTGTCACGAACCTGGGAAATGTGACGATGCGATGATGCAAGAACTCAGCAGGCATCAAGCCACCCGAAGTGGAGATGAGGATGATGAGCAAGCGGATTCATACCATGGTGATGTTCAAGACATGGAGACGGGGGAGGATTCCGACGAACCCGTGGATAGTCGTTGGGCAGCACTGAAGCAATTTAAAGAACAATTAAAAAAATAGAAAAAAATGGCACATCCGAAAAGAAGACAGTCAAAGACTCGTACTAGAAAAAGAAGAACGCATGACGTAGCAGTAGCTCCAACATTGGCAGTTTGTCCAAACTGCGGTGAGTTCTATGTTTACCACACTGTATGTCCATCTTGTGGATACTATCGTGGTAAGATTGCTATCGTCAAGGAAGCTGCAATTTAATTAAACAAATCATCTCTCTTATGGGAAAGCTCAATGCTGTTATAACTGGTGTAGGTGGATGGGTTCCCACGTATATCCTCGACAATGAGGAGATGTCCACAATCGTTGAGACCAGCGATGAATGGATTATGGAACGCATAGGCGTTAAAACCCGTCATATCCTGAAACCAGAAGAGGGCGCAGGTACATCTTTCATGATGACTAAAGCCGTGAAGCAGTTGCTCGACAAGACGGGTGCTGACCCTGATTCCATTGAGGCGGTGATTGTTGCAACGACAACACCTGACTACCATTTCCCTTCAACAGCATCACTTATCATTGGCAATCTGGACTTGAAGAATGCCTTTGGTTTCGACATGGAGGCAGCTTGTGCTGGTTTCCTCTATGCTATGGAGACTGGAGCAGGTTTCATCCGCAGTGGACGTTACAAGCGCATCATCGTATGTGGCGGCGACCACATGTCGTCTATGACCAACTATCAGGACCGCAACACTTGTCCCATCTTCGGCGACGGTGCAGCGTGTGTGATGATGGAGGCTACAGAGGAGGATTATGGCTTGATGGACAGCTATCTCCGAGTGGACGGAAAGGGTTATGACAATCTTCACATGGCTGCTGGTGGTTCTGCCAACATGCCCAGCCATGAGACAGTTGACCAGCGTCTCCACTTTGTCTATCAGGAAGGTCGCGCTGTGTTCAAGCACGCTGTAACAGACATGTCCGACGCTGTGGAACTGGTGGCAAAGCGTAACAATCTTACGAAAGAAGACATTGCGTGGATTGTTCCTCATCAGGCTAACGTGCGCATTGAAAGCGCTGTGGCTCGTCGCATCGGAGTGGAGGAAGACCACGTGATGATCAACATCGACCATATGGCGAACACTTCTGGTGGCACTCTTCCACTTTGCCTTTGGGAGTATGAACCACAACTCAAGAAAGGCGATAAACTCATCTTCACTGCTTTTGGTGCTGGCTTCACATGGGGCGCAAGCTACATGATTTGGGGCTATGATGGCAGCAAGTTTGCCAACACTCCTGCAGAGTTCTACAAGGAGGGGACGATCAGCCGTGAGGAATGGTACGCTAAGAGAGGAAGAAAGTAATTTTAAGTGAATAGTGAAGAGTGAAAAGTGAAAAATCTAAGTTACTCCTGCTCGAATGAAGTAAAGTAGATTTTTCGCTTTTCACTCTTCTTTTTTCACTTTTTCAATAAGAAAACTATGCATAAATCAGGTTTTGTAAACATCGTGGGCAATCCCAATGTGGGTAAATCGACGCTGATGAACCTCTTGGTGGGCGAACGCATCTCTATCGCCACGTTCAAGGCACAGACAACGCGCCACCGCATCATGGGCATCATCAACGATGACGATGCGCAGATTGTCTTTTCCGACACTCCTGGCGTGTTGAAGCCTAACTACAAGTTGCAGGAATCCATGCTGGCTTTTTCAGAGAGTGCGCTGGTGGATGCCGATGTGCTCCTCTACGTCACCGACCCGATGGAGAAGATCGACAAGAATGCTGACTTCCTGCAGAAGGTGGCACAGATGGAAGTGCCGGTCTTGGTGCTTATCAACAAGATTGACCTGACGGATGAGAAGAACCTGGTTACGTTGGTGGAACAATGGCATGAGACTTTGCCCAAAGCAGAGATTCTGCCCATTTCTGCCCTACACAGATTTAATGTCGAGCCAGTTTTGGCACGCATCAAGGAACTCTTGCCAGAGTGTCCCCCTTATTTTGACAAAGACCAATTGACTGACAAGCCTGCCAAGTTCTTTGTCACCGAAATCATCCGCGAGAAGATTCTTCTTTATTACGATAAAGAGATACCTTATTCCGTGGAAGTGGGAGTTGAGAGTTTCAAGGAAGACAAGACACACATTCACATCAATGCCGTCATCTACGTAGAGCGTGACAGTCAGAAGGGCATTATCATCGGACATCAGGGTAAGGCGCTCAAGAAAGTAGCCACCGAAGCCCGCAAGAGCCTTGAGAAGTTCTTTGGCAAGAGCATCTACTTGGAAACCTTTGTCAAGGTGGATAAAGACTGGCGAAACTCCACCAAGGAGCTGAACTTGTTTGGATATAATCCTGAATAAATGGCATTGGTCAGAATATCATAGAATTACCGAAAAGAATATGGCAAATTTAGTAGCGATAGTAGGACGTCCCAATGTGGGTAAATCGACCCTGTTCAATAGATTGACCAAGACTCGTCACGCCATTGTGAGCGACGAAGCTGGTACAACGCGTGACCGTCAATACGGCAAGTGCGAGTGGGGTAACAAAGAGTTTTCTGTAGTGGATACAGGCGGCTGGGTGGTCAACTCAGACGATATCTTTGAAGAAGAAATTCGCCGTCAGGTGCTCATCGCCATCGAAGAGTGTGATGTGATTCTCTTCATGGTGGATGTGAGGGTAGGGGTGACTGACCTCGATTTGGAGGTGGCAGACATCCTGCGCCGCAGCAAATTGCCTGTGTTTGTGGTAGCAAATAAAGTTGATAGCAACGAGCACCGATACGATGCTGCCGAGTTCTACAGCTTAGGATTGGGTGATCCCTATTGCATCAGTTCGCTGACAGGTAGCGGTACGGGTGACTTGCTTGATGCAGTGGTGGGCAGTTTCACGAAGGAGATGTCTGAGGTGATAGAAGAAGACATTCCGAGAATTGCTGTGGTGGGTCGTCCGAACGCTGGAAAATCCTCACTCATCAATGCCTTCCTTGATGATAACCGCAACGTGGTGACTGACATTGCCGGAACCACACGCGACTCCATCTATACGAAATATGAGAAGTTCGGTTTCAACTTCTATCTGGTCGATACCGCCGGTATCCGCAAGAAGAACAAGGTGACAGAAGATTTGGAGTACTATTCGGTGATGCGGAGCATCCGTGCCATTGAGAACTCCGATGTTTGTGTGCTGATGGTGGATGCCACGAGGGGCATAGAAGGGCAGGACATCAACATCTTCCAACTGGTGCAGAAAAACCAGAAAGGACTTGTGGTGGTGGTGAACAAGTGGGATCTTGCTGAAGATAAGAGCAACGAATCCATCCGTCACTTCGAACATGCCATCCGTGACCGTTTTGCACCTTTCACTGACTTCACCATCATCTTTGCCTCAGCGGTGACGAAGCAGCGCATCTTCAGGGTGCTGGAAGAGGCACAAAAGGCATACGAAGCACGTACCAATAAGGTGTCCACAGCAAAGTTGAACGAGGTGATGCTCCCGATTATCGAAGCCACACCGCCACCATCGCTGAAGGGTAAATACATCAAGATCAAGTATGTGATGCAGATACCCGACACAAGAGTGCCCTCATTCGTGTTCTACGCCAACCTTCCGCAGTATGTGAAGGAGCCATACAAGCGTTTTCTTGAGAATCAGATACGTGAACACTGGAACTTTAAGGGAACGCCTATCAATGTGTTTATCAGACAGAAATAGTTGAGAGTTGAGGGTTTAGAGTTTAGAGTCGAGGGTTTAGAGTTTAGGGTTTAGAGTTTAGAGTATAGGGTGCCGTGAAGTTGAGAATAATTCTGATATTGGGGCTGATGTTGAGCCTGTGGTCATGCGAGGAAAAGGAGCGTGAACCTGAAATGGTGCTGATGAAAGCGCTGGAGGCATTGAACCATGAGGACTATGATGCTTATCTGCAACGTGTGGATTTCGGCACAGAGATGGATTCTGCTCAGACTTTCTACATGAAAGAAGCGTTGCGTCAGCATTTGGGATGGCGTCGTTCCGAGCGTGCTGCTGTGATGTCGATAGACATATTGGAAAAGGTGATGGAGGAAGATAGCGTCTGCACGGTCTATTATCAGTACACCTTTGCTGATGACACCAAGGAAGCGGGTTCACAGAAAATGGTGCGCCACGGGGAGACATGGAAGATAAGATTACGAAACTGATTAGCCCACACACTAAAGAATGAAAGAATTTTTCAAAGTGAAAAGTGAATAGTGAAAAGTGAAGAATCTAAGTTACCTGCCATACAGGGTGTAACTTTCAAATTCTCCAACTCTTTTAACTACAAGGAAGTCAAACCTAAATCGCATAATAAAAACATGAGTGGTAATAAAAACATCTTTGCATCCAAAGTGGGAGCCATCCTGGCAGCTGCTGGCAGTGCAGTAGGGTTGGGCAACGTATGGCGTTTCCCCACAGAAGTTGGCACGAATGGTGGTGCCGCCTTCATCCTCATCTATGTGTTGTTCATGCTTGTGCTGGGTGTGCCCATCATGGTGACTGAGTTTGCGATTGGACGCCATGGAGGCAGTGATGTGACAGATGCCTTCCAGAAGATGGGTGGTGGACGTCGTGGATGGAAATGGATGGGTTTGATACCTGTGGTCAGCGGTTTCCTTGTGCTCAGCTACTATGCCGTGGTGGCAGGATGGACGCTCTACTATGCCTACGAAGCACTCATCGGAGGGTTTTCTGGGAAGAGCCCGGAAGAATTCACCACTGATTTTGTCGCGTTCTCTTCCTCTTCATGGACTCCTGTCTTTTGGATGGTCATCATCATTGCGATGACCTGTGGCATTGTTGCCCTCGGTGTGCAGCGCGGTATCGAACGTGGAGCGAAAATCATGATGCCCCTCCTGTTTGTCTTCATCCTCGTTCTGGTGGGATGTTCGCTCTCCTTGCCCAATGCGAGTCTCGGATTGTCGTTCCTCTTTCAGCCTGACTTCTCCAAGGTGAACAGCTCTGTCATTCTCAGTGCGATGGGACAGGCTTTCTTCTCTCTCAGTGTCGGTTTGGGCTGTCTCTGCACCTATGCGTGCTATTTCCGCAAAGATGTCGATTTGATGAAGGACGGACTTTCAGTAGCCAGCATCGATACGCTGGTGGCTTTGTTGAGCGGTCTCATCATCTTCCCTGCCGTTTATTCCATTCAGGGTTTGCAACCCGATGCGGGACCCTCTCTTGTGTTCATCACCCTACCGAACGTCTTCCAACAGGTGTTTGGCAACTTGCCGTGGTTGGCATATATCTTCTCGCTGGTTTTTTATCTGCTGCTTGTGATGGCAGCCCTGACCAGCAGCATCTCCATGTTAGAGATGTCAGCCGCTTATTTCCATAAGAATCTGAACATGTCGCGCCCATTGGCCGCTGTGTTGGTCAGTGTTGTGTGTGTGGTGTTGGGTACGTTCTGTTCATTGTCCTTTGGCGCATGGAAAGATGTCACCCTTTTCGATATGGGCTTTTTCGACCTCTTCGACTATATTGTCGCCAAACTCATCATGCCTATTGGTGGCATGCTTATGTGTGTGTTCTTAGGATGGGTGGTTGACGAGAAAGTGCTTCGTGCCGAGATGACCAACAACGGCACCATCAAGAGCCCGCTCTATCCCACCTACCGATTCATCATCCGCTACCTTGCTCCTGTTGGCATTTTCCTTATCTTTGCCAATGAGATGGGATTCTTTGATTTTCTCTCCTAATTCTTAACTCTTAATTCCTAATTCAAACTCCATGACAAATTCAGCCCAAACTTCCAGAACAATATGGATGCTTGCCACCCTCCTTTTCATTTGTGGCATCATGTCATTTTCCTCATGCAGTTCAGACAGCGAAGACGCTCCATTGCAACAACCCACCGTGCAGCGCATCACGGAACGGGGCAAACTGTTGGTGGGCACCACCGGCGACTACCGTCCGCTGTCCTACAAGGAGAGCAATGGCGACTATTGGGGATTTGGAATAGAGATGGCTGAAAAGATAGCAGAGCGGTTGGGCGTCGGCATTGAATATGTGCAGACCTCATGGCCTACGTTGACTGCTGACGTGCAGGCGGAACCGCAGACGTTTGACCTCGCCATCGGAGGCATCACCATTACTGACACTCGCAAGGAGACGATGCTGATGAGCGACGGCTATCTGAAGAACGGAAAGACTATCCTTTGCTGCATCACCGATGTGAACCACTATCATTCGTTGGCAGACATTAACCAGCCCGGTGTGCGTGTGATGGTGAATCCGGGAGGATTGAACGAGAAATTCGCCAACGAGCGTCTCACCAATGCCACCATTGTCGTTCATCAGCGAAACGAGGAAATCCCTTGTCTTGTGGCGGAAGGGCAGGCTGATGTGATGATTACAGAGATTACGGAAGCCCCGTGGTATGTGAAGAATGACCCGCGCCTTGCGGCTCCGCTCATCAGGACTCCCTTCACGAACGGCGAAATTGGTGTGCTGATGCGTCAAGGCCAGGAAGACCTGCTCGCCCTCGTCAACGACGTCATCGCCCAGATGAAGGCGGACGGAACCCTCCGTGCGCTTCACGAGAAATATGGGCTGGTGTACGGCTACGAGTAAGCTGCACCCTTCATTTTTTCATTTCAACGAAGCTCATTTTATCTGCTTCTGCTCCTCATCATACGTGTAGCCGCACTCCTGCAGTTCCTCTTTCACTTCCTCCACATCGCGCTCGAAGTAGGCACACAAATCCTCCAGCGAGTCAAACTCACCGTCCCTCAACAGCATGTTGATGCTCGACACCAGCATCGTGGTGTCCTTTGGTAATCTGTCCATGGTATTTCCGTATAATTGATTCGGCGGCAAAGTTACAACTTTTTTGTCACACGGATTAATAGCTCACACAGAAATTCACGGGAAATACGGATTTATAGCTCACACAGAAAACGCAGAAAGCACGGAAATATATTTAACCACAGATTTAGCAGATTTATTTTCATTCTCTCATCATCCCATTTCAGCGAAGCGCATGTCATTTTTTTCATTTTTTTCATTTCTGCGAAGTGAAAAAGTCGTAACTTTGCAGAAGATTTAAGTAATGAAAAAATGAACAGACTGTCTGTCTTTGGTTGTGTGATGGGTTGTGTGATGCAACTGGCGGGGTGCTCAATGGGAGTGCCTTCGCACGCTGAGGGTGAGGAGGACAGCGTCAATACGATGGATATGGAAGAAAAGATGTATGCATACAAGTATCCGCATCCGAGCGTGACGACGGATAACGTGATTTTCGGTTTTGACGGTAACACGGTGAAGGTGCTGCTGATTGAGAGGGGCGGCGAACCCTATAAGGGATGTTGGGCGTTCCCCGGCGGCTTTCTGGAGATGGACGAGTCGGCGGAGGAGGGTGCCCGACGTGAGTTGATGGAGGAAACAGGACTGACGACTCCTTTCGTGAAGCAGTTCCATGCGTTCACGGCTCCCGACAGGGACCCCCGCGAGCGTGTGCTGACCATCGCCTATTATTCCGTGGTGCAGCTGAGCGAGGTGAAGGGGATGGACGATGCGAGTCAGGCGAAGTGGTTTGCGCTGGATGAGATTCCTGAGCGTCTTGCCTTCGACCATGAGGAGATGCTGCGCGTGGCGCTGGAGGAAATCAGCAAGGAAATCCGTCTGAACACGAAAGACTGGCATGAGATGATGAAGGGATTTAGTGAGGAAGAGGTAGAGAAGATCGTTAGTGAATTAGGAATGAGGAATTAGGAATGAGGAATGGGATGATTGCAGATGCTGTGGAGCGGTATCTGGAGCAGCATGGATATGAGCGGATGGCGCTGAAGGCGGCGATGTTTGATATGGATGGGGTGCTGTTCGACTCGATGAAGAATCATGCGAAAAGCTGGCATGAGACGATGGCGCATTTCGGGCTGGACTTGCCGGAATGGGAGGCGTACATGCATGAGGGACGCACAGGTGCTGGTACCATCAATATTGTTTCTATGCGTCAACGTGGATATGAAGCAACGGATGAGGAAATACAGCGTATCTATCAGTATAAGAGTAATTTGTTTAATCAATGTCCAAAAGCGGAAAGAATGCCCGGAGCGTATGAATTGCTCTGCAAGGTGAAGGCGAGCGGAGTGGTTCCGATGGTGGTGACAGGCAGTGGGCAAAAGACGTTGCTGGAAAGGTTGAACCGGAATTTTCCTGACATCTTCAGGCAAGAACTGATGGTGACGGCTTTCGATGTGAAGTATGGAAAACCCAATCCGGAACCATATCTGATGGGGATGGAGAAATATAAGAGGACCCTCTCCTCCGTGAAGGGTGAGAGGAGACCATGTGGCGAGATTGCCGCGAACAATTTTATTGTGGTGGAGAATGCGCCGTTAGGGGTGCAGGCAGGGGTGGCTGCAGGGGTGTTCACGATTGCAGTGAATACAGGACCATTGCCCGATGAGGTGCTGCTCAATCAAGGGGCAAATCTGCTGTTTCATTCGATGCAGGAATTCTGTGACGAATGGGAGAATGTTTTTGAAGGGTTGACAGTTGACAATTGACAGTTAGGCTAACGTGATGCACGCATACCTAATGGAAAAATCTGTCAACTATCAACAGTCAACTACCATAATGCCGTTGATGATTCTGCCATCGATGTGACGACGGGCGGAGAAGAAGCGGTCGTAGTTGGTATAGGTGTCGATACCTGAGACATGGATGTTTTCAGGGTTGACACCTTTTTTGAGGAGTTGCAGACGGTTGCATTCCCAAAGGTCAATGTGCCAACGGAAACCCTCTCCACCTCCCCCAAGGGGGAGAGAACCATGCGGATTGTTGGGGTGCATGATAGGGTATTTTTTTGCCAGTTGCTCCATCGGGAAACCTGCCTGCGCAAAGAGGTCATAGACTTCGTCGCCCACTTCGAAACTTTCGGGTCCTATACCTGGACCTATGATGGCGTGAAGATTTGACGGTTGTGTACCGTAGGTGGTTTGAAGCACATCGATGTTAGCCTCGACGATGCGTTTCTGTGTGCCTTTCCAACCTGCATGCACAGCTGAGACGACGTGAGTTGCATCGTCCCATAGGAGAACGGGAATGCAGTCGGCTGTCTTCACACAAACAAAGACATCGGAGAGTTGGGTGGAGAGGGCATCTACTCCATCGAGCGCCAACACTTGTTCGAGCGGATTCTTGGAGAGGAAATCATCATCGATAATGACTGTCTTGGTGCCGTGCACCTGATGGTGAGGCATGAAGAGTCGCGGAATGGGAATGGAAACACCGCCATCTCTTGTGGTGGAGAAGGCGGTGATATGTGAAGGAGTGGGGTAGAGATGCACGGAAGATATAAAAATGAAAAAATGAAGGAATGAGGAAATGAAAAAATGATAGATTATTCTTCGTACTCGAAGTCTTCAAGGTCTTCGATGTCGTCTTCGTCGATGAATTCGATATCGTCGTCTTCAGGACTACCATCATCGCCCCAACCCTCGTCGTCATCAGCAATGTCGTCCATGTAGGCGAAGGTCTTAGCAGAGTGGATGATGGACTCCTGGGTGTTGATGGCTGCGATTTTGTTGCTTTCGCTGTTCATCTCTTTCCAGAGGATGTCCTTGAGTTCCTGAAGTCCCAGTTGTGCCACCGAACTGATGAAGATGACGGGGATGTCGTCGGGAAGACCTTCCTTGAGCATTTCCTTCAGTTCGTCGTCTTGTCCGAGAAGGTCGCACTTGGTGATGGCGAGCACACGTCCTTTGTCGAGCAGATCAGGGTTGAATTGTGCCAACTCGTTGAGCAGCACGTCGTATTCATGACGGATATCTTCAGTGTCGGCTGGCACCATGAAGAGCAACAAAGAGTTGCGCTCGATGTGACGGAGGAAACGAAGTCCCAAACCACGCCCCTCGCTTGCTCCCTCGATGATGCCGGGAATGTCAGCAATGACGAAGGAGCGTCCGTCGCGATAGGACACGATGCCCAGAGAGGGTTCGAGTGTGGTGAAGGGGTAGTTGTCAATCTTCGGTTTGGCTGAAGAAATAGCGTTGACGAGGGTGGATTTACCCGCATTGGGAAAACCTACGAGTCCCACGTCTGCCAATAGTTTCAGTTCGAGAATGAAACTGCGCTCCTGCATGGGCTCGCCGGGTTGTGCATAGCGGGGTGCCTTATTGGTGGGTGTGGCGAAGTTGAAGTTGCCCAATCCTCCACGACCACCTTTCAGCAGAATCACTTCCTGCTCGTGTTCGGTCACGTCGCAGATGTATTCGCCCGTTTCGGCATCATACACCGCTGTGCCACAGGGCACTTCGATGTAGGCATTTGCTCCCTGCTTGCCGCTTGATTTGTTCTTCGAACCATTGCCACCGTGCTCTGCCTGAATGTGACGGTCATAGCGCAGATGAAGCAAGGTCCAGTAGTTGCGGTTGCCACGCAGAATGACGTGACCACCGCGACCACCATTGCCTCCGTCGGGACCACCCTTCGGTAAATATTTCGCACGGTGCATGTGGGTGGAACCTCGTCCACCACGCCCCGAACGGCAATAGATCTTTACGTAATCAATGAAATTGGAATCCATTATTTCTGGGTGTCGAGGAAAGCGAAAATCTCGCCCAGCATCACATCCTTGGAACCTTTCCAAGTGAAGGTGTTGCGGATGCCTTCCTGCTCAAACCACTTGGAGAGTGGCTCTGTCTGCTTGTGATACACTTCGAAACGCTTCTTGATGGTCTCTTCGTTGTCGTCGGCGCGACCTTGCTCGATGGCACGGTTGAGGAGACGGGCGAGGAGGGTCTCTTCGTCAACGATGAGTTCAATCATGACACCCATGTCGTGCTTGCGTTCTGCAAGCATCTTCTTGAGAGCCTCTGCCTGAGCGATGGTGCGTGGGAAACCGTCGAAGATGACGCCTTTGCCTGCAGGGAGTGCATCGTAGGTCTTGGCGAGGATGTCAATCATCAGTTCATCGGGGATGAGCTGCCCGTTGTCGATGTATCCTTTGGCAATCTTACCGAGTTCAGTACCGTTCTTGATTTCACTGCGGAGCACATCGCCAGTGGAGATGTGTCCCATACCATAGCGTGCGACAATCTCGTCGCTGTAGGTGCCTTTACCAGAACCTGGTGCACCAAAAATGATGATATTTTTCATTTGTTGTTTATGTTAGGAATTTAGTCTTTTAATGGGGTGAGTGGGGAAGATGATGGTGTCAGCCCTCTTTCACGACATAGATGCTCTTGTAGTTGCGTCCCACTCCGTCGTAATCAAGTCCGTAGCCTACGATGAATTCGTTGGGAATCTGCATGGCGCAGTACTTCACGTCGAGTGGAACAGCCAGTTTGCCGGGTTTCATGAGTAGGGTGGCAATCTCCACAGATTTGGCTCCTTTCGCCTTCAGTTGGGGCAAGATGTTGTACATGGTAGTGCCCGTGTCGATGATGTCTTCGACAATGATGACATCACGGTTTTCGATGCTTAGGGAAAGGCCGATAAGTTCATTCACTTTGCCAGTGGTGTCCATCCCTTCATAGGAAGAGTACTTGACAAACTGAATTTCGTGATCGAATGTAAGATGTCTGACAAGATCTGCCGCAAAGATGAATGCGCCATTGAGGATGGCGATGAGAATAGGGTTCTTACCCTTATAGTCGGCATTGAGTTTCTCTGCCAAAGCGGCAACCCTGTCTGCGATTTGTCCGTGATGGATGAACAGCTCAAATTGCTTGCCTTTTATTGTGATCATTGGTTTGTTGCTGAACTTGAATTTTATGCAAAGCTACACAAAAAAACGCTATTTGAGGGTAAAATCGGGAAGAATAACGTGAAAAAACATCATTCGAAGTGCTATTTTATCTTTTTTCCATCGTTTTTTTAATGTCGATTCACTATTTTTGCACACATAAAGAGAATCTCCATTCGCAAATTTTCGCAGAAATATGAAGGTTTTATCAGCAGCTCAATTAAAAGCGGTAGATGCCTATACGATAGAAAAAGAACTTGCCAGTTCCGCCAATCTGATGGAACGTGCCTCTCGTGCTGTGGCTGACAAGATTCGTTCTCGTTGGACTATCGACACCCCTATGAAGATATTTGCAGGTCCTGGCAACAATGGTGGCGATGCGTTGGCGATTGCCCGCATGTTGAGCGAAGCAAAATATAAGGTATATGTGTATCTGTTCAACACCTCAGGGAATCTTTCTCCTGATTGCCAACTCAACAAGCAACGCTTGCTGGACTTTCAGAATGTGAAGAAGGACATGATGGGTGTGCATAATGTAGAGTTTACTGAAGTGACATCGCAATTCACTCCTCCTAAACTGGAGGATGGGGATTTGATTATCGATGGTTTGTTCGGTACAGGGTTGTCGCGTCCGTTGAACGGTGGCTTTGCATCAGTGGTGAAGTATATTAACGCATCGCCTGCTACTGTCGTGTCGATTGATGTGCCATCGGGCTTGATGTGTGAGGACAACACTTATAATGTGATGAACCACATTGTCAAGGCAAATTACACTTATACCATCCAATATCCCAAATTGGCGTTCTTCTTTCCGGAGAACGAGTCGTATGTGGGCAATTGGGAGGTGCTGGACATTGGTCTTCTTGATCCAGGCACGGAGGAAACGGCAACCTTCTATAATTTTACGGAGAAGAAAGATATGGTGGCGATGCTCAAGACGCGATCAAAGTTTGCTCACAAGGGAACGATGGGGCATGCTGTGCTCATTGCGGGAAAGAAAGGTATGGCAGGTGCAGCCATTCTTAGCGCAAGAGCTTGTATGCGCAGCGGATTGGGGAAACTGACCATTCGGGTGCCAGAAAGCAATGTGCGCATCATGCAGGAGGCAGTGCCAGAGGCTGTGCTCAACATTGATGTGGATGCCAACTGCTTCAGTCAGTCATTTGACACCAGTGAATTCGATGCGATGGCGATAGGTCCTGGTATTGGTACATCCGCCTATACGGTGCAGGCATTCATTGAGCAGGTTAGCATGACGAAGTGTGCGATGGTCATTGATGCTGATGCCTTAACTATTTTGGGTTCGCATCGAGGTTGGATCAATCAGTTGCCTCGTCGTTGCATCCTCACGCCTCATAAGAAAGAACTGTTCGGCTTGATCAGTACAACACGCAACTCCTACGAAGAACTGGAACGTACACGTGAGTTGGCGGTGCGTCAACGCATCTACATCTTGATTAAAGGTGCTTATTCAGCTGTCGTAACTCCTTTAGGAAATGTCTATTTCAACTCGACAGGTAATCCGGGTATGGCAACAGCGGGTGCTGGTGATGTGCTGACAGGTGTTATCCTCTCGTTGCTGGCACAGGCATATGATCCTGAGGTTGCCTTGCGGTTGGGTGTTTATCTGCATGGTTTGGCAGGTGACCTGGCAGCGGAAGATCTCTCTTACGAAGGACTAATTTCCACGGATATTGTCAACTATTTGCCTAAGGCTTTCAAGGAGTTGAGAAAGGTTTAAGTTAATTCATAATGCATAATTTGAACTGAGGGTTTAGGGCATAGAGATAATAACATCGAAGAATGAAAAGAAATATCATCACAGCATTGGCAGTCAGTTTGTCACTCTGCACTATGGCTCAGACACAAGTGACGGAGTTCAATCCAGGCATTGCAGCTAATGGTGTGAATTATATGTTACCGAAAACAGTGCTGAGGGTGGATGCTTCAGCGGTCAAGGTGGTGTACACTCCTGGGGAATTTGCAAAATATGCAGACCGCTATCTTCACATCAGCGGGGTGGCTGCAGAACCTTCCACCACTTGGACGATGACGGCATTGTCTGTTGGTCAGGAAGGAGTGCCCGACACATCGAAAGTTTATACGGTGAAATTGAAGGACAAGACTGTGGCTCCGATGGTGCAACTGACACCCAGCGGTATTTTGGTGGCTGTGAACACTCACACGGACATTCAGGAAAAAGTGCTCCCTGAAACGCGTAGCACAAACCATAAGATGGATTCCCGTCAGTATCTCACAGAAGATATCCTTTCTGCCACTTCCACCGCCAAGATGGCTGAATTGACGGCTCAGGAGATTCTCGACATCAGAGAGAGCAAGAATTCCATCAAGCGTGGGCAGGTGGAGTCAATGCCGAAAGATGGTGCGTCGCTCAAGATTGTGTTGGATGAGCTTAATCGTCAGGAAGAAGCCTTAACTCAGCTTTTCATTGGATATAGCGACACCACTTTCACGGCAAAATCCTTCACCATCATACCCTATGAGGATATGGATGAGAATGTGTTCTTCCGCTTCTCCCGTAAGTTGGGTTTTGTTGATGCTGACGACTTGGCTGGAGATCCTTATTACCTCTCAGTAAAGGATAAACATACGGTGGTTCTTCCAGATACAAAAGAGACGGCAAAAAGGAAAATTGAAGGGTTGGTGTACAATATGCCCAGTATGGCAGACGTTACTATCAGTACGATGCAGGGTGCCATATATGAGCAGGAACTGCCGTTCGCACAGTTCGGTACTATAGACATGCTCAGTCCAACGCTCTTCAACAAGGGCGCCACCACCAAACTGACGCTTTTTCCTGCTACGGGTGGATTGCAGCATCTGGAACAATAGACAATACCTAATTCTTTAATAACTTTATTTATAAACCCTAAAACATTTAAAACATGAAAAAGTATTTAGCAGAAATGGTGGGAACAATGGTTCTTACACTTCTCGGTTGCGGTACTGCTGTATCGCTCAATTGTGGTTCTGACACAGCATCTGTAGTAGGTACAGCCGTTGCATTCGGTCTGGCTGTAGTGGCGATGGCTTACACTATTGGCGGCATTTCTGGTTGCCACATCAATCCAGCCATCACGCTCGGTTGCCTCATTTCAAAGCGCATCAGCTGCAAGGATGCCACGATGTATATCATCTTCCAAGTGATTGGTGCCATCATCGGTGCTGCCATTCTCTTTGCTTTGACTTCTAACGATATGGCTCAGGCTGGCGGTACGCTTACAGGTGCTAACAGCTGTGGCGATCATGGTTTTGTGGTAGGTCTCATTGCTGAAATCGTGCTCACTTGCATCTTCGTGCTCGTCGTGCTCGGTTCTACAGACGAGAAGAAGGGTGCCGGCAACTTTGCTGGTCTCGCCATCGGTCTCTCACTCATCCTCATCCACCTCGTAGGTATTCACTACACTGGCACATCCGTGAACCCTGCTCGTTCCATCGGTCCTGCTATCTTCGAAGGCGGACAGGCTATCAGCGACCTTTGGGTATTCATCGTCGGTCCATTCGTAGGTGCTGCTATTGCTGCAGGTATCTGGAAGATTATCGGAGAAGAGAAATAAAACTAAAAGTTAATAGTTAAAAATTAAAAGTGAAAGTTACCTACCGTCAGACGGCAAGTAACTTTCACTTTTAGTTTTTTACTGACTTTCCCTTATTTCTTGAAGAAGTCGAAGAAGAAGAACAGGGCGGCATAGCGAACAGGAACTCCCTTTGCATAACCGATGGTGGAGTTGTTGGAGTTTCTCACCGTACCGTCAGAACTGATTTTTCCGCTGGTGGAGTTGTTGGAGTTTCTCACGGTGCCATCCGAGTCTATCTTGCCGATGCTGGAATTGTTGGCGTTGCGGACAGTGCCGTCTGAATCAAGCTTGCCGATGCTGGAATTGTTGGCGTTGCGGATGGTGCCGTCGCGCTCAATCTTGCCGATAGTCGAGTTGCTGCTGTTTCTCACCGTTCCGTCCGACTCAATCTTTCCAATGGTCGAATTGTTGGCGTTTCTCAAATCTTGGGCATTCAAGGAAAGAGTGGTCAAGCCCAAAGCTAACAGTAAAAATAATTTTTTCATATACAGACCTCCTTTTTGATAGGTTTTGTGTGGCAAAGGTACGAAATTATCATGAGGAATGAGTAATGAGGAATGAGGAATTGTTACTTTCTCAGTAAAAAAACACTCCGAATAGCAAATAATTCCTAATTCCTCACTCCTCACTCCTAATTCTTCGCTACCTTTGCACTCGTTATGACAGAGACAGAGCGACTTTGGAATGCAAATTACGTGAAAGTGTGGTGTGCCAACTTCATGATATTCTTCTCATTCATGGTGGTCACACCCTTGTTTCCGCTATATCTGAGTGAAACCTATCAGGCTGACAAGGACACAATAGGGTTTGTACTGTCGGGTTATACATTGACAGCATTGTTGGCACGTCCCATTGCGGGGTATCTGGTGGACAGTTTCTCGCGGAAAGTGGTGCTGCTGACCTGCTATTTCCTGTTCTTCGCCTTGTTTGCAGGGTATCTGATTGCAGGTACGATGACACTTTTTGCCATCATCAGAACGGCCCATGGAGCACCGATGGGAGCGGTCACTGTGGCAAACAGCACCAGTGCGATTGATGTGTTGCCATCGTCAAGAAGGGCAGAGGGTATCGGGTATTATGGTTTGTCGAACAATCTTGCCACCAGCATGGCACCTACGGTGGGGTTGATGATTTATGATTCAATCGGTGACTACAATCTCATTTTCTTGATTGCCTTGTGTGCGGCAGGCATTGGACTTGCCATCAATGCAACGGTGCATTTCCCCTCTAAGGAAATTGTGCCGAACAAAGACCCTATGTCGTTTGACCGCTTCTTCCTCGTGAAAGGCTGGAGTGAAGGTCTGGTGATGGTGTGTGTCGGTTTGTCATACGGAGTGCTTGCCACTTATCTTGCCATCTATGGAAAGGAAGAACTGGGTATGACTGCAGGTACGGGCGCGTGGTTCGCCGTGCTGTGTACAGGTCTGATTCTGTCGCGTCTGATTGGTGCCCGTTCCCTGCGGAAAGGGAAGGTGGTGGAGAATGTGAATCATGGCATTCTCATCAGTGTGTTTGGCTATCTGCTGTTTGCCTTGTTGAAGAATCCGATAGGGTATTATGGTGCTGCCATTATCATCGGATTGGGTAATGGTCACATCTGGCCGGGCATGCAGACGATGTTCATCAATTTGGCACCCAACAACAAGAGAGGTACAGCCAACTCATCCCAACTCACTTGTTGGGACATCGGTATGGGATTGGGCGTTGTGTTTGGCGGAATGGCGATTCATCATACAGGCTATTCGGCCGCATTCTGGTTTGCCTTTGTGGTCAATCTGGTGGGTGTCCTCTTTTATTTTATATATGTGAAGAGGCATTTTATCAAGAACCGATTAAGGTGAACGATGCAAGACAATTGTTATCGTCGGTCATAGTTCTATTTTCATACCATCTTCAGCGAGGAGAGTATGGGGAAAGATTTGTTGTGCTTCTTGAAGAAGGATGTCTTCAGACTTGTAGCGTGAGGAAAAATGACCGAGGATGAGTTTCCCTGCATGGGCATCAAGTGCTATCTGGGCAGCTTGAGCAGCTGTGCTGTGGTGGGTTTTCTTTGCAAGGAGGGCATGCTCTTGGGCGAAGGTGGCTTCGTGATAGAGACAAGTGACATTCTGAAGCTGCTCTGCCAAGGCTGGGCGATAGGTGGTGTCTGTGCAGTAGGCATAAGAACGGACGGGATCGGGTGGCGTGGTCAGCCGCTCGTTGGGGATGACGGTGCCATCGTCGGTAATCCAGTCCATACCAGCCTTGATGTTGTTGATTTGAGAGACGGGGATGTGGTGAAAGTCAATCATGTCGCGTCGGATGTGCCGTGGGGTGGGTTTCTCCTGAAACAAATAACCACAGCACGGAACACGATGGGAAAGAGGAAGAGAGGTGATGGTGACGGAACGGTCTTCGTAGAGAATTTGTGAGGTTTTTGTGTCGATTTCGTGGAGGATAATCTTATAGGGGGAGTCGGCGCAGAAATAGTCGATTTGTGGTTGGAAGATGCGTGTGAGGTCTTGTGGTCCGTAGATGTGCAGGTCTTGTATGCGTCCGAGTAATCCGAAGGTGGAGAGCATGCCGATAAGTCCGAACACATGGTCGCCATGCAGATGTGTGAGGAAGATGGCTTGCAGATGGGAGAAACTGAGGTGTGAGCGTCGCAATGCCATCTGTGTCCCCTCAGCACAATCGAGCATGAAGAGTTTTTCGCGGATGTTTACAATCTGTGAGGAACTGAGGCGTTTGGGAGTGGGGAGAGCAGCTCCACAACCGAGTATGTGAATTTCGAACTTTTCCATTTAGTATCTCTTTTGGGGGTGGCGACGACAGAAAGCGAGGAAGTCGCAGTGGGCGCAGTTCTGTTCGTCGGTGCATTGGGCAAAAGTGCCGTGTTCGGGATTTTCATCGTGGGAGGTGAAAATCTCTTTGATTTTCTCGTAGAGGGGTGTGTTGAATGCTTCTGCATATTGCGTTTTGAAGTCTTCCATCGTTTCTTTCTTGGCACCCTCGGCAGGAGCGAGCTGGATGATGCCCGAATAGTTCTTCTCATCTTCTTTCGCGCAGTACATGAGGGCGGGGACGAGTTGAGGGCTGAGGGCTGAGGGTTGAGGGTTGAGAGCTGCCAGTTGGGGTTGGCAGTGGGGATTGGTGAGGATGGTGCAGTAGCAGAGGGTCTGCATGATGTGATAGTTGTTGGTGCATTTTTGTGTGTCAAAGAGCTCCTCGATGGTTTTGGCAGTCTGTGGTTTGTTGCTGGTTTTATAATCGACAATGCGTATGCGGTCACCTGCAGGGGTGTGGAGCAAATCGAGACGGTCGATGTAACCCCCGAAGTTGTAGTTGAGCGTTGAGAGTTGAGCGGTAAGAGATGGCAGAGGGATGCTGTATTTCTGTTCCTGACTGATGATTTGCCAATATCCACCTTGTGTTTCCAGTTCGTCAGCCATTCTTGCATCAGCTTTGATTTGGTTGATGATGAACTGCTTGATGACGTGGCGATTGATTAGTTGTGTGCCGTTGAGGGGCAATGGGTAATAGGCAGAAAAGGCGTTGTTGAGTTTCTGGACAATCAGCGACTCGTCTGATGCCAGTGCCCATGCGTCTGCACTCCGAAAAGGTTTGCCGACATGGGGCTCATAGAGTTGTTGCATGGACTCGTGGAAGATGGTGCCGAATGTGGACTTATCAACATCTTCGGTCACCTCCTTGTCGGGACGGATGCCCATCACATGACTGAAATAGAATTTGAGGGGGCACTGCATGTAGGTGTTGATGGCAGAAGGGGAGAGCATACGTTCGCCACTGAATCGGGCTTGGAACAGCTTCATCACATCAGCGGTCTTCACCACACTGTATGGCTCTGCCGCCTGGGTCTCGCTGGCTGCAGTAAAGGCTCGGAGACTGATTTCCTGTCCCTTACCGAAGAGGTCGTCGGCTTCTGCCAATGTCTGCAGCATGAAACGTGACATCTCGCCCTTGTTGCCGTTCTCCGTGCTGACGTTATAGAGCAGGGTGATGTGTTCGGCACGTTGTAGGAGACGGTAGTAATAATAGGCATATAAGCTCACTTCACGCTCGATGGTGGTCATTCCATAGGCAGCACGGAGGGTGTAGGGGATGAGTGAGGAACGTTTGTCGCTCTTCGGCATCTGCCCCTCGTTCACAGAAAGCATGATGACATTGCGGAAATCGAGGTTGCGTGTTTCGAGCAATCCCATCACTTGAAGTCCCACGGCAGGTTCACCATGGAAGGGAATGCTTGCTTGGCTCATTTGCTGCCGAATGAGCCGCGCCAACGTTTCGTCGCTCACAGCCAGTGCCGCCTGCGAACCCTGCCCCTCTTGCAGCGTGTGGATGCGGTTCATCACCATGTATGCCACAAAGAGGCTCTCCTTGTAAATCTGCAACGTGAAATCCTTCTCGTCAAACGACTCCTGATAACTATGTCCCACCATCGAAATGATGTCAGCCAGATAGGCAGTCAGTCCCAAGCCGGAAACAGGTGTGAAGATGCGTTTCAGCGTGTCGTTGTCAGCCAGCAGTTCCGTGGCGGGGAAGACGATGTTCCTCTTTGTGAGCATGCGCAGCTTCTCCTCACAGGCGCTGCCCCCCAGTTTCTGAATGAATGCGTGTTTCAGCACGGCAGCCACCTGCTTGTATCGCCAGGCACCCGATGCAGTGCGCCCATGCACCTGCAGCTCCAGCAAGGTCTGCACCAACGAAAACACGGGCGTGTTTGTCAGCGGGTAGCCCATGGTCACGTTCACCGACTCCACCTGGCCGATGCTGTGCAGCACAGGTTGCAGCAGGTTCTCGTTGCAGAGAATTACAGCCGACTCCCTCAGCGGTTCACCCTCCTTCAGATGTGTGCGTTTCCATTCGTCAACATAGCGAGTCTGGGCATTGTCCGTCGGAGACTGGATGAACGTGATTTCCTTCCGTTTCCGCATGTTCCGAAACAGGTCTTTCCCCCTGAATTCGTCACCCAACAGGAGGATGTTCTCCCGAATGAACTGCCCAGCCTCATAGCCCGCCCTTCCCTCGCGGCTCTGCATGTAGGCAAGGTCATAGTCCCAATAGAACTTGGCATCACGGTTCTGCTTCAGGTAGCGGAACAGCTCTAATTCAGTCTTGTTGAGCACATTGAAGCCCACCATCACATAGGTCTTCGAAGCCAGTTTCCTGTCCACTCGTCTTCTCATCTCCTCATCCTTTCCCGTCAACGCCTCGATGACACCGCGTTTCAGCATGCCCTCATACACCATCGTACCTCCCTCAGCCGTCAGCAGTGCCTGCCGATAGGCTTCGTATATCTCAGTCAGTGAGTTCCACAGGGTTTTGAAGTGAAGTTTGAGCGTTGAGAGTTGAGGGCTGAGGGCTGAGGGCTGAGGGTTGATGGCTGAAGGTTGAGAGTTAAAGAACTTGCCGAAGAACTGTTCAATGGCATTCCTCTGTTCCTCATCCAGAAAAGAGAAATCGGTCATGTCTTTCCAGTCAGCAATGTTCAGGAACAGTTTAGCAGGTTCCACCATGTTGTTGTCGATGTCTTGAAAATCGCTCAGCATCGTCTCCATCAGTGAGTAGAGTTGGTCGAGGGATTTGGTGGGTTTCATCTTCGCTTGATAGACATCCCACAGGGTCAGCACCAATGCAATGGTGTCACCCATCGTGTGTTCCGACAACGATGTGAACAGTTCGCTAATGGTGGTGTAGTCGGGTGCCCACATGGTCAGATCACTATCACCAGCCGTCTTTCGGATTTTCTCCCACAAATAGGTGTTGAGAAACAGACTCGCACGTTTATTGGGGAAAATAATCGTCGTGTCCTGAAAGTTGCCCTCCATCTTATCGTAGAGGTCATCAGCCACAAGTTTCAGAAATGGGGTCATGAGTTGAGAGTTAGGAATTAGGAACCTTTAGCTCGACGGAGTCAATGAGGAGTTGCCATGCGGTGTGTTGGAGTCCTGTTTGCAAGGTATCGTCGATAACTTCGAATTTAGATTATCATTTATTATTTGGCGAAGCGTCTTACACCTTCATTTTTATATTCTTCTTACATGCCAGGGAAAGGAAAGCCTCCGAACCCGCCATTAAATTGAGGCTTGATTTCCTTAAGTGGTTGGATGTGAGGTTCGAAATCCTTATCAAATCGGGCAATGTTTTTGTCAAGAAAATCAAGACGGTCGGCAAACCATTGTTTCAACACTTTGATTTCCTCTTCATAAGAACTAACCCGATAGGCTGCAAACCATGAGATGGCATCACCACTACCGAATCCGCCGCCGCCGCCAAAGCCGCCAAATCCACCGAACATACCACCGAATCCTCCTTGGTTGTTGGATTGTTGTTGCTGTGCCTTCTGCTCTTCGCTGACAAGCAGTTCGGGGTATTCCTTGAAATGTCTGTTTTTAGCTTGTGCCACCAATTTGGCATGATTATCGATGTATTCATTAATGGCTTTATTGCTTAAGATTGTCTTTCGCAGAGACTGATACCGCACCTTTACTGCCTTGCGGAAAGCAGGGTCTTGCAAAAGTCGTTGCCACATAGCTGGAGTGGGTTGTGTATTGCCGCCTTCGAAGCACCACGCATCGATTTTGTTGGCATTGCAGAAATTGCAGTTCCCGTATGCCAAGTTGTAGTCCCACACGGGACCTGCAAACAGTTTTCCTCCTGTTCCGTCCGCATTTTGCCGTTCTTTATAGAAATAGGCACTACGTTTGAAACCGTCAGCATTCAGGCTCAGTTCTGTATGGATGAAGTAATCGACAAAAGATGATACGTCAATGTATTTGGCATAACCTCGTTTGGGGTCGGCAAAGTCATCCGATTGGATGACCTTTTCCGTCTCCTCAATGTATTGCTGGATGTATGCTAATTGTTCGGGCTGCAAAGCTTTCTTTTTGGGATTGAGACAAGTCCACGTGATTTGGCTGGTCATGATGCCTTCACCGATACCTGGCACTTTCGACGGGAAGGTGGCATCATCTTCATTGTAAGTATCGATGCGCAGGAGGTAGCCACCTGTCAGGTTGACACCCTCTGTGTCGATTTTACGTATTTTGTCGATATTCACCCTGTCAACTCCACGTTTGATGGCTTCGGTGAGGATATAGATGCCGATATATTCGCCATCCATCAACACTTCCACCATTTGGGTGCGTGGTCCCCAATGTCCCATTTCGCGCCAGAGGTGGAAAGCGATTGGGTCTCTTAGCATGGAAACGTCGTTGTAGGGGCACAGCAATACCCAATCGCTACCAGCTGGCATGCCTAAAAGGTTTACTTTCAATTCTTTCCCTTCTTCGTTGCGTGTTTCGATAGTGTATTTCTTCTGATTGAATGCCAACGAACTGTTGCCACGAAGTTTGATGCCGATGTATCCGTCATAGCCCTCCATCTTCATCCTTGCTGTCACTTTCTTTTGGGCATTTGGTGGTGTGTCGGTGGTGATGCTGATGACGGGCAGATTGGAGTCTAGGTGATCCATCTTGGTGTGTTCCACTTTTGGGAACATGTCTCCCATGTTGAAATTGCCAAAATTCATGTTGAAGCCGCCAAACTGGGCCTTTGTACTTGTGGAGCAGAGCATGCAGGCTGTCATTGTCAGCACAAAGCCTGTGCTCCTCAGGCATGTTTTTCTTCTTTTCATAATCAGTCTTTCTATTAATAGGTGTTAGTAAAAAAGTTTATACTGGTACGACGAGTTCATCAAGGATGTACCATAAGTAAGCTCGGATGTTGGTGTAGCCAATCTGTCTCAGCAACTTTTTGTAGTCTTCTATCTGTTGCCGATTCTCGCGAGGGGCGACAAAGGTGCCGTCCACATTTTGTTTGACGACACCCTGTGCCGTCTTATAATCAATGATGATGGCTTGATGGTCGCATACGATGACTCGGTCGGGGCGTTTGGTGTTGGGTGTCTGGTTTTCGAGAAAGAGGATGGCGCGTTCGTTGAGTACTTGCCATTTATCTGAAAACCATTCAGGGTATTGGGGTGTGATGTCTTCAATCAAGGCGGTCACCTTCTTTTGTGCCTCTTGTGCCTCAAGCAGTGTGCCGAAGCACCCTCTGGACTTCATCAGTTGAATGGCGTGCGGCACATCCTCCAAAGTGTGGATATGTTGGAAGATATGGTGATAGAGGTTACCAAGACTGATGAGCCGAATTCTTTCGGTATGCCGTTGGGTGTGGGGATTGAGCGAATCCTTCGTGATGAACAAATCGGATTCGTAACTCTGTTTGAACTCTGTGGCAGGAGGGTAGGAATTGAAGGAAACATGCAGAGGCTCATACTCACATTCCATCACGTTTCGTTCCTGTTCCTTTTTCTCATGGGAGGTCGGAACGACAGTACCGTCTCGATAGCAGGTAATGACTCCTTCAATGTCTGTCTGTTCCATGTTATCGGGCAATGCCTTGACGAGAAGAGATTGTACATCGTTGATGTCGTCATCAGCTTTCTTTTCTCCCATCTTGTGTCCAGTCAGAATGACGAGATTATGCTTGGCGCGTGTGAACGCCACGTACAGCACATTGATGTTGTCGACCAATGTACGCAGTTCCTCGTCCTCACGATTTCTGTTGAAAATGCTGTCTTTCTTGGCTTTTCCTACACTGATGGGGAGCAAAGGCATTTGGTTGTAGGGGTTCCCTTCAGGTATGCACCACATCACCACATTCTCTTTAGGAGTGATGGACCATGAATAGAATGGTATGATGACACTATGGAACTCCAACCCTTTCGACTTATGGATGGTCATGATGCGCACTCCGTCCGATGCACCATTAGGAATTGTCTTTTCACAGAGTTTGTCATCCCAAGCTTTCAGGAATGAGTCCAGGTCTGTCAAGTTCTCTTCACAGAATTGGTTCACGATGTCGTAGAAGAAAAGAAGGTAGGCATCCTGATTCTTGAACTGGTTCAGCTGGAAAATCCGATAAATGTCTTCCACCTGTTCCGTGAGCGCCTTGAACCGCAGCTCCTTTCGTGCTTCCTTGTCAAAAAGCGGGGGGATGGGTTTACCGTAGTGGTGCTCTAATGTCATGAGAGTTGACAGTTGAGGGTTGAGAGTTGAGGGTTGAGGGTTAGCCAACACTCTCAGAGCATCAATGATGATGACGACGGCAGGGGATGCATCTAGACGGAAAGCATCGTCAGACACCACTTTCACCTGCAACACGTCCTGATGGGCATTGAAATAATCACAGATAAGTGGCACCTCTCGGTTCACTCTCACGAGTATTGTGATGTCGTTGGCATCCACGCCGTTGTCCATCAGTTCCTTCACCGACAACTGCATGCGCTGCAGTGTTGCCTCATGGTAATTTTCAGGTGTGTCCTTGTCCCATACATCGGGCAAATGAGTCTTGTCGATTTGGTGATAGTCAATGTTCTCCACCTTGACAAAACCCTTGTCCCCCAACTTTTTAGGCTTCTGTTTCAGCTTGTTGTAAGCCACACTCAGTGCAGGGCAGTCATGTTGTAACAACTTGGTAGCATTCTCAAAGACTTTGTTATTGAAGTCCACCACACGTTTGGAAGAACGGAAATTATACTTTGCAGGAATGTTCCCAATGTACTCAGCCAAATCCTTGTCCGCTTCAATACTGTTCAAAATCTGCCAGTCCGAATTGCGGAAACGGTAGATGCTTTGTTTCACATCACCCACAATCAGGCACGAACCGTCCATCGACAAGCAGTTCATGATGAGAGGTTTGAAGTTGCTCCATTGCAAGGTGGAGGTGTCCTGAAACTCATCTATCATGATGTGTTTGATGCACGCGCCCGTCTTTTCGTAGATGAAAGGAATATCCTGATTGTTGATGACATTGCGCAGGAAATTGGCAGTTTCCGACAGCAGGAAACGATTGTTCTCCTCATTCAGCAACTTGACCATCTGACTGATTTGACTGAGTAGCATGAGGGAGTAGAGATGCTGCCCGATGGCGGTCACGGTGTGCAGATGCTTCACATACTTGGTATGCAGGTTGAAAGTCTCCTCCAGCATCGGCATAAGAGTGGCTTTCACTTTCGCTTCCAGCGCATCGCGGTTCTTCGACGACTTCTTGAACCATTTGCCCACCTCTTCCGTGTAGGCTTCGATGCTGTCAGAGAAAGTGCCTCGGCTATTGTTCGTTGGCTCAGTAATCCTGTAGTCACACACTTTCTCCATGAACGTGACGATGGCACTGCTGCCATCCTTCTCAGTCATTCCCACATCGTCATACGCTGCCAGCAGCCTTCTGCCCATATCCATCACAGCATCTTTCTCTTCCTCTAAACCCTGATGAATGATGGTGCGATACTTGTATATCTCGCCGATGTCGGTGATTTTCTTTCTGATTTCCTCGCTGTGAATGAGGTAGTTCTCCTTGAAGATATTGCGTCCGAACTCCTTCACCGTCTCGTTCACCTGCCACGAGCGGTTGGCTCTGATTTCCTCCTCTATGAAGTCAACGATGGTCTTGAACTCGCTGGAGTTCTCCCGCAGTGTCTCGATGATTCTGTCAACGGCATCCGACAGCACCTCTGTCTCATCCAGTTCCACTTTCAGGTTAGTAGACAGTTCCAATTCGTTGGCAAGTTCACGCACGATACCTTGAAAGAAAGAGTCAATCGTCTCAATGCGGAAACGGCTGTAATCATGCACAATGTTCGACAGCGCCTCCTTCGCCCTTAGGCGCAAGACGGTCTCGTCGATGCTCAGAATGGTGGAGCGGTATGGTTCTTCCCCATACAGGGGCATCGTCAGACGGGCATGCAGATTGTCCAGAATATTCTTTACATAATCATTGGCACCTTCCAGTCCATTGGCTATACCATAAAGTGTGCCGAGAATCCGTTGCTTCATCTCAGCAGTCGCCTTGTTGGTGAAGGTGACGGCAAGAATGTTCTGATACTCCATCGGATTGATAGCCAGCAACGCGATGTATTCAACGGCTAACGTAAAGGTCTTTCCCGAACCTGCAGAAGACTTGTAGATGCGCAGAGGCTTGAATACCTCCTCTTTCTTTCCCACGATGACCTCATCCACCCTTCTATCGTGTGGTTCAGTGGGGATGGAGTCCACGATTTGGAAAGGAAAAGCCAATCCGACCAGAGGGCAGGAGAGAAGAGGAATCAGTCGGTCATAATACCCCTTTCCCCGTCCGAGGCGGTCCCCCTCAGGCGTAAAAGCCATACCGGGAATGACGGCAAGGTCAATCTTTGAATAGTCGGTGAAGACGGGGCCATGTGACTCTTGGATACCGAAAGTGGTGGAAACATCCATCAATTGGTCGTTCACATATTCGTGTAATTGCAACGTGTCACCCACCACCGTTGGCAACAAAACCTTTCTTCCAGACGCAACAAGAGAGGTGATGATGTCATGGGTGCAGACTTCATCAGGCAAGGAATGGTAGAGGAGTATGACGTGACATTGTTTCATACTCTCTATGCGTTCAAGCAGTGCAGATGCTATTTCCCTGCTGAAAGATTTCAGTTCCTCAGTCGAATGCTGCTTTTTTCTTTCCCGAATCAGCTTTCTTAGTTCCTGTTTGGTCACTTGGAATTAGGAATTTAAGACCCTCTCTGTCCTACGGACATCTCCCCCGTAATGGGGAGAGCCATGCGGCGTGTTGGAGTCCTGTTTACAAGGTATCGTCGATAACTTCTTTAACTTCGAATTTCAATTATCATTTAGCGCTTAGCGTTGGTTTTGTTTGTTTTGTCTTGAAAAGTTGTATGGCTTTTTCCAGCGTGATGTCGTTGCGGTTAAGATACTGTACGTAGTCACTCATTTCCAACATATTGTAGATGATGCTGCCATAGATGGCTTGCTCAAAGAGATGCTGCGACTTAATGATCATGTTGTTGCGACGCCTTATGCCCTTGTTGTCAGCATAATGGACAAAAGAGTCCACAAGTCCCTGACGGCGCAGATACTTTTCCAAATCCGCAGCATTGTCATAGATGGACAGTTTCTCGCGGTTGTTGTCGGTGTATTCAAAACAGAATTGAGCGATGACTCCCTGAGAGACACATTCTGTGTAGTAAGGTGTCAGAGCAGTTGTGTCCTCTGCCACAAAATAGTCGGGCATGATGCCTCCACCGCCATATACGATGCGTCCTATGCTGGTCTTGTATTTCTCGCCACTTTGGTGGATACTGTCCTGACTGAAGAACTCACCTCGTTCATAGCGGGTGATTAAATCCATTTCGTACTCCTTCGGCTGTCCCTTTACATAGGGTTTCTGGATACAACGCCCCGAAGGTGTGTAATAGCGTGCAATGGTCAGATGGATGAGAGAACCGTCTGCAAACTCGATAGGTTGCTGCACGAGTCCCTTGCCGAAAGAACGGCGTCCCACAATGACGCCCCTGTCGTTGTCCTGAATGGCTCCTGAGAAGATTTCGGCAGCAGAGGCAGTCCTCTCATCAATGAGCACGAGGAGGGGCAGGTCTTGATAGGAACCACGTCCGTCACTTCGATATTCTTCTCGGCGTGAACGTCTTCCTTGGGTATAGACAATCAGGCGATTCTTAGGCAGGAACTCATTCACCATTTGGATGGCAGCAGAGAGGTATCCACCCCCGTTGCCGCGCAGGTCGATGACGAGCCCCTTGAATCCCTCAACCTCCAGTTCGGCAAGGGAGGTGAGCAGTTCTGCATAAGTGGTTTCTCCGAAATTCTTGATGTTGATATAGCCGAGTTCCTTGTTAATCATGTATGTCGCGTCCACGCTCTTCAGAGGGATGTCTCCACGTACGACGACAAAAGAGATGGGTTTCTTCTGCCCGTGCCGCAGCACGTCAATCTTGACCTGTGTGCCTTTCTCTCCCTTCAGTCGGTGGAGGGTTTCTTCGTTGGTGACGACTTTCCCGACATAGGGCTCTCCGTCCACAGCCACAATCTTGTCGCCTGCAAGGATGCCGACCTTTTCGGAGGGACCACCCTTGATGATGCCTGTCACCCTCACCGTGTCTTCGCGGATGACAAACTGGATGCCCACTCCGCTGAAAGAGCCTTTCAGGTCGTCGTTGGCTGTCTTGGCATCTTTGGCAGAGATGTAGGTGGAGTGGGGGTCAAGTTCTTCCAAAATCTTGGGCATGGACTGCTCCACTATCGAAGCGATGTCAACCGTGTCCACATATTGGTCGTCGATGATATGCAGCAGGTCGTTCAGCTTGTTGGACGACGTGTTGATGATGTTGAGCCGATTGCCAGCAAATCGGTTGGCGAAGAATGTGCCAATGACGATGCCGACAACAACGCTGACGGCGATGATGATGGGAACCCAACGGTTGTTCCTGTTGATATAGTTGCTCATAATGTGGTTGGTTCGTGTTCGTCTGGATTGATATACTCTACTTTGATATTTGCTCGTTGCAAAAGTTTAATGCCGTCCTCCAGTCGGTAGTGCTCGGAATAGACAACGCGTCTGATGCCTGCCTGAATGATGAGTTTGGCACACTCGATGCAGGGGGAAGCGGTGACGTACAGTGTGGCACCATCGCTGGAGTTGTGGCTTCGTGCCAGTTTTGTGATGGCATTGGCTTCTGCATGCAGCACGTAGGGCTTCGTCACATTGTTTTCATCCTCGCAGATGTTTTCAAATCCTGAGGGTGTGCCGTTGTAGCCGTCGGAGATGATGGCTTTGTTTTTCACCACAAGTGCTCCTACTTGACGGCGCTTGCAATAGGAGTTCTCTGCCCAGATTCGTGCCATGCGCACATAGCGGCAGTCGAGGTTGTATTGTTTCTTTTCTTCTTCTGTCATGATGAGTGAAAGGATATGTTCAGTTTATTCCATTGCGACGGAGCAGGGCCTGGATGGTGGGTGCCTGTCCGCGGAATCGTTTGTAGAGTGTCATGGGGTGTTCGGTGCCTCCTTTGGAGAGGATGTGGTCGCGGAAACTCTGTGCTGTGGCTCGGGAGAAGATGCCATGTTGCTGAAAGTGGGAGAAGGCGTCGGCATCGAGCATTTCTGCCCACTTGTAGCTGTAGTAGCCTGCGGAGTAGCCACCTGCCATGATGTGCGAGAACTGAGTAGCCATGCAGGTGCCTTCCACTTCGGGCAGCACTCTGGCACGGTACCAGGCAGCACGCTCAAAGGTGGGAAGGTCGGTGTTGAACTCGTCTTTCAGCGTGTAGAATGCCATGTCGAGAAGTCCGAAACTGACCTGTCGCATGCATGCGTATGCCACGTTGAAGTTGCGGCTGGCGATGATGCGGTGGAGGAGTTCCTGAGGTATGGGTTTGCCTGTCTCGTAGTGGGTGGCGAACGTGTTGAGGAAGTCGGGTTGGATGCTGTAGTTTTCCATGAACTGCGAGGGCAGCTCGACGAAGTCCCAATAGACGTTGGTGCCTGAGAGGGAGCGATAGGTGGTGTTGGCAAAGATGCCGTGGAGGGCATGCCCAAATTCGTGCAGGAAGGTTTCCAGCTCGCCAAGTGTGAGCAGGGCAGGTTTGCCGTCGGTAGCTCGGGAGAGGTTCATGACGATGGATGCCTGTGGGCGTGAGTTGGTGCCGTCGGGTTCGGTCCATTGCTCCTTGTAGTTTGTCATCCACGCCCCTGACTTTTTGGAGGCTCGGGGATGAAAGTCGCAGTAGAGCAGGGCGAGGTATGTGCCATCTTTGTCGAACACGTCATAGGCTTCCACGTCTGGATGATAGACGGGCACGTCGGCATTGCGTCGGAAGGTGATGCCGTAGAGTGTGTTGGCGAGTCCGAACACGCCTTGCTTCACCTTGGAGAGTTGAAGGTAGGGACGGAGCATCTCGCTGTTGATGTTGAACTGCTGCTCTTTGAGTTTGTTGGCATAGTAGGGGAAGTCCCAAGGGGAGAAGGGGGCGGCAGTTGACAATTGACAGTTGACGGTTGACAGTTGGGTACTCTGCTCGTACAGTTTCTCCACGGCTTTGACTTCTTCTTTTGCCACGGGCATGTAGGCGTCGATGAGCTGATTGAGCAGCTGATAGACGTTGTCTTTGGTTTCTGCCATGCGTCGGGCAAGGGCGTAGTCGGCGTAGGTGTCGTAGCCAAGCAGTTGTGCTTTGGCTCGGTGAAGGTTGACTATCTTTTTGACGATGTCGACATTGTTGTTGTCGCCCGGGTGGGTGCAGAGGGTGTTGTATGCCCTGTACATCTTTTCGCGGAGCTCACGGCGTGAGGAGTAGGTGAGGAAGGGTGTGTAGGAGGGGGCTTGCAGGGTGAACACGTAGCCGTCCATGTGGCGTTCCTTGGCTGTCTGTCGGGCAAGGTCGATGGCGCTGTCAGGCAGTCCCTCGAGTTCGGTTTCGTCGGTGATGTGCAGGATGAAGCTGTTGGTGTCCTTGAGTTTGTTTTGGGAGAACTGGAGTGAGAGCACACCCAGCTCTGCGGAGATGTGGCGAAGCTGCTCTTTCTGCTGGTCGGACAACAGGGCGCCGTTCCTGACGAACCCCTCGTAGGTGTTGGTGAGGAGCATTCGCTGTTCGGGGTTCAGACGTGCGAATTGGTCGGAGGCGTGGTCATCGTATACTGCCTTGACGCGCCTGAACAAGCCTTCGTTCAGCATGATGTTGTTGGAGTGTTCGGAGAGGATGGGCGACATCTTCTGTGCCAGCGTGTCGAGAAAGTCGGTAGTTTCGGCACTGAGCAGGTTGAAGAAGACGGTGGTCACGCGGTCGAGCAGTTGTCCGCTCCGCTCCATCGCCTCGATGGTGTTGGCGAAGGTGGGCGCATCGGGGTTGTTGACAATGCGCTCTATCTCTTGGTCTTCCTCTTCGATGCCTTTGCGCATGGCTGGCTCGTAGTCAGTCTCCTTGATGCGGTCAAAGGGAATGTTGGTGTATGTGTCGTAGAATGGATTCATGTTGTTCTTTGAGTGTTGAGGAATGACAGTTCCTGTATATCGTTGACGATGAAACTGCCCCGTTGAAGCCTGATGGTTCCCTGCTCCTGCATTTGGTTCAGGGCAATGGACACGTTGAGGCGTGTCTCGTGGAGGATGTCGGCAAGCTGTGTCATCTTGATTTGTACGTCTTTCCTGCCTTTGGGCGAGATGGAGTGGGAGAGAACGAACCTGACAATCTTGTGTTGAACTGTGTCGTCAGGAAAGTGGCAAAGCAACCGTTCGGTCTGTTGGTATTTGTTGCAGACGATGTTCATGAAGTTGATTTTGACAATATTGCTCGCCATGAGATGACTGAGCAGCACGCGCTTGTCGATGGCAAGTGTGCAGCCAGCAGTGTTGAAAGTGTAGGTGCGTGAGTAGGTCTGATACATGCCGAACAGGTTGAATGGCTCAATCACCTTCAGGTCGGGCAGATGTTCGGTGAGTAGGAACTGGAGGCTGGCATTGCGGTGTTCTGCCATGACCTCCCCGCTGATGATGTAGATGAGTTTGCGGCAGCTTTCTCCCTGCATCACGATTTCGTCGCCTCTGTGGTAATTGGCAAAGTCCAGTCTGACGTGCGATATCACGTCTGACACTTCCTGTGTGGTCATTCCCTGAAACAGTGGAAGTTGCAGCAACCGTTCGAACATTGTCAACTCCATATCGTCACGTCTTTTTATTTCATCACCAACTTTTCCATCCCTTCCGTCATCCATTCCTTCATCTCTCCGTTCTTGTCAGAATAGATGAAGAACGCCATCAGTTCGGGATGTCTGGCGAGCACCTTCTTTGCTTCGTCCATGCCCAGCACCATGAAGGCTGTGGCGTAGGCATCTGCTGTGGCACAGTCTGTTGCCAGCACGGTGGAGGACAGGATGCTATGCTGCACAGGATAGCCCGTGTGGGGGTCGATGGTGTGGGCATATTTCTTTCCGTCCTTCTCGTAATAATTGCGGTAGTTTCCCGATGTCGCCATAGCCAACTGCGTGATTTGGAGCACCTGCTCGATGTCGTTGCTGATGTTGGCAGGGTCGTCGTTGGGGGTGTTGATGCCCACGTGCCACAGTTCTCCCCGAGGGTTGAACCCTCTCACGCGAACTTCTCCACCTATCTCCACCATGTAGTTGCTGATGCCTTCACTCTCCAAATACTTGCCGACGGCATCCACACCGTAACCCTTGGCGATGGCGCTGCAATCCAACATGGTTTCGGGACAATCTTTCCTGATTTTCCCGTCGATGAGTGCCACCTTCTGATAACCCACATAGGGCAGCAGGCTGTCCACTTTCGCCTGACTTACATTGTCCATGTTCTTGAAGCCAAAGCCCCAAAGGTTGACCAGCGGTGCCACTGTGATATCAAAAGCCCCGTTTGTCTCTTTCGACACTTCCTGTGCCAGGGTGAACACCTCTACGAACATGGAGTTGGTCTCTGTGCTTGTATTGTTGTTGATGGCTGTGATGACAGACTCTTTGTTGAAGGGCGACAGTGATGCATCCACTTCTTTCAGAGTGTTGTCGATTCCGTTTTGCAGAGGTTTGCCCGACTGGTAGGTGATGTGGTAGAACGTGCCGAACACGCTGCCTTCGCTGCGCTGGGTCTCGGAAGTGTTCCAAGGTTTCCCCTGTGACGCGTCGGGAGTCACTTTCCCCTTGTCGTGGGTCATCACAATGTAGATGGTGCCGACAATGAGGAGGGCGAGCAGTGGCCACCCCCACCATTTGATTGTATGTGGAGCGTATGGGTCGAAAGGTTTACTCTTCAACTTCTGTTGCTCCGTCTTCTGTTCCTTCTTCATGGTCTATGCTTGTTTGAGAATCATCCTGCACGGGGGTGAGTTCGTGTTCTGTTGGTTGCATATCTCTGATTTCAACATTCACACCGCGTTTGTGGCTTTTCTTCATGCCCCAGTTCAAGTCGAAGATGAGGCTGTATGTGCCTCCCCAACAGTTGGAGTTGGTCGTGTAGCCGTAACCGGGGATGCAGTTGGGCTTGGCGGCGTCATGCTTCGTGGAGGAAATTTCCATCTTGTAGCGTACTGCCCATCCCATGTGGAAGTTCCTGAGAATTCTCACTTCCACACCAAACACAAGTTCTGCCCAATGGCTCGTGCAGTCAATGTCCTTCAGACTGAATGACTGGCTGCCTCCCCAGATGGGGTCGGTCAGTGCGGGACCTGTCATGTCATACTTGAACTTGGATAGACCATAGCGCGCACCGAGATAGAGCCTGTTGCTCTGGAACTTGTCCTTCAGCATGTTGAAATCAATGCCAACGCGAATAAAGGGCGCGTTGGTCTTGTATGACACCTTTGTGTTGAAATCCTCCTTGGAGCATTTGCCTATGCCTGCTTCGATGATGGGGAAGAAGGTGTTCTTCAGATTCAGCCGCAGCGCTCCCTCCAATGTGCCGTAGTCAGACACCATCATGGCGACAGGACCGTAGCCGTCAACTGACAACGTGAACCCTTGGAAGAACACAAGATGTTCTTTCTGCTCCTCTACAGCTACATATTTTGTCGGTTTCGGCGTCTCACCCGGCATGAGTGGCTGCGTCTGCTGTTGCGCTCTTGTTGCCAAGATGCATGCACCCATCATCCAAACCACACAAATAATATGTCTAAGTTTCGCAAGCTTCACTTTCTTGTAGTTATCGAAGTTATAGATGTTAGTTGACAGTTGAGAGTCATATCCCACATGACACTTCCTCCTCGCTGAGGGAGTCGAGGGGGCTTTATTCTGTCACCACTCCGTTGAAATAAATCTTCACATTCACGTTGCCCTCATAGTTCACCTTCGGCTCACCAATTTCTATGTGGTCAATAGCGGCATCTGTAGCCGTAATGCCCTGTAGGGTGTGAAAGCGATACGTTCCACATTCAGGCAACTCCACGTTGGGATAGCTTATGTGCTGTATTTTGATGGTGTCCTTCTTGACGATGGTGCGGTAGGAGAGAATGAGCGTGTCCTCCTCATGAAACCAGCTCATGGGCACCTTCATGCTTGAAGCCCCTATGAGGTTGTTCAGCAGAATGGTGTCCTTGCGTTGCTGTGTCATACTTTCCGTATAGCCCTGATTCACCAACGCCGTGTCGCGATAGTCTTTCGTCACCGTTATGTTGCCCAGTTTCCGATATGTGTACACAGTCTTGTAGCCAGGCATTAGTGTCGTCACGGTGATGGTGTCGCGATAGGAGATGGCAGTGCCTTCTGAGTCGTAAAACCCATAGTTGCATGTCACCATGTTCTCCAGCGGGCAGTTGTTCGAGTAACAACCTGCCAGCAGCAACACAGCCATCCCAAGCATAGTCTTATGGTTCGCAAGCTTCACGTTCCTTATATCTCTTTTTCCACTTGATATTTGTTTCTCTCCTGACTGTTCCTGCTGATGAGGTCGCCGAGGAAACCACCCACGAACAGTTGCGTGCCCAGAATCATCATGGTCAGCGAGATGTAGAAGTAGGGACTGTCGGTTACCAAGGCGTGAGGCACATGCTGGCACAGCGCCACCACCTTGACGGTGCCCACGATGACGATGGCGATGAAGCCGATGAGGAACATCAGTGTACCGATGAACCCGAAAATGTGCATGGGCTTCATGCCAAACGTGCTGAGAAACCATAGGCTCATTAAGTCCAGATAGCCGTTCACGAATCGGTTCATGCCCATGAACTTGCTCTTTCCGTGCTGGCGTGCCTGATGATGCACGGGCTTTTCGCCAATCTTGCCGAAGCCTGCACTCTTGGCAAGGTAGGGGATGAAGCGGTGCATCTCTCCATACACCTCTATGTGCTTCACCACTTCGCGACGGTATGCCTTCAGCCCGCAGTTGAAGTCGTGCAGGTTATGGATGCCGCTCACCATGCGTGTGGTTGCGTTGAACAGCTTCGTGGGAATGGTTTTCGACAGGGGGTCACCCTTGCGGCGGTTCATCTTGTATCCGCTCACGAGGTCATATCCGTCTTCTTTCACCATTTTGTAGAGTTCGGGGATTTCGTCTGGGCTGTCCTGCAAGTCAGCATCCATCGTGATGACCACATCGCCTTCCGCCCTCTCAAACCCGTGGAAAAGGGCAGGGCTCTTTCCGTAGTTTCTCCTGAACTTGATGCCATGCACCTCGGGGAACTTCTGACTCAATTCCTCTATCACTTCCCACGAACGATCAGTCGAGCCATCGTTCACGAATATCACCTCATACGTGAAACCATGCTCGTCCATCACACGCTTTATCCATGCGTGGAGTTCCGCTATAGATTCGTCCTCATTGTACAGAGGCACTACAACCGATATATCCATTGTTCATTATGATAAATGCTCAATTATTTAAGTTTGACGTCCTTCACTTTCTTGGAGTTAAAGGAGTTAGGAACCGTTTAGTCAATTCTCACTTCTCTTTGCCACTCCTGCCACGAAAAAGGACAGGATGATGCTGAAGAAGAAGTTGTTGTTGAAAATCAGCAGCGTCTTTTCCCATGACGACAGCCTATCCGCTTCCCTCAACACGTCCATCATCTGCACACGCTGTTCCCCCATGCCCATCTGCTCATACGTGCTCACCATCTCGGGTTGTGTCAGCAGTTCGTTCATCTTGTCCATCAGCTGCCCGTCATCCACCAGATGGAAGTAGGCGAACACCAACAGCCCGTTCATCAGACAGGCATACATGAACATGGAGAAGGCGAAGAGCAGTCCCTGAATATAGGTCAGACTTTCTCCCACCGATTTCATCTTCCTGTTTAGGCGAAATGCCAAGAGGAAGGGCAGGAAGAGCGACACGCCGCACAGCATGAAGCATAGCATCATGAGCAGCCCGTTGTTGCCTGCTAAACCTTCCACATACGAGAAGAAAACGCCGCCCCATGCCAGCCCCACAAAAGTGCCATACTCCATGGCATACGACTTGTATGTGTAGTTTCTTGTTGTCATTGATGATAAAAACCTATCTGTAAGTCAAATTCCGTTTCGTGCGGTACGCCCAAAAACGGTGCAAATATAGTGATTTTAATTCATAAACCCGCAATTCTCAACCATCTTATCGTCTTTTTCACTCACTTTTTCGCCTTTGACTGTCGCGCGAACTCGAATAAGGACAAGGGAAGATGGCAGTAGCCAGTGGGGTTTTTCTCAAGATAGTCTTGGTGATACGCTTCTGCTGCATAGAAATTCTCCAATGGCTGTTTTTCCACAACCAGTGGCTGCTGAAAGTTTTTCTGTACATGAGCAAAGACTTTTTCAATGATGGGCAGGTCTTCGTCATGTGTGTAGTAAATGCCTGTGCGATAGCGTGTCCCCTCATCGTGTCCCTGCTTGTTGAGGCTGGTGGGGTCGATGGCTTTGAAGTACATCTGCAACAGAAATTCAAGGCTGACCACTTCGGGATTGTAGGTGACTCGCACCGTTTCGGCAAAACCCGTGGTGTCTGTATAAACCTCTTCGTACGAAGGGTTTTCCGTATGCCCGTTGGCAAACCCGACTTCTGTGTTCACCACACCTTTAATCTGTTTGAAGTAATGTTCTGTTCCCCAAAAACAGCCGCCAGCAAGGTAGATGTCTTTATTTGATGCGTCATTCATTGTTTTGAGAGTTTGGAATGATAATTATGTTTGATTTGTGCTGCAAAATTACTGAAATTCGGACAAAATTTGCTCTCTTGCCCATAATTGTGTGCTGTTTGTGCCATTATCTATTGAAAAATGACTAATTTTGTCTCCGAGATTTAAATGAGTTGACTGCTAGGCGCAGAATGATAAATGATCATTGAAACTCGAAGTTATCGAAGAAACCTTGCAAACAGGACTCCAACACGCCGTATGGTTCTCCCCATTACAGGGGACAAGTCCGTATGACAGAGAGGGTCTTTTAATTCCTAACTCCTAAACATGAATCGTTCACAAAAAATCATACGTACCAGTTGGATTGGTATTGGAGCGAATGTACTGTTGGCTGCATTCAAGGCGACCGTGGGTGTCTTGGCTGGTTCCATCGCAATTGTGATGGATGCCATCAACAACCTGAGCGATGCCTTGTCGAGTGTCATCACCATTATCGGGACTGTGTTGTCGCAACGCCCTGCTGACTTGAAGCATCCCTTTGGTCATGGTCGTATAGAATACTTCAGTGGCATCATCATAGCCATTATCGTGCTCACTGCTGGTGCCACCTCCATGATTGAGTCGGTGAAGAAACTGTTCAATCCGACTTCTCCTGATTATACAGTCGTCACCTTGGTCGTCATCGTGGCAAGCATCGTGGTGAAGTTGGTGCTGGGTGTCTATGTGAAGCGTCAGGGAAAACTGCTGAACAGTGATGCCCTCACGGCTTCAGGGGCAGATGCCATGTTTGATGCCATCATCACTTTCTCCACGTTGGTGTCAGCTGCTGTGATGCTGATTTGGCAGGTTTCGCTCGATGGTTGGCTGGGCGTCATCATCTCTCTCTTCATCATCAAGGCGGGGTGGGAAATGCTGCAGTCTCCCGTCAACGAGTTGTTGGGTGGCAGGGTTCCGCCTGAATTGATTTCACAGATTCGCGCTGAGGTGTCAGCCTTTGAGGGAGTTCATGGCGTGCATGACATCATCCTGCACAGTTATGGTCCAAACATGATGATAGGCTCGCTGCACATCAATGTGTACGACACCATGACTGCCACAGAGATACACTTGCTGACTCGTCGTATTACGGAAAAACTGCTTGACCAACGCAATATCATCATGACGGTCGGCATCTATGCCATTGCAACGGGAGATAACCGACGGTCAGAGATTCAGAGCATCGTGCTGCAAACTCTCAAGGCGCATAAGGAAATTCTGCAAATCCACGGTTTCTGCTATTTTGAAGACGAGAACCGAGTTTCGTTGGATGTGGTGCCTGATATTTCAGTGACAGATGAAAGAAAACTTGCCCAAACCTTGACTGAAGAGTTGCAACCATTGTTGGAAGGTAAACAAATCACCATCATTATCGACCATAATTATAGCGCATGACAAATTAAGGGAAGAGAAGGGAATGGAAAGGGTGTTAAAAGGAATAGAAAGGACGATACTCATCAGCAATGACATTCGTCCCTTTAACTTCCAAAGAAGTTGAGCTTGTGAAACTTATATAATGGATTATTAATCACAAAAAGAAAGATTATGACTACAGGAAATGTACGCCCAGAGGGTATGGAGAGAATCACCACCCCTGTATTGGCACAGAAGTTTATCGAGGAACAAGTGAAAGAACTGAGGGAACAGATTGGCGACAAGAAGGTGCTGTTGGCACTTTCGGGCGGTGTGGACTCGTCGGTGGTGGCAGCATTGCTGATTAAGGCTGTAGGCAAACAGCTGGTGTCGGTTCACGTGAATCACGGATTGCTGCGCAAGGGCGAACCTGAGCAAGTGGTGCGTGTGTTCCGCGATGAGCTTGATGCCAACCTCGTGTATGTGGATGCGACAGAGCGTTTCCTCAACAAATTGGCAGGTGTGGCTGACCCAGAGCAGAAGCGCAAGATTATAGGCGCTGAGTTCATCAGGGTGTTTGAAGAGGAGGCTCGAAAGCAGGAGGGTATTAGTTTCCTTGCACAGGGCACCATCTATCCCGACATCGTTGAGTCGGGTCCCGTCAAGTCACATCACAATGTGGGTGGTCTTCCCGATGACCTCCAGTTTGAATTGGTGGAGCCTATCAAGCTGCTTTTCAAGGATGAAGTGCGAGTGGTGGGTAAGGAACTTGGCTTGCCTGACAACATGGTGTTCCGTCAGCCCTTCCCAGGTCCAGGCTTGGGCGTCCGTTGTACAGGTGCCATCACACGTGATCGTCTGGAAGCCCTTCGTGAGAGTGATGCCATCCTTCGTGAGGAGTTTGCCAAGAATGGTCTCGAAGGCAAGGTCTGGCAGTATTTCACCGTTGTGCCCGACTACAAATCGACAGGTGTCAAGGACAACAAGCGCAGCTGGGACTGGCCTGTTATCATCCGTGCCGTCAACACACGCGATGCCATGACTGCCACCATCGAGGAGATTCCGTATGCCCTGCTACATCATATCACGAAGAGAATCGTTACAGAGGTTCCAGGAGTGAACCGTGTACTGTACGATCTGACCCCGAAACCCACAGGCACCATCGAGTGGGAGTAGCAGGTCCTTTCTGTCGTTTCATCATCCTCGTCTTGTCACAAGATGAGGATTTTTTGTATCAGTAAGTCAAAGAACGATTGGACAGTTGAGAGTTGAGGGTTTAGGGTTGAGAGGTTTTGCGGTGCGCGCTTCCGCAAGGTGCTCATTAGTTTCGGTAACTTAGATTTTTGGCTTCGCCGAAGATGCTCACGCTCGGCATAGTTCAAACAAGTTTGACTTCTGCACTCGCTCAATCGCATCTTTCACTTTTCACTTTTCTCGCTGCAAAGTTACGACCATTATTCCGCGTTCCCTAAATATTGTCATTTTATTTGAAAAAGTGACAATATTGTCATTCTTGCTCCGAAAAGTGACAATATTTGCAGAGTGCCGAAGTCCGAGCGAGCAGCGCGGCGATGTCGTGAAAGGGGGAGTGGTGATGTCGTGAAAGGGGGAGCGGGGAGGGCTATTTCTCCAAAGTGCATGATTGCATTTTTGCACGATTGCATTTTTTCTTCTCCGAGCGAGGCATTATGTTTATAATATATAATATATAATAATATATAATTATATAATCCTCCTATATTCCCCCTTATATCAATATTCCCCCATGACCTGCGAAAAATGCAATCGTGCAATCGTGCAATCGTGCAAAAAGCACATTCCGCATGGCTTATCTTTCAACTGTCAACTCAAAAAGTTTTTTCATTTCCTCATTCTTTCATTATTTTCATCGCTGTTGGCTTCGCCGAAGATGCTCACACAATTCAACCTGCTTTTCAAAAAAAAGTTTCCAAAATGTTTGGAAGGTTAAGAAAAAAGTCCTTAATTTGCAAACGGTAATCAAAGATATAGCTGTATGAGCACTAAGACCATGACAAAGATGATTGCCGAGTACTTCAAGACACAACCCGTCCTGAAGGCATGGCTGTTCGGCTCTTTCGCTCGTGGGGAAGAAAAACCTGAGAGCGATGTGGACTTGTTGGTGGAGTTCGATAAGAATGCACGTGTCAGTTTGATGAAGCATGCAGGAATGATTGTAGATTTGGAACATAAGTTGCATCGTCCCGTTGACTTGGTCACCGATGGCACCCTGCTACCTTTTGCTGTGGAAAGCGCTAACCGCGATAAAATACTGATATATGAGAGAGCCGATTAGAGATAAAGGACGTTTGGAACACATGAAGACCGCGATAGAGCGTGTGCTGAATTTCATGGAAAAGAAGTCAATAGACGATTTGTCAGAAACCGCTATTGAGTATTACGGCATCGTCAAGTGTATCGAGATTGTAGGAGAAGCTGCCTATAAATTGACACCTCTTTTCAAGGATGCTCACCCTGATACTCCATGGAGCGTGATTGAGAAAATGCGTCATGTACTGGTACACGATTATTATCAGATTGAGAAGAGCGAGGTGAAATATGTAGTGGAAGACGACTTTAGTTCTCTTTACGAACAAATCTCCCATTATCTCTCCGACACCAATTGGGAGGAATGGGAGAAACAATAATAAGAGAATAAAAAGAATTCATTCACTTAACCCACATGCCTATGATAGCATAACAACTTAAAGACATATAAAAAAGAAGCGTCCGCTTAGAATCTTGTTTCTCGAAATTTCGGCAAAAATTAGAAGAAGCAATCAAGAGTAAAAGCATGGATGCTCACGCTGATGGCGTGGGCTTTTACTCGTATATGATTGCATAGGTGTTTGCCGATACCTCGAGAAACGTAGACGAAAAGTAATTGTCTACGTTTTTCTTTGTGAAAGTTAGGGACGTCTTCATTTTTCTACTATTTTTCTTTGTTGGATGAAAGGAAAGGACTAATTTTGCCATGCGCAATGTTAAAAGTGCCCTTTCCCTCTAAAAAAAGTTGTGTGTTTGTTATACATTTCTTGAAAAAAGGGGAATATACCATTCAGAGAATATCTGGCACTTTGTATTGTCAAATCTAAAAACAACTATATCCTACTAACTAAAACAACTTGTTACATGAAAAAAATTCTATATCTCGCCATCGTTGCGTTAATGACGTTGAACCTGACCGATATGAGGGCTGACGAAGACCCACATGGACTCTACCATCTCAAGAGATTCATCTACCAAAATGGTAGAACCACTGTTCCTGCCTTCCAGCAATACAAGTATGCTGCCGACTCGGTCGGACTGCTCGTGATGTGGCAAGAGGCGACAAGTCCCAACCAATGGGGACGGCTGCAAATCGAGATTCGTGAGAATTATCCGCTGAAAAACACAGGCGAAACGCCTCAAAACCCTGACGGACACGGCACACAAATCTTCAACGTCAATGCCAACCAGTTCTACTTCAAATGGTATAACCAACAATGGCCAAGCATGAGCAAACTTAATGAGTTCATCACCGAAGTATATACCAAAGACAACATCAATCCCACCGTGGCAAAGGCTTTCAGTATACTCGAAGACAAGACAGCCCCGGCAAACAACAGGTTCGATGGCTGGTGGATTCGCATCGCCTCAGCAGCTAATCCAGACGGTTCGGGACAACACCAACCTATACAGACACTCTGGAAAGCATACACCTCAGGCATGTCGATAGTGGTCTATATGCTCAATAACGGCAACGTGCTCGGCTGCAACACCGCAACCGGCACCAAATACGAAAACGACACCACTATTTACGAGGCAGGACATCCCTGCAACATCCATTGGATCAACAAAGACTGCCACGCACTCACCTTCGTGCAGGAAGACAACACTAAACTCACTGAAATATGGGTGCGCGGAGGACTACCACAGACATGGCAAAACATCTTCAACACCGATGTGCCTCTCTACAAAGATGGCAGCCAATGCATCATCGACGCCGTGAAATCAGCTTTAGAAGGCAACTTGAAACAAGCAGAAGCATCACTCGCCGAGGCTACAGACGAAAAGGAAGCACCCATCACCAACCTATGCATGGGAATATCCGTCATCACAGAAAGTCTTTTCCGAATAGCCGAAAATCAAGACGACAAGCAAAAATACGCCGAATGCCACGACTTCTGCAAACGCCAACTGCAGAAAATAAACGACTACGCTGATGCAGGACATACCCCTGACGCCCTCGCCAACACACACATCCACCAGATAGAAATTTTCAAAGCCCTCGCCATCTACCGCACAGGAAAAACCGAGGAAGGGAAGAAACAACTGGAGGAACGCAAATCAATCATCGATGCCGAAATCAACCGCTACAAAAACGTGGCAGGCATGGAATCATACATCAACTCACTCCATTACATACAACTCTGGATGTACAGCCAAGCATACGACATCTTCGGTTCATTCCAAACAATCCTCATGCTCGATGCCCTGACACTCATGGCACCAGGCATCACCACCTCCTTTAAGCCCTTGCTTCTCAACACCTACGCCAACTGCCATCTTCTCGACGGCAAACAAGAAAAAGCCAAAAAACTGTGGCAACAAATCAAGGACCTCAACCCCAACTACTTCAAGAACCAACCAGACAGCAATCCGCTGAAGAAGGCTTTCGGTGAATAATTCAGGGCCTCAACATCAGAAAGTTGAGTTAACCATCTAAACCGGCAGAAAGATGAAAACAAGTGAATATGTTACAATTCAGATGAGGCGGCTTGCCGCTTCAAAGTGGACATGTGCCCTCTTTATAAAACTGTTCATCTTCCCTTGTTTTGCATTTCAATGCTCAGGACAAGCGGCTATAAATAAGGATGCGAAGTATGATGAAGGAGATGAAACAGTGGAGAATCCGAGCCAAACACTTCCAGAAGAGGATGAGTGCCACATAGACAGCGTGATGTGGAGTCGTGATGGGCTTTCTGTGTTTTATAAAGATGAGCAAGACACCTGCACTTATCGGATAACAAGTGAGGCGGAAGAACAACTGATGAGTGCATATGTCTATTCGAAAGATGTGCAGATTTGTTGTCACACTGTACAAGATGAATTCATTAAATCTTTGGACTTGTTATCAAAGGACCAAATAAATGCATTCTTAATCGATCCAGAGCATCGTTTACCCATCTTACTGCGGCTTTTAATTGACAAGGAGGGCATGGCGAAACAGATTCGCGTTTATTTTTTGAGATCAAGCGGAAGGTGCGTCTCTGATTCTTATATCAGAAAACTAATCACAAAAATAAAGAACGTAAGATTCCCAACAACAAAGTATTCTGGCATTGGTTTTTGTTTCGTCGATGTTCCTGTACGAGAAAGTGATTTGCGTGATTACATAAAGAATAGATTTGGGGAATAAGGGGGGCTGTTCATGAGCCTTACGACGTGAAGCTCAAAGTGGTAATTACGCACGCTTCTTACTGACAAAAACGATAAAGTGGCAGGCTTTATGTGCGTTTTTATAATTCGCTGACTATCAAACGCGGGCACTCAGCGCGAAATAACATGCGCTGTAAGGACGAAATATTACGCACTGGGTGCGCCAAATGACAAGCGCACGGTGGAGTGTTTTGGAAAGGTTCGGTGGTCAGAACCCTTTTTGCAGGGTGACACGACAATAGGGGGCAGTCTTTTCGTGCATTGTGGCAAGGACATGATTGCTCCCTTTCTTATACACTCGGTTGGTCATGACAAACTGCGCTCCTGCTTCTGCCGTCAGCGTGAAATTGGCTGGGAACTTGTGCGCATAGCCCGGTCCTACATTGATGTTGCTTCGGGTGTAGCGTACATTCTTGGGGAGTCCTTCCGATTCAGGACGGATGTAATAATGGTCGGTGTCTATCGATGCTCCGAAAGTGAACGTGTCGGACTTCGTCGGTGTATATTCCATTTGGAACTTTGGCACTACAAGGTTGAGCGTCCACTGTGGGTTGAACATGTGACGGTAGGTAAGCATGGGAAAGACGGGCATTCTTGAGAATGTGTTCACCAACCCGACCAGTCCCACACCGAATTGTGTGTCGCGGGTCTGTTTCAGCATCAGCATCGCTGTGCCCATCAGTGTCCAGCGTTCGTAGCCGTACTGGCTGAAGTCGGCACTGGCAACTCCAACCAGCATGAGTGGCTTACCCCATAGCTGCAGCCGTGACATGCCTGTTACTGTGCCCGCAAATTGGTGGTGGGCGGAATGGATGAATCCGTAGTTGATGGTGCGCATATCGGGAGTGAAACGCTGGTGGATGTGGGAGTATCGAGCAGATGCCATAAGCACTGTAGTCCCTTTTGCGTAGAAGGGAAGGGAAACTTGGAAACCTGCCTTGGTGAATGCTTCGGTGTGTCCCTGTTCCACTGTCGTCCCATCTTTTGTGATGTGGTAGTCAGTTCCTGGTCGCAGAGCCATGTCTGCTTTGATGTTCAGTTTGTTCTGGGGCATTGCCAGTTGTGCATACCCACTTGCTATGCTCATGCATGCCATCTGACAGACCGCGAAAAGTTTCTTCATATATCAATTGTTATTTATTTAGGTGCAAATGTACAAAAAAATCCCCCATATTACATAAATACGGGAGATAAATTTGAGATATATGCTCGAAAGTGTCCTATTTCAGAGTTTCATGATACGCTTCATCTCCAAATTCTCGTAACCTTCAGGGCAGTGGGTGGAGAGATAGACAGTGGGGTGGTTCTTGACAAACTCACGCACTCGGTCAAGCGTCTCACGGGCAGCCTTGATGTCTTCATAGACAATGCTCAACTTGTTGGCTTTCAGCGCAGCATCACAATAGGTCACATCTCCGTGGAACAGATAGAAGAGTCCGTCACTCTCGGCAATGACGATGCTGTTGCCATTGGTGTGTCCCTTTGCCTTGATGAAATGGATGCCTTCAGCCACTTTCACTGTTTCTGGGAAGTTGTAGTAGGCTCCGTCCTCGTAGGTGGCGCGGACGATGTTGTCACCTTCCAGTTTCATGGCATCGGCATCTTCTGGCGCAATGTAGATCTTGGCATTGGGGAAGTACTCTATCGCTGCCGTGTGGTCAGGGTGCTTGTGGGTGACGAGAATCTTTGTCACCTGCTCAGGCTTGTAGCCAAGAGCTGCGAATGCGTCCATGTAGTCAGCCACTTTCTCACCCATGTAGAGTGGGGCACCGAGTTTCTTGGCTGGAACAGGAAAGTCTGCCTTGAAACCAGTGTCCACGAGAATCACTTCGTCACCGGTGTCGATGAGGAAATTTTGCAAACTGCTGCGATAGATGATTTGTTCGTCAAACTTTTCTTTACCTTCTTCACCGCCAAAGGCAAAAAGGTTGGGTCATAAACCCACCGTCGAACATTCGGATAGCTTTGATTGTCATAATGATTAGAGTATTAGATGGTTGATTGTATGAATTTACGGAAATTGCTGAGGTCTTCCTGATTAGGATGCCCCATGTGGATGGGACCCATCGAACCTTTGCATGTGAACTCTTTCTGAGAGACGTTGATGCCTTGGGCTTGGAGCAGTTCACGCAGTTGAGGCACAGGTGAGGGGATGATGGCACAAGAACCGAAACAGATGACCTCTTTGACCTGTTCATGTTTGAGCGTCTTGATGAAATCTGCCACGGCACCGTTCACTTTTCCTAAAAGCACGCCTGAACCTAGGTAGAGGGTGTCAACTGGTTCCTTCAAGGGAACGTCAACAGTTTCAGGGGTCACTCCCGTCAGTTCTTGGATAATGCCGACCATCTTCTTTGTGTGGCCGAACTTGCTGAAATAACGAATGGCTATACTCATATATAGATAATGTGTTTTGTGGTTATACGACCATTTTTTCTATTTCCTCCCGATGCTCAAAGAGGGTGCAGCCACCAGTGTGCTCCCATCCGAGGGCCTTGGCTGCACGAATCTTGCGGAACAGGGGTGACTGGAGTGCCTTGCGCACACCCATCGTGGCGACGTTGCTGTCGCTGAAGGGTGAGAATGGACAAGGTTCTGCCGACCCGTCGGGACCAATGTGGAAGAAGCCGCGTCCTGATGCAAGGCAACCGCCAAGTGCCTTCTCGTCGCCCGGAAAGGAGAGGAAGATGATGTCAGCATGGGCATTGCGACGTGCTGCCATCAGGGACTCCATCTCTGTCACATGCTCGTCGCCGAAAGCCAAATGCTCCGTGCCTGCCTCCGTGGGCACATACTCCACATAGAAGACAATCTTGCAACCATAGGAACGGAGCTTGTCGATGAATTCTGGTGAGGTCACATAGCGGTAGTTCTCGGTGGTCACGGTGATGCTGGTGCCGAAGAAGAGGTCTTCCTCCTTTAACATCTCCATTGATTGCATGGCGCGCTTGAACACACCCATTCCACGTCGTTCATCAGTGCCCAAAGCTGTGCCCTCAATGCTGATGATGGGCACCATGTTCAGATGTTTCTTGAAGAACTCCATATAGGACGGGCCAATGAGCGTTCCGTTGGTGAAGACTGGGAAGATCATGTCCTTCACTTCGGCGATGTGTTCCAAGATATCTTTTCGCATGAGAGGTTCACCACCGGCAATGAGCGAGAAGTTGATGCCCATGTCAGCAGCTTCGGTGAAGATGTCCTTCCACTGTTCTCCAGAGAGCGTTTCCTTGCGGTTTGCATCCCTGTCCTCTGCGATGCCGTTGCTGCGTGCATAGCATCCCTTGCAATGCAGGTTGCAAGTGGTGGAGATGCTGCTGATGAGGAATGGCGGCACTTCCAGCCCTTCAGTTTCCTGCATTTTCTTGCGCCGTTTTTCCGACTTCTGGAAGAGCGTCTGCATGCGGTAGGCAAACTTCGCCTCACGTGGGTTTGAAAGCATATTCTTATATGCCTTCGCCATGATGTTGCGGATGCTCTGGTTCATGTAGGCACCCAAGTCAATCTTTGTTTGTTCTTCCGTCATTTTTGCTCTTTCATGACATGGGAATTATTATATTAAAATTTGATGGTCTCGTCCAACTCCATCATTTTGAAGAAGGTGGCAGTGGCATCAGAAAGATAATACATCACACCGTTCTCTCCATTCTCTCCAAGAGCGGGTTTCAGAACGGGCATCTTTTCCACGAGTGCTTTACCTACCTCCGGACGATTGTCTTCCACGAGTTTGCACTCGATGCGGAGTGTCTTACCCTTGAACGCACAAATTTCAGCTTTTTGGTTGGCTGCAATCTGACGGGTTGCATTGGTCTTGCCAAATGCCATGATGTAAATCTTTCCCTCAAAATAGAGCATGGCTCCGTAGGGGCGTACGCGAGGCTGGTCACCCTCTACAGTGGCGAGATAGAACGTCTTGGCATCTTCCAAGAAATCATAAACTTTTTTAATACCTTCCATTATTCTTGTTGTTTTTAATTGGGTTAATAATTAGTTGAGTTAGTTGGTTTGATAGGTTAATAATTAGTTGAGTCAGTTTTATGCTTGTTTCTCCATTTCAACGATTTTTCTTCTGTCTCATCCAGTTCTTAAGCCGGTTATATCCCTCTACACCCAGAATCGTGAGCCCGCTGTATTGACACGTTTTGGCTAAGCCAAAGAGAACAGCCCAAAGCGTTCCCTTTGCAGCCGCGTTGATGGGGAGCAACATCTGGGCAAATGACAGGATGTAAAAAGGAATGCAGCTCGCCAATACGATAACGCCCGTTCTGAAAGAAAGGGATTGCAGCCATGTTTTCATCTTTTTGCAAGCATGCGTCACAGCATCCTTTGCAGATTTGAATATCTCCCTCATCTTCATTGTCACCTTACGTTGAAACGTAAAAACCCATCATATTTTACTTGAGTACTGTGTTGATGTCAGCTTCGATGTCGCTAATCTTGTTCGTGGGTTCGTAGCGCTTCACCACCTTGCCATCACGGGTGACGAGGAACTTGGTGAAGTTCCACTTGATGTCAGTGTTCTTGTCGTAGTTGACATCTTGTCGCCGTAGCATCCCGTCCATCATCTTTCCTTTCTGGTCGTTGAGGTCAAAACCTGCAAAGTCTTTCTGAGCCTTCAGATAGGTGTAGAGAGGAGACTCATTGGACCCGTTCACCTCAATCTTGTCAAACTGTGGGAACTTAATGTTAAAATTGGCAGTGCAGAACTGGTGAATCTCTTGAATCGTTCCGGGAGCCTGTGCGCCAAACTGGTTACAGGGAAAGTCGAGAATCTCAAACCCCTCTCCGTGATACTTTTCGTAGATAGCCTCCAGTTCCGTGTACTGAGGGGTGAATCCACAACGGGTGGCAGTGTTCACAATGAGCAGCACCTTGCCCTTGTAGTCAGCGAGTGACACGTTTTTCCCCGCATCGTCCTTTACCTTGATGTCATAGATACCTTGTGCCGATACGCCCAGCACGCTTGCGATTGCCAGAAGGCTGATAGTCATTCTTTTCTTCATGTCTTATTCGTGCGTTATTGATTATTTAAGTGAGTTGATAATTGAGTCGAGTTCTTGTGCTAAGTGCTGATAATCTTCGAGTTGCATTGGACAGGCAGACAATTGTCTGCCCATGCCTGCCGGAATCAAAGCATAGGCTTTCTCCTCCAATTCTTTTCCTTTACCTGTCAGTTTCACGAGGTGCTGGCGTTTGTCCAGCTTGCTTTTCTGCCGTTTGACAAGTCCCATCTTCTCCATGCGTTGGAGTAGGGGAGTGACTGTGTTAGTCTCCAGAAATAGCCGATGTGCAATGTCGTTTACAGGCTGGTTGTCTTTCTCCCAAAGAACCATTAGCACGAGGTATTGTGGATAGGTTATGCCCAGTTCTGTCAGTATCGGAGTGTAGGCCTGCGTGATTAGCCGAGAAGCTGTGTAAAGCCGGAAACAAATCTGATTGTCAAGTTGCAATTCAGCATGCATGATAATTCAATTCCTGTTTATGCAGTTTGGTTGATGAAGTCTTCCACGTCCTTTTCGAAATCCTTAGGATTCGTAGTTGGAGCATAACGTTTGATAGTTTTGCCGTCTTTCGAGATTAAGAATTTAGTGAAATTCCACTGGATGTCGTTGGCTTTCTCCACACTTGTGTTTAATGTCTTGAACAGCGCCTTCGTGGCTTTTGCTTTCAAACCATGATATTCTTCTGTGGGAGCTTGCGTCTTCAGATACTCGAAGATAGGTTCAGCAGCAGGACCATTCACATCTGTTTTTTTCATGATCTGGAAAGTCACACCATAGTTTAATTGGCAGAACTCCTCAATCTGACCATCACTTCCAGGGTCTTGTTCTTTGAACTGGTTGCATGGGAAACCAATCACGACCAATCCCTTATCCTTATACTTCTGATTCAACTCTTCCAGTCCTGCAAACTGAGGCGTGAATCCACACTTGCTTGCAGTGTTCACGATAAGTAGCACCTTACCTTCAAACTGTGCAAAATCCAATTCTTTACCTTTGCTTGTCAAAGCTTTGAAATCATAAATCTTTTCCATACTTAATTAGTTGTTAAAAGTGTTGTTTTTGTCGTTCGCGATGCAAAGGTAGGAATAATTATTTATATCGCAAGCGATTTATCCAAAACTTTAAGTTTGTTTAACAATATATCGTTCACGATAAATCATCATATTGGTGATTCAATAATTCTTTAATATTAATCATGTTATCAACAAGTTACTTAATTGATTTGAATAGATATTGTGCGAATTCGTGGAGTGACTTACGCCATACTTGCCACTCATGGTCGCCAGGATATGAGTTGAAACGCACATCAACACCGCTCTCGCGCATCTTTTTTACGATGCCGCGTGTGTATTCAATGCGGGGATCCTGCTCGCCACAACTTAAGAAGAACACATCAAATTGGTTGTTGAAAGTCTTCGTGTCGGTCAGCATGCCTGGAACCTCTGCTTCTAAATCAAAGTTGGATGCCCCAGATATTCCTCCGAACATACCTGTTGAGAATACACCCACGTTGGCAAAAACGTCGGGATCTCGCAAACCGATGTAAAACGATTGACCACCACCCATCGAAAGTCCGCACATAGCGCGACTCTTGCGATCTTTCTTTACACGATAGTTTTTCTCAACGAAGGGTATTACGTTGTCAATCAGCTCGCTGCGGAAGGTCTGCATGCCTTGCCAACTGTAACCTCCTCCCATGCCCCCATTGCGTGACCGGACATTGCTATTGGCACTCACCACAATCATTGGCACAGCTTTGCCTGCTGCGATGAGGTTGTCCATAATTTGTGCTGTACGTCCTTGTTCCATCCATCCGCGATGATCCTCGCCGCCTCCGTGTTGGATGTAAACTACAGGATATGATTGCTTACCTTCTTCATAGCCTGCAGGGGTGTAAATAAGCAATGGACGCCATGTCTCTTCCACCTTGGAATAGTAGTGGACTGTGCGCACCTCTCCATGTGGGACTTGCTGCACCTCGAAATCATCCATCCCGGCTTCCTTTACCTCGATGGCGCTGGACCATCTGCTGCATCCATAGAAGGTTTGGCTGGCTGGGTCGGACACGGAAACACCGTCAATTACTAACGAATAATAGTGGAATCCGGGTACCTGTGGCTTAGTGGTGAGAGTCCATGCACCGGACGCAGACTTTTTCATGTCATACTTGGTGCCACCAAGATCTATTTGTACGTTCTGTGCCTGTGGTGCGTTCACATGGAACATAACGCTATTGTCGGTCAGCACGCGAGGGTAGGAGGAACGGTTGATGTTAGTCACTGGTGAATAGGAACCTTCGGGGAAGTTCTCACGATAATTTTGGGCAGCAACTTGTGTACAGGCAATTGCTGTTAGCAGGACGCCAAGTAGTCTCTGGTTGGTTTTCTTCATATCTATGACTGTTAGTTATTTGATTGTCTTCGTGGGGCATTTCGAGGACAAAGATAGTAAATAGTTTGCGATTAGCTGGACAAATTGAACAAGTATTTTGATTATACATGAAGGAATGGGCAAAACTTGCGGCGTTTGATAAAAAAAGGAATATATTTGAAAAAATCTTTGCTAACATCATGTTCGGATGAGAAATTTTTCGTAATTTTGCATGATTTTGCGATTTTGTGGGGCAAAAGCCTTGCGGAAGCGTAGATGACAAGCGTAACAATACAATAAAAAATAATAAAAAATGGCAGCATTACAAAAAATCAGAAGCAAGGGCGTGCTCCTTGTGACCATCATTGCGGTGGCGTTGTTTCTTTTCGTCGCCGGCGACTTATTCAGAGGCTTGGAGAGCCTCTTTCAGAAATCAAGCCAGCAAGTCGGAGAAGTGGATGGAAAGTCTATTTCCATTCAGGACTATCAGAAATTAGTGGACGACATGCAGACTTACTACGAAATTGCTCAGCAGAAGAGCTCTTTCAGTGAAGACGAGTTGAATCGCATCAAGGACGAGGCATGGCAGACATACGTGCAGCAACAACTCATCCAGACTCAGTGTGAGAAACTTGGTTTAGCAGTGAGTGACGCTGAAATTTCTGACATCGTGAAGACTGGTCTCAGCCAGATGCTTCAGGTGCCTGTGTTCATGAACCAGCAGACAGGGCGTTATGACTTTGCTATGGTGAACCAGTTCCTTACTGAGTACAAGAAGCTGAAGGAATCCGGCACTCAGATTCCTGAGACTTATGAGAAGATTTACAAGTACTATTTGTTTGCACAGCGTCAGATTCGTGACCAGTTGCTCACCCAAAAGTATCAGGTGTTGCTCTCTCAGTGTTTCCTCTCTAACCCAGTGGAAGCAAAGCTGGTTTATGAAGGCCGTGTTGAAGAGTCTGACCTCTTGCTTGCTGCCATCCCTGCAGCATCGGTAAAAGATGACGATGTGAAGGTGACAGATGAAGAACTGACTGCTAAGTACAACGAGGATAAGGAACAATATCAGCAGGTGATTGAAACCCGTGATGTAAAGGTTATCGATGTGGCTGTCGTGGCAAGTGATGCGGACAAAAAGGCGACTGAAACTGAGATGGCTGAGGCTGCTGCCAAATTGGCTGCTGCTACCAGCAACGCAACTGCAGGTAACGTGACTCGTCAGGCGACCTCTCTGCTACCTTATTCAGATGTTTACAAGTCGAAGGATGCTTTCCCAAGCATGATTTCATCCACCTTGGATTCTACAGCTGTGGGAGTAGTGAAGTCTCCTGCGTTCGATCCGATGACCAATACATACTACACATACAAGGTGTTGGGTAAGGCAACTCAGCCTGACTCTGTGTTGTTCCGCCAGCTAGGCGTGATTGGCAAGGACGAGGCAGACATTGCCAAGAAGGCCGACAGCATCATGACTGCCCTCAGCGCTGGTGCTAACTTCAAGGACATTGCCAAGAAGTACAACCAGGAGGGTGACTCTTCATGGATTGCTACCGCTCAGTATCAGGGTGCTGCATTGGATGCAGACAACTCACTCTACATCAACACCATTTTCGGTATGAATAGTGGCGAAACTAAGAAACTGAAGCTGGAGAATGGCTCAACCGTCATCCTGCAGGTTCTGAAGACCGCCAATCCTGTGGTGAAGTACAACGTCGCTGCTGTGGTGAAGGAACTGAAGTTCTCTGACGAAACTTACAGTAAGGAATACAACAAGTTCTCCTCGTTTGTGGCTGAGAACAACACACTGGAGAAGATGGAGGCAAATGCAGCTAAGAGTGGCTACACGGTTCGTCCACTTAACGACTTGACTGCATCTGCTCATGGCATTGCAGGTATCCGTGCTACTCGCGATGCATTGAAGTGGGTGTTTGATGAGGCAAAGGAAGGCGATGTGTCTCCTCTCTACGAATGTGGCAGCAATGACCACTTGTTGTTAGTCGCTTTGACTGGCATCAACAAGGAAGGCTATCGTTCACAGGAGAAGTTGAAGGATGAACTGACTGAAATGGTAAAGACTGAGAAGAAGATTGCCAAGATATACGAGTCTGCTAAGAACGTGAAGAGCATGGCTGATGCACAGAAATTGAAGGATGTTGTGGTGGACACCATTAAACATGTTTCATTTAGTGCCCCTGCATTCATTGCTTCGACGGGTGCATCTGAACCCCTTGTGAGCGCTGTGGCAGCCAAGACGGCTAAGGGTGCTTTCGCAGGTCCGGTTAAGGGCAACAATGGTGTGTATATGCTCCAGGTGATTAACAAGACCAAGACGGACGAAAAGTTTGATGCTAAGGCTGAGGAGTCCACCATTGCTATGAGCAATTTCCGCAATGCATCAAGCACCATTATCAACTCGCTCTATCTGAAAGCGAAGGTGAAGGATAACCGTTATAAGTTCTTCTAAATAACACGTTACACATTATTATATATATAAGCAATGGCTGGCATCGTGTCAGCCATTGCTTTTTTTATTGTGCAAAAGTGAGTTTTTTTAAAAAAAATTTGGTGATAAATGAAAAAAGCTCTATATTTGCATCATAAAACGTATTGTATATGGTAAAATCTATACATAAAATATCGAAAGCCTTCCTGTTGGTTTTGTGTCTGTCGACTCTTCCTGCTACGATGATGGCAGAAGTGGAAGAAGCACAGAATAACCAGATAGAGATGGAACAGAACCAGGTGAGCATATCGGTCAGTGGTTCGACCATCCGCGTGAAGAATGCAGAGGGACAGGCTTTGGAAGTGTACGGTATTACTGGTGAGAAGGTTTATACACAAACTATTGACAGTGCATCCAAATCCTTTGAACTCAGCCATCTGCAACGTGGGTATTACATTGTTAAGATTGGCAAGTTCACTCGTAAGATTTACCTACACTAATCATATCGACTTCTCCTTTTGAGAAAGGGATAATGATTTATCATAAACACAAAAAGTGAAAGTATGTCTTGTCCAAGCGGATTGAAGGCCTTTCACTTTTTTTATGTAAAATACTAACTTGTCAAGACGGTTAAGTAGCGCATCCCGAGATGGCAAAGATAGACGAACAAGACATATTGAGAAGGATTCAAGACCCGCAGAGCAGGCGCAAGGTCTTCGAAGAGATTGTCAATGTCTATTCACGCCAGCTTTATTGGAAAATACATTATGTTGTGCAGAACCATGATGACACAGACGATGTGCTACAAAACACATTTATCAAGGCATGGAGAGGGCTGGAGAACTTCAAGGGTGATTCTGCCATTTTTACATGGCTCTATAGGATAGCATACAACGAATCCATCACTTTCATCAAGCAAAAAAAACAGATGAGCTCCATTGACGATGAGGACTTTGTGGAGCAGGCAAGTTTTGTGGCTGATGAGTATTTCGATGGTGACAACACCCAGGAGTTGCTCATGCAGGCTGTTTCTACTCTGCCAGCCAAGCAGAGGCAAGTGTTTTGTATGAAGTATTTTGAGGATAAGAAGTATGAGGAGATTTCTGATCTTGTAGGTACAAGTGTGGGAGCTTTGAAGGCCTCGTATCACATTGCGGTGGAGAAGATAACAGCTTTCATCCGCTCAAAAGAATAAAATGAATAAAAAACGCAAATACGATTAAACCTTTTAGAAATTATATAGTCACAAAAGTAACGAAATAAAAAAGTATGATTATGAGTACAAAGAACAACCGAATATTAGCCTCAGGTGGCAGCAGATACCCATTTAAGGTGTCTGATGAATATTTCGACAATCTGACTGCTCGTATCATGGAGCAGATAGATTCCGTTGAACAAGAGGTACCTGAAAAGGTAGAAACGGTTTCTGCGCATAGTGCGAAACTATTCAGCATTCATAAGAACCGTCGTCGCAACCTCTGGATTAGTACTATTTCAGTTGCTGCATCGTTGGTACTCATTGCAACTGTAGCACTGAAGTTTATACCTATGCCTTCTTCCACACCAGTTGAGCAGCAGAAGGCTGTAACTACGGTGCAGTACAGTCCTGACAACTACAACGAAGATCTGATGAACTATACAATGGTGGACAATGTGGATGTTTACTATTATTTGTCATCAGAAGAGGATTTTGGTGAATAACGATATCCTTGTTGTAGCAACAACATTCAACAAGCAACATCATCCATGAAGAGATTTGTTTTAGTCATTACAACCATGTTGGTCTGCTTTTGTGTGAATGCACAAAACCAAGGCTTTGGACGTATTCAGAACCCACGTGCTGAATTCAATCCTGAATTATACACGAAACGTATGAACGAGTTCGTGGCACGTGAGGCGCACTTGACCGAAGCCGAATCTGCCAAATTTTTTCCTCTTCTCAATGAGATGCAGAATAAGCAGCGTCAGTTGGGGAAACAGCAGAGGGATATAATGATGAAGGCATTTCGTAACACGAATATCAGTGAGGGTGACTATGAACAGATGGTGATGCGGGTGACAAGTCTCGAGATAGAGAGTCGGAAGGTTGAGCAGACTTACTACAAGAAATTTCACACAGTGCTGTCGTGGAAGAAGATTTATGCAGTGAGAGTGGCACTGGCGCGTTTCCAGGTAGAGGCACTTAACCAGTTCCAGCCAGGTAGGGGTAATACCAATAGGTGGTCGCCGCCACGTTGGAACAATAACACCAACAGGAAATAAATCGATTCTTGTATGGCTACGAGATAATTAGAGTGTAACATTTTTTGTGAGGAGACGTCTAATGGCGTCTCCTTTCTGTATTCTTCTTTGCTTTATAAGGCTATTTTAGATTATTTTGAAATAAAAATTTGACTAAAAGACACAAAAGCGTTAACTTTGCAGATGATTATGAATCTCTGTGAACGATCAGTCGTTACCTTGCCATCAGAGATTAAAGACAATAATAAAAAAGGCATATTCAAATGAAGAAGATTATCGTCACCCTCTTTGTTGTAGCATTTCCCTTGATGATGCAAGCTCAGAGAGAAGGACTCATCGCCAGAAAAGCCCCTAAAGGAAAGGAGGATATGGCAACTTATACGGAAAAAGGAGCTGTCCCGGAAGTGGATGGCAAGGTCGTGTTCAGAGAAGTTATTGCAGCACCAGGCAAGACAAAGGAGGATATCTTCAACAAAGTGGCACAATGGGCAAGTCTCCGTTATGAGCCTAACAGTATGATGGGTGACGACTACAGGGACGCAAACTTTTTCAAGAATATCGAGTTCTCGAAGGTGAAGGAGGCTAATCGTCAGAATGGCAAAATTGAATGTCAAGGAGCTGAAGAGCTGATTTTCTCCTTGAAGACGCTTGCCAAGAACTACACGCAGGCATTCTATCAACTCGATTTGAGTGTCAGTGATGGCAATGTGGATTTTATGCTCTATGCTCTTTCTTTCAATGTTGATCAAGGCGACGGAGAGTTTCTCCGTATGGCTGCAGAAGAGTGGATTACAGATGCGGAATGCTTGAATAAGAAAGGGGAGTTAAAGCGCATGAACGGGAAGTTTCGTATAAAGACCATTGACCTTGTAAATGAATTGAAGAAAGAAATTTCTGAAGCCATTAATCAGTAATGAATCAGGAAGACGTCGATAAAATCATAGCAGAGGCTGTTGCTGAGAGCAAGAACGAAAGCCGAAAGAAATGGCATAAAGGTAAATCCTCCAGCCACAATGTGGAGACAACACGCAGAATTCTAAATTGGGTGTTCATGGTTGGATTTCTTGCTGCTATTGTGATTTATTTTGTTTTGCCCGAGCAAAGAGTACTCTTTTTCTGCATTGGCTTTGGTGCTATTGCCCTGAAATTGGTCGAATTTTATCTACGCTTCATGTTTTAATGATTAAAGTTTTGAATCCGAGATATTTATTATTATTCATCTTTTTCGCATTGTTTGTTTCCTCAAGCCATGCGCAACGCATCATATCAGAGCTGGAAACGAACTCTGACATGTCGATGGATTCTCGTCCTGACTCAGCCGAGACAAAGAAGAAAAAGATTGTTCCCAACGATGTGAGAGCGTGGACTGTGGATGAAAAATATGGAAACATGACTGAAGCCGATGTTGACACGCTCCACCACATGTTCATGAACACCGACTTGCCAGAAGGTATAGAAGGTCATTACAATTCATTGGGTAATGTGGGTTCTCCACGTCAATCTCGCATCTACATGGAACGCCCCATCACCCCCGACTTCATCTTTGTCGCGCCTTTTGACATGTTCTTCGTAGATACAGATAATTTCCGTTTCTACAACACGAAGTCCCCCTTCATGAATGTGACTTACAACTGGAATGGTTCTAAGAACACGGGTTCTGACCATGTCAAAGTCCTCTACACTAATAATGCAGGAAAGAAATTCAACTTTGGAGGCATTTTCGACTACATCTATGGTCGTGGTTACTACGACACGCAATCCACTTCATACATGAATGCTTCGGCATGGGCTTCCTACATTGCCGACAAATATAACTTCCACTTTTACTATCAGCATAACTTTATGAAGACGGCAGAGAATGGTGGTATTGAGGATGAAGGCTATATTACTAATCCTGAAAACATGGCGAGGGAATTAACCTCTAACGATATTCCCACCGTTCTTTCACAAACATGGAACCGTCAGGAACACGATGTGGTTTTCTTTAACCACCACTATAATATAGGGTTCTATCGTGACGAAGAGGTGGATTCTGTTACCACCAAAGAGGTGTTTGTGCCCGTCAGTAAGATTTTCCATTCCGTGAAGCTTCAGAACATGATGCGCAACCACAGAGCATACAAGGAAACGGAGAATTATCATTCTTACACTTTTCTGCCTGGCGATTCCACGCAAGACTATACGAAATACTTCAATCTGAAAACCCTCTTGGGTATTTCTATGTGTGAAGGTTTCAACAAATGGGCGATGTTCGGTTTGAACGCCTATGTTGGCTACGAACACAACCGATTTGTATTGCCTGATTCCACCCGTTATGGTGGACTTTACACCAATAAAACAGGACTTGTAGATAATCAATCTTACAAAGAGCATAATATTCTTGTGGGGGGACAAATCATCCGCACACAAGGTACAACTGTACATTACAATCTCGATGGAGAATTTGTGGTGGCTGGAGAAGATGTTGGACAGTTTGAGGTGGATGGTCACGCGGAAGTCAATATCCCATTACTTGGAGACACAGCACAAGTGGCACTCAATGCCTCTGTCAAAAACATTGGTCCACGCTTTTATTTCGATCACTATCACGGCAAACATGCTTGGTGGGAGAATGAGATGGAAAATGAATTCAGACAGCGCATTGAAGGGGTGATTGACATTCCACACACTCACACCAAGATAACTTTGGGCGTGGAGAACATCAAGAACTTCTGCTATTTCCAGAACACAGGTATAGCCTTGCCCACCTCCGATGGAAAATCCGTGGTGAGTAACAATGTTTCTCCCATGCAATGCAGTGACAACATCCAAGTCGTCAGCGCCAATTTGCGTCAGAACTTCAAGTTGGGCATCTTGCATTGGGAAAACGACATCACCTATCAGACATGCAGTCATTCAGAAGTGTTGCCCCTTCCAGTTGTGTCACTCTATACCAACTTGTATTTGCGCTTCAAGATTGCAAAAGTGCTGAAAACAGAGTTTGGTGCTGATATGAAGTATTTCACCGAATACAACGCACCAGACTATTCGCCTGTCATTGGAATGTTCATGAATCAGAACAAGCAGAAGAAAGAAAAAGTGGGAAATTACCCGCTCCTTTCCGTTTATGCCAACTTTGATTTGAAGCGGACACGTTTCTATGTGATGTACCACCACTTCAATCAATCAGATGGTCGTTACTTCTGGTCACCCAACTATCCAATGAATCCCGCCAGCATTCGTTTTGGATTGAGTTGGAACTTCTATGATTAAACTCGTGAATAAAGGTCATTACGATTGGATTGTTCCCCCAATAATTGGAATTTTCCATAGTAGAAGGGCATCATAATAAAGAAAGGGATGAATTCAATTATGTTCATCCCTTTTCTTTTGTATTTTAGGAGTTATAGTTCCCGCTGGCGGCAGAACATGCCACTGAATTTCTCGTCAATATTGTCCACAGGGTCTTCAAAGATACCGAACACACTCGAACCGCTACCAGACATACTTGCATATATGGCACCAAGGTCATACATTTGGTCCTTGATGGCAGCAATCTCAGGGTATTTCGAGAATACGCTCGCCTCAAAGTCATTCACTACTGTATCTTTCCAAGTTTCAATGGGCTGTGCCAAAAGTTCCGGAAGTTGTTTCTTAGGACGTTGTACTTTCACTTTCGCATAGGCATCTTTTGTCGAAACAAATATGTCAGGCTTCACCAGCACCAGCTGCTTGTACTTTAGGTTCACCTCAACGGGATGAAACACATTACCGATGCCAGTTGCAAACACAGGCTTATCCTGAATGAAGAACGGACAATCAGCTCCCAATTGAGAACAATAGTCTTCCATCTGTTGTATGGTCATGCCCAACTTGAAACGTTCGTTTAGCGTCTTCACCGTAAAAGCTGCATCAGCTGAGCCGCCGCCCAAGCCCGCACCTGTTGGGATGTGTTTGTAAAGCCCGATACTCACTGGCGGAATGTCAAAGTCCCTCTTCAGTAACTTCAACGCTCGCACAACAAGGTTATCATCAGGAGAACCATCCAGAACAGTGCCCGTCACTTTCAGCCGGTAGCCACAAGCGGGCACACCTGTATCAATCTCCTGTATCTCCAAGATGTCTTGCAGACCAATCGGATAAAAAACCGTTTCCAGATTATGGTAGCCGTCCGGACGCTTCTCCACGACGTTCAGACCAATGTTAATCTTCGCATTAGGATATACTATCATACTTCCATGTTTTAGTTAACGATGGCAAAGGTACAACTAAGTGAGAGAACCACCAAATAATTTTTGGTTTTTCTTTCTTCCTCATTCCTCTTCCATCAAAACTCTCAGTTTTTTCACGAGTATCTCCAATAATGAGGGCGTCTTAGGTTTGTCCTCCTCCAATTCCTCAGGTTCTTCAGTTTCCTCAAACTCTTCTGATTCATCTGGCTCGTCATCATCCAACACAACATCACTCTTTACAGCCGCTGTTGATTCCTCCTCGATTTGTAAGGGGACTTCCTCTGGTTCTTGCTCCACAATTGGTGCTACATGCGTATAGGAATAGAACTTGTCACGCAAATCCTGCAACCTTTTCATCTCATCCTGTTTGTCACTATTCTCTTTCGCCACGCTTTCTCCTGATTGATCAAAACCTGTAGCTACTACAGCCACCTTGATTTCATCACCAAGTGTCTCGTCAGGATAATGTCCCCACAGCACATCCAGATTCTCGTCGAAATTCTCCATGAACTCACTGATTTCCTCCAGTTCATCCATACGGGCAGGATTTTCATTGCCGCTATACACGATATAGAGCAGACGACGCACTTTCTGCTTCTCCACATTCGCCACAAGGGGTGAACTGATAGCTTCTGACAATGCTTTGAAGATTCGCTTTTCACCACTTGCTTTTGCCACTGACACCAATGCAGCACCACCATCCTTCATCACCGTGGACACATCGTTGAAATCCCTGTTGATGCTTCCCCTCACTGTGATGATTTCCGCAATAGTTCTGGTCGCTACTGTCAGCACCTCATCTGCTTTCTTCAATCCCTCCTCAAGTGTCAACTGCTTGAACCGTTCACTCTCCAGTAGCTTTTGATTGTTGATGACTATCAGCGAATCCACACATTTCTTCAAATCTTCCATACCCAATAAGGCTTTATCCATTCGCTTGCGCATCTCCATTTTGAACGGCAAGGTAACGACTCCCACTGTCAGGATGCCCATTTCTTTTGCCACACGGGCAATCACAGGAGCAGCACCCGTTCCTGTGCCGCCACCCATACCTGCTGTAATGAATACCATGTGGGTGTCCTCACCAAACATCGTCTTGATGGTGTCAATGTTGTTTTCGGCAATCTCTCTACCTTTCTTTGGATCTCCGCCCGTGCCAAGCCCATCACCAAGTTGAATCTTGCTTGGCACCATGTTCACCTTCAGCACTTGACTGTCTGTGTTTGTTACCAGAAAAGACACGTTCTTCACGCCCTCTTCATACATGTGTTGTACTGCATTTCCGCCACCGCCTCCTACACCGATGACCTTGATAATCTTCTCTGACTTGTCCTCAATGGGAAAGTGGAAAGGAGGTAACTCATCCTCTTTCATTCAATTTTCAGATTTTAATAAGTTATACAATCTTTTTAGCCAACCCTCACCGGTTGGCATCTCACTTTATCATATATTCTCGGGTACAAAGTTATAAAAAGAGAGAAACAATTCCAAATGTCTCCCTCTTTTTTTTAACAAAAATAAAAAATATTCTTGAATTCCCCTTCTTTTTTACAATTGTAAAGAAAAATCCGTAAAATGTTGTTATTTCACTAATTCGGTATTGCGAATTTGTTTCTCAAGGTTATGCGTTTCTGTTTGGAGTTCCTTGATGCGTGCCTCAAGATTGAGGATGGGTTGCTGATTGGTGGGGGCTGTTTCCCGCATCTCCTGCAGTTGATGATTGAGAGTGGTGAGGTTTTTGGTTTTCTGTACCCATTCGTTGCATAACTGCTTGGCTTCTGGAGTCTTGAAATCGTTGAGTGTATAGCAAGTTCTGGTGTCATTAAGAACAAACTCAAAGTCCTTTTGTAGATTGGTGGCTGACAGTTGGGAATTGATAGTTGAGATACGCTTCTTGGCTTGTGCTTGAACTTCTTTCTGCTCGTCTGAGAGGGGAAGGGCGATGATGGATTGTAGAGAAGCCATGCTAAGCAGCTCATCCAAATCGGTGGTCTCGTAATCTATGGTTTGTCGCGATTCGTTGGGTATAAACGTATAGATGCACACTTTGCCATGGGGTTGGTAGCGGTCGCTGGCAAACCATCCGAGATTGGCAGCTTCGTCAATGACAAGCATGTAGTCATTAGCGTATGAGTTATAGGGGAATCCCATATTCTCTGCCTGATAGAACTGCTTGGAGTCGCTGTCGTATCGTGTGACATAGAGATCGTAGTTGCCATATCCCTCTTCACATCGGGCGGCAAAATAGAAAGTCTGTCCGTCTGGCATTAAGAACGGGTAGTTGATGTCACCCTCAATGCCGAGCCCCTCAATGGTCTCGCCTTCTGCAAACTGGTCATTCTCCAAATAGTAGCGCACGATCTGAAGGTCAGTGCTGTCTGTCGCATGAATGGGGCATAGCACTATGCCGTTCAGTTGTGTCTGATACTGTACGATGTCACCTTTCTCTGAAAGTTTCAAAGATCCCAAATCTTCCGCGATTTGGTAGGCTTTAAGAAACTCTTTCTTGTCCACCACGACACTGTCCACAATGATGACTCTGTCCACACCACGCAGTCCACTTTCTCCCTTTCGACAGATGGACACAACCTTGTCATATTCGGTTGTCGATTGTTTTTTCCTCTTGGCAGCCGTGATGAGTTTCTTGGCACTTGCATCTGCTTTGCCGAACTGAAGAGACATGATATCAGCGTTCAGTTCTTCCACGTTGGAAATGGGTGTTAAATAGGGGTATGTTGGAGGAACCGAAGAGGCAGTGCTGTCGGTTTGTGCATAGGCAGTCATGGTTAGACATGCCATCATGCATGTTAGTAACTTCTTCATAATTTATTCTCGGCTCTATGGTGATGAAAAACGCCTGTGGGTTGTTTATACAAGTTCTACAATGGTGATGCCAGCCCCCCCGAAACGGATGTCCTCATCGTAGAAGTCTGCTACAGGAGGCATAGTGTTGAGATATTGACGAATGACTGTCTTGAGGGCACCAGTGCCTGTGCCGTGCAGGATTTTCACTCGCGAAGCACGTGCCACGAGCGCATCGTCAATGAAGTAAGTGACAGCCTGGATAGCTTCATCGCCACGCATACCGCGCACGTCCAGTTGTTCCTTAAAGTTAAGTGTTGTCTTACGTATGTCATCGCGCGTCTGCACACTCACAAATGTGGCAGCCACATTCTTTTCCTTCTTGGGAGCCTCTGCTGGCTCGAGACGGTTCAGCTTCACGTTCGTTGTGATGTGTCCAAAGATGACCGTTGCCTCGTTGCCGCTGATTTTCTGAATCTGTCCCACCGTGCTTTGCCCCTTTAGGCGTACGAAAGAATCTTCCTCCAAAGGCTGGGTAGGGATGGCTGTTTGAATAGAGGCTTGTGTCTTGAGGTTGCGTGTTCCTTTGCTTTTCCTCTCTTCCTTGCGTTTCCGTCTTGCCATCAGCTTCTCCATCTGCCTTCTGATTTTCTCGTCGGCAATGTCGGGGTCTATTTCGCGGATGTCCTGCTTGAAATCGGCAAGGTCTTGACGAATCATGCGGGTGCGTTCCTTCTCCGCTTGCGCCTCCTTGATGTCCTTGATGGTCTGTTCGATTTTGGCATTCGACTCCTTCAACATCTGCTCTGCCTCTTCCTTGGCACGGGAGATGATGACCTTGCGCTCATCGTGCAGTTTCTGGATGTCCTCTTCGTAGCGCTGGATGGTCTGTTCCATCTGCTTCTCGTGCTGATGGATGCTCTGGCGTTTTTGTTCCCAGTAGCGCTTGTCGCGCACGATGTCCTGCAAATATTTGTCGGAATTGATGTAATCCTTTCCCACAATCTCGCTGGCATCCTTGATCACCTCGTCGGGAATGCCCGTCTTGCGCGCTATCTCGATGGCGAACGAACTGCCAGGGTTGCCGATGGAGAGTTGGAAGATCGGCTGCATCTGCTGGCGGTCATACAGCATGGCACCGTTCACGATGCCCTCCGTCTCCTGTGCATAGTGCTTCAGGTTCTGATAGTGGGTGGTGATGACACCGAAGGCATGCTTCTTGTTGAACACCTTCAGCATCGCCTCTGCCATCGCACCGCCAATCTGTGGTTCCGTACCACCACCGAACTCATCGATGAGGATGAGGCTCTTCCCGTCACAATGCTTCATCATGTTCTTCATGTTGAGCAAGTGGGAAGAGTAGGTGGAGAGGTCATTCTCTAGACTCTGCTCATCGCCGATGTCGATGAAGATGCTGCGGAAGATGCCGAAGATGCTGCTCTTCGCAACAGGCACAGGCATGCCGCACTGGAACATGTATTGCAGCAGTCCTGTAGTCTTCAAGCATACAGACTTACCGCCAGCATTGGGTCCCGAAATGAGCAGCAGACGTTGTTTATTGTTCAGCGTGATGTCAAGTGGCACCACCTTGCGAGGCGTTTCATCTGGGTGTTGTGTGTTGTATGTGCTGAACTTTAGTTCCAGCAGCGGATGCACCGCAATCGCCCAATCCAGCACCTGTTTGTTCTCCATACGCGGTTCCGTGCTGTTGGTGATGATAGCAAACTTCGCCTTCGCGCGGATGTAGTCGATTTGTGCTAAGAACTCATAACTTGCCAGCATATCCTCCACTTCTGGGCGCACCGTCTGTGTGAACTCCATCAGGATGCGGTTGATTTCCTTCCTTTCCTCGCTTTCCAATTCGCGAATCTTGTTGTTGGCTTCCACCACTTCTGCAGGCTCGATGAACACCGTCCTTCCCGTGTCAGACTCATCATGCACAATGCCCCGTATCTTCCTTTTCATGGCAGGAGCCACAGGAATGACTAGACGACCGTCACGAAGGGTGGGGGACACATCCTTGTCAATTAGTCCTTCCCCTTTTGCCGATTTCAAAATGTTCTGCAAAGCTCTCGACACACTGCCAGCTGTCGATGCCAACTCACGCCGTATCTGCAACAGCTCTGTCGATGCCGTGTCCTTCACATGGCCATACTTGTCCAGAATCTGGTCAATGCGCCTCACCATCTGCGGATAAGTCTTCACATCAGCCGTCAAGCCATAAAGGTGGGGAAACGAAGGAATCGTGTTCTCCTCATCCTGACAGCGGTGCAGGAACGTCACGATATTGTCTATGGTAGCCAGCGAGCGTTGCAGGTTGAACAGCTCCTCCACATCCAGACAAGTGTTCTGAATGCGGATGCGTTTCAGCGATGGGCGCACATCGAAAAAGTTCTGGTCGGGAAAATCCTCCTCCTTCAAGATGCGCACAAACTCCATCGTCTGCTTCACCTGTCTGCGGATATCATCAAAACTGACGGAAAACGCCATGTCGCGCACCAACCCCTCGCCCAATGAGCAGAGGCAGAGCGCTGTGAGCCTGCTCCTGATCTGGTCAAACCCAATCTTCTGTTCGTATGTATTTGGATAAATCAACGTCTTAAAGTCCTAATCTGTATTCTTCTTGTCACATCGAGTACAAAGGTACAGCAAAAAGACGAATCCACCAAAAGAAATCCCATTATTTACCGTTCCTTCTATGAATTGCGTTGTTGAGAATGAGCCGATGCTCAGTCAATGAGAATGAAAAGTCCCCCGCAGAACAAATGGAATCCGATTACAAAACTCATATCCTTGAATACAAACCCAATTTGCTCACTAACATCCTCCTGTGAGGAGATGCAAAAACAAAAATTTAACCTTTTCTTTGAAAATGAAAAATGAAAGAATGAGAAAATGAAATATCTACGATGTGTCTGTCAACGCTAAACTCTCAACCTTTAACATTACACATTTTCATCCAATTTTGTTTCATATTACTCTTGGTGCTCCATTAGGGTTAGCACTAAACCTATCCTGCCACTCTCCATTTGCTCGCTCACAGTCGTTGAGGTATCTCACCCATACAGGTGTCGGTGTCTCACCCATACATGTGTTGGTATCTCACCCATACACCCAACGAGGTCTCACTCATAGATGTTCCTTTACTCTTCCTTTAGTGTTCCTTGGGTTCGTAGTGGTAAGATAGTGGTAAGGTAGTAGGTTCGTAGTGGTAAGGTGGTAGGTTGTTTGTAGTCGTTAACTGTCAACTCAAATAGTTCTTCCATTTTTTTATCTTGCGATTCTTACATCCCGCATGGCAACTCCTAATTGGCTTCGCCGAAGATGCTCACGCTCGGCATAGTTCAAACAAGTTTGACCTCTGCACTCACTCAACCGCATCTTTCCTAACTCCAAACTCCTCATTCCAGCGAAGCGCATGGTTAAAGTTAATGGTTAATTGGTTAATTTTGTGTTAGCGCAGAAAACGGATTTGAAAGAAATGATGGCAGCGTGAAAGAACAATTGGACAAAAGTATGCAGATACTCGAAAGGTGTATGAATGCTGACTCTCGTAAAAGATTCCATGCACGGATATACGCTAGTCAAGCTATGTTGTATTATAGGAGATTTAATGATGAAAAGGCTGTCGGCTACTTGAAATAGCACGCGGTTGGTTAGAGAAAATCGTCAAGTCTAACACATGGGATGACGAAAGTGAGAAATCTTTGGCAAAATTAAATGAGATGATTGCTCATTTGGGTATCTCTATTTAATATGCTGGTCATAAAATTAGCAATCCTTTCTCGTCATGAAATTTGGCCAGTCTAAGTTGCTCCTCATCCTCATATTTCTTCGAGGTAATGTAGTCTCCCTGCAGAATTTCGGAATTATCCTCCACCTTTTTAGTCACAACTCTATTGTTACCTCTCAAATTTACACGCAAATAGATCTTCAAAAACAGTATGGATTATTAAACAAAAACATCCGAGGAAACGAATATAAAGATGAAATGTACAAAGATGCCCCAATTAAAGCATTTTTATCCATTTTATTATCCTTTTATGCCCAACAATTTGTAACTTTGTACCAAAATACTTTCCCATGTACAAGAACAACCGAAAAGAACTCCTGTTCAAGGCTGCCTTCAAGCAGTTTGTCACAAAACAGTTTGACGGAGTGTCCATCAGTGACATAGAGGAGGAGAGTGGTCTCAGCCGGGGCGCCATCTTCTACTA
>JAILDV010000015.1 GCA_024688885.1 Bacteroidaceae bacterium | reverse complement strand
TTGTCTTTGTTCATCTTGCAGCCATTCAATTTGGCTGCAAAGGTACAAATTCAAATCCGTGCACCCTTAAAACTACTCGTAAATGACTTAATTTCAGCGATTTCAAAGAACGATTAGTCCACTTTAACGGGACAGTAGTGTGGTAAAATAACAAATTATGGAACCCCAAAGACTCTTTAAACGGAAAATATACGATCGCCTACTCAAATGGAAAAAGGAAAGCGGCGGTAATAGTGCTCTCCTTATAGAAGGTGCTCGGCGTATAGGCAAATCAACTATCGTCAAGGTTTTTGCACGTAATGAATACGAATCGTTTATTTTCATCGATTTCACCAAGTGCTCACAAGAAGTAAAGAACCTCTTCAATGATGTCTCTGACCTCAATTATATTTTCCTGAGACTTCAGCTGATATATGGCGTAACGTTGGTTGAGCGCAAGTCACTCATTGTCTTTGACGAGGTTCAGTTTCAGCCACTTGCCCGTCAGTCCATTAAGTCATTTGTGGAAGACCACCGCTACGATTACATTGAAACAGGTTCTCTGATTTCTATCCGCAAAAATACAGAGAACATACTCATTCCCAGTGAAGAGGAGCGTATCAGCATGTTCCCGATGGATTATGAAGAATTCCGCTGGGCGATGGGCGACACCGCTACTATTCCACTGCTCCGTAACATCTGGGAACATCCACAGCCACTGAAAGAAGCACACCGCAAACTGATGCGCGACTTCCGCCTCTATATGCTTGTTGGTGGTATGCCTCAAGCTGTGGATATATATTTGGAGTCTAACAACTTCGAAATGGTGGACCGCGCCAAAAGGCTCATTCTGGATCTTTACGACGAGGATTTTGGAAAAATCGATCCTTCTGGAAAGGCTGCTCGCATCTTTGCCGCCATACCTGCCCAACTGAATAGCAATGCTTCCCGCTATCAGATTTCCAGTGTTATTCCAAAGGCACGGAATGAAGACTACATACAACTTGTTTCTGAGATGGAGAAATCCAAAACGGTGAACATCTCCCACCATTGTGATGACCCGAATGTGGGTCTCGGAAGCACAGAGAATGTGGAACAGTACAAGATGTTCGTCGGTGATACTGGTCTCTTTGTTACTTTGGCATTCCGCGACAAGGCATTCACAGAAAATGTTATCTATGAGCGTCTCCTTAGTGACAAACTTGCCACAAATCTTGGATATTTATATGAGAATGTTGTGGCTCAAATACTTACGGCTTCTGGCAACAATCTCTTCTATCATTCATGGCCTACGGAGAGCGGAAAACACAATTACGAGATTGATTTCCTCTTGTCTCGGGGAACGAAGGTTCTACCTATTGAGGTGAAGTCTTCTTCATACAAAGCGCACGCTTCTTTAGATGCTTTCTGCAAGAAGTTCTCATCGCGTATCACCAATGAGCGTTATTTAATCTATACGAAGGATTATGCCAAAGATAAATCAGTAAAGTATCTGCCCACATATTTGGCTTCGTTCCTGTAATTAATATATTTGTGTTGATTCCACATAATACAACACCCACAAGGCTCACGGGCTTCGTGGGTGTTTGTTTATGAACATGGTGTCGTTAGGCTCAAAGTGGGAACGAGTGTCGACTTTAAGAAGTCCTTTTTTACGTTCGAATCCTTCAAATCGGCTCAAATATTACAAGAAATTGGCTCAAATTCTTGCATAATTGAGCCGATTCTTGTACTTTTGTGAGCCAATTCTATTTTTGTATGGATAAGAACATCGTTTTACAATACATCAAGGAGCATCCTGGTACATCTTCGAAACAGATTGCCGACGCTATGGCAGGCGAAGCAAGTCTTGCCACCGTCAAACGTGCCATTAACGAATTATCAAACTCATACTATATTAATGTAGAAGGGAAAGCAAGGGCTACAAAATATTATATTTCGCCACTATTCGCCCCCGTCGATTTGAATGAGTATTACAGCAAAGAGGTGGATGAGCGACAGATACAGACCGGATACAACTTCGACTTGATTCCCTCTGTCTTGAGTCATGTACAGCTTTTCACAGAACAAGAGATGTCCGAACTGAACGCCTTGCAGAATCAGTTCGCCCAGAACTTCTCTATGCTCACTGACGAGCAAAAACACAAAGAGATGGAACGTCTGGGTATTGACCTCAGTTGGAAATCGTCACAGATAGAAGGCAACACCTACTCTTTACTCGAGACAGAACGTCTGTTGAAAGAGAAACAAACGGCTGCAGGTAAGACAAAAGAGGAGGCCATCATGCTACTCAACCATAAGGATGCGCTTGACTTCATCGTTGCAAACCCTGACTACATGGAGCACTTGACCATCTCTCGTATCGAAGATATTCACAGCCTACTTATTAAGGATTTGGGTGTTGACCGCAACATCCGCACTCGACGTGTTGGCATCACTGGTACCAACTACCGTCCCATTGACAATGAGTTCCAGATTCGCGAGGCTCTCCAACAGACCTGCGATCTGGTGAACAGCAGAACGAATGTCTTTGAGAAAGCTTTGTTTGTACTGGTATTGCTCTCGTATATCCAAGCCTTCAATGATGGTAATAAACGCATTGCCCGCATCACCAGCAATGCAATCCTTATTGCCAACGGCTATTGTCCCATCTCTTTCCGCACGGTTGACAGCATCGATTACAAGAAAGCCATGCTATTGTTCTATGAACAAAACAACATATCTGCCTTCAAACAGATATTTATTGAACAGTTCCGCTTTGCAGTCGAAACGTATTTCTAAAAAATCACTACCTCTGTACTCAACTGTTACTTCTCGTGACAATGACACTCGCCACCATTCATGGGGCAGGAGCCGCAGTTGCAACCGCGGTTCTTTCCTGTGACTTGTCGATAGATGTAGTGGATAAGGACGACTGCAATGAGGGCGACTCCTTAAAGGGTAGGGATTGTTCCCTACCTTTTATGTTTTACACAGCGTCCTCGCTGGGGTCAATATTCATTCCTGGATGTAAAGGTTCTGTTTCAAGATTTTCTGCTTTCTTAATGGAATAAGAACCATCTGTTGCCACTTTCAACTCAAGTGGATACGCCATGTTGTCGGAAGTCTCATCGGGGTCACCCACAGTGATAATGAAATAGAAGGCAGAACGATCTGTGTCGCGTTTCATGAAGTTGTAGTTGACACCTACCACCGTCGATGTTTTCAAGAAATCGGCAGGAACCTGGTCTCGAAAATTGTTCTTGTAGAATGTCTTGCTGAACACATTGCTGTCATTTTGCTTGATGTCGATGCGGACACGACTTTCATGGTATTCCAATCCTTGCGGATTCATAAGCACGGGCAGTGTGTCAACATGCTCAAATGTGCATGTGTACTTGTACAGTTTTCCATTGATGGAGATGGTGTCATTGATTGTGTAGTCGCGTAGAGAGATGATACCCGTTTGAGGATTGACATCTTCAACAATGCGTTCATTGACTGGTGGTTTTTTCTCATTTGTGCAAGCCATTGCCATCAGTGTAAGCAGTGCCATGCTTGCTATTTTCAATGTTCTCATCGACATATATGTTTTGGTCTATTCTGGCTGCAAAATTCGTAAAAGAAAGTGATTTGAACAAATGAATTATAAAAATAATTTAATAATGTAGTGTTTTTGGTGCGATGTGTGGGAAAAAGTCAGTAACTTTGCAGTACAAAAAGACTTTTTGTAGAAGGAAATGGGACTGTTGAAGAAAAATCCGAGAAATTGGCATGTGAAGAGTGGACAGCCGCTCACAGAGATGGACAAGAAGATTCTGTATTTTCAGAATAAAGGCTGTCTTGTACCTAAACGTGAATTGATTAAGACTCCAGAACAAATTGAAGGTATCCGCAAAGCTGGAGAGTTGAATACAGCTGTGCTTGACCTCGTGCAAGAAAAGATTCGTGAGGGAATGTCCACGTTGGAGATTGACCAATTGGTGTATGACTTCACCACAAAGCATGGCGGCATTCCTGCTCCGCTCAATTATGAGGGCTTCCCGAAGAGCTGTTGCACGAGCATCAATGAGGTGGTGTGTCACGGAATTCCATGCGAAGAGGATGTGCTGGAAGAAGGCGACATCATCAATGTGGATTGCACGACCATTCTCGATGGTTATTTTGCAGATGCCAGCCGCATGTTCATTATCGGTAGGACAACTCCTGAACGTCAGCGCCTGGTGCAGATAGCCAAGGAGTGTATGGAGATAGGTGCGGAGGCATGCAAGCCTTACACTTTCGTGGGCGATTCTGCTGCTGCCATCACAAAGCATGCGCATAAGAACGGTTGTACAGTGGTTCGTGACCTCTGTGGACATGGTGTAGGCAATGCTTTTCATGAAGATCCCGATATGGAACATTGGGGCAAGAAGGGCACAGGCATGCTGCTTGTTCCTGGTATGGTGTTTACGATTGAACCCATGATCAATGCGGGCGGTTGGCAGGTGTTTGTTGACAGTGATGATGATTGGACGGTCGTGACAGACGACTACAGCGACTCAGCCCAATGGGAGCACACCTACCTGATGACCGAAGAAGGTCTTGAAACACTCACGTATTAACTCCTAACTCAGAATCATGTTTATACTTGCAATAGAGAGTTCGTGCGACGATACGAGTGCAGCCGTGTTGAAAGATGGCATTTTGCTGAGCAATGTGACAGCCTCGCAAGCTGTGCATGAAGAGTATGGTGGCGTTGTGCCAGAATTGGCAAGTCGTGCCCATCAGCAGAATATTGTGCCCGTAGTGGATGCAGCCATCAAACGTGCTGGCATCACAAAAGAAGACTTGAATGCTGTGGCGTTCACACGTGGCCCAGGTTTGATGGGAAGTCTTTTGGTGGGAGTGAGCTTTGCAAAGGGTTTCGCAAGGAGTTTGGGCATTCCGATGATTGACGTCAATCACTTGCAAGGCCATGTGTTGGCGCATTTCATCCGTGAGAGTGAGGATGACCACGACCAACCGACTTTCCCGTATTTGTGTTTGCTCGTCAGTGGTGGTAACAGCCAGATTGTGAAAGTGAATTCATATAAGGACATGGAGATACTCGGGCAAACTATTGATGATGCCGCAGGAGAGGCAATTGATAAATGCTCAAAGGTGATGGGATTGGGATATCCTGGTGGTCCTATCATCGACAAGTTGGCTCGTCAAGGCAACCCGAATGCGTTTGAGTTCTCGAAACCTGATATAGCAGGTTACGACTATAGCTTTTCGGGTTTGAAGACTTCCTTCCTCTATCATCTGAGAGATTGGCTGAAAGAAGACCCCGATTTCATTGAACATCACAAGGAAGATTTAGCTGCATCGTTGGAGAAGACCATTGTGGACATTTTGATGAAGAAACTGCGTAAGGCAGTCAAGGATACAGGTATCAAGCAAGTGGCAGTGGCAGGTGGTGTGAGTGCCAACAACGGACTTCGAGAGGCTTTCCGTGACCATGCGAGACGTTATCATTGGAATATCTTCATTCCGAAGTTCTCCTACACGACAGACAATGCTGCCATGATTGGCATCACGGGCTATTTCAAATATCTCGACAAGGACTTTGCATCCATCGATTTGCCTGCCTATGCAAGAGTGACAGATCAGTTACATTCATGAAAGAGGTTCGTTTCTTCTATGTTCCCAACGCATCCAGTGTGAATGAACTTCCCGAGGAGGAGGCTCAGCATGCAGTGCGTGTGCTTCGTATGGAGATGGGAGATGAGATGATGCTGATGGATGGTGAAGGGATATTCTATCGTGCCATCGTGACAGAAGCGACAAAGAAGCGCTGCCTTTACCGCATAGAAGAAACCCTGCCACAGGAAAGGCAATGGAAGCCCCATCTGCATTTAGCGATGGCACCCACGAAGAACATGGACAGAACGGAATGGTTTGCGGAGAAGGCGACGGAGATTGGCTTTGACGAGTTGACATTCTTGAGATGCCGATGGTCGGAAAGGACCGTCATCAAGACGGAACGAGTGGAGAAGATTCTTGTGTCAGCGATGAAGCAGAGTCATAAGGCATGGAAGCCCATTTTGAATGAGATGGTGGATTTCAAAGCTTTTCTCCAAGAAATAAAGGAACGGGAGAACAGGAATGGAAAGGTGATGCAGAAGTTCATCTGTCATTGTTATGAAGAAGAGGGCTTGGGTGAGAAAGTGGCATTGAAAGATGCGCTGAAGAGTGGCGAAGACGTGTTGGTGATGGTGGGTCCTGAAGGCGATTTTTCCATCGATGAGGTGAAGATGGCAGAGGCGAATGGGTTTCAGAGTGTCTCTTTAGGTATAAGTCGCTTGCGCACAGAAACTGCCGCATTGGTGGCTGTACACTTGATGAATTTAATCGATCAATAAAATATGAAAAAGATTCAATTCCTGTCGTTGATGGCAATGGTCATCATGGCATTGTGCTCTTGCACGAACACTGACTATCAGAAAGCGATTCCAGCCAATGCAACGCTGGTGGTGAAGGCTGACATGAAGTCTATCTCTGAGAAGGCAGACTTCAAGAATTCGAAATGGAAGACGATGCTTGATGCCTCTCTTGTCGCTGTGGTGAAAGACAAGGACATGAAGAGTGTGAAGGAATATATTGATGACCCCATGAAGACGGGCATTGATTTCAGCATGCCGCTCTATTTGTTTATGGTGGGGGAAGAAACGGCAGGTGTGACCATGAAGGTGAACGATGAGGGTGAGGTGAAGGACTTCCTTCTTCTCCTCCAGAAACAGGGTTTGGCATCGAAACCTGTGGAAAAGGATGGACTGATGTGTGGCTCACTGGTGGACGATATCTCTTATGCCTACGACAGCAAATCCCTGCTGCTTTTGGCTTCGATGAAGGGCAAGGGCACCTCTGCCACTAACCGTATGGCACATGAACTCATGTCCATCAAGGAGGATGACAGTTTTGCCGGCACTGAGGCTTTCTCACGCATGAATGAAGAGGATGATGATGTGGTCACCTATACAAGTGGAAAGTGGGGTGAGGACATCCTTGCTTATGTGTTGGAAGCGTTTGTGCCTGCCGAAATCGACATGAAGGATTTGGATGCCATCATGTGTCTGAACTTTGAGAATGGTCAGGCGTCATTCAAGGCAAAAGCGTGGGGTAAGACTGACAAGGCGAAGGCATTGTTGGAGGAGGCTGACAAGAACTTCGGCACGATAGATGGAAAATACATTGATTGTGTGTCAGCCAATACGTTAGTGTGGATGGGAGCGAATGTGAAAGGCGAATGGGCATTGGGCAAACTGAAGGAAAACAAGTCTGTCAAGGAGATGCTTTTCATGTTGGAACGTGCTGTTGACATTGAGCAGATGCTCAGGGCTGTGGATGGTGATGTGGCTTTGGAACTGCAATCAAAGGATGGCAATGTGGAGAATATGCCTGAATATGTGATGTATGCTGAGCTGAAGAATTCCGATTTCCTGAAAGATGTGGATGATTGGAAGGCAAGCATGGAGGATTACGGTATCACGATGAACAGTCGTGGTGACAATCAGTATGCCCTTATGATGGATGGTGATTCTTATCTGTGGGGTGTGCAGGGCGATGACCTTTTCCTCTCTTCCGAGAATGCTGCTCGTGGTGGGAAGGGTGGCACTCATTCGTTGGTTGCCCACAAGGATGACATCAAGAAAAACAAGTGTTATATTTATGTAGATATAGAGAAGATTCCGCTCGCTGATTTTGCCAGACAGTCAGGCATGTCTTTCTTGGTGGAGCCTCTTGACAAATTGCAGTCAATCGTGGTCAAATCTTCCTCCACAGACGAGGTGACTTTGACCATCGAACTGAAAGATAAAGGCGAGAACTTCTTGAAACAATTGCTTTAATGAACAAGATTCAACTGATTGATACATTGCCAAATGTGTTTCAGAATCGTACCGATGTGGTGAGTGACATTTGGCAGAAGGAAGTGACGTTCGAGAAGGGGCGCATCTACTTGGTGGAAGCCAATTCAGGCACAGGAAAATCTTCCTTGTGCAGCTACATCTATGGCTACCGTCACGACTATCAGGGCAAGATACTTTTCGATGGTGAGGACATTCGCAAGTATGCTGTGGCACGTTGGACGGAAATCCGTCAGAAGCATTTCGCCTTGTTGTGGCAGGAGCTTCGCATGTTTCCCGAACTTACGGCATGGGAGAATGTGGACATCAAGAACAAACTGACGGGCTACCAGACGAAAGAGCAGATTCTGGCATGGTTCGAGATGTTGGGCATCACCGACAAACTCAATGCCAAGATGGGACGTATGTCTTTTGGACAGCAGCAGCGTGTGGCGCTCATTCGTGCCCTTTGCCAACCCTTTGATTTCCTGTTTGTCGATGAACCTATCAGTCACCTTGACGACACCAATGCTGCCATCATGGGCGACATCATGACCACTGAAGCCAAGAAGCAGGGTGCGGGCATCATCACGACCAGTATCGGCAAGCACATCGAACTGCCCTATGACCAAGTGTTTAATCTCTAAACGGTGAAGAAGATGAATTTAGTTTGGAAACTTTTACGTCAGCACATCAGCATTCCGCAGTTTGTCGGCTTCTTCTTCGCCAATTTGGTGGGTGTGGTCATCATCCTGTTGGGTGTGCAGTTCTATAACGATTATCAGGCACTTGACAATGAAGACAGTTTCATGAAGGCTGACTATCTTATTCTCAACAAGAAAATAGGTGCGCTCTCTGGTTTGACAGGAGGGCAGAGTTCATTCACTTCCGATGACATTGACGAGTTGAAGGCAGAGCCTTTCGTGGAACGTCTTGGAGCCTTCACACCCAGTTCCTTCAATGTGAAGGCACGTTTCGATGTGGAGGGCTTTGTCAGCTTCTCCACTGAGATGTTCTTTGAGAGCGTTCCCGATGATTTTGTCGATGTGGAGAGTGAGGCATGGCATTACGAAGAGGGAAGCACGGACATTCCCATCATCTTGCCCAAAAACTACCTTGACCTTTACAACTTCGGTTATGCACAGGGGAAGGGACTTCCCAAACTCAGCGAAGGCATATTGGGTGCCATGAAACTCAACATCCAGATAGGTGGTGAAGGTCAGCAAGATGAGTTTGACGGCAGGATTGTAGGTTTCTCCTCACGTCTGAACACGATTCTGGTGCCAGAGTCATTCATGCGGTGGGCGAACGGGAAGTATGCCAATGCTGCAGCAGTGAAAGAACCCACCCGTTTGATTGTGGAGGTGAACAATCCCACCGATGACCGCATCACCAGTTATCTGCAAGACCATGACTACGAGACAGACGAGGACAAGCTCGATGCCTCCAAGACCACCTTCATCCTGCGAGTCATCGTCAGCATTGTCATGGTGGTGGGTGTCGTCATCAGCATCCTCTCCATCTACATCCTGATGCTCAGCGTCTTCCTTTTGGTGCAGAAGAACAGCACGAAACTCGAAAATCTTCTGCTGATTGGTTATTCTCCAGCAAAGGTGTCCTTCCCTTATCAGGCACTCACCGTTGGGTTGAACGTGCTTGTGCTCATACTTGCCGTCATCATCATGTGTGTGGTCAGAAACTACTATCTTGACATGTTCCAGAACTTCTTCCCCGACCTCGAAGTGCCAGGCATCACTCAAGCCCTCCTCGTAGGCATCTGCTTGCTGGTCATTGTCAGCATTTTCAACATCATTGCTGTCTATGGAAAGGTGATGAGCATTTGGAAAAGAAAAGAATAAGGTATGGAAAGAATAGCTCAATTATATAAGGAATTGACAGGTCGTGAGCCTCAACGCATCACCCCTTTGGCTGGTGCAGGCAGTAATCGTCAATACTTCCGTGTGAAAGGTGAGGACGAGAGCCTCATTGCAGTCATTGGCACCAATCAGGAAGAAAACGAGGCGTTCATCGATTTGTCAAAGCGTTTCAAACAAGGCAACTTGCCCGTTCCTGCTGTGTTGGCGGTATCAGATGACCGCATGGTTTATTTGCAGGAAGATTGTGGCGACCTTTCTCTCTATGCACTTTTGGCTCAGCATCGTCAGGAGGATGGCACATTGGACAAAGTTGCCCTTGATGCATTGAAGGCGACCATCCGCGAATTGCCCCGTTTCCAGTTCCTGCCCATTGTCAGCCAAACGGCATCAGAGTTCTTCACGCATTGCTTCCCTCAGCAAGAGATGGACAGGACAAGCGTGATGTTCGACCTCAACTACTTCAAATACTGTTTCCTCAAACTCAAGGGTGTCGAGTTCAACGAGTTCAAACTGCAACAAGATTTCGAACAGTTGGCAGACGATTTGCTGATGGAGCAGGCAGACACCTTCCTCTATCGTGATTTCCAATCACGCAACATCATGCTGAAGGATGGCAAACCTTACTTCATCGATTTTCAAGGTGGTCGTCGAGGACCCATCTACTACGATGTGGCTTCCTTCCTCTGGCAGTCATCTGCCAAATTCTCCGACGAGGTTCGCAACCTCCTCATCGAAGAATATCTCCAAGCCCTCAACTCCCAACTTTCAACTTTCAACTCTCAACTTTCAACTTTCCAACCCCGTCTTCACCTCTTTGTGCTCTTCCGCATCTTGCAGGTGTTGGGAGCCTACGGTTATCGTGGTTTATGGGAGAAGAAAGCCTATTTCACCAACAGCATACCGCTTGCTATCAGCAACTTGCAGAAAGAGGTCTCTTTAGGCATTTGCGATGCCTATCCTTATCTTAAAGATGTGGCACAATCACTCATTGTCCTCAATGAGAAAGAAGAAAAGAGTAGGGCAGAAGAAGCAGTCAAGAAAGCCAAAGTCGCCGCCTATCTACAAAACGACACCACCTACCTTCAATCGGCTAACACGCCGCATGGCACTCTCCCCATTACGGGGGAGATGTCCAACGGACAGAGGGGGCTTTCTCTTGTGGTCAATGTCTATTCCTTCTCCTTCAAAAAAGGAATCCCAGCTGACGAAAGTGGCAACGGAGGTGGTTATGTGTTCGATTGTCGCAGCACTCACAATCCTGGACGTTACGACGAATACAAGCCCCTCACAGGACTTGACAAGCCCGTCATTGATTTCCTTGAGGCAGATGGCGAAATCCTCACCTTCCTCGAAAGCGTCTATCGCCTTGTCGATTTCCATGTCGCACGTTTCCAAGAACGCGGCTTCACTCATCTGCAAATCTCCTTCGGATGCACAGGTGGGCGTCACCGTTCTGTTTACTGTGCCCAACATGTGGCAGAACATATTCACGAGAAGTTCGGTGTAGAGGTGCACATCTGTCACCGTGAACAAAACATCACAGAAGTATTGAAATGAATGCACTAATTTTTGCAGCCGGTCTTGGCACTCGTCTGAAACCCCTTACGGACACTATGCCCAAGGCGATGGTGCCTGTCAATGGTAAACCGCTTGTACAGATTCTGATAGAGAAACTGAAGAGCATCGGTGTGACGGAAATCGTCATCAACGTTCATCACTTTGCCCAGCAGATTATCGACTTTGTAGAAGCCAATGATAGCTTCGGCATCGACATCAAGTTTAGCGATGAGACAGATATGTTGCTCGAGACGGGTGGGGGATTGAAGAAGGCTGCACGCCTCTTTTCCAACGACAAGCCCATCCTTGTTCACAACGTCGATATTCTTTCCAATGCCGACCTCCTTTCCCTCTACAACAATGCCACCTCCACAACCCTCCTTGTCTCTCAGCGCAACACCCAGCGCTACCTTCTTTTCGACAAGGATGACCGTCTTGTCGGGTGGACCAATATCGCTACAGGCGAAGTGAAGTCTCCCTTTCCTGAAATTAAGGCGTTGGAAAGCAATTGTCAACTGTCAACTGTCAACTGTCAACTAAACAAGTACGCCTTCTCCGGCATTCAGGTGTTCCATCCCTCTCTCTTGCCCCTCATGGATTCATGGCAAGGCAAATTCTCTATCATAGACTTCTACCTCTCCATTTGCGACAAGGTGGACATCAAGTGTCACTTCGACCCCCAGCTTCAACTCCTTGATGTGGGTAAACTCGATTCTATTGTCAAAGCAGAAGAATTTCTGGTTCAATAAATTCCTGACGAAAAAAAGGATTGCATCTGCAACCCTCTTCAGCGGAAAGTGAGGGATTCGAACCCCCGGAACAGTTACCCGTTCACCGCATTTCGAGTGCGGCCCGATCGACCACTCCGGCAACTTTCCGGGCGCAAAGGTAGTTTTTTATTGATTCCACAAGCGTTTTGCCGAAAAAAAAGTTGAGG
>JAILDV010000035.1 GCA_024688885.1 Bacteroidaceae bacterium | reverse complement strand
TTGTCTTTGTTCATCTTGCAGCCATTCAATTTGGCTGCAAAGGTACAAATTCAAATCCGTGCACCCTTAAAACTACTCGTAAATGACTTAATTTCAGCGATTTCAAAGAACGATTAGTCCACTTTAACGGGACAGTAGTGTCAAATTATCCTTTTTCATTTGTCATTTATCATTTAGCGCAGCGCATGTCATTCCCTCATTTATCAGTTTACATGGCGCGCCCTGCATCATAATTACGTTATGCCCTGCGGGCAAATTACGTTTCACCATGTATCGTAATTACGGTTGTTGGTGCGGCGTTTTAGCATCTTCTCTTCCTGCGTCACATTGCCTTTTTTTTCACTTTTTCCGAAAAACATTTGGTGGTTTCACATTAATTTACTTATTTTGCAACTGTTCTCTTGCCGAAGTTTCGCTTTCGAGTGGGATAGAGGGAGGGAACCTATATATAGAAAAGGCGTACTTGACGCTTTGTGCTTGACTCTTTGAAATCTGGCAGTTTCGAATTGATTGTCAAGAACAAGGTAACAAAGACGTCCATCAGGTGTATATTCATGACACTAACAGCAAAAGGTCTAGACCTTATGCTTTATTGTTGTTTATATACAATGCGTGGGCTTCGGCGTTGCTCGTTCGACAATCAGGGCGATGCCAGAGCCTCAAAGAGTGGGACGAGTAACAAGAGAACTCCCCACGCTTTTTTTGTATATCAGCAGTCTTCTTACTAAAAATCGAGCAAAAGGGAGTGTGCTTGTAATAATAAAACGCCCTAATGGATTATAGGATATCTTGGGTCTTAAATACTACACCATTGTATAAGATTATGCCTCTTAAATGGTTTAAAGTAATGATAGAGGAAAAATGCAATACTCTTCTCAGACCAGCTTCATGGGATGACCCTCAAGAAATGAATTACTCTAATTCGGTTATTGCAACTGAACAAGGAAATGTCCCTTTGGATGCATCACATTGGTTTGGCCAGAGTTGGAGTTTATGTGTAGAGAGTGCTATAATGTGGCAGGCCTTCAAAAAAGACAAAGAGCCCTATGTGAAGATTAGGATTGATGCCTCTAATCTTATTAGAGGTTTAATTGAACAAAATAATAATTTGCGCATAGCAGTCCTTGAATATATCAGGTACTTTAATTCCACCACGAATGACTACAAAGAAAAGATTAAGGATGTCAAGGAGATGCATCCATGGCCTGTTAATTTTACAAGGCGAGGAGTTACACTTGCCGAACTCTATCCTATGTACAATCTTTTGACAAAGCGAGATTTCTTTAAGCATGAAGAGGAGGTTAGATTGCTGCTTTTCGATAAGTCTTCTTCGGAAGAACAGAAGTTTGTCAAATATCCGATTGATCCAACTACAATTAGTGAGGTGGTGATAGACCCATGGACATCAATAGACAACGAAAAGTTCACTGAAATAAAGAATGATCTTCGCATAAATCTCCCAAACGAAACAACAGAAATTCGAAAATCAGATATTTATAGTGATAACTGTAAATTTACCACGAGATATATAATATCAAAAAATTGAAAGATTATGAAAAAGTTATTTGTTTATTTATTTTTGTTATGCTTTAGTCTATATTCTAACGCACAAGCTACAGACTTGACAATTGATAATCAAACCCCTGGATGGTTGTCGAGTAAGATTAATTATGGTGACCAACAAACGGTGAAGAATTTGAAGGTTACGGGGTATATCAATAATGGAGACTTGGCGTTTATAGGAAGCCTGACACAGTTAAGTCTAAATGGGGTAATTGATCTTGGTGATGTTACCATTATTGGAAATTTTTGGGATGGAAACTTTAAACATGCAGCCTCGTCTCCTCGTTCTTATAATTCTATCTCAAGGATTTATTATGAGGATTATACGTATAGTCTGCAGAAATTGGTCTTACCTCGTAATTTGACCTCATATTTAGAGAATAACTATATCTCTCAGTCATATATTGATACTCTAGTATTTGACACACAAGTAAATAAAATTGGAGACTATTGTTATGCCTATTATTCTTCCTATTACAACAATTCTGGTAAAGACAATGACACCCAATATACATTCCGTAGAAAAATAGGTCATTTGATATTAGGTGAAAATGTTGATAGCCTCATGTATCTTCCATCGGATAATCCCCAAACAGTTCACCTCCCGAAATCTCTAAAATGTATTGCTAGTTATGCATGTAAAGGGCGTACAGACTTGTCTCAATGGAATATACGTGAATTCCCAAGTTTGGAAGAAATCGGATATTGTTCTTTTACTTATGATGAGCCTGGTTACGGGCATACAGGAGCCATCAAAAATAGTACAACACTCCCTGATTCCATCTTCTTTCCAAATATGAAGTGGGTTAATATGGCATGTTTGGATTTCAAAGAAGGAATGCATGTGTTCTTTGGCGACAAATTGGAAGTTATAGGTAGTAGTGATGGCGGTGTCAGTTATCCTTATTACCCGTCAGCAGAAAATGTGTCACTCCATTTTAAGAGCAAGACACCTCCTGCTGAAATATATGGCATGCATATTTCTTCTTCATGTAAACTTTATGTTCCCAAGGGGTCAAAACAGGTCTATGAATCAGCCTTCCCTAACATATACAAAGTTATAGAAGAAGCACAACCATTGGAAGGAATCATGTTAGACAAAGAATCTATATTAATGGAAGTGGGGGATGAGACGACGCTAACTGCAACTCCTGTTCCAGAGAATGCAGATGATGCAGATTTTGTTTTGGAAGTGGATAAACCAGAGGTCATTTCAATAACACAAAGTGGAGAGATTAAGGCTTTATCATCAGGAACAGCCGTAATAACAGCTTCATCGGTAGATGGTAAATTTACAGCAGAATGCAAAGTAATAGTGAAAACGCATGCAACGGAAGTTTATATTGATCCTTCTGAAGTGACATTTACAAAATTGGGAACAATGGAACAACTGCAAGCTGTTGTTTTGCCAGAAGAAACATTTGATAAATCCGTCAAATGGACTAGTTCTAATTCTTCTGTATGTACTGTTACATCTACAGGCAAGATTGTGGCGATGGGATATGGCGATGCTGTCATCATGGCTATCACTAATGATGGTGAGATTCCAGCCACCTGTGTCGTAAAAGTAACACCAGAAAAGTACAAGTTAACCTATATGGTGGATAATGTGGTATATAAATCTTATGATGTAGAATATACATCCACCATTACCCCGGAAGCCTTTCCAACAAAAGAAGGCTATACATTCTCTGGATGGAGTGAAATCCCTGCCACGATGCCTGCGAAGGATGTGACGATTACTGGCTCATTCACCATCAACAGCTATAAACTGACTTATATCGTGGATGGAGAAGAATATAAGAGCATGAATGTGAATTATGCTGAAACTATTACGGAGGAAACAGAACCCGTAAAGGAAGGTTACACTTTCTCCGGATGGAGTTTGATTCCTGCAACCATGCCGGCAAAGGATGTGACGGTGACAGGTTCCTTCTCAAGGGGACAATATAAGCTTACATACATACTGGATGGACAAACTTATAAGACTGTCAGCATGGACTATGGTGTAAATGTCACAGAAGAGAATGCCCCTGAAAAAGAAGGCTATACATTCTCTGGATGGAGTGAAATCCCTGCCACGATGCCTGCGAAGGATGTGACGGTGACTGGCTCATTCACCATCAACAGTTACAAACTGATTTACATGGTTGATGACAGGGAATACAAGTCTTATGAAATAGAGTATAGTTCGAGCATCACGCCTGAAGCAGAGCCAACGAAGGAAGGCTACACCTTCTCTGGTTGGAGCGAGATACCATCAACAATGCCTGCAAAGGATGTGACGGTAACAGGTATTTTTGAAGTCAATACTTACACATTGACTTATGTGGTGGATGGCGAAACGTATAAAACCGTCACTGTAAACTATGGCGATGCCATCACACCAGAAGCACAACCCACGAAGGAAGGCTATACCTTCTCTGGTTGGAGCGAGATTCCTGTTACAATGCCAGCAAAGGATGTAACAATCACAGGAAACTTTACCCTTATAGATGCCATTGAAGATGTCATTGCAGATGATAGTACATACCAAATCTACACAATAGATGGCAAACCTATTGAGGCTTTGCAGAAAGGTGTGAACATCATCAAGTATCAGAATGGAAATGTGAAGAAAGTGTTAGTGAAATAACACCTCAACACCCCCTCTCAGCAGACCGCCGTAAAGCTCGCGAGCCTTGCGGCGGTCTGTTCATGAGCCTTACGACGTAAAGCTCAAGGTGGCTACGAGTGTCGACTTTTAGACATCTTTTCTTCCGTTTAATTGTCAAAACATCTAACCCTTTGACTATCAAAGATGGGCACTCAGCGTGAAATAATATGCGCTGAGTGTTTGTAATATTATGCGCTGGGTGTACGAACCTTTAGCTCGCCGTTAGGCAAATGAGATGCGCACGGTGCGCACGTAGTTCATCAACACTTTTCAGCTTCACTCGTATACACACTTCAATGTCACTCGCATACAACATCATGCGTTACTAATATACTCAGCTCGATGTCACTAATATACTCGCTTCTGTGTCAAGGCTATACTCGCTCGTGCTTAAGGGGTATTCTCACTTCTGCTCATGGGGTATTCTCAATCCTGCGTAAGGGCTATCCTCAAAGGGTATGTTTACGCTGCGCTAAATGATAAATGACAAATGATAAATGATGAAGAAATTCACACTGAAAGCAGATGGCGGAAAGAACGCCTCGCACGGCGTGAGGAAGGAGTGCCCAATGGACCAAAATCATGCAAATCTATTCTCAAACAAATATTTTATAGAGAAAAAGAATAAAAGCAGCCAAGGATTACCTGTTCGTCGACACATAAACATTGGTACGATTGGCAATATGACATGGAGAAATCATACTATTTTCCCTTTCATGATGGATAATTCATAATTATTGCGTAACTTTGCAGCGAAATTAATTTTCGGGATAGCAGGTGACACAATGTCATACGAATGCCAGAGTTTCATGCACTGGCATTATTTTTGTGAGTAGTATGAATAAAAATCATTGAATTATGGATAAAGAGATAAAGAACGAGGAAGTTAACGAGGAAACCGTTAACGAGAATGTGGAGGAGCAGGAAACGGCTGCCGAGGAGCAGACGGATGCTGCTGATACTCAGAAAGAAGAAAAGAAGGAACTGACTCCTGAGGAGAAAATTGCTGAGCTGGAGAAGCAAGTGGAGGAACTGAAGAATCAGCAATTGTACAAGGTGGCAGAGTTTGACAATTTCCGCAAGCGTGTGATGCAGGAGAAGGCTGACCTCATCAAGAATGGCGGCGCCAAGGTCATCACTACCCTTCTGCCTATCATCGACGACTTGGAACGTGCACAGCAGAACATGGACAATTATGAGGATGTGGAGGCTGTGAAGGAGGGACTGAATCTCATCATCGACAAGTTTTTCAAGCTCTTGGCACAAGAGGGCCTGAAGAAGATGGATGTGGTGGGTCAACCTTTCGACAGCGACCTGCACGAGGCTATTGCCATGGTGCCCGGACAACCCGACGAGCAGAAAGGCAAGGTGATGGACTGCCTGACAGCTGGATACACATTGAACGACAAAGTAATCCGCTACGCAAAAGTGGCTGTGGCAGAATAACCAGCCCATGCGCTGGGCGTTTTTCATTTTCAATAGATTTAGAAAGTGGCGAAAAGAGATTATTACGAGGTGCTGGGAGTGTCGAAGACGGCTTCCGACGATGAGATAAAGAAGGCCTATAAGAAGATGGCCATCAAGTATCACCCTGACCGTAATCCGGGTGACAAACAGGCAGAAGAGAAGTTCAAGGAAGCTGCCGAGGCATACGATGTGCTGCGTGACCCGCAGAAGCGTCAGCGTTATGACCAGTTCGGTCCTGATGCGTTTGGACCTGGTGCTGGCGGTTTCGGTGGCGGACAGGGCATGTCGATGGATGACATCTTCAGCATGTTCGGCGACATCTTCGGTGGCGGTGGCTTCGGAAGTGGCTTCAGCGGCTTCGGTGGCGGCTTTGGCGGTGGAGGTCAGCACAGAAAGCCGGTCTATAAAGGTCAGGACTTGCGCATGCGTATTGAGCTGGATTTGAACGACATCGTGAATGGTGTGACGAAGAAGTTCAATGTGCGCACCGACATCACTTGCCCTCACTGCAACGGTTCGGGTTCGGAAGATGGGCAGGAAACGACTTGCGGCACTTGTAAGGGACAGGGCGTGGTGTATAAGACTCGTCAGACCATGCTGGGCATCATGCAGACTCAAACAGTGTGTGACACCTGTCATGGTGAAGGCACTGTCATCAAGAATAAATGTAAGCACTGTAACGGTGAAGGCATCGTGAAGGGTGAGAAGCAAGTGGAAGTGGAACTGCCTGCCGGACTTGTGGAGGGATATGCGTATAACTTCCAAGGGAAAGGTGGTGCCGGACGTCGGAATGGCGTGAATGGCGACTTGCAGATTCTCGTTCATGAGAAACCGCATCCAGAACTGATGCGCGATGGTGTTGACCTTGTCTATAACCTCCTGTTGACCATTCCACAGGCTGTGTTGGGCACATCACTTGAAGTGCCCACACATGACGGCAAGGCAAAAATCACCATTCCTGCGGGAACACAACCGGGAACGGTGTTGAGGCTGAAGAACAAGGGCATCCCCGACATCAACAGCTATGGTGGTCAACGTGGCGATGAAATCATCAACATCTCTGTCTATATGCCTGAAACGCTCACCAAAGAGGAGCGCCAAGCCATCGAGACACTTGCCGGTGGTGACAACATCAAACCTTCGACCAGCATCAAGGACAAAATCTTCAGTCATTTCAGAGCATACTTTAAAAAATGAAAGAATGAAAAAATGAAAGAATGAGGGAATGAAAAGTCCCCTCTCCTGCCAACTGAAATTAGGTATTCAAGATAAAAAGAAGGGTATCAATTAACGGAATTTGTTAGTTGATACCCTTTTGATGTGATGAAATCACATGTTTTAGGTATTGTGGGGTATGGGAAATGTGCGTAACTTTGCACCGGATTTGAAAATGTTATACAGCATTGTATTTCGAATCTTTACTCATAATAATAAACCCGTGTCGTGAGACACAGCTATTCAGAATTACGTAAACCATAAAATGTTAGAGGCTTAAAAGACCGCTTCTCTTGTCCGTGAGGTACATGGGAAGCGGTTTCTCTTTGTTGGTGATGGGTGTGGAATGCTTATCGGTACTGAATGTCACGAATGTCATGACGTCCGACAAACCGGCTCATATCGACATTGCCTCGTATGCCGCGCACAGAACCTGTAGCAGAATATTGCCAAAGAACGTAATCGTTGTCGTCGTAGAGGTCTGGCTCGATGAAGGAATAGGCGGCAATGAAGAATTTGTAAGCACGCAGTCGTGAATTGCCGTGAATGTGCTTGTTGTAGAAGTTCTTACCTGTATAGATGATGGGCTTCTTGCCGAATTCCTTTTCGAGGAGTTCGCAGAATTCAAGAAGGCGTGACTGCAACACCGCATCGGACACTCCGTTGGTGGTCTCTATATCAACAACCGGCAAGAGGTCTTGGCGCCGGGTTTCAACACGTGACATGAAGTTGTCGAACTGTCCCCTTGCGGAGAGTTGTGGACGGAAGAAATGATAGCTGCCCACTTTGAGCCCCACACGCTTGCACTCATTGAAATTGTAGCGGTAAGTGTCATCCACATTGCCAGTACCTTCTGTGGCTTTCAGATAGACATAAGTGACTTTCGTGTCGCGCGCCACTTCGTCCCAATTGATGCGCCCTTGATAGTGGCTCACATCAATGCCATGCGCCCCACTCCCTCCTGTGCCTTTTCCTCGTGTTGCAACTGGCTGGTTGACGAACGATGGCATCTCCAATGGTTTGGGATGGCGATCAGGACGAGCTTTCGATGCAACAGGGTCTGGCTGAATATCCACCACTACGGTCTCCACATGTTTAGTTTTCTTCGGTTTGTTCTTCTTCTGGGCATACAGTGTGCATGCACAGAAAGATACGATTATGGTCAGTAATATATATATGTACGCGCGATTAACGTTTATCATGTGCTTATGAATATTTGAGTACAAATGTAGTCTTTTTCGTTCTAATTCGCAACTATTCACGAAAGTCTTAACTTTTTTAATGATTTTAAAGACTAAAAATGGCACTCATATCACAAATAATGACTAATTTTGGCGCAAATTTGTAAAATATACGCATGGAAGGGCAAGCAACATATTGGTTTGTGTTCATCGGCAACGCGTTGTTGCTGGAACATGACGACAGCGGTTATCATGTACCATGTATGAAGGAAGCACCATTCCCCTTGAAAGAGTGGACTCCACGCCAAGAATTGCCACCCTTGAACGGCCACCCCTGTATGGCCTACAGCCTGAACACACCACCAACCGACATGAAGGGCATGGTGACAGTGGGACTCCGAGAGTCGTGGGCATTGCTTCCGAGAGCGTTCTACAATGTGGCAGGCAAGGCATCAGAACTGCTGTACTGGGATTCCAACACACGGTATTGTGGTGTGTGTGGCGCTCCGATGAAACGTGCCACCACCATCAGCAAGCAATGCACGAACTGCGGGAAGGAAGTGTGGCCACAAGTCAGCCCCGCCATCATTGTGAGAATAAGACGCGGAGATGACATTCTGCTTGTGCACGCGAAGAATTTCAGACGCAGCGAGATGTATGGGCTGGTGGCTGGATTTGTGGAGACAGGAGAGACTCTGGAGCAGTGCGTGAAACGGGAAGTGGCAGAAGAAGTGGGATTGGAAATCACGAATATACGCTATTTCGGGAGTCAGCCTTGGCCCTACCCTTGTGGCATCATGATTGGTTTCACAGCTGATTATGTGAAAGGCGAGGTGCATGTGCAAGAGGAGGAACTGAGCAATGCCGGTTGGTTCAACCGTGACCATCTGCCCCCCATTCCCGACAAGATGTCGATAGCCAGAAAATTGATTGACGACTATATAGAAGAAGAGAGACCTGACAAAGAAAAAGAAGTTCAACAATCAACTAAAAACTAAAAGAAATGAAGAAGAATCAAATCACATGTTTGACATTGGCCACAGCACTGTTGGTAAGCAGCTGCTCCAGTTCTTATCAAGCTGCTGGCGGAGTGACAGGTGCTATGATTGGCAGTCATGTTGGTGGTGCTGTAGGCGCTTTGGCAGGTCATGGTCATTTCCATGGCAGAAATGCTGCTTTGGGCAGTCTTATCGGCATGGGTATCGGTGCCATTCTTGGTGTGGGCATCACATCGCAAATTGAAGAACAGGAGCGTGCTGAGGCACGTCGATACGAAGATCACCGTTCAGAAGGAAATGTCCAGTATGACGGCTATGAGAATGACAATGTGGGCTATCAGACCAGTGGTGGCTATCAAGGTGGTCAGGACAATCCTGGATACCATATCAGTAAGAGTTCCAATACTCCTGTCGCTTCTTCTGTATTGAGCATTTCCGAACTCACCTACATGGACACCGACGGCAATGGTTATATCTCTAAGGGTGAGACAATTGAAGTGGAAGGATACATCACCAACACTTCCAATTCTGTCTTGCGTGACATTGTCATTCATCTGGACGTGAATGACAATAAAGCATTCAGTGTTTCACCTTCGCTCACCACAACTTTACAGCCGGGTCAGAAGATTCGCTATACAGGACGCGTTCATTGCATCCGTACGCGCAACGTCGAATCGTTAGGCATCAATCTGAACACTGATTATGCAGGAAAGACCTACTCCAGCAACAGTCTTTTCTTAGGAGTGAAATGAATAATTAGGAATTTGAAGACCCTCTCTGTCCTACGGACATCCCCCGTAATGGGGAGAACCATGCGGCGAGTAAAATTGTACACTGACTTCACTCCTTTAAACCTCTGTGGTAGGCAAGTTGAAAAATGACAGTCTGCCGTTACGAATAGGGAAGGTAATGTCGACACGACCTCTTACCTTCTTTTTTCCTGATGTGGCAGGTTTGAATTTCATCTTTTTGCACACCTTAACTGCTTCTGCATCAAGACTCTTCGTCAATGAACGAACGACTTGTGCATCCTCCACATTTCCCTTGGTATTGACAATCACAGCGACAACAATTCTGCCATCCACTTTCTCTTTCACTTGAGGTTGCTTGAAATTCTTCATCAGATAAGCTTTAACAGCCTCTTCCCCACCCTTGTATGAAGGTGGAACAACCCGTTCCCGCCTCTGTTCAGTTTGTTGACGAGGTGGAAAGTCGAAGAAAAATTGAGCCTTTGCCGATGCTGTCGAAAGAAGAAGTAACAGCAGGATGAAATGTCGCATAATAATACGGTTTTGATGTTTGCGGGTTCAAAATTAGTGGAAAGTTTTCTATCTGGCAAGAAAATTATTCGGAAAGATAGAAAAAAATCCATTTCTTTCATCTTGTGTCGGAAGAAATGTCTAACTTTGCATTTTGTAAGGACAAAAGTCATGAATTAGTTGTGTGCGCACACATTTGCACACTCATGGCGAGAGAGAATTGAATGATTGGGGCTACTAACAGCTTACAACAACAAGAATCAATAAGTTTATAACCAATAAAATTTAGGACAGAAAAAATGGCTGACGCAAAGAAGATCAAGACCGCGCTCGTGTCGGTGTTCCACAAGGATGGACTTGACGAGCTGCTTGCAGAACTGAACAAAAACGGAGTGAAATTCCTTTCTACAGGAGGTACACAAGCTTTCATCGAGGGACTTGGCTATCCTTGCCAAAAGGTGGAAGACCTGACAACATACCCATCCATCTTGGGCGGACGTGTAAAGACACTTCACCCCAAAGTGTTCGGTGGCATCTTGGGACGTCGCGAATTGGAAAGCGACCAGCAGGAAATGGCCAAGTATGAGATTCCAGAGATTGACCTTGTCATCGTTGACCTCTACCCCTTCGAGGAGACTGTGGCATCAACCAATGACGAGTCAGCCATCATCGAAAAGATTGATATTGGTGGCATTTCACTCATCCGTGCAGCAGCCAAGAACTTCAACGATGTTGTGATTGTTCCCAGCAAGGCTGAATACAAGCCTTTGCTTGATATTGTCAAGGCACAGGGTGCAGAAACAACCAAGGCACAGCGCAAACAGTTTGCAGAACGCGCTTTCGCCACTTCCAGCCATTACGACACAGCCATTCATGCCTATTTTGCAAAATAAAAGTGAGAAGATTTGTACATTGTAAATTGACAAATTGTAAATAATATTTATGGGATTTTTCTCTTTGACACAAGATATAGCGATGGACCTCGGTACCGCCAACACAATCATTACCGTTAATGACAAGGTGTTAGTGGACGAGCCGTCGGTTGTTGCTCTCGACAAGAAGAACAACAAAATGATTGCCGTAGGACACAAGGCCAAGATGATGTACGGCAAGGAGCATGAAGGCATCCGCACCTGCCGCCCTCTGCGCGACGGTGTGATTGCTGACTTCTATGCTTGTGAGCAGATGATGCGTGGACTCATCAAGATGGTCAACACCGGACACCATCTCTTCACACCTTCACTCCGTATGGTCATTGGTGTTCCATCTGGTTCGACAGAAGTGGAGCTGCGTGCCGTGCGCGACAGTGCTGAGCACTCTGGCGGCCGCGATGTGTATCTGATTTTCGAGCCAATGGCTGCGGCTATCGGTTGCGGCATCAACGTTGAAGAGCCAGAAGGTCAAATGATTGTTGACATAGGTGGTGGTTCCACCGAGATTGCAGTCATCTCATTGGGCGGTATCGTGAGCAACAACTCCATCCGCGTGGCAGGTGACGAACTGACATCAGACATTCAGGAATATATGGCACGCCAACACAACGTGAAGGTTTCTGAGCGTATGGCTGAGCGTATTAAGATTAACGTGGGCTCTGCTCTGACAGATCTGGGTGACGAGGCTCCAGAGGATTTCGTGGTTCATGGTCCAAACCGTATCACAGCCCTGCCAATGGAGATTTCCGTTTGTTACCAAGAGATTGCACACTGCATCGACAAGACCATTGCCAAGATTGAGACAGCCGTGCTTCAGGCACTTGAGGCTACTCCACCAGAGTTGTATGCCGACATCGTGAAGAATGGCATCTGGCTGACAGGTGGCGGTGCATTGCTTCGCGGTCTTGACAAGCGTTTGAGTGACAAGATTCAAATTCCATTCCATGTAGATGATGACCCATTGCACTCAGTGGCAAAGGGCACAGGTATCGCATTGAAGAACGTCAACAATTTCCAATTCTTGATGAGATAAACGCACATCATGCGTGCACTGATTAACTTCATCATACACAACAAGCACTGGTTTGTGTTCCTTTTGCTGGAAGTGATAAGCCTCGTCTTTCTTTTCAGTCACAATGGATACCAAAAGAGTGTATATTTCACAACGGCTAATGACGTGGTAGGTTCAACCTACAACGTCATTAGTGGCATTACGTCATATCTCCATCTTCAGGAAGAGAATCATGACTTGGAAGCCACGAACGAGCAACTTCGCAAAGAAGTGTATGAGATGCGTCAGCAATTGAAGGCAATGCAGCAAGACAGCGTGAAGCGGTTACCAGCCTTGCCACTGAAGTATGATGTCGTGTCGGCACAAGTGGTCAACATGACTTTACATAAAGCCAACAATCTCATCACCATCAATAAAGGCGAAGCAGATGGCATACGTCCGGAAATGGGTGTTGTCTGTTCCCGAGGAGTGGTCGGCATTGTCTATATGACAAGTAGCCATTACAGCATTGTCATGCCGCTGCTCAACGTGAACAGCAAAATCAGTTGCAGATTACGCAATTCCGAGTATTTCGGATCACTCATCTGGCAACGTGGTAATGCAGACATTGCCTACGTGACCAGTGTGCCAAGACATGCTCCCGTGCAAAAGAAAGACATTGTTGAGACGAATGGATATTCTGACATCTTTCCGCCAGGACTCCCTATCGGCGTGGTGCAGAAAATCGGTGATTCGCCTGATGGCATGTCTTACTTCCTTCGAGTGAAATTGTTCGCAAATTTCTCCACTCTCCGAGAAGTTTCTGTCATTACCAATTACAGTTCGCCAGAACGTCGAATGCTGGAAGACTTGACAGAAAACCCTGTCAAACAAGACAGTGTCCTCATCAGTCAAGAGAAACAGAAACAAGCAGAGCTGGAGAAGGCTGAGAAAATGAAGGCTGAGAAAGAGAAAGCCGAGAAAGAGAAAGTTGAAATCGAGAACATAGCAAACACCGATACTGTCAGATGAATTCCATCTTCTTCACACGTCTTTTCAGACTCTTCATCCTGTTACTCTTTCAGGTGTTGGTGTTCAATCACATCCACCTGCTGGGATATATCACACCACTTGTGATGGGCTATATGGTGGTGCGCATGCATCGTGGCACTTCACGCATAGCCATTTTGGTATGGGGATTTGTGACGGGATTCCTTTTCGACATTTTCAGCAACACAGCAGGTATGGCCGCAGCATCATGCACCTTGATTGCCATGATTCAGCCCGTCCTTCTTGAAATGCAAGTGCCTCGCGATTCTGCAGAGAACTTGATTCCTTCTTTCTCCACATTGGGATTCTGGAATTATGCCTTTTTTGTTTTTCTTCTCATGGCGGCTTTGCACAGTTGCTTCTATCTACTGGATGCGTTCACTTTGGCAGATTTGACCTTGACACTCACCTCCATCTTGGGAGGTTCTGTGCTCTCCACATTCATCATCGTCTGCATCGAATTACTGACACAAACGAAGAAAGAGAAAACGCATCATTAGTGAGAAGCCATGAAAAATCATGTTTACGAAAATCGCAAGTATGTTTTGGCTGGTATAGCATTGGTGATTGTGCTGTGCTATATCATTCGTCTGGCTTTTCTGCAACTATCTGATGAGGAATATAAAAGCCGTGCTAATGACAACGCTTTTTTCAACAATGTCATATTCCCTGCACGGGGCGTCATCTATGACCGCAATGGCGAATTGTTAGTGTTTAACCAACCTGCCTACGACATCATGGTCATCATGCGCGAGGTTAAGAACCTTGATACACTCGATTTCTGTCAGACAATCGGCATTACACAACAACAGTTTGATGAACGCATGGCGCTCATCAAGGACCGCAATAAGAATCCCGGCTATTCCACTTACACCCAACAGCTTTTCATGCCACAAATCTCTGCACAGGAATATGGTGTTTTTCAAGAAAAGTTGTTCCGCTTTCATGGATTTTACATTCGTGAACGCACCATACGGCGCTATGCCACTGACCATTGTGCCCATATTTTAGGGGATGTGGCAGAGGTGTCGCAAACGGAAGTGGAGCGTGACGATTATTATGATCCGGGAGATTATATTGGCAAGCAAGGTGTGGAACGCAGTTATGAAGCAGAGTTGAGAGGCGTGAAGGGAGTGCAAATTCTTTTGCGCGATGCACATGGGCGCATTCAAGGGCACTACCGCAATGGTGCACTGGATCGTAAACCAATACCGGGAAAGAACCTCACGCTTTCCATTGATGCAAAATTGCAGGCCCTCGGTGAACGCTTGATGGAGGGAAAGATGGGTGCCATCGTTGCCATTGAACCTAAAACAGGTGAGATTCTCTGCATGGTCAGTGCACCCAGTTATGACCCTCATCGGATGGAAGGTAAACAACGCAGCACACAGATGATGGAAATGCAACGCGACCCGATGAAGCCCATGCTGAACCGAGCCATCTCCGGCACTTACCCTCCAGGTTCCACTTTCAAGACCTCGCAGGGCTTGACGTTCTTGCAGGAGGGTATCATCACATCTTCCACGGCTTATCCTTGCTACAGAGGATTCGTCACCAAAGGCATGAGGGTCGGATGTCACGGGCATGGTTCTCCCCTGCCCCTCATCCCTGCCATCGCCACTTCATGTAACGGCTATTTCTGTTGGGGACTCTATCACATGCTGAACAATCGTAAGAATTATAAGAACATACAAGAAGCCATGACCACATGGAAGGACTATATGGTGTCAATGGGCTTCGGATATAAGTTGGGGGTTGACCTTCCTGGAGAAGTGCGTGGCATGATTCCGAATGCTGATTATTACGACCGGCGATTGGGACAATGGAATGCGCTTGGCGTCATCTCCATTGCCATCGGACAGGGAGAAGTGACGCTTACACCGCTTCAGATAGCCAATCTCGGTGCCACCATTGCCAATCGTGGCTACTACATCACTCCCCACATTGTGAAGCGCATCGATGGAGGACACATTGCCGACAGTCTTCTGGTAAAACATAAGACGAAGGTGGAAAAGAAATATTACGACTTGGTGGTAGAGGGAATGCGCAAAGCAGTCATTGGCGGTACTTGCCGCACTGCCAACACCTCCATGTATGAAGTGTGTGGCAAGACCGGAACAGCCCAGAACAGAGGAAAAGACCATTCTGCTTTCATGGGATTCGCTCCAAAGGATAACCCCAAGATAGCCATTGCCGTCTATGTGGAGAATGGCGGTTTCGGTGCCACATATGGTGTGCCTATCGGCGCATTGATGATGGAACAGTTCATCAATGGAAAACTCTCGCCTGCCAGTGAAGCAAGAGCCTCATCCTTCCAAAGCAGGCACATTGATTATGGAACAAGAGAAAGGTAAACAGCAATCATGACAGAACAAGAACAAGGCAGCAAAGGCATCTTCCTCAGCATTGACTGGATGACCATCATGCTCTACGTGATACTCATCGTGTGGGGATGGTTCAGTGTGTGCGGTGCTTGCTACGATTTCAACAATCCCGACCTTTTCAGTTGGGAGACCAATTCTGGCAAGCAAATCGTATGGGGAGGCACCTCGCTGGTGTTGGCAGCCGTTCTGATGCTCATCGAGAAACGCTTCTACGACACGGCCGCCTATGTCATTTATGGAGCCATGATGATTCTACTGGCTGTCACCATTGTCATTGCACCTGACACGAAAGGTTCGCGTTCTTGGCTGCCACTCGGTTCATCCGTCAAGATACAACCTGCCGAATTTGCCAAGTTCGCTGTAGCATTAGCACTCGGAAAATTGATGGACCAATATGGATTCAGCATTCGAAAGACCAAAGACATCGGTATCGCCATTGCAATGATATTCCTTCCCATGCTCCTCATCATTGCTCAGAAGGAGACAGGTTCTGCTCTTGTCTATTTTGCATTTTTCTTGATGCTATATAGAGAGGGCATGACAGGTTCCTTGTTGTTTACAGGATTTGCCTGTGTCGTGTATTTTGTGGTGGGCATGAAATTCAGTCAAGACTACATTACCGACATGCCTGTGTCCATTGGAGAGTTCACAGTACTATTACTAGCCATGATATTCACGATTGGTATGGTGTGGGTGTATTGCAAAAACCTTCGTGCGGTGAAATTGATGGCATACACCTGTTTTGGCGGCACATTGCTGGCAATGCTCTTCTCTATTTATGCTATTCCATTCAACGTCTGCTATGTGATGTTGGGGTTATGTATCTTGATGATTTGCTACCTCATCGTATTAGCTCTTTACAACCGACTGATACGCTATGCCATGATAACACTCTTTGCCATCATGTCCACGTCTTTCTTCTATATCACCGACACACTATTTGAGCATTTGGATGACCACCAACGTATCCGTATCGAAGTGTTGTTGGGCATGAAAGACGACCCTCGTGGTGCCGGCTACAATGTGAATCAGGCAAAGATTGCAATTGGTTCTGGTGGCTTGTTCGGCAAAGGATTTCTCAATGGTACGCAGACGAAACTAAGATATGTGCCAGAGCAACACACGGACTTTATCTTCTGCACAGTGGGCGAAGAAGAAGGATTCATCGGCTCGGCAGGCGTGCTCATTGTCTATCTGCTCTTCATTTGGCGACTCATCGCACTTGCTGAACGACAAACGGACACGATGGGAAGAGTCTATGGGTATTGTGTGCTCTGCATCTTCCTTTTCCACTTGTTCATCAATGTGGGAATGGTGCTGGGCTTGACTCCTGTCATCGGTATTCCCCTCCCCTTCTTCTCCTATGGCGGTTCTTCTCTGTGGGGATTCACTTTGCTGCTCTTCATTTTCCTCCGTATGGATGCGGAACGAAATCTTAAACGACAATAGGCTGATAAAGCCCATATAATCAATAATTAAAATCAGAATGAAAAAAACAACAATCAAGAAGCCCGAGGCTATCAAGTGGCATCACTTCTCACGTCGTGGCGATGCAATCTTCCTCAGTTTGAAGAAGGAGATTCGCATCAGCGTGCTCAGTGTTGCCACCTTGGCTGTTGCCTGTCCTGATTCGTCGGCTGCCATAATGGCTATGAGCCAACGCCCGACCATGGATGAGCAGAGCAATAGCACAGGTACATCTTCTTCAGGCGGAGAAGACGAACTGCTTGACCTCACAGCGCTTCAACACGGCGATTTGCTCTTCTGTGTAGCAAGTCCCGCTCGTGATGGCATTGCGCAAGCCATCGTATCTGTGACTGAAGGCATCGACCTTCAGCGAGTTTCTCATGTAGCCATCGTATGTAAAGAGTCATCTGGAACATACGCGCTCGAAGCCTCCGACAAACATGGCGTTTGGCTTCACCCTATCCAATCTTTCTTTGAACATTGTGACCATACCCCTACCGGCAACCCGATGGTGCTGCTCGGCAGGCTGAAGGACACCTCCAATGTCGCTGCATCCGTAGAGAGGGCTAAAACATATCTTGGCAGACCTTATGACCATCAATACATGCCAAGTGATTCTGCCATCTATTGCAGCGAACTGATCCACTATTCGTATTTTGATGCTGAGGGGAAGGAACTCTTTCCTCAAACTCCCATGTCTTTTCATGACAAGAACGGTAACATCACCACCTTTTGGAAAGACTACTATCGCCAGTGGAACATGAGTGTTCCTGAAGGATGGCCCGGCACAAATCCTGGTGGCATCAGCCAAAGTGAGAAAATAGAAATCATTGGAAAATTCTTTTAACGACAAAACATGAGAAAACTGATTATTTTGATAGCAGCCATATGGAATGTGGCTGAAGCATTGCATGCACAAGAAAACAAGACAACATACGAGATGAATCTGAATGAAACGGAGGTAATAGGCACACGCGCTCCGTTACCAGCAGACAAAGCAGTACGTCTCGTTCAAGTGATTACCAAACAAGAAATTGAAGCATCAAGTGCCAGTTCTGTCAACGACCTGCTCAAACTTGCAGCAGGAGTCGATGTGCGTCAACGTGGGGGATTCGGCATACAGACGGACATCGGTGTGAATGGTGGCACGGAAGACCAGTTGACCATCCTGCTCAACGGCATCAACATCAGCAATCCCCACACGGGACATTTGGCTGCAGATTTTCCTGTAAATGTGGATGACATTGAACGCATTGAAGTGATTGAGGGAGGAGCCAGTCGAGTGTATGGCTGTCAAGCTTTTGCGGGAGCAGTTAACATTGTGACACGCACAGAGAAGAAAAGCAGTGCCGGTGCCCATTTGCAAGGAGGTTCGTATGGATCTTTCGGAGCCAATGCACATGTTTCTTTGAAGACTAACCACTTCAACAATCGAGTTAGTGGAGGATATGCTCGAAGTGATGGAGGTACAAGCAACGATGATTTCAATAAAGGGAATGCTTATTGGAACGGCAAATATGAAAGTCAGCTGTTCGACGCAACGCTTCAGGCAGGATTGAGCACCATGAACTATGGCGCCAACACTTTCTATGGCACAGGTTCTGATTCCCAGTATGAGCAGGATCGTCGTTACCTCATTGCCGCGCAAGCTGAATATAAAGGTAGAATCCATGTTCCCGTACAATTGTATTGGAACCGTTCCCTCGACCATTACGTGTGGTGGCGCGACAATCCGGCTGCTTACCAAAATTTCCATCAGACCAATGTCTATGGAGCCAATCTCAACGCCTATACCACATGGGCATTGGGCAAGACGGCTGTTGGTGTGGAGTTCCGTCGGGAGAACATTCTCTCCACCCGTTTGGGCAAAGAGATTCCAGAAGATGAACAGCACAAGTATAAAGTTCCCGGATGGAATGAACACTACAAATACAAGGATGGGCGTAGCAATGTGAGCCTGTATCTTGAGCACGACATTCTCTTTGACCACCTCACCCTCTCGCTCGGCGTACTTGCCAACCATAACACAGCAGTCGAAGGTGGCATGAAGTTATATCCGGGCATAGACCTTGCATGGCGGCCTGCAGCCAAATGGAAGTTCTATGCATCCTTCAATCAAAGCCTACGAACACCCACGTATACAGACATTTACTACAATGGTCCCGGGCTGCAAGGAAACGCACAACTAAACCCTGAAAAGAGCACAGATTGGCATCTTGGCGCAAGCTACACGGGCGACTTCTTCAGGGTACAAGTCAAAGGATTCTATCGCAAGGGAACGGATATGATTGACTGGGTGAAATACCCCAATGACACCTTCTACACCACTGCCAACAGCGATATAGACAACATTGGTGCAGAGGCGTTGGGCACCTTTGATTTCACCCAACAATGGGGTGTGAACGCTCTGCTGCAGAGACTCACCCTCAGCTATTGCTACAACTACAAATATCGTGTCGATGCCGAGCAAGCTGCCCAATACGCATCCCGCATGACCTTCCTGCGTCACAAGTTCGTTGCTTCATACAATCATCGCATCTTCGGCAAACTCACGGCACAATGGGACTTCACCCTCAAAAACCGTGAAGGAGACTTTGAGAATGCCCTAACAGGTGAGCACCAAAGCTATGGAACCTATGCCACACTTGATCTCAAAATGCAGTGGGCAGAACCTCACTACACATTTTATGTGCAGGCGAACAACCTGACCAACCACCCCTACTACGACTATGCCAACGTGAAACAACCTGGCGTGTGGTACACAGCAGGAGTGAAAGTAGCACTTTGAGCTTAACGACACAAAGCTCACGAGCTTACCCCCACAAGGCTCGTGAGCTTTGTGTCGTTAGGCTCAACGTGTTTGTGACAGTGCAGTTAAGGCACCTTCAAGCATCACCACATTTTATTCATTATCAATAGAATACAAATCTATTTCTGATACTATTCCATCCTTTTCACAAAGTAGTCACTATATCTAATACGCCACACCAACAAACGTAATTACGGTACAGGGCGTAACGTAATTTGCCCGCAGGGTGAAAGGTAATTACGTTGCAGGGCTTGCCATAAAGCTTTAGAACCTCTCTTTGTTAGTGCCCCAAAGTTTACGGGTGAGCTCCTACACAGAAACAAGAAGGAAGCAGCCGCTTATTTTGTGGCGCTTGGTCGCTATTTTTTTATCTGAATAACTAATTATCAATCATCAATCATCAATTATCAATTATTTTTTGTACCTTTGCAACGATTTAAAATTAATATGAGAAGGCTTTTACACATTATTATATTATTAGGCACCCTGCTTTATGCCATTCCAACCTCGGCCATGACTGATGGTGGGCAATTTGTTGTGGTGCTTGATGCTGGACATGGTGGGAAAGACCCCGGTGCCATCGGTTCATCGTCTTCCAACCGTGAGAAAGACATCAATTTGGGCATCACGCTCGAAGTGGGAAGACTTCTTAAGGCGAGCTGTCCTGATGTGAAGTTAATCTATACGAGAAGTACGGACGTGTTCATTGAATTAGGAAGACGCGCTGAAATTGCCAACAAAGCGAAAGCCGACCTTTTTGTGAGCATCCACACCAATGCTTTGCCAAAGAATGCACGAAAGGCAACAGGTGTACAATCTTACACCCTCACCCTCCGCACGGCATCGACCAATCTGGCTGTGGAAAAGCGAGAAAACTCTGTGATTGCCCTCGAAGGCGAGGATGCCAAGAAATACAACTACAACCCTTCACCCGAAAGCAACATCATGTTCGAACTCATGCAAGACCACGACATGAAGGAGAGCGTGAACTTTGCCAAGATGGTGCAAAACGAGATGGTACATACGGCAGGCAGAAATGACATGGGTGTCTTGCAGGCCAATCTTGCCGTACTACGTCTCACATATATGCCAAGCGTGTTGTTGGAAGTCGGTTACATCTCCACCCCATCGGAAGAACAGTTCCTGATGTCAACGTCTGGTAGGCAAACAATGGCAAAGAGCATTTACAATGCCATTGTGAAATACAAGGCACAGAAAACTGGCAAGGAATCAAAGTTAGAAAAGCCATCCACCACTCCTGTGCCAACAACGACTGCGACTGAAGCACCCTCTGAGGCCAGCACCACAACAAGCGTACCGACCACAACAAATGGTGAAAAGCGCACGGTGTATAAGGTGCAAATCTTCTCTGGCAGTGCCAAACTGAAAAGCAACGACAAGCAGTTCAAGGGCTTGAAGTGTGAGAGGCACGAAAAGGAAGGCAGATATATCTACACTTACGGTTCTGCCACCAATATGGATGAAGCGAAGAAATTGCGCCAATCCATCCTTGATAAATTCCCCCAAGCATTCATCGTGACATTTGAAGAATAATATGAAAATCAGCAAAGAAATCAAAATCGCATCGGTGGCCATTCTTTCCGCCATCATCGTTTATGTCGGCATCATCTTCCTTAAGGGTCTGAAACTCTTTAGTGATGAGGTGTCCTATTTCGTGGAAATCGCCGATGTGCAAGGTATGCCCACAGCTTCTGATGTGCGTGCCAACGGTTTGAAGGTGGGTACCGTAAAAGCCATCACTTTCAATTCCGACAAGCAGAACCTGACTGTGGAGATCACGGTCAATCCTAAATTCCAAATTCCAGAAGGCACCAGTGTCTATATGACAAAGGAGATGTTGGGAAGTGCCATGATGAATTTGAGATTAGGTCCTAATCCCACTGCCATTCTTCATCCGGGTGACACCATCAAGGGTGCTCCAATGGTTGACCTGATGACCGAAGCTGGTAACATGATACCCAAAGTGGAAGCGCTGTTACCCAAGATGGATTCTATCTTGACTGCCATCAACACAATGGCAAATGACCCAGCCATCGCTTCCTCACTGCATAACATGGAAGCTGTATCTGCAGACTTACGGATGACCACTCGCCAAATCAATGGTCTGCTCGGGAAGGATGTGCCACAGCTCATGGCAAAGACAAACAACATCTGCGACAATCTGGAAACAACAACAGGGCAGTTGACCCAGATAGATTTGGTCGGTATTGCCCAAAAAGCTGATGCCACCATGGCAGGCGTGCAGGAAATGACCTTCAAGATGAACACAGCCATGAACAGCAAGGAGACGTCGCTCGGCATGCTGATGAATGACAACTCCATTGCTTTGCACATTGACTCAACCATGCTGAATTCATCACGTCTGCTTGAAGACTTCAGATTGCATCCAAAACGCTACGTTCACTTCTCTCTTTTCGGTAAAAAAGACAAGTAAAAAAAGAGAATGAAAAAAAGATGAAAGAAGAATGTTATTTGAATTTTGTTCAAACAACATTCTTCTTTTTCAAGTCCATTTTGAGAAGCACTGAAAAACTATCAAATACAACCAATTAGAAGCGATAAAAAAATATTTACCACCATTTGTTTCACACGTGAAACAAATATATAACCAATTAAAAATCAAGACGAAAGAAAAAAGCAACATCAGTCAAGACCTCCAAGAACTTAAAATGCGTAAATAGCTGAAATGAAGCACTTTTTACCTTCACATTTGAAACACTGAAAAAATGAAATTTTGTGGTTTCAAAAAAAAAAGCGAACTTTGCATTCGTAAAAACTATATGAGAATCACCAAAAGCTAAAATGGTAGAAACAGAACAAAATCCAAAACTGTTGTGGGAGAGATGCCTCGACATCATTCGCGACAACATCTCCCCCAAACAATTCGCGGCATCGTTTGCCTTCGTGGAGCTGCACAGCTTCGAGAACGGCAAGCTGATACTTGATGTGCCCAGCGAATTTGTGAAGACGTTTTTGGAGGACAATTTCTTGCCACTCATGGCATCTACCTTCAAACGAGTTTTTGGTAACAGCATTCAGACTTTATATTATAATGTAAAGGTTGTAAACACCAAACGAGGTGGCGAAGTGAGGGAGAAAACAGCAATGACACCCAAAGTGGTCAATGGTGAACCACGCAAAGACTCGCGCAAGACTCCTGACGACGTAACTGCCCCACAGGTGCAAGATCTCGATTCTCAGTTGATTCCTGGCTACAAGTTTGAGAGCTATCTCGAAGGTGAAAGCAACCGTCTGGCACGTTCAGTGGGTGAATCTATTGCCAACAACCCTGCCAAGACGTTCAACCCTTTCTTCGTGTATGGTCCTTCAGGATGTGGAAAGACCCATCTCATCAACGCCATCGGTTATCGCATCAAGGAACTGCATCCTCAATTGCGTGTGCTCTACCTTTCCGCTCACCTCTTCACGGTACAATTCACAGATGCCGTCCGTCAGAATAAGACCAACGAATTCATCCGTTTCTATCAAAGCATTGACGTACTGATACTTGACGATGTGCAGGAGTTGTCTGGTAAGGACAAGACTCAAAACACATTCTTCCACATCTTCAATCATCTGCATCTCAACGGCAAGCAGATCATCCTTTCTGCCGACCGTCCTCCCATTGCCATCCAAGGCTTGGAGGACCGACTGCTCACCCGTTTCAAGTGGGGCATGCAGGCAGAGATAGAAAAGCCCACGCAGAATCTCCGCTTTGGTATTCTTTCTGCGAAAGTGGAAAAAGAAGGCCTGAAAATTCCCACCAACGTTCTTAAATATATTTCTGAGAACATTGATGACAGCGTTCGCGACCTTGAAGGCATCATCAATTCGCTGATGGCTTATTCCGTTGTCTATAACTGCGACATCAACATGGCATTGGCACGGAAAGTGATGCCACGATTCGTGGAGAAGCCCAGCAAGGAACTTACCATCGACGATGTAAAGCAGTCTGTTTGCGAACATTTCAATTTGAAAATCAACCAGATTGACTCACGCGAACGCACACGGAAAATTGCTTATGCCCGTCAGGTAGCCATGTATCTTGCTGATCAGCTCACCGACAACTCTCATATAGAGATAGGACGTCAAATCGGTAACCGTAACCATGCCACCGTTCTTCATGGATTGAAACAGATTAGTGACTTGATGGAAGCGGAGGATTATGTCCGCGATGACATTGAAGAACTGATGGCTAAACTAAAGACAAACGTATAAACAGAATCCATACTAACCAATTCCTATAGATAACTTATGTTTAATGAGAGGAGGGAACTCGTGATGAGTTCCCTCCCCTTTTTACTTTCTGTTTGTCATGCAATTGCTCAGAGGAATCCCTGATTCTTCAGTGTCTGAATCAAACCCTCCGACATGGCTTCGTTGTCTTTGCGGGTGTAGCGACAATCCGTGAACACCTGTGCCAAGTTCTCCTTCTTGTTGATGGCCACATATTTCTGATTCTCCTCCAACTGCTCCTTAAAGAAATAGATGATGTCCAGCTGGTTGGGCGTGTAGTCGTGATATGTTTCCTCATGAATATATGCCTGATGTGGCAGACGGTCGGGCTGTTCCGGATGTTCGTCTGGCACACCCACAGTAATGGTGGCAATGGGGAAAGTGAGTTTAGGCAATTTCAACACATCAATGATGCCCTGCGGATTGTAGAGCGTGGTGCCAAGATAGCATGTGCCGTAGCCTGCCTCTTCAGCTAACGTGCAGAATGCCTGCACATGTAATAATGTGTCGCTCGCCGCATTGAGGAATGAGAGCAGGTTGTCATAACCCGCATCGGCATTGCGTAGTTCACACCACTTCGTGAATCGGTTGAAGTCAGCACAGAACGTGAGAACCACAGGAGCATCTTTCACCATTGGCTGTCCGAAGTGGAGAGGCGACAACTTTTCCTTCATCTCTTCCGAACGTGTCACCACCACACTGTACAACTGCATATTGCCCATGGTGGCAGCTCTTGATGCTTGCAACAACAATGCATCTATTTTCTCAGCAGAGATGTCTTCCTGCTTATATTTGCGGATAGTGCGCCTATTGACAAATGATTCCATAAAAAGTACAATTAAACGATTTGCGATTTACAATTGTGCAAAGATAAGCATTTCCTGCCACATTTATTTTGTCATGTCGTAAAATCGCCGTATTTTTGCCTCTACTTAACAATTTTTGCAATAAAAGCACCTAACATGTCACCAGTACAATCTTTATCAGCGAACATTCTGAACACTTTAGTGGAGTTTGGCGAGAAGAAGTTGAAAAAGGCATTGAAGCCATATGACCCCGAACATGGAACAAACAAAGAACGTGAGGAACTGATGTCGATGCTTGACAACGAAATCTACTCCTTCCGTCCTGAATTCGAAATCACAGAGAAACGCCCTGTCAGTCTTGAATGTGATGTAGTGAAATTCCAAAACAAAAAAGAAAAATGGGTCGCATTCGTAGGATTGCTCGACGGCTATCCATATGAGATATTTACAGGTGTGCTTGACGACGAAGACGGTATCGCATTACCCAAGACTGTCACAAAAGGGTACATCATCAAACACATTGATGAAGATGGCAATAAGCGCTACGACTTCACCTTCGTCAACCGTCGAGGTTACAAAACCACCGTCGAGGGGCTGTCTGAACGCTTCAACAAGGAATATTGGAATTACGCCAAACTCATCAGTGGAATCCTCCGTTACAGAATGCCTTTGAACAACGTCATCAAACTGGTTGGTTCTCTACAACTTGAGAACGAGAACATCAACACATGGGCAAATGGCGTGGCACGCGCTTTGAAGAAGTACACCACAGGTGAAGATGACCTTTCTGATGACCTCAAAGACGACCTACGGAATGCAGAATAAAATCATCATCGAAGGACTGCGGCTCTATGCCTATCATGGAGTGATGGAGCTGGAGCGGAAAGTGGGTGCCTATTTCACCATCGACTGCGAAGTGGAGACTGATATTCAGGATGCTATCACAAGCGATTTTGTTGATGACACCATCAGCTATGCCGACCTCTATGAGACCATCAAGCGTGAGATGGCGCAACCCTCCTTTCTTGTCGAGCATGCTGCAGGACGCATTACCAAGGCCATTCTTGCCGAATATCCCAAGGCACAATCTGTACGCATCCGATTGTTGAAGGAGAATCCTCCTATGGGTGCCGATTGTCAGGGAGCAGGAGTGGAGTTGGTAATGTATAGAGAATAATGTATAGAGAATTAAAAACATAAACTACAAATAGAAAACTAACAATGAGTACAACCACTAACAAAATGACCAACTACCGTTGGGTTATTTGTGCGATGCTCTTCCTTGCAACCACGGTCAACTACATGGACCGCCAAGTGCTTTCACTCACATGGAAAGACTTCATCGCACTCGACTTCCATTGGAATGACAACGACTACGGCAACATTACCGCCACGTTCTCCATCTTCTATGCCTTTATCTCGCTCTTTGCGGGCAAGTTCATCGACTGGATGGGAACTAAGAAGGGCTACATCTGGGCAATTATCATCTGGTCGCTCGGTGCATGTCTCCACGCTGCCTGCGGATGGGCCACCATGCAACTCACTGGTATTGCCGACATCGAAGCGCTGCGAGCTGTAGAAAAAGGCACCGACCTTGCCCTTGTCATCTCCACCACCAGCGTTTGGCTCTTCCTTGCCTGCCGCATCATTCTTGCCACAGGTGAATCGGGCAACTTCCCCGCAGCCATCAAGGTGACAGCAGAGTATTTCCCGAAAAAAGACCGTGCTTACGCCACCTCAATCTTCAACGCGGGAGCATCTGTAGGTGCCCTCGCCGCCCCCCTCACCATTCCTGTGCTTGCCGAGCACATGGGTTGGGAAATGGCCTTCATCATCATCGGTGCCATCGGCTTCCTGTGGGCAGGCGCTTGGCTGTTCATGTATTCAGCACCAGCCGAAAGCAAGTTCGTGAACAAGGCTGAATTGGCTTATATAGAATCCGATAAGGAAACCGCTGCTGATGAATCTGCTGCCGCACCAACAGACGAGAATGAAGTGAAACTCTCCTTCCTCGACTGCTTCAAGTACCGTCAGACCTGGGCGTTCATCGTCGGCAAACTCATGACCGACGGCGTGTGGTGGTTCTTCCTCTTCTGGGCACCCGCCTACTTCTCCGAACTCGGCTATTCAACAAAAACCACAATGGGGCAGATGCTCATATTTACGCTCTATCTTATCGTCACTATTATCTCTATCTATGGTGGCTACCTGCCCAAACTCTTCGTCGAGAAGATGGGCATGAACCCATACGCTGGACGTATGCGTGCCATGTTAATCTTTGCTTTTTTCCCCATTTTCGCGATGTTTGCTCAACCTCTTTCAGGTATTTCCCCTTGGATTCCAGCCATCATCATAGGTTTAGCAGGAGCAGGACATCAGGCGTGGTCAGCCAACCTCTACTCCACCATTGGTGACATGTTCCCTAAATCAGCCATTGCCACCATCACCGGCATCGGCACCATGTTTGGCGGACTCTGTTCCTTTGCAATCAACAAAGGGGCTGGCATGTTATTTACTTATGCAGCAGGATCATTTACATACAAAGGTAAAACATTGGAACTCTCTGCAGATGCTATCAACGAAGTTTTCAATATAACAGAAAAGTTGAAGCCAAATACTAATGCATTAGAATTGGTTGCTAAAGTTCAAGAATTAGGTGGTGAAATAATACAACAGCCCTTGCATCTTTTTGCAATGGATGGCAAGCCAGCCGGCTACATGATTGTCTTCTGCTATTGTGCTGTCGCTTACCTTATCGGTTGGGTTATCATGAAGACTCTCGTACCAAAGTATAAGCCTATCACGAAGTAAACCACAAGGTTTCGTATAGCAAACAACACCATAAAACAAAAGGGTGCTACAACATTGAAGTGCCCCCCGAAAGTTAAACAAACCTTTCAGGGGGCACTTCAAATATAGTTAAAGATATAAGTTTTGAGAGTGAAATGGGAAGTTAATTAGCTGCGCTCACAAGAGTTAAAGAGAAATGACCAACAGTTGTTCGCCCGCTTCAATAGCTTTTTTGATTTCTTTACCACCACTTTGTACCTTACAAAGACTAATATCATCGCCTTGTACACTTTCCACCTTCAGTTTACCAATTTGTTGTCTTGCTTCGCGACCTGCAATGGTCTTGACGATATAGACACCCATGTGAATACCAGCGAAAGCTCCTTCACGACTGCCCAAATCAATGTAAACTTTCTTTTGTTTGTCTTTCTTGACGGCATTACCCTCGATGATGTTAGCTTGCAGAGGAAGAGTCTGGTTAAGCCATGTGGATATGCGGTTCGCCAAGTAGCCAATACCACTCTTGAAAGCTTGCTCTTGGGAAGCATTTGTGGAAGAGCTGGTACCCGAGGTGGAAAATGAGGGCGCACCTATCACCTCTTCTGTGCCCACATCTGTCAAAGTGATGGTCACATCCACTTCTCCCTTGAATTTGGTGTCAATATAAGTCCTACCATTCTTGTCCTTATAGCTTGTGGATTCTGAAGATGCAGCAATATTGGTGATATTGACATCAGCCAAGAGATTACCCACCTCCGATTCATCGCCAAGCTGAGCCTGACGTTCACTTAGTCGATAGCGATATGCCCTGGAGAGACCATTCACCACGGCTGTCTTCACCATCTCCTGGTACTCAGGTGCCTGCACCTTGGCTTTTCCCGTCACAGCCGCCCTCATAATCTGACCGAACGCTTCAGTCGAGGACAATCTTTCATTAGGGTTGGAATATCGCACCTCGCCCAAAAAGATATTGTAAACTTGATTCCTTTCCACTTGAGCATTTATGGAAAGGGCAATGCCAAAGAAGACAGCTATAGCCAACACTTTCACCACATGATGAAAGCACGCTTGAACTGAAACATTTTGTGGTTTTGTATTCATGATTTTTCAAATTTGTGTTCAAAGGTAGTGAGAAAAATGGAGAATCATGGATTTATCGGTACATTTTTTTCAATCTGTACCCCAAATTGAGAAGAACATCCTCCCCTATCATCCTTTTTACCCTTTGATATTTGAAACACACGAAAAAATGCGTACCTTTGTAGCAGCAATCATACATTTAATTATAAAACACTTATATCTTACACTAAAACGACATGAGACTAATTAGCTACTTACTGACAATGGCCATGTGCCTGTGCGCAAACGCACAACATGTTTCCTGGACTGCCGACAACGGCAATGGAACATTTACGAACCCCCTATTTTATGATGAGTTCAGCGACCCAGACATCTTGCGCGTAGGAGATGATTACTACTTGGCTGGCACCACCATGCATACGGTGCCGGGATTAGTTATCCTGCACTCGAAAGACCTTGTGAACTGGGAGAACATCTCGTATTGCTTCGACCGCTTCGACTTTGACGACGAGGCCTTCTCGCTGAAGAACCACAAGGAGATTTACGGACAAGGCATTTGGGCACCTGCCATCCGTTATGCGAACGGGCAGTTCTATGTTTTTTCAAACGTGAACGGCAAAGGCTTACAGTGCTACACATCTAAGGACATCAAGGGGCCATGGGAACACCACAACATGAAGGGTGACATCTACGACTTGGGCGTGCTTTTCGACGATGACGGAAAAGTGTATGCCATTCATGGCTATGGTACAGTGAAATGCACGGAACTGAAACCCGACATGAGCGGTCCCGTCGAGGGTACGGAACGTGTCATCATTCCAGAAGGGAACGGAGTAGGCGAAGGACATCACATGTACAAAATCAATGGGATGTACTACCTCATATCTACTGACTACAAGCCGAATGGGCGCACGCTTTGTTCCCGTTCGAAAAGCATCTGGGGACCTTACGAAACGCGTGTCATCACAGCAGATGAAACCTACGGCTATCATGCAGCCTCGCTCACACAAGTCCCTCGTGATGTGAAATACCGCATCGGTGAAGATGACACGAAGTTCAGCCTTGGTGGTGTGGATAAGGATGCAACAGCATGCACCAATGCGCATCAGGGTGGTATCGTGCAGTACAAGGACGGTTCATGGTGGGCACTCTTCATGATGGACTTCCACTCCATTGGCCGTACCGTATGCTTGATGCCGATGACATGGAAAGATGGCTGGCCAATGGTTGGATTGAACGGAAATCTTGGAAGGGCTCCACGCACTTGGTTTAAGCCCGGCACGGCTGAAGGTCAATATGACTATGGCAGCGGAAACACGCCCGTTGAACCGTATGCGCCTTACGTTCGCAGCGAGAATTTCGACGGCAAGACCTTGGGACGTGTGTGGCAATGGAACCACAACCCCGATGACAAGATGTGGAGTCTGAAAGGTGGCAGACTTCGCCTCAACTCTATGCCTGCAGAACAGCTGATGTGGGCACGCAATTCGCTCACCCAGCGTGTCATAGGTCCAAAATCTGTTGCCACCGTGGAACTTTCGGTGAAAGGACTGAAAGATGGCGATGTGGCAGGATTGGGCAACATCAATGTCCCTTGCTCATGGATAGGCATTATGAGGGATGACCATACCAACACATTCCTTCTTCGCTTTTGGGATCAAGGCAAAAATAAACCAGAGCTCGCACCTGTTGTTGCACCTGTCAGTTTGCCGAAGGGAAAAATCTGGCTTCGCTGTATTGGTGACTACGACAACGATCAAATGCAGTATGCCTACTCAACCGATGGCGTAACATTTCAAACGATTGGCTATGAGATTCCCCTAAGTTATCAGCTCATCACTTTCCAGGGCTCACGCCATGCCCTCTTTGCCTTCAACGTGAAGGGAAAAAACGGAGGTTATGCCGAGTTTGACAACTTCACCGTGGAGGAGCCACGTGCTGACCGTTCGTGGAATATTCCTTACGGCACGACTTTCCGCATCATCAACAAAGCCACCAACCGTCCAGCCGTTTGTGACCCTCACGGCATCCTCTACGACACTCATAATGGCGACAAGAGTCAGTTCACACAGTTCCAACTCATCGACAAGGGCAATGGGAAAGTGTCGCTGAAGTGCGTGGATGGCCGATACATTAAAGTGTATGGCGAAGGATTGGCTGGTGATGTGCGCTTCACCACGAATGCAGAAGAAGCAGAGGTGTTCCTTTGGCAAGACTATCTCGACCACGACTTCATGCTCTACTCGCTGAAGAACCACCGCTATCTTGGCAAGAGTCCCACTACGGGAAGCCCTTACTCTATGGATTTTGTAGGTCCTGATCCTGCACGAAGAAACGGTGCCGTACTGCTGTGGGAAGATTGCTCTGCAGAGTAACGCTTTTCATGTGTTTTGAGGCAAAACCGAACTCTTTCATACAAAAAAACTTAAAAAGACAAGCCATTTTTCCATGGTTTGCCTTTTTTTGTCACATTTTTGATTAACTTTGCAAGTTGAAAGCAGCCGGACGGTCTGTCGCTGGAAGCCCCTTCGGGGACTCAAGAGGAAAGTCCGGGCAGCATAGGGCATCCCACTTCTTAATACGGAAGCAGTCCGCGAGGGTTGAGTAATGCAGAAGAAAATAACAACAGCTTCGGCTGAAATGGTGAGAAGGTGAGGTAAGAGCTCACCAGCGGCATGGTGACATGTCGGCTGTGCATCTTGGGAGCTGCAAGTTCATGTAAACCACCCGACAGAGGGTCGCCCGCTCAAGTTGACGAAGGTCTGAGCAGCAATGCAACAGGGCCGGGGCTCATGCGGTGGAGGGTAGAACGCTAGAGCCATGGGGTGACTCATGGAGTAGATAAATGACAGACACGTGCCATCAGCCATCTGTTGACACGTACAAAACCCGGCTTACAGTCCGACTGCTTTTTTTGTGAACTAAATATTTATTATCCATCTATATTATCATCAATGAGCACTAAACACTTTATAACTGCTTTATCGATGTTGCTGAGCGGCGGCATGGCATGGGGGCAAAAGGTCTGGACACTGCAAGAATGTCTGGATTATGCTCTTGCCAACAACATCCAACTGCAACAGAAAAGGATAACAGCAGCTTCCGACCATGAGGACGTATTGCAGAGCAAAGCAGCTCTATTTCCCTCCGTGTCGTTCAGCACAAACCAAAATGCTTCGTGGCGTCCATTCGCCGAAACGACTATCAACCTTGCAGGTGGAACAATGACCACCAACAGTAACACGGTATCCTACAATGGTTCCTATGGCATCAATGCCAACTGGACTGTGTGGAACGGAAACCGAAACACAAACACCATCAAGCAGAACAAACTTACAGAGAAGATTGCGGAACTGGGCATCGAGCAACAGGCTAACACCATTCAAGAACAGATTGCGCAATTGTACGTTCAGATTCTTTATGAAACTGAGGCTGTCAATGTGTGCAGAGAAATCATCAAGTCAAGCATGATGCAACGAGATCGTGCTAAGACCATGGTGGAGGTGGGCAGCCTTGCTCGTGTTGACCTTGTGCAATTAGAGGCGCAAGTGAGCCAAGACGAGTATTCGTTGGTGTCTGCCCAATCTCAACTTGCCAATTACAAACTGCAACTGAAGCAACTTCTGGAGATTCACGACGACGAGACGTTCGACATCGCCATCCCCGAAGTGTCTGACGCACAAGTGCTGGCAATGATTCCCAATGAACAAGCCGTATATAACGCAGCGCTTGAAAACCGTCCTGAAATACAGTCAGGAAAGTTGAACATCGAGTCATCTGAAATTGCCATTCATTCAGCTCGTGCCGGCTATAAGCCCACCGTTTCATTGACGGCTGGTATCGGTTCGAGCAACTCATCTGGTCAAGACACAGACTTCTTCAAGCAGGTTAAAACCAACATGAACAACTCATTAGGTCTGTCTGTATCTATACCGATCGTGGATAATCACCAAACACGCACTAACATCCGCAAAGCTAAGTACGCCTTGCAGACCAGCGAACTGAATTTGCAAGAACAGCAGAAACAGCTCTACTCCACTATTGAAAATTATTGGCTGAATGCCACGACATCGCAACAGCAGTTCATCTCTGCCCGTAACAACGTGAAGAGTATGCAGGAAAGCTACGACCTCGTCAGTGAGCAATTCAACCTTGGACTCAAAAACATCGTAGAACTGACTACGGGTAAGAACAACCTGCTACAGGCCGAGCAGCAATTGTTGCAAACCAAATACACTGCACTGCTCAATGCCGCCATGCTAAACTTTTATGCAGGGGAGAACATTAAATTATAATCATTCATTATTGACCATTTATTATTCTTATCAGCAATGAAAACAAACAATATACTCTCAACGCTCATTATTGCAACCACCTTTGTTGCATGTAACGAAGCTCCCAAGGTTATCTATTCTACAGCTCCTGTGGAAAAGCAGAACATTACCACCAGCATTACAGCTACAGGTACTATTGAACCTGTCACAGAGGTGGAAGTCGGTACGCAGGTGTCTGGTATCATTGACCGCATCTATGTGGATTACAACTCCGAAGTGCATCGTGGTCAGATTATTGCCGAACTTGACAAGACCAATCTCCTCTCAAAATTGGCTTCGGCGCAGAGCAATCTCTCTAACGCGCAGTCTTCACTCAGCTATCAATCAGCCAATTATAAGCGATATAAAACACTTTACGACAAAGGACTTGTTTCAGCCAACGATTATGAAAATGCCAAGCTCAACTATGAGCAGGCAGTGCAGCAAGTGAAGGTGCAACAGCAAAATGTGACTGAAGCACAAACCAACCTTGGCTATGCCACCATCACATCGCCTATCGATGGCGTAGTGCTCTCTAAAGAAGTGGAAGAAGGACAGACGGTGGCTTCAGCTATGACTACCCCTACCCTCTTCATCATTGCACAGGACTTGACAGACATGCGTGTAATTGCCGACATTGACGAGGCTGATATCGGTGGTGTGAAAGAAGGACAGCGCGTCACATTCACAGTGGATGCCTACCCAGATGACATCTTCGAAGGTGCAGTCACTCAGGTACGTCAGCAAGCCACGACCGAGAGCAATGTGGTCACATACGAGGTGGTCATCTCCGCTCCGAACGACCAACTGAAACTGAAGCCAGGACTTACTGCCAATGTAACCATCTACACAATGGAAAAGAATGGTGTATTGGCTGTTCCAGCTCGTGCGCTGCGCTTCACTCCTAACGAAGCCCTCTTGCAGGAAGGTGAAACAGTAGAGGATGTGCAGTCTCCCTTCAAAGTGTGGACAAAGGAAGGCGATGTCTTCAAGGCACACAAAGTGGAGACCGGCATCAGCAATGGCATGCTCACAGAAATATTGTCTGGTGTCAAGGCTGGCACAGAGGTGCTCACTGATTTCGAAATCATTGGTGGCAAGGAAGAATCAGAAGGGCCAGCAACATCCAACCCATTCATGCCACGTCCAGGTGGTAACAGAAACCGTGGAGGCGCTCCTGGTGCAGGTGGTGCACAGAGTGGTCCAGGCGCTGGTGGTGCCGGTGCTCCTGGTGCAGGTGGTGGCAGACCCGGTGGTGGCAATTTCCCAAGATAATAAACGAACAGAAAGATTGGAAGATGAACGAACAGAAAGACAATCGTAAAGTTGTCATTGAACTCGACAATGTGAAGCGCTACTTTCAAGTCGGCTCTGAGACTGTGAAAGCCTTGCGTGGCGTCAGCTTCAAAATTTACGAAGGCGAGTTCGTGACCATACAAGGAACGTCAGGTTCTGGCAAATCGACCCTGCTTAATCAATTGGGATGCCTCGACACACCCACTTCTGGCGAATATTATCTCGACGGCACACCAGTCCGCAAGATGTCAAAGAACCAACGAGCTAAATTACGCAACCGCAAAATTGGTTTCGTGTTCCAGAACTATAACCTGTTGGCGAAAACAACAGCTGTAGAGAATGTGGAGTTGCCATTGATGTACAACAACAAGTACTCTGCTAAGCAACGACGGGAGGCTGCCATCAAAGCCTTGCAGGAAGTGGGGTTAGGTGACCGGCTCGACCACAAGAGCAATCAAATGTCAGGTGGTCAGATGCAACGTGTCGCCATCGCCCGTGCATTGGTCAACAACCCCGCTGTGCTCCTCGCAGACGAAGCAACCGGTAACCTTGACACACGCACTTCATTTGAGATGCTGGTGCTATTTCAAAAACTGCATCGGGAGGGACACACCATCATCTTCGTGACCCACAACCCGGAAATCGCATCCTTCGCCTCACGTAACATCAACCTGCGCGACGGTAAAATTCGCGAGGACACCATCAACCCTAACATCAAGTCGGCAGCTGAAGCACTTGCAGCCCTGCCCAAACCACAAGACGACTAAATTATGAATATATTAAATCTGTTCAAAGTCAGCATCAATGCAGTGGCGAACAACAAGATGCGTTCGTTTCTCTCCATGCTCGGTATCATCATCGGTGTGGCAGCTGTCATCATCATGATGTCCATCGGACAGGGTTCAAAAGAGAGCATCCGTCAAGAACTCTCCACGATGGGCACCAATCTACTCACCATTCGTCCGGGAGCCGACAGGCGTGGTGGTGTACGTCAAGACCCTTCTGCCATGCAAACTCTCAAGATGGCTGACTACCAGCGCATTATTGACGAAAAGAAGTTCGTCAGCTATGTATCTCCAGAAGTTACATCTGGCGGTCAAGTCATATATGGTAATAACAACACGAACAGCACCGTGTATGGTGAATCTACTGAATACCTTGACATCAAGCAATGGGAGTTGGAAGAAGGCACCAATTTCACAGAGGAAGACATTCGCAAAGCCTCCAAAGTATGTGTTGTTGGAACAACCATCGTCAAGGAGCTTTTCGGTGAAGGCAAGGAAGCGGAAGCCATCGGTAAGAATATCCGTTTCAAGTCCATCCCTTTGCGTATCATCGGTGTTCTGGAGAGTAAAGGGTATAATTCTTGGGGTATGGACCAAGATAATGTGATCATTGCACCCTATACATGTGTGATGAAGCGCATTGCTGCCCAAACCTACTTCTCCTCCATTGTCTGCTCTGCGCTCACAGAGGAACTGTCCGATGCAGCCATCGAGGAACTTACACAAATTCTGCGTAGCAACCATAAACTGAAAGCTGATGCGGTGGATGACTTCACCATCCGTTCACAAGCAGAGATGATGGAAACCATGTCATCCACTATGGACACCGTCACTATCATCCTTGTTGTGGCAGCTGCCTTCTCCCTGCTTGTAGCAGGTATTGGCATCATGAACATCATGCTCGTGTCTGTAACCGAACGAACCAAGGAGATTGGTTTGCGTATGGCAGTCGGAGCTACAGGTTTAGTCATATCACTACAATTCCTTATTGAGTCTGTGCTTATCTCACTGACAGGCGGACTACTGGGAATATTATTAGGAGGACTTGTCAGCAACTTTGTCGTTCCACTGATGGGTATGCCGTCCAGCATTCCAGCATGGTCCATCTATGTGTCCTTCGCTGTCTGCACATTCATTGGTATCATCTTCGGTTACATTCCAGCCCGAAAAGCAGCTAATATGGATCCGATAGAGGCTATCCGACATGAATAATCAGTCCGCACGCTAAGTGTTTTTCAAATCCGGCAATATGAAAATAACATCTATATTTCTATGCTTTCTGTGCTTTTTATGTGAGACAACTCACGCACAGTCACTCAAAGACCTCTTCCTTAAGATGCCTCAAGAGGTGTGTCCCATCTTGTCAGAATATAACCGTTTGGAGATTGTTGACAATCAAAAGAACAACAAGACCATGCAGACACGCAACCTCTTCCGCACCTTCTCAACAATGGAAGAACTAACAGATGACTATGCCCACCTCATCATCTCCAAAAACTCAGAAAAAGAAATGAAGATGCTCACGAAGAAGGACGGTACACGAATCATCATGGTCATCAGCACAATCTTCTGCGACGACGTTCCTGATTCCTCTGTCGCTTTCTACTCGACTGATTGGGAGCCCTTGCGCACATTTGATTACTACACCCTGCCTCCTATCAACAATTTCCGCAAGGTCACAGTCGACAAAACAACCAACCGATTGACTGTAACAACCACCAATGCTCCCTTCATGCTTAGCACCGATGGCAGCAATCAGCCGCAGGAGCCCTTTTCTGCTACCAACACCTTCCGTTGGTCAACTGAAGAAAGTCGATATCTACCCGAAATAAATCAAACGCCATAGTAACCTCTAATGAAATGAAACATCGCTTTTGGAATCTTAGATCATTCGCATCCCGTCTCAGCCTTTGGGTCATTCTGACGGTAGCAATTATTTTAGTGGCCACTGCAGCTGTCGCCAACCTGTTCGTTCGCGACGGCATCCTCCGCGAGGAACAACTGCGGGCCACAAGTGCTTTGGAAAACGCAGAAGAGCACATCAACAAAGTGTTCATCGCGGTGGAGACAGCCGTGAAGAATCACACCAACGAGATCAAGAAGAATGTGAATGCACCCCACGAGGAAATGTATCGCATCACCCGTGAGATGTTAGAGACAAACCCTATGATTGTCGGGTCTGCCATTGCTTTCGAGCCAAACTATTACCCCGAAGAAGGGCGCTATTTCTCTCCATACAGCTATCGGGCAGAAAATGGCGAAATAATCTCCAAGCAATTGGGCACCGCCACCTATGACTACCCCACCATGGAATGGTTTCAAACCCCTAAACAATTGAAGAAGGGGCATTGGAGCGAACCATATTGTGACACGGGAGGTGGTGAGATAACCATGACCACCTACAGTTATCCGCTGATAGACAATGAAGGTAATGTCTATGCCATTGTCACTGCCGACGTATCACTCGATTGGCTCTCACAGATGATGGACTCACTGAAGTACTACGACCAATCCTACTGCTTCATCCTCTCCAGAGATGGCACCTACCTTGCCCATCCCATCAAGAAGACGGTGCTGAGCGAGACCATTTTCGATGCCGCAAAGAAGTTGAAGAGCGACGACTTAGCACAAATCGGTCACGAGATGGTGGAAGGAAAGAATGACATGAAGCGTTTCCGTTCACCCCATTTAGGACAATCATTCATATTCTATAAGCCTGTTATTCGCACAGGTTGGTCCATGGCGATTGTGTGCAGCGCAGAGGAATTCTTCCACAACGCCACCCAAGCTGGCATTATCGTGGCAGTGATTATCTTGATCATGCTTATCTTGCTCGCCATTATTTTGCGAGCAGGTGTTCGTCGTCTCACCAAGCCTTTGGTGCAGTTCACCAATGCGGTGAACGAGGTGGCATACGGAAACCTCGATGCGGAACTGCCAAAGATTAAGTCTAAAGACGAGATGTTGAGGCTCTACAACTCTTTCCGCAAAATGCAGAAATCGCTCACATTCCAGATGGATGAGCTCAAACAGGTGAACGAGCAGAAAGGACGCATTGAAAGAGAATTACAGATTGCCAGCAACATCCAGAAGTCGATGCTTCCGAAGATATTTCCACCCTATCCAGAACGTGACGACATCGACATCTACGGACAACAGACCCCAGCCAAAGCTGTAGGTGGTGACCTCTTCGACTTCTACATCCGTGATGAGAAACTCTTCTTCTGCATCGGTGATGTGTCAGGCAAGGGCATACCGGCCTCTCTTGTCATGGCTGTAGCACGTTCCCTTTTCCGAACCCTCTCCATGCACGAGCCACATCCTGACCGCATCATCACACAAATGAATGACCGCATGTCAGAAGACAACGAATTGAACATGTTCGTCACCCTTTTCATCGGAGTACTAGATTTACCCACAGGACGACTACGTTACTGCAATGCAGGACACAACGCCCCACTCTTGCTTAATCAAGCAGATAACCTCAAGCAGAAAGTATTCCTTCCTTGTGATAGCAACCTCCCCATTGGTATCATGGGCGGATGGAAATTCACACAACAGGAAACCAATATCGTTCCTGGCACCACCATCTTCCTCTACACCGACGGACTCACAGAAGCAGAGAACATAGAGCATGAGTTGTTTGGTGAAGAGCGAATGATTAACGCCGTTCCATTTGCCTTCGACTCAAAAGAAATCATAGATAGTGTGACAGAGGCAGTACAAGCCTTCACTGGGGATGCTGAACAAAGCGATGACTTGACCATGCTCACCATCTGCTACATCAAACCAGACCACCATCAACGGTTCCAGCAAGAACTCATGCTGACTAACGATGTTGACCAAGTACCCCAACTCAACGAGTTTGTGGACACCGTTTGTGAGGCAGTAGGCTTCGATATGGCCACCACCATGCAGATGAACCTTGCGATGGAAGAGGCTGTGGTGAACGTGATGAACTACGCTTATCCACAAGGCACCACTGGCGACATTCACATTGTGGCAGCCGCCAACGACAAACGCCTCAAGTTTGTCATCAGTGACAGCGGAATGCCGTTCGACCCCACCATGCGTAAAGAAGTGGACACAACCCTCTCTGCAGAAGAACGTCCAATCGGTGGTCTTGGCATTCACCTCATCACCCAGCTCATGGACAGCATCAACTACGAACGCAGAGAAAGCAGGAACATACTGACACTTAGAAAGAAATTGACAAGTGACAATTAAGACTTAAATGTTATAATCTGGAATGGAAGATATCATATTTCTCGGATTGAATCTTGGAGCATGGATAACCATTGTGACGGTATTGTCCATGTTTTTGACATTACTCTTCACAAAACTGCGCGAGGATGTCGCCTTTCTGGGTGTCATCGCTGTGCTGTTGCTCACGGGTGTCTTGGACACGAAGGAAGCATTGGGAGGATTCTCATCGGGTTCTGTCGTAGTCATCGGTGTGTTGTTCACCGTATTGGCAGGACTAGTACATACGGGTGTGTTACAATGGATTGTACGTTATCTGTTAGGAACTCCAAAGAATTACTCAGCAGCGGTTGTACGATTGATGTTGCCCGTCGCAGCACTCAGTTCTGTATTGAGCAACACAACGGTGGTGGCTTTGTTCGTGGGTATCGTGAAGATGTGGGGAAAGAAACTGAACATCGCCCCTTCAAAACTGCTCATTCCTTTGAGTTACGCTTCAGGACTGGGAGGTGTGTGTACCCTCATTGGTACACCTCCGAACCTCATCATATCAGGACTTTATGCTACTGACACAGGAGAACAACTGAACATCTTCTCCACTACCATACCAGGTTTGGTATGTTTGGCTGTAGGTGTGCTGTCTATCTTGGCTTTGAGAAAACTGCTACCCGACCGTAGGAGTGCAGAGGAATCTTTTGAGAAAACAACTGACTACACGGTGGAAATGCTGGTACCTGCCGACTGCCCACACATCGGAGAGACAGTGAAAGAAGCCGGATTGACCAACGTGGAAGGTGGACGGCTGATTGAGATAGTACGTTACGACAAAGAGGTGATTTCCCCTGTACCTGCTGACGAATTCCTAATGGGTGGCGACAGACTGGTGTTTGCAGGACGTGTGGCTGAAATCATCCATCTTCAAAAGAGTCATGGACTAGTGAATGCCGACCATCCCGTATTCTCAATCAATGAACTGGACAAGAAACGCCAACTCCACACTGCCTATATCATGCCAGGGTGTGCTTTGGCGGGAAAGCGCATGTCTAACACCACCATTGAACATGACCATCAATTCACGTTGGTGGCTGTGGCACGAATGGGTGAACGCATCAGTGAGAGTCCACGCGACATCGAATTGAAAGTGGGAGACTCCCTGCTGATTGAATGTGCTCGTGGCTGGAAGGACAAGGAAGTGATACAAAGATTGCAGTTCGTGGAAGATTCTACCATACTCCTCTATAATGGAAGCAAGACTCTGCTCTCAAGTCTCATCATGATTGCGATGATTGTACTATCAAGTCTTGAAATCATGCCTCTGCTACAAAGTGCCATGTTGGCAGCCATCGCCATGCTTGTGTTCCGCTGCTGTACGCCTACCCAAGTGATGAAAGCCATCGATTGGAACATCCTGATGATTTTTGCCGGTAGCGTGGTGATTGGTACAGCCATTCAGAAGACAGGAATGGCTGAGGTGATGGCAAATGGTATGATGTCGTTTTGCGGAGACAACCCGCTCCTGGTCATGGCAATGATGTGCTTTGCTGGCACATTCCTCACGGAATTTATCTCCAACACTGCAGCAGGTGCCATTTTCTACCCTATCGTCTATCAAGCAGCAGTGTCCATGGGTGTCAGTCCCTTGCCATTCATCATTTCGCTCATGATTGCCGTATCGAGCAGCTTTGCGACCCCCATCGGCTCACCCACCCATATGTTGGTTTATGGTCCTGGCGGTTACAGATTCGGTGATTTCCTGAAAATTGGTATCCCGATGAACTTCATCATCTTGGCTGTGAACCTAATCATCGTCAACCTCATCTATTCTTTCTAAAGTACTGAAAACAAATATACAACTATCTAAAAAACTAAAAAACGATTAAACAAAATGATGAAAACAACTATTCAAGAAGAGAACAACAACCAAGTTGTTTATTTTGAAGGACGTCTCGACACGTCTGCATCTTCACAAGTACAAATGGATGTGCAGCCTCTCATCAACGACATCAAGAGTGACATCATCCTCAATTGCGAAAAATTGGATTACATCTCATCCAGCGGTCTTCGCATCTTCCTCAGCATTCTGAAAAGCGCAAAAGCTTGCAACAAGCATGTTTATATCCAGGGACTCAACACCGACCTGCGTCAGGTGTTCACTATGACAGGCTTCATCAACCTGTTTGAGTTCAAATAATAGCAGCAATGCTTTTCTCAGTTGCGTTTCTTCAACGACAGAAAAGCCTAATCTACAACATATTCTTTGCAGTCCAACTTTTTGGGCTACAAAGAATAGATGTGTCGATTATTTTTCGTAATTTTGCACGATTTTTCCAGCACACATGCTGATAACACTGCAAAACAAAACGACCAAACAATAAAAACGACCTACTATATGGAAAATAGAAGCATTGTTTCGATTGCAGACTATGGGAAGGAGAAAATTCAGTATCTGCTTGACATGGCGACAGAATTTGAAGCTCATCCCAACCGCCAGATTCTGAAAGGGAAAGTGGTGGCCACACTGTTCTTCGAGCCGAGCACGAGAACACGTCTGTCGTTTGAGACGGCAGCCAATCGTCTGGGTGCCCGTGTGATTGGTTTCACCGACCCGAAGGTGACAAGTTCGTCAAAGGGTGAGACGCTCAAAGACACTATCAAGATGGTAAGCAACTATGCAGACGTGATAGTGATGCGCCACAAACTGGAAGGGGCAGCACTCTACGCCAGCGAGGTGACAAACATACCCATCATCAATGCAGGCGACGGCTCAAATCTACACCCCTCGCAAACAATGCTCGACCTCTATTCCATTTACAAGACGCAAGGCACTTTGGAGAACCTGAACATCTACATGGTCGGCGACCTGAAATATGGCCGCACGGTTCATTCTCTGCTGATGTCGATGCGGAAATACAACCCGACGTTCCATTTCATTGCGCCGAAGGAACTGGAGATGCCAGAAGAGTACAAACTCTACTGCAAACAAAACAACATCAAATACATTGAGCAGCAGGACTTCACAGAAGACACCATTTCCGATGCGGACATTCTTTATATGACACGTGTGCAGCGTGAGCGTTTCACAGACCTGATGGAGTATGAGCGCGTGAAGGATGCCTACATCCTGAAAGCAGACATGTTGGGCAAATGCAAGGAGAACATGAAGATTCTGCACCCACTGCCCCGTGTGAACGAAATCGAATACGATGTGGATGACAGCAAGCATGCCTACTACTTTGACCAAGCACAAAACGGGCTCTATGCACGTGAGGCATTGATATGCGATGTACTGGGCATCACATTGGAGGACATCAAGAAGGATACGAGTATCATTTAAGTGAATAAGGACAAGTGAACTTTTATCAATATGGAACAGAATAAGGAAAACATGATGGTGGCAGCGTTAGAGAATGGCTCCGTCATCGACCACATACCAACAGACAAACTTTTCACGATTGTACAACTCCTTGACTTGGAGAAGTTCAAGGAAGAGGTCGTGATTGCCAACAACCTCAAGAGCCAGGTGATGGGCAAGAAGGGACTCATCAAGATTTCAGGCAAGTTCTTCTCTGAAGCTGAAATCAGCAAACTGGCAGTGGTGTGCCCGAATATACGCCTGACAGTCATCAAGGATTATGAGGTGAAAGAGAAGCGCGAGGTGCTGTTGCCTGACACATTGACCAATATCGTGAAGTGCGCAAACCCTGTGTGCATCACCAACAACGAGCCCATGAAGACGGTCTTCTATCGCAAAGATAAAGACACGTTGAAATGCCGTTACTGTGGCAAAGAACAAAAATTGAAAGATATCAAACTAAAATAATGTACCATTTAACAATTTACCATTTACTGCTTATTGGGTAACTTGTCAAATTGTAAATAATAAGATGAAATTTACAGAAAGAGCAAAACTGAACCTCGCTGATGTGAACAAAGAGGTTCTGGAGCAGTGGAACGCGGAAGATATGTTCCACAAGAGTATTGAGGAGCGCGAAGGCTGTCCTCAATTCATCTTTTTTGAAGGTCCCCCATCTGCCAACGGTCATCCGGGCATTCACCATGTGATGGGACGCACGATAAAAGACACTTTCCTCAGATATAAAACCATGCAGGGCTTCCAAGTGAAGCGTAAGGCCGGCTGGGACACTCACGGCCTGCCTGTGGAACTGAGCGTGGAGAAGTCACTCGGCATTACAAAGGAAGATATCGGCAAGAAGATTAGCGTAGATGACTATAACGACGCTTGCCGCAAGAACGTGATGATGTACACCAACGAGTGGACAGAGCTCACCGACAAGATGGGCTATTGGGTCGATCTCGAACATCCTTACATCACCTACGACAACAAATACATCGAGACGCTTTGGTATCTCTTGAAACAGCTCTACCAGAAGGGATTGCTCTACAAAGGTTACACCATCCAGCCTTACTCTCCAGCAGCAGGAACAGGTCTTTCTTCACACGAGCTGAACCAACCTGGTTGCTACCGCGACGTGAAGGACACAACGGTGACGGCGCAGTTCAAAGTAAAAGCCCCCTCTAACTCCCACAAGGGGGAGAATGGCGGCATATGGGATGCCATCGCTTCATCCCCCCTTGGGGAAAACGAGGGGGGCTCGGTTTACATCCTCGCATGGACAACCACGCCTTGGACACTTCCATCCAACACTGCGCTCTGTGTGGGTCCAAAGATTGACTATGTGGCTGTCAAAGGCAAGAATCCATACACCGAAGAGGAAGCCATCTACATTCTGGCAGAGGCACGCCTGTCTGCATATTTTGCAGCAGAGAAGGACGAGGAAGGCAACGAAAAGCCGATAGAAATCCTCTGGAGAGGAAAAGGTACTGACCTCGTAGGCTTGCACTACGAGCAGCTGATGCCTTGGGTAAAACCATGCGCATTGGAGAACAATCAAGTGGTGGTGAAAGAAGATGAAGCCTTCCGTGTCATCCCTGGTGATTATGTAACCACCGAAGACGGTACGGGTATCGTGCATATCGCACCTACCTTTGGTGCCGATGACGCCAAGGTGGCAAAAGATGCTGGAATCCCCTCTCTCTTCATCATCGACAAGGCTGGCGACACCCGTCCAATGGTGGATTTTACGGGTAAGTACTTCATAAAGGAAGACATGAACGAAGAGTTCGTAAGTCTCTGTGTGGACGAAAGTTATTGGAAGTATAGTGGTGACTTCGTCAAGAATGCTTACGACCCCAAATATAACCAAGGAGGCAAGTACGACGAGAAGGCTGCCAACAAGGACATGGACCTCAACGTGGTGATTTGTTTGGAGATGAAGGAAGAAGGTTCAGCTTTCAAAATTGAGAAGCATGTGCACAACTATCCTCACTGCTGGCGCACCGACAAACCTGTGCTCTACTACCCTCTCGATTCGTGGTTCATCAAGTCAACGGCGAAGAAAGACCGCATGTTTGAGTTGAACCAGACCATCCAGTGGAAACCCGAAAGCACAGGTACAGGACGCTTTGGCAAGTGGCTCGAAAACCTCAACGACTGGAACCTTTCCCGTTCTCGCTATTGGGGCACTCCACTTCCTATCTGGCGCAACCGTGACACCCGCGAGGAAGTATGCATCGGTAGTGTCGAAGAGCTCTACAACGAGATCGAAAAGGCTGTGAAGGCTGGTGTGATGACCTCCAATCCTCTGAAGGAGAAAGGTTTCATTCCGGGCGACATGAGCCAAGAGAACTACGACAAGATAGACCTGCACCGTCCTTATGTGGACGACATCAAACTGGTGTCAGATAAAGGCAATGTGCTCACTCGCGAACTCGACCTCATCGACGTGTGGTTCGATTCAGGTGCCATGCCATACGCTCAGGTTCACTATCCTTTCGAGAACAAAGACCTGATTGACAAGGGCACTGCCTACCCTGCCGACTTCATTGCCGAAGGTGTTGACCAGACACGTGGCTGGTTCTTCACACTCCACGCCATCGCGACGATGGTGTTCGACTCTGTAGCTTACAAGGCTGTGATTTCCAATGGTCTTGTGCTCGACAAGAACGGCATCAAGATGTCCAAGCGTTTGGGCAATGTCATCAACCCCTTCGAGTGCATCGGTACGTATGGTGCAGACGCTGTGCGCTGGTACATGATTACCAACTCCTCACCTTGGGATAACCTCTCATTCGACCCAGAAGGTGTTAAGGAAGTGACGAGCCAGTTCTTCATCAAGTTGCATCAGGCTTATTCATTCTTCACCATGTATGCCAATGTGGATGGCTTCGAATATAAAGAGGCTGACATTGCCTATGCTGAGCGTCCCGACTTCGACCGCTGGCTGCTCTCTGAACTGAATACATTGGTGAAGAACGTACAGGCATACCTTGACGACTACGACCCAACACCTGCAGGTCGTCTCATTCAGTCATTCGTCATCGACAACCTCTCCAACTGGTATATTCGTCTGAACAAGCCACGTTTCTGGGGTGGCGAGATGACTGCTGACAAACTCTCAGCTTATCAGACACTCTACACTTGTCTCGACACGCTGAGCCGACTCATCGCTCCTATCGCACCATTCTATGCAGACCAGCTTTTCCGCGACCTCAACAGCGCAACAGGCAAGGACGCTGCAAAGAGTGTGCATCTGGCAAAATTCCCCACCTTCAACGAGGCATATATCGACTCTGAGCTGGAAGCAGCGATGGAGGCAGCCATGAAGGTGACTTCAATGGGTCTTTCCATCCGAAAGAAGGTGAAGATTCCTGTGATTCAGGCACTGCAATCCATTGCCATCCCTGATACGGATGCCGTGTTCAGCGGTCGCATCGAGCGCATGAAGGACATCATCATGAAGGAAGTGAACGTCAAGGAGTTGCAGCTCATGGACGGCAAGATGCTCGTCAAGAACGTGAAGTGCAACTTCCGTGTGATGGGTAAGAAGTTTGGCAAAATGATGAAGGCGGTCAGCAACGCTGTGGCAGAAATGTCACAGGCACAAATCGCTGAACTCGAAGCCAACGGACAGGTGACACTGCAAGCCGAAGGACAGAATGCCGTGATTGAGTTGGCAGATGTTGACATCATGTCACAGGACATCCCAGGATGGAGTGTTGCCAACGAAGGCACCACAACAGTGGCGCTCGACATCACCATCACGCCTGCCTTGAAGAATGAAGGCAATGCCCGCAAGATCATCAAGCAGATTCAAGGTCTCCGTAAGTCACAAGGCTTCGAGATAACCGACCGCATCAAGGTGGTCATCACCGAAACGCCCGAAACGAAAGAGGTTCTTGACTCCTTCAAGGAGAACATCGCATCACAGGTATTGGCTAACTCCATCGAGTTGGGCAACCCTGCTGGTGAACCTATCGACTTCGACGATTTCAAGGCAGTCATCACAGTAGAGAAAAACAATTAGGAATAAGAAATGAGGAATGAGGAATGGGTGCTTTCTTTCTGAGTGCTTCCCATTCCTAACTCCTAATTTCTCATTATGAAAAAGAACAAATACATCCTTTCCATCGTCCTGTTCATGACCATTCTTGTCATTGACCAAATCATCAAGGTCTGTGTCAAGACGGGCATGTATTTGGGTGAACGCACCGAAATCACCTCATGGTTCAGCCTTGTCTTCGTTGAGAACAACGGCATGGCATTCGGTTGGGAGTTATGGGGAGGCAAGCTCTTCCTCACCCTCTTCCGTGTCGTGGCTGTCTGCCTCATTGGGTGGTTTATCCATAGTGAGATCAAGCGCAGACGTCCCACAGGTTATATCGTATGCCTCACCCTCATCGCAGCAGGCGCAGCAGGCAATATCATCGATTGCCTGTTCTACGGACTCATCTTCAACAATCCCCCATACCCTCAAGTGGCAGAATTTCAGCCTTGGGGATACGGCTATGGTGAGTTCCTCTATGGCAAAGTGGTCGATATGTTCTATTTCCCGCTCGTGGAATGGGACATGCCTTCTTGGATGCCCATCTATTCAGGTGAACACTGCGTGTTCTTCTCCCCCATCTTCAACTTTGCCGATGCATCCATCTCGTGTGGTATCGTCGCCTTACTGCTTTTTTATCACAAATTGGTCAGCCAATACCAGCTCAAAAGATAATTCCCATGCGACGCATACTTCCTTTTCTCGCACTCATCATGCTTCTTCTGATGGCATGTGACGACCGTCCCAAAGACGTGCTGTCACGTGGCAAGATGGAGGATGTGCTGTATGATTACCACATCATGCAGGGCATCATCGATGAATTGCCAACTGAAGAGAGGGAAAAGAAAGCACAGGACTACATCAATGCGGTGTTTGTAAAGCACAACATCACAGAGGCACAATTCGACTCCTCCATTGTCTATTACAACCGCCACACCAAAGAGCTGCACAAGATTTACAGCAATCTGAAAGAACGTTATACGGCTGTCAATGAAGAAATTCAATTGGTCAACGGCAACAACGACATGATGGCAGTATTTGCCACTGGAGGTGACACCACCAACTTGTGGAATTCCGCCAAGCTCCTCACGTTGCGCAACAAAGACTTGCTCAACAAAGAGAGTTTCACCATCCATGCCGACACCAGTTTCCGTCGTCAAGACCAATTCATCCTCACCCTCTCGCCCGTATTCATCAAGGAAGGCAGGGATGACTATGACATCAACCTGCATGTCGGTTTGACAGTGCTCTACACCAACGGCAAACACATCGGAACGACACGAGTCATCAACGGAAACGGCACCCAGCAGCTCACCTTGCAGACGAGCAAAGACGAAGACATCAAGAGTGTCACCGGCTTCTTCTATTACAAAGGAAAGAAAAGCACGCGCAACCTGTGCCTCATCGACAACATTTCTCTGATACGCATGCACGCGAAAGAACTGGAGGAGGTGGAAGAAGTGGATAGCGTGAAGACAGATTCCGTCACCACAGACACACTGTCCAAACCCACCGAACGCCGACTCTCTCCAGAAGAACTCCGCCAGCTGAACAAGTCAGGCGAGCACATCAACATTCAAGCAGCCCCATCTGTTCGCACCCCCAACAAAATAGGGCCACGAAGAAGAAGGTGAACTACAGCAATAGCGCGTTAAGGTTAAGGTTAAAGGTCAAGGTTAGCGTTAAGGTCAAGGTTAGCGTTAAGGTTAAGGTCAAATGAGACGAGTCGCTGCAACTAAAGTCTTTATCAACGAAAAAGAGTTCCGCAACCATGTGGTGGAACTCTATGACCATTTGCTTGTCAACCATTACCCCCTTGAAGGAGAAATACCCATGACCGAGTGGTTGGGCGGCACTATCATCATCCGTGGCAGAGAGGCTTATCACACCCGCCAAACCCTATCTTCTGCGGAACTCAGCACAGACGATGGCAGTGGCAATGGCGACATTCAGCGACTCTGACGTTTCTCTTCCTTCGGGATAATTCGGGATGTATAGCCGTTCCGTCACGAAAGCTGCCACTTCCTTCGACACGCCTTTTCCCTCATTTCCCATCACAATCAGTCCCCTGTTCTCCAGTTCCTTGCCGTATATGTTTTCCCCATCAAGGAACGTGCCATACACAGGGATGTCCTTGTCCAATCTGCTCAACAATTCAGGCAAGTCCGCCTCATGCACCTGCACACGGGCTATACCGCCCATGGTTGCCTGCACCGTCTTGGGATTATAGATGTCGGCACACCCCTTCGAGCAGAAAATATGTTCAATGCCAAACCAATCAGCCAATCGCACAATGGTGCCCAAATTGCCCGGGTTCTGCACATCATCCAACACCAGACACAACTGCTTCCTCGCCACCTCATTCACATCCACCTCATAAGTCCGTTGCTTGAACACAGCCAGCACCTGCTGAGGTGTTTCCTGAAAACTTGCCCGCCTCAGTTCCTCATCCGTCACCTCATCCACTTCCACGCCCCTTTTCCGCTGACGTTCCACCCACGCCGCATTCGCCGACAACCAATCACTGGTGGCAACCAGATACCTGCACTCAAACACATCCAGCAAATCGCCCACCAGCTTGTGACCTTCCGCCACAAACACGCCCTCCGCCTTCCGATACTTCTTCATCTCCAGCGAACGCACATACTTGAGTCTGTTCTTACTGATCATTCTGCATATTTTTGTACAAAGTTAGTAATTATCAATGAAAAAACGCTACCTTTGCAAAGATTTTTCAAGATTCACCCGTGAAACTCCATCTCACTCACATATATCTCTTCATCATCCTGCTGAATATGCTCGCAGGAGCATGTTCTGTGGAGAAATACATCCCTGAAGGGGAACACATACTGACAGGCGTGGCAGTGACGTGCGACGACGAGGAGGTGATGAAGACCTACATGCTGAGGGACTACGTGGTGCAGCAAACCAACTCAAAATGGTTTGGAGCCAGAGTGCCGCTGAAAATCTACATGCTTTCAGGCACCGACACCACCAAGCGCTCCTGCCGTTTCTGGCGCAAATTAGGTGAAGCGCCAGTTCTCTACGACAGCGTGAAAGCCAATCGCACCATGGAAGACATCGAGAAGGTGCTGAACAATGCCGGATACATGAAGGCAGAGGTGGAAGAGTTCAAGATGGTGAAAGGCAAGAAGGTGAAGGTGCTCTACAATGTGCATCCGAAGGAACGCTACACCATGCGGAAAGTCGAACGCATTGTGGAAGACAAAGGGCTGGAGGAATTCATCATGGTGGAGGACACGGCAAACTCGTTGTTGAAGCCTGGCTTACCCTTCGAAGTGACAGCTTTGAATGGAGAAAGAAACCGAATTGCCTCCTATCTGCGCAATCATGGTTACTACAAATTCACCAAGGACGACATCCGATTCAGTGCCGACACAGCACGCAACTCCACAGAGGTGGACGTGCAGATGCGGGTGAAACGCCAGCAAGACAACGGGCGCACCGAAGCGACTGAACACAAGCAATACACCATAGGCTCTGTCAAGTTCATCACAGACGTCACCAATTCCAACGAGGCGACAGACAGCATTCACTACAAGGGTTATGATTTCCTGTATCAAGACAACCTGCACTTCCGCAAGCGACTGCTCATCAGCCATTCGTTAGTGCGTCCCAACGAACTGTACAACGACAGCCACTATCGCCGCACCTACACCAACTACTCACGCCTTGGTGCCATCGCCTTCTCCAACATCAACCTCATCGAACGCCCTGGCACCGACACCCTCGATTGCAGCATCGTGGTCAACCATGCCAAACCGCACTCTTTCGGTTTCGACGTGGAAGCCACCAACTCAGCCGGCGACATGGGTGCAGCCCTCTCCACATCCTATCAGAACAAAAACCTTTTCCGTGGTTCCGAATCCTTCACCTTCAAGATTCGTGGAGCCTACGAAGCCATCACAGGCTTGGAAGGATATGACGGCAACAACTACGTGGAAGTCGGAGCAGAATCCACCTTGGGTTTCCCCGCCTTCCTGTTCCCGTATGTGAAGCGCGAATGGGGCACGGAGCACAATGCCTCCTCCGAAATATCCCTGCAATACAACCTGCAGAACCGTCCAGAGTTCCAGCGCAGGGTGCTCACCGCTGCATGGCGTTACCGTTGGAACAGCAAAGACCAGCACGTGCAACACCGTTTCGACCTGCTCGAAGCCAACTACGTCTATATGCCCTGGATATCAAGGACCTTCAAGGAACAATACCTTGACTCCCTCGGCAAGACCAACGCCATCCTGAAATACAACTACGAAAACCTGCTCATCACCAAGATGGGCTACACCTATTCCTACAACTCACTGGGTGTGCGCGAACAGACCTACGGAAAGAATGCCTACACCATCCGTTTCAACATCGAGACATCGGGCAACCTGCTCAACATCGTCACCCAGCTGGCAAACGGCGAGAAGAACAACGACGACCAATACACCTTCTGCGGCATTGCCTTCGCGCAATACATCCGCGGTGACTTCGACTTCTCCAAGAGCATCCGAATCGACAAGAACAACTCGGTGGCATTCCACGGAGCACTCGGCATCGCCTACCCCTATGGAAACTCCAACCAGCTTCCCTTCGAGAAACGTTATTTTGCAGGTGGTGCCAACAGCGTTCGCGGATGGTCGGTGCGTTCACTCGGTCCTGGCTCCTACAACGGCAAAGACAAGGGCATCAACTTCCTCAACCAGTCAGGTGACATCAAGCTCGACCTCAGTCTCGAATACCGAGCCAAACTCTTCTGGAAATTCAGCGGAGCCGCCTTCGTCGATGCAGGCAACATCTGGACTATCCGCGAATACAAAGACCAGCCTGGAGGTGAGTTCAACTTCGACACCTTCTGGAAAGAAATCGCAGTTGGTTACGGCATCGGTCTCCGCATGGACGCCAACTTCTTCATCGTCCGCTTCGATGCCGGCATGAAAGCCATCAACCCTGCCTACACCGGCAGAGACCACTACCCCATTCTCCACCACGACTTCGACCGCGACTTTGCCTTCCATTTCGCAGTCGGTTTGCCTTTCTAAAAACGTCTGTTAGGCATAATAGACATTTGCTTTATTACGGCAAAGTTCCCAAGAACTTCATTAAAAAAATAGGCGAAAATATAAGAAACTCAACTTTCGGAAGTAATAAAACCAAAGATTGGTTTTTCCTGAAACTAATTTGAATAATTAGAATAATTATGTCACTAATTTCTATAATTAAATCATCAAAATTTGTGGATAAAATTATTTTAATTATGGTAATTTGTTTCTCAAAAACCATCACACGAGGCTCTTGGGAAAACATCCGGACGGGGCTTTCGCCAAGAAAGCCAATAATTCGTTTAATTCGTGCAATTCGTGGTTAAAAAAAACCGTTTAATCGGCTTAATCCGTGGTTAAAAAAACATCTCCGTGTTTTCCGTGTGAGCCTCTATCTTCATTCATTTTATATATTCCATTCGTATTCGTTGTTGGGTGCGACCCACTTTGTTCCCACGAAAAAGAGTTAAAACGGGCAATTTGTTTTGTATTGTCCTCACTTTGTCGTAACTTCGCACGCAATTTCTTTTATTAACACTCATGAAAAGATTTACTGTTTCCATTATGACGCTGATGGCAGCAATAGCCATCAACGCAACCACACACATTGTCATGGTGCGCAACACGCGCTATCAGACGATTACGGGATTCGGTGCAGCCTGCTGTGACGGTGCCATGAAACCGTTTGGCTCCGACACCCAACCCGTCAGACTACTCTATGGTCCCAACTCCAAAGTGGGGCTGAACATCATGCGTATGGAAATCTCGCCAAGCTTCCAAGGTGATGGATGGGGCGACTACAACTGGCACGGCTCACTGCCCTCCGCTCAGCTGGTCAAGCAACGTGGCGGCATTGTGTTCGGCACACCTTGGTCACCCCCAGGCGAATACAAGACCAACGGCACCGCTCAAGGCGGCAACAGCGACAGTCAGGGAAAGAAACGCGGTGAACTGCGTGAAGACTGCTACGCCAAGTTCTTCCCATGGCTCAACACATTCCTGAAGTACATGAAGATGAACGGTGTCAAAGTAGATGCCGTGTCCATCCAGAACGAACCCGACTGGTGGGTGGACTACTCAGGTTGCCTCTACACCCCCGAGCAGCAAGTCAAGTTGGTGAAGGAACATGCCGACAAACTCGACCGCAAGACCTACAAGGGAGTGCGTCTCATCAGCGCCGAGCCTCTGGGCTTTGACCCCAAATACTCCAACGCACTGCTGAACAATCCCGTCACACGCGAACATATTGACATCATAGCCGGTCACCTCTACGGGCACCCACCATTGGGCAACATGAAGAGTGCCGCTGTTCTTGCCGCCAAATATGGCAAGGAAGTGTGGATGACCGAGCACTCCGTCAGCGACGGACTCAAAGACCGTCTGCCCAACTGGTCAGAACAGCTGGAGTTTGCACGCGAACTCAACGAGTGCATGCTGGCAGGATGCACAGGCTACATCTACTGGTACATGCGCGCTCACTGGGCATTCGTGGGAACAGGAGAAACCAAGTACGGCTCCACCAACAAGAAGAACCAGCTGCTGCCACGTGCCTACGTCTATTCCCACTTCGCCAAGCACGTCACAGGTTCCACCCGTCTGGACACCAAAGCAACCTTCACCACCAGCACCAACTCCGAACTTGAGACATCGGCATTCATCAAGGGCGACTCCATCATCATCATGGCAATCAACTCCGGCAAGTCCGACCATGAACTGAGAATGAGAATGCCCTCTGGCACCTATGTAAAGAGCGGCACACACCTGATTTCCACAGGCAACGAAACCGACAAGCTCTGTCAGACAAAAGACCTCGACATCACTGAATCGGTGACGGAATACACCGCCAGCATGCCTGCCAACAGTCTGAACACCTACATCTTCATGATTGATCAGGAAGCCACAGCCATCAAAGACCTGCACAAGCCAGCAAATCCCCTTGCCAAGACCTACTACGACCTGCAAGGCCGCCTGCTGAAGAATCCTAAAGGTCTCTGCATCGAGCAACGCGCCGACGGTTTCACTCGCAAGGTGTACATTGAATAACAAAAGAAGAGGGTCAAAAGCCCTCTTCTTTCCGTTAAAGACATATCAGATAAGTTGTTTCAAGAGCCGTTCGCGGCTCGATTTTACACAGAAAGCGAAAAGCATCAGGTCTATTTGCTTCCTTTCCTTCTGTTGCACTCTCTGCACAGCATCTGGCAGTTCTCAATCACTGTCCTGCCACCTTCACGCCAAGGGGTGATGTGGTCACCCTCCATGAACTCGAAGTCGAACTCTTTGCCGCAGAGAGGACAGATGTGATGCTGCTGTTCCCACACAGCCAGTTTGATGTCTTCTGGAAATGCACGGAGGTCGAGATAGTGCTCGTCACCCGTCAGCACATAGGGAATGATGCCTGCTTGCTTTTGTATCTCGCTGTCACGCATCAAGGCTGAGATACGCTGTCCCAATGCGAGGGTGTCGAGAGTTTCAGAGCCATACTTGTCATAGAACAATGCCCAATCCAAGCCTTTCATGATGCGCTTGAACTTCTTCATGTCGAAGTTCGTGATAGCCCAATTCAGCACGTTCTGGAAATAAGTCCACAGATTGTTGGCATTGGGGTCGTGCTGATGGTCAGACATGTAGCCCACCACCGACTGCCGCTTGCCCGCGCGTGTCTCATGGTCAGCCATCCATTGGAGGGCTTGCCTTAGGAAGTCCTGACGGATAGGTGTGCCGTTCACCAAGTCTTTGCCCAATCGGTAGGCTCCGCAGTTCGACTTGGAGAAGTGCCGTTTGGCATCGCTGACGAAAGGCCCTGCAAAGATGGCGTTGTTGATTTCCTGCTCGTTGAGCGGTTTGCCTGCTATGTTGATGGTCTTGAACCACTCCAGTTTTTCCGATGGTTCACCTTCGCACACATAGATGGTCAGAGGATAGTCGAGAATCTTCTTCTGGATGTCTTCTGGCTGGTTGAAGAAGTTCTTGAATTCGATGGAGAACTTGCCATCCACATATTCACACATCGAGAGTGTCCTTTGCTGTCCGTCCATCACCTCGTAGGGACATTCGGCATCATCGCTCCGCTTCACCCAATACATCACATTCAGCGGGTAGCCATGCAGCACCGTGTTGATGACCGCCTGCTGCTCCTTCTCGCTGTAGATGAACTCACGCTGATAAGGAGGACGGATGTCGAGCCGCCCATCATAACCACGAACGCCCTGTTCGTCATTGTTCACGTAACCACGGGTGATTTCACCCACAGTCACTTCTGTTCTCTTTATTGTCATCATAAGGCTTTGGGATGTTTATTGCGGATAATTATACGGGCATATACTTTATCGAGTCTATATCCTTCAGATGTTAGATATTTTCCATTGGGTTTTCTTACATACAAAAGAAAATCACGTTTATCCGATATAAACTCCTTTGTTTCTGGATTTCTAAATTTCTCATATTTCTTTTTGGGTGTGAAATTACCTTCGCCTATCCCCAATGTTACAATCTCAAATTGGTTGGGATTATACTTATCCATAAAGGTGATAGGGACACCCATTAGACCATCATAATCACAAGGAATGTCCGCTGTTTTACAAACCTCTATAGCATCGTAGTTATCATAAGTAGGGTATTCTCCAGGAGAATACTTACAAACCAAATCTATTTGTTCATTGCGTTTGGCAATCTCTATATTGGTAAACCAATTCACTCCAGAAACACGAATCATATCTTTTTTGTGATCACCTGCAGTCGCCACGTCTTCATATGGAGAAAAGAAATGAGCTGCACCACCTTTGAATCCATATCCAAGCCAAACCTTGTTCTCTTTAAGAAGAGGAAAGACCTCTTTGTACGTTATAGCATTCTGATGTCCTACAATTATAAATTTTTTCTCATACTCCATCAATTGTCTAAGATATTCTCTAAACAGTGAGAAAGGTGGATTGGTCACCACAATATCTGCCTGCTTTAGCAATTCTATACATTCCGGGTCACGGAAATCGCCTGTTTGCAAAGTGGAAAGCACATTCTTGTCGTTCTGGAGTAGATAACGCACATCAGAAAGGTCAACAGCACCATCACCATTCATGTCTTTCACTTCCGTAATCTCTACCTTATAAGCCTTTTTCTTGATTTCCGCTTCGTCATCCCAAGGCTCAAAACGGAGTAACAACTCGTTCCCTTGTACAGGTGAACCATTGTAGCACGTACAAATCAGCTTCTTCAATCCCAACTGATTGAACCGCAGAGCAAAGTACTTAAAGAAGTTGCTTTCGTAGGGGTCATCGCAGTTGCACAATACCACCTTGTCACGAAAGTGCGGCCAGTAGTGCTGCAACTCTCGCTCAATATCTGTCAACTGCGTATAAAACTCGTCTTTCTTGGCTGTCTTGGCAGCATCCAAATTTCTTTTAGCCATACGCTATGCATTATGCGCATGCTTATCTTCGGAGGCAGGCTATAGGGCTGCAAAAAGCATGGACGATATTCCCATCCATGCTTCAACGGCCCTAGGAAGCCTAAATACACCAGATAAGTCACGCCCATGCTTAACGCACAGACGTTTGCGACTTATTCTTTCGGCATATTAGTTCTTGAATTTCCTAGGTTCTTGAAGCAATTCCGAATAACAGCAAACGCTTGTTATTATTCTAATATGTCACATCAGCGCCTCCGCCGAGGCTTATGCCGATGATTAGTTGCAAAAGTACAAAGATAATTTCGAACGACAAAAGTTTTGGGAGAAGAATTAGTGAAAAGAGAAAGTGTATAACTAAAAAAAGTAAAAAAATAGTGAATAAAGAGTACGAAATTGACATAACAGGTGTCACAACTTCTTTTCTCATTTCATTTCACTCATTTAAACATATATCATCCAATATTCATTCCTTTTGGCTGATATGTTTCTATAATTTGTTATTTTATACAAGATGCATTCCGTAATAGGACAACCTAACATGTAATATCGATACATTTTTTGTTACCCCCTGTTTCGTGGATTCATTGTACCTTTACACCTGAGAACATGTTCTTGGATGCTTTCGTTAATGTAACGAGTAAACCTGAGCGTGAATTACATACACTGTAAATGTTAAATGTACTTTGCCCTTGACTTTTTGTATACGTGTCGCTATCTTGCGATCGTTGCAAACAACACTCGGAGGAATTTGCTGATAAACTTGTACCACGTTTTTGATCGTGGCTTGTTGAACATCTTGCATGAGAATCCTTTCTCAAATTATTCTATTAATAAAATAGTGTTTTTGCTATATTGTTGATTATTAATAAGATAAATGATTGTGCGTTTTAAGGATAAATGTGCCTCGATTATTTTCGCTTAATTCATCGTATCTTTGCATCAGAAACTTCGGGGGCTTCTTCCGTCTGATGCGGATGAGTAAACCCGAAGGACTATTTTGAAAGTAAATTAAACAAATATAAAATATTAATGGCTATTAAAGAGATAATTAATGAGAAGTTTTCGATTTTCGGAAGAGGATATCGAAACAAAGAGGGGAAAGCCGTTCTGGCTACAAGACCCCAGCAAACACAAGACATCAAGTGGGTTTATGAATATATTAAATCTGAACGCGCACGATGGGCAACGGAGACACTTCGAAGTATGGCGGAAAAAGCAACTAAAGAAGAGATGGGCGACTTCAAGAAGTTGAACTTTGAGGTGGCAACCTTCAATGGGGTGTTTTCTTACAGGAATGCCCGTAGTCTGGTCGTGCGTTCTCCTTGGCTGGTGGCTGACATTGACGACCTCTCATCTGTTGAGGATGCTCGCGAGGTACAGCAACTGTTGATTGCCGACAAGCACATTGAGACTGGGCTTTGCTTTGTATCGCCCAAGGGACGGGGCGTGAAGTGGATTGTCCGTGTTCCCGAATGGCTGCAAGGCAAAGACTTCAAGGCTCAGTTTGAGGGTTTGCAGCATTATGTGGCATTTCACCATGGCATCACTATTGACAAAAGCGGCTCAGATGTGTGTAGGGCTTGTTTCCTACCTTGGGATAAGGATTGTTTTATTAATCATCAATATCAGTAAAGTATGACACAGAATCAATTCACGGACTTGGAACGGCTGGAGGTCGTTGCCAAGAGAATCAGAGAGAGTCAGATTGACCTTACAGCCCAGTACAGCGACTGGGTGAACATTACCCTCGCGTGTGCCTCTCTTGGAGAGGGTGCGAGGGAGGCTTATCAAACCATTTGTTCGGTTTATCCGAAATATGACCGAAAGGAGTGTGACGAGAAGTTTGACAATTGTTTGAAAAGCGGTCGGGGCATGGTGTCACTGGGCACCTTGATGCAGAGTGCAAAGGATGCAGGCATTGACATCCGAATGCCTTCAGGAAGAAGGTCGCAAAACGAGAAACAGCGTAAGGAGGAGCAGGAAGAGGAACAGCGTAACCGCATGGCTCAGATTGCGGAGAAGTTGAAAGAGCAGGCGGAGTGGCGCTACAACACGTGGCGACAAAGACCGGAGGTGAAGGAGAGTGGGCTGGATTGGCGTCCTTTTCAAGACAGAGACCTCGACACGTTCTACTGTCGGTTACTGGAAAACGGGCTGAGGGTGAAACAACAAGATGTGAAAGCCATGATTTTCAGCAGGGATTTTTGTCCCGACTATGATGAATTGGCCACATGGCTCGATGGGCTGAAACCATGGAATCCTGACATCGACCCCGATTATCTGCATGATTTCTACGTTGGTCACATGGAATTCAATGACCCGGAAAACGAGGATTTCTATGACCGCATGCTCAAGAAGTGGCATGTGGGGCTGGTGGCACTGGTGTTAGACCGCACGAACGAAAATCCGATGATGCCTATCCTGAAGGGTAAGCAACACATCGGCAAGACGTTCTTCGCACGGCACATCTTGCCTCCATGCCTCCGAGATTACCGTCTGGAAGTGGGACCATCGGAACGGCTCGACAAGGACTTTGTCATTTCGCTGTCGGAAACTCCGCTCATCATCTTTGACGAAATCTCATTCGGCAGTACCCAAAAGAATGAGGCATTCAAATACATCGTCACATCGAGCCGGTCGAATTTGCGCGATGCCTATGCCCGATTCCGAGAGTCGCGGAAGCGCAGGGCCTCCCTGATTGCCACCACGAATGAAGACAACTTCATCCGCAATGCGGAGGGTAGCCGTCGGTATCTGGTGGTTGACTTGAAAGGCACCGTGGATTTGGAGAATTTTCCCTTGCCTTACGAAGGAGCATTTGCTCAGGCTCTCTACTTGCTTGATCATGGCTACCAGCCCAAACCCGACCAAGAGGAAAGCCAACTCATCAGTCAGCACAACAGCCTGTACATCGAGCCAAACGATTGTGAGGAAGTTCTAAAGACTTTCCTTCGCAAACCCGAAAAGGAGGAACAAGGTATTGCGCTCTCGGCTGGTGACATTTTGACTGAATTGGGTGACTTGGGACATCGGGGACGTTCCTTTAGCACCTCCGAAATCGGCAAGGCGATGAAACGCATGAACTTTGAAAGCAAGCGGATTTTAGGCTACACCAAATATCTGGTGGTGTTGGTGGACAAAGACATTCGCCATAAGGAGAATGAAGCAGACTCAAGGGAGTTTATACCGGATGTTTTCAAATGAAACCAAACGCAATGGTGAGGGAAGTGAGGTGAATTCTTTAAAGCATCAAAAATAAATCCTTAAATCACTTGTATAATACAACAAGGTATTTAGGGATTTATTTTATTGCCTATATGAAAATGACCACACCTCCTTCACTATTAAGTGTCCGCATGTCCGCTTTTCGCTCATGCCGCCATTCATCCCCTATCGCAAATCATCCTCGCCATGTCGTTGAGTGCCATGCATTGACCTCGGCGGATGGTCAACCGTTCATTGTGGTGATCCCAAGGGGCGAGGAGAAGGAGCTGACCACGTTGGCAAGCTTCCATGCGTCGACCTCCGGGTTTGGCAAGGTCGGTAAAGCCATTCTCTTGGAGGATGATGAGGGGGTGACCTTCCTCAAAAGCGGCGCGCATGACAGCTTTCTCGCCAGGGGAGATGCAGGGAGAGACAAGGACTGCTCCTTGGTGGGCAAGGGTCAGGAAATGGGTGGTTTGGCTGGCAATCTGCTCGGGCGTGAGGCGGCGAGAGCATTGCACCTGCACTCGTAGGGGATAATCGAGGAGGAAGCGGTTGCCAATGGCGGAGAATTGCTGACCTGCTACGATGAGTCCTCGCTGAACCCGGAAGAGGTCGGGGTGCTCTCGTTTCATGAGAAGGCGCCGTGGGTTGTCACGGAGATAGTCAAACCAACGCTGAAGCTGACCTTTGCGAAGGAGAAGCTTGTCGTTGTAGCCACGGGAGAAGAGGAAACCATAGGTGGGATGGGAAGAAGATTTAGCTAACTGAGGCTGGGATGGTTGGTTTGTCTGTTGCGACTCAGACGCAACAAACGAGACGGAAGAAGCAGACGCAAGGAGGGAAACAGACGCTGCGGACTGAGCTGCTACTGAGGGAAAGAGCTCACGGTAGGCACGGTGGCAGCCTGTCTTAAAGCCACGGATGACGCTGCTAAGGTCTTTATCCATCTTTTCTTTGACGAAGATGATGCCATGGAGATGATCGGGCATCATCTGAAGGGCAAGAATCTCCACTTGGGGATAATATCGGGGAATGCCCCACCACTCGTCATGCACTCGCTGACCGAGGGGCGTGAGTTCCACTCTTGGAGCTTCAGGACTGTCAAAAGGGGCATCGCCACGGCCAAGGACTGTGCCGAAGAGGGGACGGCGACCTTCAGTGGTCATGGTGACCATATAAATCATACGGTCAGTGTAATCGTGGTCGATGGCACGACGGAGCATGGATGGCTTTTTCTCACCAGCGAAGGCTTTCTGTTTCTCGTAGGTTTCTCTGTTCATGGCCACAAAGGTAAGAACATTTATTGAGAATAGCAAAGGCTTTTGCTGCAAATGTTCCTTCACGACACGAACAGACGTAATTTCGGTTTAGGGCAAGGGCAAATTACGGTTTAGGGCAAAGGATAATGGTGGTTGTGGGCTGTGATGAGGGGCGGAAATTAGTTGAAGAAAAAGTTGAATAAAAGACGAAAAAAGAGTGGAAAATAGTTGGATATTTCAGGATTTTTTCGTAACTTTGTAGCGTAAAAGGAAACGAAAAACGAACCAGCCCACGTGTTGGGCGGAGGTCGAAATAGAACGAAAAAATGAATGTCTAAACTAATAATTTGAAAGAACGAATGACTATTAAATTGCACAGGTATTATGGTGATGACCGCATCACGAAGTCGGTGATGGAGGTGTGGCTGGATGGAGACTCAGAGCCTCGCATGGTGTGTGAGGCTCGTGAGTCGAGTTACAAGAAGTATGAGGAGGCGTTTGCCGGAGCTTCACGGTACTGTCTGCCGGTGGGAAGATGGCGGATGAAAGCAGGTGGAGGCGCATACTCGCCAATGGGACTGAGGGTGCCGAAGTGCCCGGGGCACAGGCAGGTGTGGTTGGGGCATTCTTGGTGTCGCCAATGCAAGGTGGGGGAAATCCTGATTGGTGAGCCAGCCTTCCACTACTACACCGACGAAGAGGGCAACGTGGTGGAGTGTCCGCAGAAACGGAGGATTGAGCATGGTGAGGAGGTGTTCAAGAAACTGGATGCACTGGTGTATGAGGCGTTCGGAAAGATGGAGGAGTTCTACCTCGAGATTGACAACAAAGAAATTAAAACCAATGTGAATAATATGAACCTTTAGCTCGGCGTAGCCAATAATTTTGCCCATTAATAAGAATAATATTATGAGGATTAGTGGATAAGATTATGGGGATTATTCAAATTAGTTTCAAAGAAAAAGCATATCAATGGCCAAAGATATGAGTGAGTGTTAAAATGAATGTCTAATTTAGTTAAAAGAAAGGAGACCAAATTATGGGTTTACAGTATCGAAAGGGCAAGGTGACGCTCCAGTATCTGGAGGAGAAGCCTGAGGTGTACAAGGCTATTCAGCTGACGTTCCCGAAAGTGACCTACGAGCAGTTGCTTGAAATGATTCAGATTGTGGGTGTGAGTAAGGCTCAGACTCGCGCTGTGGTGGAGGCATTGCTCACTTCGCTGGTGCACTACATGGAGATTGGTCATGCCGTCAGCCTTGGTCAGTTCGGTTCGTTCAAGCCTGTCTTCAACTCGAAGACCGCCAAGCTGCTTGACGATGTGGACGACACCATCGGTGGCAAGGGTTTCATCAAGAAGATTAACTTCTACCCTGGCGGAAAGTTCAAGCAGATGCTGAAGGACTTGTCTGTGGGTGGTGCTGGCGAGGCACTGGATGTGACTGCGTAAGGTTTGACACCTTGACTGTAGATGGGCACTCAGCGAGAAATGACATGCGCTGGGTGCCCGTCATGTTTTTGCGCTGTTCAAACACAAGAGGCACCCACTCGGATGCCTCTTGTTCTTATATATAACGATGTGTGTATTACCAGACGGGTTCTGGGAAGTACTCGTTGTTATAGACGGAGCTTGGACAGAGTTCGATGAAGTCGAATGGCAACTCGTTGTTGTCGGACTCCATCTTCTGCTGGATGCGCAGGTAGTGGTCGGTCTTTCCGTCGGTGGTGAAGGTGCCGAATATCTTACGGATCTGACGTCCGTTGGCGTCACCGTTGCGGAGGTTGCTCGATGAGGCATCGAAGCTGTTACGCGGCTGTGGGTGATAGCACTTTGGACCTTTCATCCAACCGAGGTTGTGGATGGACTTGTCGAATGCTGCAATGGCATCGTCGTCACCGAGATTATCGTCGGATGTCCATCCGAAGAGTTCCTTACCGTTCTTGCGCATGTCGAACGGAATGCCTTGTGGCTCGCCGTCGATATAGACCTGAATGATGCCACGAGTGGAGTAGCCTGCATTGGTGAACATACGGATTTCGTAGGTGCCGGCTGGAACGGATGGCAAGGTGAGGGTGAAGTCGTAGCGTCCCTTGAAGAGCACTTCGTCAGCTTCGTAGCATCCGTACCAAAGTGAACGGCAACGGACGTGCATGTGGGTCTGAGGAGACATGCTGAAGTTGCGCACATAGCCGGGCTTGAAACCGACGTTGCGGCCAGGGTTGTTGGCTGCGGAGGTGTTGTTGGAACCGCCAGGGTATTTGTTACCGTCAGTTCCTGCATGTCCACGTGCCACATCACCGTCAGTGAGCTTGGTCATGAAGTCGGGCGACAAAGTGGTGCAGTCCATTCGGATGCAGTCGTTCATGACGATTTCCTGCATGTTGAAGTCGTAGGCCACGATGTCATCGATGTGATGGTAGATGCCGTTCAGGGCTGTGTTCACCTTGGTGTAATCCTGTGGACGGGACACCTTGGCGCCTCGATAGTAGCCTCCGCGCTCATCGGCATGGTGACGCACACCGCGACGGTTGACATAAAGACCGGGCTGGGTGCCTGATGGGAAGGAGAGCTTCATCAAGGAATGAGGCATGAGTGTGCCGTACCAGTCGCAGATGTCGTATTTCATGCGGTTGAACTCATATTGCAGCTGGTCGTTGTTCATACAAGTGAGGCTGTAGTAGTCGCCATAGCGGTCGAGCACATGGTAGGAGATGAAGCGGTTAAGGGCATTGCGGCGGTCGGTCTCGTCGGTGATGCCTGCATCTTCAGGAAAGACAGGATCGTAAAGCTGATGTGCCTTGCCACGAAGGTCGTCCAATGTCTTGATGCCGTACTTCTGTTCCAGAATGGAGTCGGGGCACAGGAAGACGGTGTAGTTGAAGTAGCGCTTGGCTGGATATGCCACGTTGTCGTATTCGTTACCGTCGGCTGTGATGATGAGCATCTTGTCGTTTGTCCATGTGCAGGAGTCGATACGGTCTTTGTCGTTTGCCCATCCGTAGGTGTCATCTACGTAGTGGTCTTGCAGGGTGTCCATGATGCCTGTCACCTGGAATGCCTTTGCATAGAGCGAGCAGATGGAGTCTTGGAGAATGACAGCTCCGATGAGGTCGTTGGGTGAACCGACAATGGTGCTCACGGTGTGCACCACTCCGTTTGCCACAGAGTCGTCAGCATGAATGACCAGCGAGGCTTGGTTGATGTACATTGTCAGAACTGAATCCTGTTTCTGTGCATCCCATTCCGTAAAAGACTTGACACTGAGGATGTGCTCCAGCATGTTAGACTTCGGATAAGGACCTTCGTTGATGTCGGTCGTGAAGTATGCCGTCTCGATGATGGAGTTGAGCGCGATGGTGTCGCAGTCAGCCACAGAAAGTTCATCGACAGAAGAGAGTCCGCGTTCTGCCAGATACTTTGCCACCGCTTCATTGGTGGGGGCAAACACGGTGTAGGAGCCATAGGTGCCCAGCATATCCACCAGACGAAGGTTGTACTCTCCCCTCGCCCGCTCCAGAATCTTCAGATATTCGGAGTATTGCTCTCGATTCTGCAGGTAGGATGAAGCATATTCTTTTGACTGGGTGTAGTAATTCTCCACGCCCGGGTCATCGGAACAACTCACTACTGCAATTTGCATGGCTGACACCACGCACAGGACAAGCGCCCAAATTTTCATTTTTGTTAATTTCATAAAACAGTATAGGTTTTTGTTTGTATTCAAATGTGGTAAAAGTAAACTTTTATACTTCCCGCGATAGATTGCAAGGGCAAAATTAAAGTTTTATTAACGACTGACCAAACAAAATACTCGCTTTTGTTGAATTTTTAACACAACAAGAATAAATTTGTTGGATTTTTAAACTATTTGTGGCAATATAGGTCTTTTTATTATAAAACTCAACTTAACTTTCGGAAGTGACGAAGTAATCGAAGCTACTCCGAATTAGGAATGAGGAATTAGGAATGAGGAATTAGGAATGAGGAATTGCCATGCGGGGTGTAAGCATCGCGTCAGCCTAATTGTCAACTGTCAATTGTCAACTAAGCGAAGCGCTCACTTCTCTCACTCCTTAACTCCAAAGAAGTTGAGCACTTGCGAAACTTAAATGTAAACAATTTGCAAATTCTATATTTATTCAAATCTAAACCGACAAACAAAAGAAAAAATGATGAAATTATTGACTAAGGTCGCGCTTGCAGCATGTCTGTTGATGGCGGGACAGACGGTGTTTGCTGCCACTCCATGGAAGAAGGGAGCGTTTGAGACGAAGAAGTACAGAAACCTGTTCGTTGAGATGGGTTATTCGAAGAAGGACGTGGACGCCAAGTTGCAGGAGGTGTTCAACGATTGCTTCTATGGTCCTAACAAGGTGTATTTTGAGGTGGGCGACTCAATGGGTTATGTGTCGGACATCAAGAACCACGATGCACGTACAGAGGGCATGTCATACGGCTTGATGATTGCCGTGCAGTTTAACAAGAAGGACATTTTCGACCGCCTGTGGCGATGGAGCAAGAAATACATGCAGCATCAGGACGGCATTCGTGAGGGCTACTTTGCATGGAGCTGCCGCACTGACGGTACGCAGAACTCTCCCGGTGCTGCCTCTGACGGTGAACTTTACTTCATCACGGCACTGATTTTCGCTTCCAACCGTTGGGGTGACGATACGGGCATCAACTACAAGGCTGAGGCACAGCGCATCCTCAACTGCACCATGCCAAAAGAATATGAGGCTCCTCGCGGCGGCTTCGGTTTCGGCGGTTTCGGTGGCGGTCAGCAACAGCAGAATGCAGCTCCACAGAAACAAAAGATGTATCTGATCAACCCTGACAGCAAACTCATCACCTTCACTCCTGACGGCGGCGGTCAGACATACACAGACCCATCTTACCACATCCCTGCCTTCTATGAGGTGTGGGCAAAGTGGGCAGACGATGGTCGTGCCGACTACTGGAAAGAGTGTGCTGCCAAGTCACGCGAGTTCCTCCACAAGGCCATCAACGAGAAGACAGGTCTGAATCCTGACATGTGCCAGTTTGACGGCAGCGAGATGCAGGGTTGGGGTGGTCGCCGCAACAGCAGCAACAACTTCCGTTACGACTCTTGGCGTGTGCCAATGAACATCACGCTGGATTATGAATGGAGCTGTGCTGACCGCGAATGGCAGCAGCAGTATGGCGAGAAGATTCAGAACTTCTTCTACTCTCAGGGTATCAACGACTTCGTTGACCAGTACCGCACAGACGGCACTCTTCCCGAGGAGAACGAGATTCTTCAGGCTGGCGGTTTCCGCAAACTGCGCCACTCCATCGGTCTTGTTGCCACCACCGCTGCGGCATCCATGATGTGCAGCCATGACAAGAGCAAGGAGTTTGTCGATGCACTCTGGAATGCCAAGCACGTACCATTTGAGGATGGCTATTTCGATGCATACTATGATGGTCTGCTCCGCTTGTTTGCATTCATGCACCTGAGCGGTAACTACCAAATCATTTTCCCGAAGAAATAAGCATACTCAGCGAATCATACAAACAGCATCGTTTTGCAGAAAAACGGTGCTGTTTTTAGTTAAATAAATTTAAAAGAAAGAAGGGTTCGTGAAGGAGTTATTGTATTTCTTGATAGAAGTACGTAACTTTGCCACGTGTTTTTCATGGTATTAGATTTATTTTAAGGTTAGTAAAGATTGCTTGTCGTGAGATAAGCAATTTTTTGTTAGGGTGAATCACTATGCGTTGTGGCTCACCCTAATATTTTTCCATGTACTGTTGCAAGATTGGGTTGATGGGAGTGAAAGGAGTGACTTTATTTCTCCTGTATTTCCATGTCTGGAGGACATTCGTACATGACACGTGCATGGTTGGTGCGAATGAGTTGGCTATCCACACATTCACCGGAAATGCGGTCAATGGTGTCGCGATAGACTTCTCCATTGCGATACACTACCCCATCCTCCCGTGAGAAGTATTCGCCTTCAGCATGAATGTGGAAGGTGTGCGGCAACTGTTCGACAGCACGAAGTTCACCGCAGAGATATTCGTCATCGACATGAAGCCTCAACTGATAGGTGTTGGAGGTTTCATTCTTCACCCTGTAGTCGATGTAGTTGTAGGAGATGCTGGTGCCTGTACCGAATGGGATTTGGCGGCCATGATCGGGAAAGAGGTCAAGGGCATCGTGATGATGATGTTCCGTGATGGTGAGGTCGCTGTGGAGCACCATCCAGTGGATGAGGTTGGAGAGCTGGCACATGCCGCCTCCGATGCCCTTGCAGGGCTTTCCATGCGTGATGGTGAGTCCTTCCTTATAGCCTCGGATCTCTGTGGTGCGCCCGATGAGTCTCCATACGGAGAAGGTCTCTCCGGGATGAATGAGCAGTCCGTCGATGTGCTTGACTGCCAATGCGAGGTTGACCGCCTTGTTTTCCTGCAACTGCATATCCACATTGCCCAAACGGCGACGGATGAGAGAATTGTGGCGATAGATGACCACAGGAAGAGAGTCTTGGGTGCGTTCCTTAGCAAAGCGGACACCGTTGAGCATGTCCTTGACATGACGCTTCAAGATTTCCTTCTCCGTGGACAGACGGTAAGTGAATGGAGAGATTTCGCAGAATAGTTTTCGAGCCATGGTTATTTATTTGATATTGTCGCCTTTTGTGCGAATGAGGTCGAAGAGATAGGTCATCTTGACCAAGATGGTCTGGTTGGCAGAACGTCCGAATTTGCCCCGTTTGCTGTTGTCGTACATATCGCCCAAACCATAGTAGTAGCGTCCTTGCAGAAGGACATGACCGATGGGGGACGAGAATTCCAAGCCAAGACCTGCTGCAATGCCGTAGTCAAACTTATTGTCAGGGTCTTTCCCGTACTGATAGACAACGCCGTTAGGACGGTGAGACACATCCCATGTGGCACCGCCACGATGTTCTTTGCCGGAAAGATAAAGTCCCACTTGAGGACCTGCCTCAAACAGGAACTTGAATCCACGACGCTCACGTCCCCACCCCATCTGCATGAGGATAGGCATCTCGATGAAGTGCCAGTCGCGCTTGTAGGTGTTGTTGGAACCGTCCTCAATCACTTCTTCCCATCCGAGATTGTTGTATTGCACTTCGAGGGCTACGGCACAGATGGTGGTGAAGTATTTCTCGCAGACATAACGGGAGGAGAAGCCGAACATCACGGAACCCTTCTGCGACTGCTTGATTTTTGGCACGAAGTCCATCTTGTTCATGGTGTAGCCACCTGTGAAACCAATGGACAGGTCGTTGCGGTGCTCACCCACCTGCGCAGCAGCGAGGAACACCGTAAGGCATCCAACAAGAGATAATATGAAACGTCTGAACATCATCAACTTATCTCACAAACACAGAGCCATCCATACGATGTGTCACAATCATCATGGAACGGTTCTGATAGCCTGACCATGAGTTTTTCTTCTCAAACATCATCGGGAATTCCATGGAGATGTAGGAATAGTTGTGGAGGTTGTCGTAGAAGGATGAACCGAACTCGTTCAGTCCTTTGATGAAATAGGCAGCAATATCATAACCCAATTCTCCATACTTGGGGAAGCTGTTGTACTGGTCTTGATTGAACCAACGGCGGAAACGCCCATTGAACTGCTGTGTGCGAGTGGATGCACCATTGCTGTAGAATGAGGTGAAGAATTGGCACTGATACTTGCCCAAGTATTTGTCATGCTTGCCAGAAAGGGTTTGCCACTCGGGGAAGCCGAACAACTGCACCGTGTATTCGCTGGTGAGGTTCAGTCCGTCCAGTTTCTTGCACAAGGTTTCGAAGGCTGATGACGAACCGCTCGTAGGCACGATGACGTTGTTGGTGCCCACCTTCAACGCATCACGCACCGTAGCAAAATCGGTGGTGGTGGCGCTGCTGTATTTGATGCCTTTTGCATCAAGGTCCTTCTTGAAATCGGCTATATAAGACATGTTGTCACCCCTGTCGTTCATGCTGACAAAGATGATGTTGTGGTCTTTGTGGATGAGACAGAAACGGTTATACACCTGATTGTACAGCAGGGAGTTGTGGGAATTGACTTGGAAAGTTGTGGGGTGCTCGTTGACCAACGAAAGGTCGTTGGAGAGTGGCACCACATGAGCGATGTTGTTCTGATGGGCAAAGTCTGCCACGCTCTTCAAGTTCCATTGACGAATAGGTCCCACGATGAGCTGCACATCCTTTAGCTCAGGCTTTTGCAAGATGGTGGCAACGGGTGTGGCAGGGCTCACTTCATCGTAGGCAAACACCTCGACATTGCATCCGCGCTGCTTCAGGGAATCAACTGCCAGCAGGAAACCTTGGTAAAGGTTAATCATCTTCTGAGATTCGGCACTCACCTTCTCATCCGCTTTTGAGAAAGGAAGGATGACTGCCACCTTGATGGCGGGGTACATGGTCACCTTGGGCTTGGCAGCCTCTTCTATCACCTTCTGCTGTTCAGCCTGATACTGTGCATTCTCTTCCGTGGTGTATGGGATATTCAGCACAACACCCTTCTTCAGTTTGGTTTTCTTCAAGTCGGGGTTGGCATCGACGAGCTGGTCCACTGTGATGCCATATTGACGGGAAATCGAATAGAGGGTTTCCTTTTTCTTCACCTCGTGCATAGTCTTGTAGCGGGGACGATTCGGTGTAGAAGGCACTTCTATGCCCTGCTGAGCCTGTACCTGCTGGCGCACTTGCTGCAGCACCTGTTGCTGAATGGACTGCTGCACGGGAGGAGCCTGCTGTGTCTGTTGTGTCTGCTGCACAGGCTGTAGATTGACCGTCTGCTGATTGACAGGGGCTGCTGTGCTTTTCTGAGCACCTGCAGGGATATTGATGTTCTGTCCTGCCATGATATGATCGGCATCCATTCCCGGATTGACCTGAAGCAGGGACGCTACGGTGACATTGTACTGGCGTGCAATGCTATAAAGTGTCTCTCCCGACTGCACTTCATGTTTCTGTGTTGAAGATTGGGCAAACATGACGGTGACCGTCAGGAAAGTCATCAACAATAAAAGTACTTTCTTCATCGTTATTTAAGTATTCGTATGATTTCAGGGCACAAAATTAGTAAAAAAATGCCATTCCGAACAAATTAAAACCGCTTGTTGAGTGTTTTTAAGATGAAATTCGTACGATTTCAAGAAGAGAATAGCTAAATTTGCATCAAAAAGAACAGATTGACAGAAAGAAAAGAATGAGCGTTAAGACAAAATTCATATGGGCGATTTGCGGCGTCATGATGCTGTTGGCTTGCAGCAAGGAAGCTGATGAGCAGGATGTTTATGACATCATGACAAGACAAGATACGGAAGAGACTGAAGAGGTCAACCCGAGAGTCATCCCTGCCGTCCCTGACGAAACAGGTGCAGCCCCCTACATCCTACTCTATTCGATAGATGATGAGGACACGGTAGTGGTGAATCCGGGAGAGTCACAAACGGCACAGGCTCCTGTAGAGCTACGCCTGTTTGCCAACATCGGTAATCCAGAGAACTACAAAAGCCATTGTGAATGGAGGATCTGGAGCACCAAGGACAATGGAACTGAGGAGTCTCCACTGGTGACACGTTTTGAGGAAAACACCACCTACACGCTCACCAAATCGGGAGGCTACAATGCCAAGCTGTATGTGACCTTCTCGCTGAACAACGACACCATCGAGTATGAGAGTGACCCCATCAGCATCGTCATCAGTGAGTCAAAACTGACTTATCCTGACGGATTCACGCCCAACAACGACAGCATCAACGACACGTACCGCATCACTGCACAATCCATCGTGAAACTTGATGCCAAGTTCTTTGACCGCTGGGGAGTGAAACTGCACTCCACCACGCTGGAAACGGCACAGCATGTGGAAGGAGAACCGAACAAACTGATTCTGTGGGACGGAAAGTATCATGGAGAGTATGTGAAGAACGGAGTTTACATCCTGCACCTCGAAGCAGAGGGAAGTGATGGTGTGAAATACAAGATTAAACAAAGCATCAACGTGTTGCAGGGATTCCGTGAGGGCATGGAGACCACTGAAGGAGGAGGGTCTGGCTCATGATCAAGATTGAAGGGGCGAGGGTTCACAACCTGAAGAATGTGGATGTGGAGATTCCTCGCAACAGTTTGACGGTCATCACAGGGTTGAGCGGCAGCGGCAAGTCATCGCTGGCATTCGACACCATTTTCGCTGAAGGTCAGAGACGGTACATCGAGACCTTCAGTGCTTATATCCGCAATTTTCTGGGAGGGATGGAACGTCCTGATGTGGATAAAATCAGCGGACTCTCTCCTGTCATCAGCATTGAACAGAAAACCACCAACAAGAACCCGCGTTCAACAGTTGGAACGGTGACGGAGGTCTATGACTATCTGCGATTGCTCTATGCCCGTGCTGGCGAAGCTTTCAGCTATGAGACAGGGGAGAAAATGGTCAAATACACCGAAGAAGATGTGATGCGGTTGCTCTTGGAACAGTACAACGGCAAGCGCATTTTCCTTCTGGCACCTGTGGTGCAAAGCAGAAAAGGACACTACCGAGAACTCTTTGACAGCATCCGAAAGAAGGGCTATCTTTATGCCCGTGTGGATGGAGAAATCGTGGATGTGACAGAAGGGATGAAGGTGGACAGATACAAGAACCACGACATTGAAGTGGTCATTGACAAGCTCGCCGTCAACGACAAGGACGAGGAACGGCTGAAAAAGAGCCTTGAAGTGGCGATGAAGATGGGAGAAGGACAGGTGATGGTGGTTGACAAAGAGACAAGTGACTTGAAGCATTTTTCGAAGAAGCTCATGTGCCCCACCACTGGCTTGTGTTACCGTGACCCTGCCCCCAACAATTTCTCGTTCAACTCTCCACAGGGCGCCTGTCCACACTGCAAAGGGCTGGGTGTGGTGCCTGCTGTTGACATCAACAATGTGGATTATCAGGAAATGGCGAACTATGTGCAAAGCCTTGGCATAGAAGAACAGAAGGAGTGGGCGCGCAAGTGGGAAGAGTCGGTTGACAAGATGGTGGTGTGTCCAGAATGTGGTGGCAAACGCCTGAATAAGGAGGCACTGCATTTCCGCATTGATGGCAAGAACATCAGCGAAGTGTCTGACATGGAGTTGCAACAACTGTATGACTGGGTGACCACCGTGGAGGAGAACATGGATTCCAAACAACGCGCCATCGCCCATGAGATTATCAAGGAAATCAGCACCCGACTGAAGTTTCTTCTGGACGTGGGACTTCACTATTTGAGTCTCTCACGCAGTTCGGTGAGTCTCAGCGGTGGTGAAAGCCAACGCATACGCCTTGCCACTCAGATTGGCACGAAGCTGGTGAATGTGCTCTACATCTTGGATGAACCGAGCATCGGGCTGCATCAGCGCGACAATGTGCGGCTCATCCATTCGCTGAAGGAACTGCGCGATGAGGGCAACACCGTGATTGTGGTGGAGCACGACAAGGACATGATGCTCAATGCTGACTATATTGTGGATATGGGTCCCATGGCTGGACGGAAAGGCGGTGAAGTGGTCTTTCAGGGAACTCCAAAGGACATGTTGAAGACCGACACCCTCACTTCACGTTTTCTCAACGGCAAGGAAAAAATAGAGGTGCCAGACCATCGGAGAAAGGGCAATGGAAAAACCCTGCGCATCGTCGGAGCCAAGGGCAACAATCTGAAAGATGTGAGTGTGGAGATTCCACTTGGAATGCTGGTGTGTGTGACCGGAGTGAGTGGAAGCGGAAAGTCAACATTGATTAACGAAACCTTGCAGCCTTACTTGAGCCAATATTTCTATCACTCTCATCAAGAGCCGCTTAATTTTGATAAAATTGAAGGACTTGAAAACATTGACAAGGTAGTGAGCGTGGATCAGTCGCCCCTTGGTCGCACCCCTCGAAGCAACCCTGCCACCTACACCGATGTTTTCACGGACATCCGTAAACTCTTTGTTGAAATGCCAGAGTCGAAGATGCGTGCTTACAAGCCGGGGCGCTTCTCCTTCAACGTGGCAGGTGGACGATGTGAAGTTTGTGGCGGCAATGGCTATAAGACCATACAGATGAACTTTCTGCCTGATGTGCTCGTGCCTTGCGAGGCATGTCATGGCAAACGCTACAACCGTGAAACTTTGGAAGTGCGCTTCAAGGGGAAAAGCATCTCCGATGTGCTTGACATGACCATCAATCAGGCAGTGGAGTTTTTCGAGAACCAACCGAAGATTCTCCAAAAAATCAAGGTGTTGCAAGACGTAGGACTCGGCTACATCAAACTGGGGCAACCCTCCAGCACCCTCAGCGGTGGTGAGAGCCAACGTGTGAAACTCGCTACCGAGCTTGCCAAGAAAGACACAGGCAAGACACTCTACATTCTCGACGAGCCTACCACAGGACTGCACTTTGAGGACATCCGTACCCTCATGGTGGTGTTGAACCGTCTCGTCGATAAAGGTAACACCGTCATTGTCATTGAGCACAACCTTGATGTCATCAAACTTGCAGACCACATTATTGATATGGGTCCCGAAGGAGGAAGAGAAGGTGGCACCGTGGTAGTGACTGGCACACCAGAGGCTGTAGCAAAAAGCGGGAAAGGTATTACCGCGGCTTTTCTCAAGAAGGAACTGGAGAATGTTTAGCGCCCCAAAATCAGAAAGTGTCAGGGATGGAAGACTGCTTCTTGGTTAAACGATGAAAGAGAGCATAGTAGGAAAATCCTGCAAATGAAAGTCCAAAGGGGAATGACCACCAAACACCTACGGCACCCATTCCTAACGGGAATGCGAACACATAAGCAAGGGGGACGCTGATGAGGCAATAGGCTATGAAGGCAGAAAGCATCATGGCACGCACATGCTCAACGGCACGAAGGGCATTAGCATAGATAACCTGAAGACAATCACCCGCCTGGTAACAAACCATACAAGGCAGGAATGAGAAGAACAGCATGGTGACCTCTTCATCGGTGGTGAAGAGAGAAGCTATTTGTGGACTCAGCAAGCAAATGGCAGTAATGATAACCACGCCCGAAGAAAGGCACATCCAAAAGGCGGTGCTGGCAGTCTTACGCACCTCCTCCCACTCGCCTTGTCCTCGGAAATAGGCAATGCGGATGGCTGCAGCTGCACCGATTCCATAATAAACCATGAAAGCGAGGGTGCAAACGGTATTCATAATCTGATGGGCTGCCAATGCTGCAGCGCCTATCCATCCCAAGAAAATGACAACCACATTGAAAGAACCTGCTTCAAGACACAACTGGATGGAGATGGGAAGTCCCAACTTGAAAAGAGACTGCACACCATCTTTGTCCACATCCTTTTCAGCATTCACGAAATTGGGGGAACGAAGCAACTTTCCCCGTTTGATAATCACGTAGATGACGAGGGGCATCACCGCACGGGAAATCAGCGTGGCAATACCAGCGCCCAACAGTCCCATATCGAGCGTGAAAATGAACACGTAGTTGAGGATGAGGTTGAGGATGTTGCCACCAAGCATCACCCACATGGGAGTCTTGGTGTCACCCAATGCATCCAGAAACTGCTTCATGGAATTGAACAGTGACATGAATGGCAAAGAGACAAGTAGCACAAGGAAATAAGGACGTATCAGAGGGAGCAATTCAACAGGCTGTCCAAGATGGTCTATGTTGAGATAGAGAATGAACAGCAACGCGATGATGAAGAAACTGGCAAGAAGGTTGACGACATTGCTGTCGCGAAACGTGCTCAACACCTTTCCATATTTTCCCTGACTGAAATAATTTCCCACAATCGGTGTCGTGGCATACGAGATGCCAAGCAAGAAAAAGATGCACAGATTGAAGACATTGTTGACGAATCCTGCAGAGGACAATTCAGGAGTGCCATACTGCCCCACCATGATGGTGTCTGCCCATCCTTGAAAGATACCGCCCACCTGCGCAATGACAATGGGGTACGACAATGTGAAGATTGCTCTAATCCGTGCTTTACGTTCCATAACTTCAGCCCTCAAAGGTCAGTTCTCTTCCATCTTTTGCAGCTCTCCTGAGGCCTTTTGACTGAAATCATGATACCACCAATAGGTGTTGCCAAATTCACGATGAGTCTTATTGATGCGCTCCGTCTCATCTGCATAGGTGGCTTTGTATTCGTTATATTCGCGGAAGCGGTCAACCATCTCATAATCGGAAAGCGCGGCAAGCGTGTCAGCACCCACCACAATTTTTCCCTGAAGAGCATAGTTTTTCTTCCCTATTTGAAGCAAGGCTTCACGATAGGCTCTTGGAAGACTGTCGTAAGCACCAACAATGCTGTCGGCGAGATTATAATAGCGAGGCAGCTGACGCTGAAACTCTTTCAGATTCTTATCGAGCAACAAGCTGCACAGATAGTAATCCACCGTGTTCTGGTTCCAAAGAGAATCTTCAAACACTCGTTGATAGTACCGTTCAGTGGTGTGGATGTTTTTTCCGCAATAGGCTCCCAAATGAGGACAGATGTCACTTGATTTGAAACGTTCAAGAGAAGAGGTGTCAGCAATGTCGAGCAAACCTCGCGAACCATCATGCTGAGGATAATCGAAAAGCCGTTCAGCCAAAAGTCCCTGCTTCGAAAGGGCATACATGCGCAGTTGTGTGAGTCGGGCACTGGTCCGCAAAGACCTCTCCCCCACTTTAGATGCTCCCTCATAGTCTTCCTCCATAATAAGGCGTTCCGCTTTCAACTCATAATGATAGACATCAAAGGATTGAGGAATGGCACCTACGCAAAGCATGAGGACAAAGAGAATGATGAAATTAGGGTACATCTGCGATTTGATGCTAAGTGTGGAGACGGTGTTGGCATCACTCATCTTTCTGAGAAGAAAGACGATGAGGACATACACCAGCAGAATGCATGGTGCCACCCACACCCATGCCCCGAAAGAAAAATGGGCAATAGTATCTCTGTTGACATCTGTGAGGATGGCAAGCAATAGCATGGAAGGCAAATAAGACAACGCATGATACCTTGAAGGCAGGCGTGACAAGAGAGCCACCACCCATTGTAAAACCTGAAACACCGCTGTACAGATGACGGCACCATTCAGGATGTTGTAGGAGGTGACTCCTTTCGAATAGACAAACTGCGCTTCAGCAAGAATCTCACCTTGCAAGAAGAACAGATAACAGAATGAAAATAACATAAACAGAAGAGCGCAGGAATAACGGATGAATCCTGCGGTCTTCTGTCTTGATATTGTGTAATTGTTCACTTTTTATTCAGCGTTTTTACGAAGAACAACAGCAGAGCGGGCTGGAATGTAGAGTTTCAGCCAACCCTTACCGTCCCTCTCATAAATTGGGTCATAGTTGGTGAAGTGGCGAACTGAATCGTCTGCTAATTCATTGCCACCATAGAGTTTGCTGTCAGTATTGAGCACCACGTCATAGCTGCCTTGCGGAACGATGAAACCATAATCGGTGTAGGATCTGTCAGGCGAGAAGTTGAACACAAACAGCAGGTCGCCACGTGAGAAAGCGAGAATCTGGTCGCCATCGTTGTGCCACACCTCCACCACAGGCGTCTTTTGGAAGTTCTTGACAGTTTTTATCACCTTGAGCATCGCTTCATCGAAATCACCCAGATAGTGATAGCATAAATCCTTATTATCGACAAGGTTCCACTGACGACGGGCGTACTTGTAACCCCATCCATTCCCTTCACGTGGGAAGTCTATCCATTCAGGATGACCGAACTCGTTGCCCATGAAGTTGAGATAACCGCCATTCATCGTTGAGGCAGTCAAAAGACGAATCATCTTGTGCAGGGCAATGCCTCTATCCACCATGAAGTTCTCATCGCCTTTCCTGAAGTGCCAATACATATCCGCATCAATCAGACGGAACACAATGGTCTTGTCACCCACCAATGCCTGGTCGTGACTCTCAGCATAGGAGATGGTCTTCTCGTCCTGACGACGGTTGGTTGTCTCCCAGAACATGGAAGAAGGCTTCCAATCCTCATCCCTCAGCTCCTTGATGGTTTTAATCCAATAGTCGGGAATGTTCATCGCCATACGATAATCGAAACCATAGCCGCCTTCCTTGAATGGAGCAGCCAAACCAGGCATGCCTGACACCTCCTCAGCAATGGTGATGGCCTTCGGGTTCACCTCATGAATCAGGAGATTGGCAAGTGTCAGATAAGCGATAGCCTCATCATCCTCATGCCCGTTATAATAGTCACCATAGCCTCCGAACGCCTCGCCAAGACCATGACTGTAGTAAAGCATGGAGGTCACACCATCGAAACGGAAACCATCAAATTTGAACTCTTCCAACCAATATTTGCAGTTGGAAAGCAGGTAGTGGATGACCTCATTCTTGCCATAATCGAAGCAAAGGGAGTCCCATGCTGGATGTTCACGCCGACCTCCCTGCATGAAGTATTGGCAACCATCACCGGCAAAGTTGCCCAAGCCTTCTATCTCGTTCTTCACTGCATGAGAATGCACAATGTCCATGATGACAGCGATACCCATCTCATGTGCCTTGTCAATGAGTTCCTTCAGTTCTTCGGGTGTACCGAAACGGCTGGACGGAGCAAAGAAGTTGCTGACATGATAGCCAAAGGAACCATAATAGGGATGTTCTGCCACAGCCATCACCTGAATGGCGTTATAGCCATCTTTCTTGATGCGTGGCAAGATGTTGTCCTTAAATTCCACGTATGAACCGACCTTCTCAGCATCCTGAGCCATACCGATGTGGCATTCATAGATGAGCAGAGGATTGGTGTCGGGCTTGAAGTTCTTTTTCTTGAATTCATATGGCTTTGCAGGTGACCACACTTGAGCAGAGAATATCTTGGTATTGTCATCCTGCACCACACGGTTGGCATAAGAAGGGATACGCTCTCCTTCCCCACCATTCCACTTGACCTTCAGCTTGAAGAGGTCACCATGATGCATTTGACTGGCTTTGAGCTTGATTTCCCAATTGCCATTATCAATACGCGTCATTTTGTAGGCCTCATCTTCTTGCCAACCATTGAAATCACCCACCAAGTAGATGTCGGTGGCATTCGGTGCCCACTCACGCAACACCCAACCTTTGGATGTCTTATGAAGACCAAAATAAAGATACCCACTGGCAAAGTCAGACAACGTCTGCTTGCCACCATTCGTCAGTTCATTTAGTTTATAAAGGGCATGATCATGACGACCACAGATAGCACCTTCGAAAGGTTCGAGCCATGGGTCATTCTTCACGATGCCAATATGCTTCACTGGAGCCGCCTTCTTCTCGGCAGCCACCTTGGATTTATTACTCTTAGCCATAAAACTTTATGCTTTAACTTTGAAAATCACTTTCTTATACTCAGGAACAGGAGAAATGCCCGGAGCATGTCCGTCTTCAGGGAAGAAGATGACAAACTCACCCGGATGCACGGTGATGTATTGTTCAGGACGCTCCAGATAAAAAGTGATGTCTTTCGCCGCATCATATTCTGCTTTGGGGAGATACTGGCGGGGTGTGTAACCCATCACCTCAGCGCATGACAAAGGAATCTGAATGTCAATCATTGCATTATGCGTTTCCATTCTCACCTCGTCCACCATCTTGCCTTTCACCACATTATGGTTTACAAAGAGTTTGTTGCCGTCAATGTTCACTCTGCCCGGCTCTTGAGCCATCAAATCTGTGTTTTGCAAATACTCCACCACTTTAGGAAAAAGTGGATTGAGAGAGGCATACTTGCCAATGTTTTCAAGGGTGTCTAAAATCATGCCGTCAATGAATTAAGGTTTATAATCTTGTTAGTTGTTGCGTTTCCAATACATCACCCGCCTTGTGCCGCCCTTCTCAACTCTTCCAGAATCCGAGGATGCAGTTTACCGTTGGTGGCAACCACCTGACGCCCACTCATCCAGCACTCGTTTCCACCATCATAGTCACTCACTGTACCACCTGCTTCCAACAAGATGCAGGCACCAGCTGCCACATCCCAAGGCTGGATGTATGACTCCACATACACATCAATCTTTCCCGACGCCACATAACAAAGTTCCACTTCTGCGCTGCCATTGCTTCGAATGCTGGCACAATGTCCGTACAGCTGTCCTGTCAGGTTCAGGCAGAAAGGACGATACTCCTCTGCATTATAGGGATAGCCTATCATCACCAATGCCTCGTCCATGTCTGACAAAGAAGACACATGTATAGGTTTTCCATTCAAGTAGGCGCCACCACCCTTTGTTGCACTATAGAGTTCCTTTCGCGTCACCTCATACACCACACCCAACAAAAGCTCCTTTTCATCTCTCAGCGCAATGCTCACGCAATAAGGTGCCAGGTCATGAATGAAATTCGTCGTACCGTCCAAAGGGTCAACCACCCACAATAATGAAGAGTTACCCCCTTGCTGTTCTGTCGTTTTCTCTTCGGTGATGAAACCTGCTTCCGGCAAAATCTCTTTCAGACGAGCCACAATCATCCGCTCGCTTTCCTTGTCCACATAGCTCACATAGTCGTGACTATGTTTCGATTCCACCCTGCTGAGGTCAAAGGTCTCACGTTGCTTGGAGATAAATGTTCCCACCTCCACAGCCAACTGCTTCACCTCTTCCAATACTCCCTGCAAGTCCATCATCATAATCCTCTCTTTCCAACTCTACGCTCTAAACCCTCAACTCTAAACTCTCAACCCTCTCATTGTCCCATCAAACGTCCACGGCTATAGATGCCTTTACGAATCACCTTGCCAGTCCTGTCTTTCTCCACAAACGAGCCATCCTTCTGGTCATTGAAGAAAGAACCTTCAAAGCGGGTGCCGTCTGCAGATTCCTCCACGCCCTTGCCGTTCTTCATGCCATCCTTGAAATGACCTTTGAACTTCGTGCCGTCTGACAAGCGGAGCACACCTTCACCATTCATCTCTCCAGCAGCCCACTCACCGTCATACACATCACCGTTAGCACCTGTGAACTTGCCACGTCCATGCTCCTTGTCTTCCACCCAATAGCCTTCATATCTTGAACCGTCAGGCCACGTATAAGTGCCGAAACCATCCATCAAGCCATTCTTGAACTGACCCACATACTTACGTTTATCCGTATAGGTAAAGATGCCCTGTCCGGTACGCTCGCCATTCAGATAATCACCTTCATACACATCTCCGTTCTTGAACTTGTAGATGCCCTTTCCATGCATCATGTCGTCTTTCCAACCACCCGTGTAGAAGTCACCATTCGCATAGGTGTACTTACCTTGTCCGTTGCGCATGTCATTCTCCATGTCACCTTCATAGCGGGAGCCATCACGCCAGTCAAAGGTACCCTTGCCCGACTTCTTGTCCTCTTTCCAGTTTCCATCATAGTAGATGCCGTTTGCCCAAGTGTAACGTCCCTGACCTTCGCGCTTGTCCTGCAGCCATTCGCCCGTGTACTTGTCACCGTTATAGTAGTACATCGTACCGAAACCCTGCTGGTAATCAATGTACCACAAGCCATCATACTTGTTGTTGTTCGCAAAATAGTAGATGCCGCGCCCGTGCTGATGATCCTGATGCCAGTTGCCTTCATACTTCTCACCGTCCGTGAACGTATAAACACCGTAACCCTGACGCTTGCCCTTCACATATTCACCCTCATACGTGTCACCCGTCTTGAATGTCGTCTTACCTTTTCCGTTCGGCTTTCCTCCTTCCAGTTCACCATAGTAGGAGGACTGGTCCTTTGGGAAGACATAATTGCCTATCACCACTTTCTGCGCCTGCACAGACGATGCGCTCATCAGCAACATCGCCCCTGCTATCATGTATTTTGAAATAGTCATATATGGATAAAATCAATTAAATTCATTCATTCGATTTGACAAAGATAGCAACAATTTTTCAAATTCGCACACTCAGTTAAGTTTTATTATGACTTTTGTGTGAAATTTAACGAGAGGACACAATAAATGCCGAGAAAACTATATGTTTCCCGGCACTTTGTTTCAGCACTTTCAGCACTCCCCAACACGAAGTGAGGGCACTTACTCGAAACGGAGTGAAGACACTTTCTCCAACCGTGCTTTCAGTCGTGGCATGGAATCCTTGCGGATGCGGAGAGTCATGGTGCAGTCATTATCGAAATCTTGCACAACAATTTGCGGTTCTTCCTCCTTGACAATCCGCATCACGTCATTCATGAAAGGATATTCGAAATGGAAGGTGACATCTTCATCCACTGTCTTCTCCACAATCTCCGCTGCGGCAATGGCTTCTGCAGCAGCAAGGCGATATGCCACAATCAATCCAGAAGTGCCAAGTTTCACACCACCAAAGTAACGCACCACAATAATCAGGATGTCTGTCAACTCGTTGGAATTGATTTGTCCAAGAATTGGTTTTCCAGCAGTTCCCGAAGGTTCCCCGTTGTCATTGGCACGGAACTCCTTCCGCTCCGCTCCCAGCATGTAGGCATAACAGACGTGACGTGCATCATAATATTTCTTCTGATACTCCGCCACGATTTGCTTCACATCCTCCACAGAACGCACAGGCATAGCAAAAGCGAGAAACTTGCTGCGTTTCTCGCTATATGCGCCTTCACTGGCTGCCTTTATCGTTCTGTAAGTGTCCACAAACGCTTAACTCAATTTGTGTATCACCAATCCGCTTCTCAGCTTAGGTTCAAACCATGTTGCCTTTGGAGGCATGATGTTGCCCGAATCGGCAATGTCCATGATTTGCTGCATGGTCACGGGATAGAGCGCCAACGCTGTCTTCATCTCACCGCTGTCCACACGACGCTTCAGTTCGCCAAGGCCACGGAGTCCACCCACAAAGTCAATGCGCTTATCGCGGCGCAAGTCCTTGATGCCAAGAATTTCATCCAGAATCAACTTGGAAGAGATGCTCACATCCAGCACACCGATGGGGTCGTTCTCATCATAGGTGCCGGGCTTAGCCTTGAGCGAATACCACTCACCTTCCAGATAGAGCGAGAACTCGTGCAATTCCTGAGCACGATACTCTGCACTACCCTTCTTCTCCACGATGAAGTTCTTCTCCAATGCCTGAATGAACTCAGCAGGTGTCAGACCATTCAAGTCCTTGATGACACGGTTGTAGTCAAGGATGGTCAGTTGGCTTGCCGGGAAGCACACTGCCATGAAGTAGTTATACTCCTCGTCACCACGATGATTGGGGTTCTGCTTTGCCTTCTCCGCACCCACCAGAGCTGCGGCAGCACTGCGATGGTGACCATCTGCAATGTAGAGGTTAGGCATCTTGGCAAAACGCTCAGTGATGGTCTTGATGTCGTTGTCATCGCTCACCACCCAGAGTTTGTGTCCGAAACCATCAATCGGTGCAACGAAATCATACTCAGGCTTAGTCTTGGCATACTTGTCGATGAGTGCCAGCAGCACCTCGTCATCAGGATATGCAAAGAACACAGGTTCGATGTTGGCATCGTTCACACGCACATGCTTCATGCGGTCTTCCTCCTTGTCGGCACGTGTCAGCTCATGCTTCTTGATGACACCCGTCTGGTAGTCACCGCTGTAAGCACCCACTACAATGCCATACTGGGTTTTCTCCTTATTGCCGTTGGCAGGCAGGCATGAAGTCTGGGCATAAATGTAATACTGCTCCTTCTCGTCCTGCACCAGCCATCCGTTCTTCTGGAACTTCGCGAACTGACGAGCTGCCTCCTCATACACACGGGGGTCATACTCGCTCGTGCCCGGTTCAAAGTTAATCTCTGGTTTGATGATATGATACAGCGACTTCTCATTGTCGCCAGCCTCCGCACGTGCTTCTTCTGAATCCAGCACATCATAAGGACGGCTCTCCACTTGCTCCACCAAGTCTTTTGGTGGACGTACTCCCTTGAAAGGTTTTACTATTGCCATGAATCTATTTACTATTTATAAAGAAAAACTATTTTAGTAATTCGACTACAAAGGTAGGGCTTTCATCCGAAATAGAGCGAATGAAAGTCCCACTTTTTAACTTTTTTATTATTTTTCTCCTTTTTTATTCACTGATTCCCTAAGAATCTGTATCTTTGCAATTGGATTGATAATTTACAAAGACCATTCATGATCCTCACAAGATTGCTCACGACAACGCTGCTAAGCATCACCACATGCATGAGTGTGATGGCACAGGATGTTCTCACCGACTCGGCGAAGAACACGTCTGGCGACAGCAACAGGAATGTGCTCATGAATGCGTCATCTGCCACACAACCACGTCAGATTTCTCTGGGACTGCCCATCTCCGGCTACTCTTACATCTTCGAAGATGGTCTGCCAGTGTCGTACTATAATTATCAAGTCTATCCTTACAAATCCTGGCACAATGGTGTGAGCCAAGAATCCGTACGGACAATGGGGCCACAGGACATGGTGCTGAAATATGGTGTCATCACCTATAGCGTGGACAGCTGGTCAAAACTGGCAGGCGACCAGCTTGAGGGGAAGATGAACTACTCTGTCAACCATCACGGGCGCCACACCATCGACGCCAACATTTCCACCCCACTCGGCAAGGGATGGGGCATCAGTGTGGGCACCTATCACAACTTTGACCCAGGAAGCAACCACCTCGACATGACCAAGCTCCACGAGAGTGCGCATTTCTACAAGGCAGCCCTCTCTAAGAGTTGGAACGAAGGCAGGGGAAAAGCGGGACTCATCTACCAATATTCGCAGTTCCGTGAGGTTAACGAGAACTATGGTCCGTTCATCTTCGTAGGCGATGGCAGTGTGAAGGAGTACGATGGTTTCAGATTGGGCATTGACCAATATCGCCCTGCCAACCGTACGATAAAATATCTCGACGTGGAGACGGGAAAGATGGTGGAACAGGACATCAACGATGCCAACACCAGCAAGATACACCACGTGAACTTTGTGATGGACTATCTGTGGGACAATGACCTGAAACTCTCCATCCACAGCAAGTTCAAGCATGGACAATCCCTACGTTCCAGCACAACCCTGATGGGTGTGAGCGATGCCATGAGCGGTAGCGGATACACCTACGAGGATGGGAACAACTATCTCGGCAAGGTGCAAACACGCAGAATGCTCCATTTCGACGGGCTTGAACATTCGTGGATGACCAATGCGGCACTCACGGGTAAGTCGAAAGACCAGCGTCACAATTGGCGTGCTGAGGTGGACTACTGGCTCAATCACGGAGGTGTCAGCACATCCATGTACCTGTTTGCCCACGAAGCCAAGAAAGACCCTAAGCTCCTGCTGCTCAATGGCAGCGAGGGCTTCTCCTACAACTCCTATGCCGAATACTATGATGGTCATGAGCACAAGATTTTCGGACTGGTGTCTGACGAATGGAATGTCAACCGGCGTCTGTGGCTCTACGGAGGGTTGAGGCTCGAATACCTCAATGTGCGTGGACATGCAGCCAACGACATGACCCCCGGCAATGCCCGCCATGTGGGCTTCAGTTTGGCTGACGAAGGTGTGGTGAAGAACCACTTCAGCGACAACCACTTCAACTATGCCTTCATAGGCAGTGCCCGCTTTGCCCTGCTGCGTGGTTTCGGCTTGCAGGCAGAATATTCCTCTGCAGTCGCCCACTCGCAGCTGTTCCATTACGGCACCTACCACTACCCCACACAGAAAGGGATGACCACCAACTACTTCCGTGGTGGCATCTATTGGAAGAACCAGTGGATAGACCTCACCTCACAAATCACCCACATCTCCATGAGCAACTCGCAGGAGCGCCCCAACCTCAGCCATGTGCTGACCAAAGACGTGGGTGACCTCAAGGCAGGCATGAGCGAGTCCTTCACCCAAAACTACTTCTACGACATCGCCACGCTCGGATGGCTCACCGATGCTATCATCACACCCGTCAAGGGGCTCAGCATCCATCTGATGTTCACCATTCGTGACCCACGCTACAAGAACTACAAAATCACCCCCACCTTCAGCGATGGTGTGACTGAAACCTACGACTTCACCGACAAGACCATCACAGCCCTTTCCAAGACAGAGCTGGAAATCGAACCATCTTACCGTTTCAGCAAATGGCGCGTATGGCTCAGTGCCCGCTATTTCAGCAAACAATACATCAACAAGACCAACAGTCTCTATTTCAATGGGCGTTGGGAAACCTTCGGAGGCGTTGACTTCCAGCTGAACAAGCACATCAACTTTGCTGCCAGCGTCGTGAACATCCTCAACCAGAAAGGAGCCAGCGGCTCCATTCCCTCTGCCGACCTCATCACCGACCCCTCTCTCTACAAGAACTACGTGATGGCAGGCACCTTCATTCGTCCTTTCACCTTCGAGTTCACCACCAAACTGAAACTCTGACCTTCCACACAAACAGCACATGACATGGCAGAAGAACTGAAGATACAAGACGGCTCAAAAGAAGAGAAATACCAGGCACTGATTCCGCAAGTGAAGGCAGTGGTGGAAGGAGAACACGACCTCATTGCCAACATGGCGAACATCGCGAGCATGCTGCACGAGACCTTCGGGTTCTGGTGGACAGGTTTCTATCGGGTGTCAGAAGGCGAGCTGGTGCTTGGTCCCTTTCAAGGACCATTGGCTTGCACACGCATCAAGAAAGGGAAAGGTGTGTGTGGCACTGCATGGCAACGCGGAGAGACAGTCATAGTGCCCGACGTGGATGCCTTTCCCGGTCACATTGCCTGTTCCAGCCTGAGCAGAAGCGAGATTGTGGTGCCTGTATGGAAAAACGGCAAGGTCTTCGCTGTGTTGGACATTGACAGCAAAGACCTCGCAACTTTTGACGAGACGGACAAGCGCCACTTGGAAGAAATTGTAGCTCACCTGTCACGCATCTGTTCGTAAATTCTGTTTCGTCAGTTGTTCAGCGTAACAAATTCCTCATTCACAACTGCGCCTTATTTCAGGTCACTCACCTTGATGACATCCTTGTCGTTATAGTCAAGGTTCTCACCAGCCATACCCCAGATAAACGTGTAGTAGTAAGTGGCAGAAGCAGCGTGGATGGACCATTCGGGCGACATGATGGCTTGCTCGTTGTGCAACCACACCACACGGCTCTCCTGTGGCTCACCCATGATGTGGCTGATGGTTTGAGTTTCTGGAAGGTTGAAATAGTAGTAAGCCTCGATGCGGCGACCATGCGTGTGTGGGGGCATCGTGTTCCATACAGAGCCGGGCTCCAGCTGTGTCAGTCCCAACTGCAATTGGCAGGGACCCTCCTCCAGCGATGTGTTGACAATCAGCTGATAGATAGTGCGCCTGTTCGACTCCTCCACCGAACCGAGATTGCGCATCACCGTAGCCTTCAGCGATTGCACCTTGCCGTTCTTGCGTCCATCAAGCGTCACCCACTGAGTCTTGTAATGCTTATGAGCTGTAGCGGAGTTAATGTAAAACTTGGCAGGGTTCTTAGGGTCCTTTGAGCGGAAAATCACCTCCTGATTCGACTCAATCTCCTTGCCGTTCTTATCCTTGCCAAGGTTTCCACGCCCAATATACAGTGCTTCCTTCTCGCCCAGCGGATACTCCACGCCATCCACAATCACCACACCGTCACCAGCCGTATTCACGATGCCAATCTCGCGGTTATGCAGGAAATAAGGAGCGCGCAGTTCAGGGAACGCCTCCAGTTTCAAGTCCTTGGTGACAGGCATGGCACCGCCAAAGATAAAGCGGTCATACATGGAATAAGTCAAATTGATTTCATCAGGAGCCATCACCTTCTCCATGACAAACCGTTCACGAAGCGTCTTCGTGTCATAGTGCTTCACGTCGTCAGGATGGCAAGCTTTCTGGAAATTCACCTTCACCTGTGCCGATGCACTCAAGGATGCAGCCAACGCTGCCCACAACAATATTTTCTTCATATCAATCAGTTAGTTAATTAGTTGTTATATCTCTTGAAAAACCTGTACTGTCTTAACCCTTGACAATCCTTCTTCTGTTCCACAACACCATGCCCACAGTGATGAGCGTCAGCACACCCATGCCCACCCATTGCAGGCCCTCCACAGCCTTGTAGATGGTCCAGCCAAAGAGTGAAGAGGCAAAGTCGAGCGCACCCGCCTGAAAACCCTCAGGAATCTTTGCGGTCTTATCGCCCGTCTGTTCATACACCGTGTTGGCAGCTTGCGTGAACCATCCCGCCATGTCCGTGACAAAATAGAGTCCAATGGTCAGTGCCACAAGTCCCACGATGAACGTCTTCACCACATTACCCTTCGTGTAAGGCAGCACCATCACAAACACATAAAACATGCCTGCCAACGAAGCCAGCGGCAGGAACTGATTACCACGCAGGACGATCGCCATGATGAGGGTCACAGGGATGAGCAGAAGCGACACCACCAGTGTGGTGGAATGACCAATGACCAATGCAGGCGACATGCCGATATAGATTTCCTTGCCCTTGAATTTCTTCTTCACCACCTCCTGTGTCTTCTCCGAAATGGGCATCAAGCCATCAATGAAAAGTCTCGTGATGCGGGGTATCAGTTCCATCACGGCACCCATGGTCACACCCAGCACAAGCACCGACTTTACAATGCTCATCACAGCATCCGTAGTCGTGTCAAAATCAGCAGCGTATGCACTGAAGTTCAAGAAGTGGTCGAAGTGAGCAAAAGCACCAATCAAGGCACCCACAATCACACCGAGCACAATCGGTTCGCCCAGCACACCAAACTTTTTCTTCAAGCCATCCGCATCAATATCCAGTTTCGAGAAACCCGGAATGCGGTCAAGCAGCCAGTTGATGACAATGGCAAACGGAGTGAAACTTTGGCAGAAGGGTTGCGGAATGCTGATGCCGTCCATCTTCTCATAATATCCCTGAAACTTCTTCGCGGTCAGGTCAGCCATCACCAGCGTGATGATGTAGCACACGATGGCGGCAAAATAGCCCCACAACATGCTCTCCCCCATCACAAAATAAGCCACAGCACCGATGAAGGCAAAATGCCAGTAATTCCACAAATCAATGTTCACCGTGCGTGTACACTTCGTCACGAGCAGCAGGAAATTGATGCCGAGACACACGGGGATGATGAGCGCACCCACAGCCGTGTTGTAAGCCACAGCGGCAGCAGCAGGCCATCCCATGTCAAACACCTTCAGGTCAAGGTCAAAAATCTTCGAGATACTGTCGAGTGGACTGTTGAAGTTGGTGGTCAGCAAAGCCGTGACGATGCCAAGCCCCACAAAACCGACACCCACATAGAGTCCGCTCTTGAGAGCCTTGCCAAACTTCATGCCAATGCACAAACCGATAATGGTGAACAGGATGGGCATCATGACAGCAGCGCCCAATCCGATAATATAGGCAAAAACTTTATCCATAAAACAGTTAGTTAGTCAATTAGTCGCTAAATCACGGCAAAGATACAGAAACTTTCTCAAACAAAAAAGAGAAACCCCAATTTTTATGCATTAAAATGTCATCGTCCCTCCATTTCCACAAAAAAACACAGAAAATCTTGATTATTCAAAGAATCTAAATAAATCGGGAAAAGTTAGACTTTTCTAATGTTTTGTCCCAAATCGTAGACTTTTCCACGTTTTGCAACTCGTTTGTGGGCAAGACTTACGTTCGTTTGTTAGCAACACTTACGTTCGCGTGTGGGGAACACTTGCATGCGCGAGTGAGTGACGACAGCGCACGCTTAAAAGGTTAAAGTTAAATGGTTAAAAGGTTAAATCTCATTTTTTCATTCCCTCATTCTTTCATTTCAGCACAGCGCTCCCGTTTTTTCATTCCAGCGAAGCGCTATTTGTCATTTCAGCGCAGCGCTCCCGTTTTTTCATTCCAGCGAAGCGCTATTTGTCATTTCAGCGCAGCGCTTCGCCTTCTTTTTAATCAAGATTTAGGAGTGAAGAGTGAAGATTGGGAAACGTTTAGCAAAGAAGGGAGGAATTATTTGGTGGGGTGAAATAAAAAACGTACCTTCGCACGATAATTGACAAAACCTAAAATCAAAAGAAAAAAATGAAGAAAATAGCATTGGTATTTGCTTGCTTACTGGCTGGTGGTATGGCATGTGCTCAGAGTCATTGGGTTGGTACATGGGGTACAGCCCCACAATTGGTTGAGAACAACAACAATCCCCCATCACCAGGATTGGGCAACAACTCGTTGCGCCAGATTGTGCAGGTGTCTATCGGAGGTGAACGTGTGCGCCTGAAACTGACCAATGAGTTCAGCGCGGGTGCCACCCAAATCAAGGCTGTGGAACTGGCTATTGCCAAAACAGCTGGCAGCAGCAGCGAGATTGACGAAAGTTCAACAGTGAGCCTGACCTTCAATGGACAAGCTGGTGTGACCATGCCTGCAAAGGGCAAGGCTGTGTCCGACCCTGTGGACTTCAAGATTGGACCACGAGAGAATGTCGCCATCACCATCCACTACGGTTCGGCATCTTCGACCAGTGTGAGCGGACATCCCGGTTCACGTACGACATCATATCTGAAGTCGGGCAACACCACGAATTTCAGCAATGCCACGAAGACAGACCATTGGTACAGCATCTTGGCGCTCGAAGTGGAGGCTCCTGAAGAAGCGGGTGCTGTAGCCATTCTGGGCAACTCCATCACAGACGGGCGTGGTTCGACCACCAACCAGCAGAACCGCTGGGCAGACGTGCTCTCACGCCGATTGCTGGCAAACGAGCAAACCAGTCAGGTGGGTGTGCTCAATATGGGCATCGGAGGCAACTGCGTGTTGGGTGGAGGCTTAGGCCCCACTGGTTCGAGCCGCTATCAGCGTGACCTGCTGGGACAGGAAGGTGTGAAATGGATTATCCTTTTCGAGGCTGTCAACGACTTGGGTGGCGCACAGAACGGTGTGCAGACAGCCAAGCGCATCATTGATGTCTATAAGCAGATTATCCGTGAAGCACACGAGAAGGGCATCTATGTCTTTGGTGCCACCATCACCCCGTTCAAGGGAAGTGGATACTACTCTACTGACCACGAGAAGGGACGTTCAACCATCAACCAGTGGATTCGCTCCACAAAGATGCTGGACGGTGTGATAGACTTCGACGAGGCTGTGCGCAATCCACAGGACCTCGAAGCCATGCAGTCGAAGTTCCTCTTCGAGAACGACTGGCTGCACCTCAATGCACAGGGCTATGAGACCATGGGTGGGTGCATCGACTTGAACCTGTTCACCAAGACAGACCCCGTGTCAGATGCGGAAGATGAGGAGGAGCCCTACGATAACGATGCCTTGTGGATAGAGGCAGAAAACCTGCCCACTGAGAAGTCAGGAACTGCATTCCAAGTGGTAGAGGATGCAATGGCATCGAAGGGAAAGTATCTGGAGACTGTAGAACAAACCATCCCTGCACCCACTGACAGCACCCATATCCTTGCAGCCCATTTCACGGCATCGAAAGCAGACACCTATTATATTTATGCACGTGTGCTGTGCCCCACATGGGATGATGACAGTTACTTTGTGAGTGTGGACGGTGCCCTGAACAGCAATTTTGTCAATGGTCTGCAAACTGCATCATGGGAATGGAAGGAAATCTATCATGGCAACTTGCAGGCAGGTCAGCACACACTCTATATTGGAGGACGTGAAGACGGGGCTTGTCTCGACAAACTCTGCATCACCACCAACCCTGAGGCACCATCGGGTATGGGTGGCAATTCCACACCGACTGCCATCACCGAACTGTCTGCCAACAACTCGTCAACAGTGTCCATTGAGCACTACTCCCTCAGTGGCATACGACTGACCACCCCGCCAACAACAGGCATGTACATCGAAGTGCGCCGCGCAGATGACGGCAGTATAAGCAGGAAGGTGGTGAGAGGAAAATAAAAAAGAGTGGCGCCCTAAACAAGGGCGCCACTCTTTTTTTTGTGCTATTTGTATTCTGTGTTATAGTCCAAAGAGTATCTTCAAGCCACCATCAACACCACTGAAGCCCATGAATGCCATGGCGAGGAGTCCTGCGGTAACAAGTGCGATGGGTACACCACGGAATGCCTTGGGCACATCAGCGAGGTCAAGCTGTTCGCGAAGTCCTGCGAAGAGCACCATGGCGAGAAGGAAACCAATACCTGTGGAGAGTGCATAAACAACACCTTCGAGCAGGTCGTAGTCCTTCTGGATGACAAGGATGGCAACACCAAGGATGCAGCAGTTGGTGGTGATGAGGGGAAGGAACACGCCAAGTGCCTGATAGAGGGCTGGCATGGTCTTCTTGAGGATAATCTCAATCATCTGCACCAAGGCTGCGATGACAAGGATGAAGGCAATGGTCTGGAGGTATTCAAGCCCAAAGGCATTGAGCACGTACACCTGAATGAGGTAGGTCACGATGGTGGCAACCACCAAGACTGCAGTCACTGCCATACCCATGCCTGAAGCGGTATCCACTTTCTTCGACACACCAAGGAAAGGACAGATGCCGAGGAATTGTGCCAATACGACGTTGTTGACGAAGATGGCAACGATGATAATCAATATCAGATTCAATACATAATCCATAGTCAGTCCTCCTTATGCTTTCTTGGTGATTTTGTTGAACAATACGATGAGGTAGCCCAAGGCGAGGAAGGCACCGGGTGCCAACACGAACATGAGCATGCCGTAATTCTCACCCCAAAGGGTGACACCGAAAATGGCACCTGTGCCGAGAAGTTCACGAACTGCACCCAAACAGGTGAGTGCGATGGTGAAGCCAAGTCCGATGCCGATACCATCGAAGATGGAGGCAACAGGTCCGTTCTTGGCTGCAAATGCCTCTGCACGTCCCAAGATGATGCAGTTCACCACGATGAGGGGAATGAAGAGTCCGAGGCTCTTGTCGATATCTGGAGCATACGCCTTGATGACCATCTGAAGCACCGTCACGAGACTGGCAATGACCACGATGTAAGACGGGATGCGAACAGCATCGGGGATGAGCTTCTTGATGGATGCAATAATCAAGTTAGAGAGGATGAGCACGCACATGGTGGCGAGACCCATCGACATGCCATTGATGGCAGATGAGGTGGTACCGAGGGTTGGACACATACCCAAAAGAAGGACGAATGTAGGATTCTCCTTGATGATACCATTCACCAATACTTTGAAGTTATTCATAATGTTGTTCCTTTCTTTTGGGGGTTATTCAATGACTTCGGGAGTTCCCATGTCAGCTGCAGATGCCTGTTGAGTGGCACCTGACTCACCATCCACAGCAGATGCCTGTTGAGTGGCACCCGACTCACCATCCACAGCAGAAGCTTGCTGAGTGGCACCCGACACGACATCTCCACCTGCAATGACTTTCGTATAAGCATTGTGAATAGCACGGAGGAATGCGCGACTGGTGATGGTGGAAGCAGTGATGGCATCCACTTCACCTCCATCTTTGCTGACTGTGAAGTTGTTCTTGCCGGGGTTCATGCCGATGATGTTGCCCTTGCCGTCTTTCTGGAACCACTCCCCTGCTTTCGCACCGAGACCAGGAGTTTCCTGATGTTCGAGCACGGTGTAGCCAAGGATGTCGCCATTGGTGTTAAAGCCCACCAAGACTTTCAGAGGACCACCAAACCCGTTCTCGGTAGTAACCACTGCCTTGCCGAGCTGATTGCCCTGATTGTCACTGATGTCATAAACTGTATAATCACCCACATGCACGGGCTCTGACACGGTGATGTCGTCACTGCCCATCACAGCCTTAATGCCGGCAGCAAGGTTCTCTGCATTGATTTTCTCTATCTGAGGAGCTGTGACAGCGTTGACTGAAGCAAGCACACCTGCAGCCACAATGGTGATGACTGTGAGCACCACCAACATGTTGGTTAATGAAGATTTCAACTTTTTCATACGCTATCCTCCTTTATTTCTTTGCTGGCACTTCGCCAAAGCGCTTGGGTTTGAACTTGTTGTTGATGAGCGGCACGAAGGCGTTCATGATGAGGATGGCAAATGACATGCCTTCCGGATAAGCACCATAAGCACGGATGATGACCGTGAGGACACCAATTGCCACACCATAGACCAACTGCCCGTTCTTGCTCATAGGCGAGGTGACATAGTCAGTTGCCATGAAGATGGCACCGAGCAACAAACCACCACTCATGAGTTCTGCCAACGGATTGGCATAGACAGGATTGGCAAGGTTGAGAAGCCCTGAGAACACTGCCACGGTGAGAAGGATGCTCACTGGAATGTGCCATGTGATGACTTTCTTGACCAAAAGGATGATGAAGCCAAGAATGAGGGCTGCAGCACACACCTCGCCAAGACAGCCACCCGTGTTGCCGAGCAACATGTCCTGAAAAGAGGGAAGCTCGTTCAGCATCTCTGGATTACCAGTCTTGAAGGCTGCCTTCATGACAGATAGCGGTGTAGCCCCTGTCTCGGCATCAAGATAAGTGCCAAAACCCTGTCCGGGCACTGGCCATGTGGTCATCTGCACGGGGAAGGAGATGAGCAGGAATGCACGACCTGCCAAAGCAGGATTGAAGAGGTTGCATCCCAAACCACCAAAGGTCATCTTGACCACACCAATGGCGAAGAAGGCACCCACAATAATAATCCAAGGCTGGATGTTGCTGGGCAGGTTGAACGCCAGCAGAATACCCGTGAGGATAGCTGAGCCATCACAGATGGTACATTTAGGGTTCTTCAGCATGAACTTGTTGATGGCCCACTCGAAGAACACACACGCAGCCACTGAAATGGCTGTGGTTATGATAGCACCCACGCCAAAACTGACAAACGAGCAGAGCAGAGCAGGCACAAGGGCAATGCACACCCAGTACATGTTCTTCTGCACAGAGTCGCCACTGTGAACGTGAGGTGAAAGTGATACTACTAATTTATTAGCCATAATTAAATGAGTTTTTAATTAGGAATTAGGAGTTAGGAATTAGGAATTGAATGTTTGTATCCCTTCCTCATTCCACATTCCTCATTTCTTGTTAGCCGCCATCTGACGAGCTCGGATATTTGTCATTACAGTTGTTTTACCCATGCGGATGAGGTCGAGCAAAGGACGCTTGGAAGGACAGATGAACTGACACGAGCCGCACTCGATGCAGCTGGTGATGTCTTCTGCCTCCACCTTGTCCCACATCTTCTTGCCTGAACATGTGGCGAGGAGATAAGGTTCGAGCCCCATAGGACAAGCACTGACGCACTTGCCACAACGGATGCAGGGTTCTGCTTCAGCACGACGTGCCTCGGCACCACTCATGATGAGCACACCTGAGGAGCCTTTGCAAATGGGTACATCGGTATTGACCAATGCCTTACCCATCATCGGGCCACCACCAATCACCTTCACATCGCCCTCTGGCAAACCACCACAAGCCTCAATCAGTTGGCTCATCGGTGTGCCCATGCGAGTAAGAAAGTTGCTTGGTTGCTTGAGCTGCTTGCCCGTCACAGTGACGATGCGCTCAAAGAGAGGCTTGTTCTTCATCACTGCTTCATAAACAGCGAAGGCAGTACCCACGTTTTGAATAATGGCGCCTACAGAAACAGGCAATGCAGGAGGTGCAGGAACCTGACGGCGCACCACAGCATCGATGAGTTGTTTTTCACCACCCTGCGGGTATTTTGTCTTCAAAGGCACCACCTCAATGTTGGGATGCTGAGCTGCACACTTCTCTGTCATCAACTTGATGGCATCGGGCTTATTTTCCTCAATACCAATAAAACCCTTGTTCACCTTGGCTGCCTTCATGAGCAATTCCACACCGACCAGCACTTCGTCAGCCTTTTCAAGCATGAGACGATGGTCTGCTGTCAGATATGGCTCACACTCCACCGCATTGATAATCACCCATTCGGGCTTGAACTGTGGAGGAGGCATAAGTTTCACATGCGTCGGGAAACAAGCACCACCCATACCAACGATGCCGGCATTCTTCACTTTCTCAATAATTGCTTCGGGAGTCAGCTCGGGTTTGTCTGCCAATGTGACGAGTTTGTCGCTGCGGTCAATACCCTCTTCCCATTCATCACCCTCAACTGTGATATAGACGGCTGGTTTTTTGTAACCACTGGCATCCACCACCATGTCCACCTTCAGCACTGTGCCACTGACAGAGGAGAAGATAGATGTGGAGAGCGCCTTCTCCATTGGCGTGCCAATCTGCGTTCCAACCTTCACCTTGTCACCTTTCTGCACACAAGGAATGGCTGGTGCACCAATGTGCTGCCCCATAGGAAAGACTGCCACCTTGGGCAGCTCTGCCACCTTGATTGGTTCAGCAGCAGAGAGTTTGTTCTCTGCTGGATGAACACCACCTATTCTAAATGTCTTCATAAATTCATTACTATTTAAGGCCAAGCAGAATCAACTGGCTTGGTGGAAGTGGAGCGTCTGTGCGCTTATCTTCAAATTTAACTTCTTTGGCTGCCGGAGCAGGATTGCTGATGTCTTTAGGACCGGCAAGGAGTATCTGCTGGCTCGGCATGAGCGGAGCGTCATACTTCACCTCGATGGGTTTCCATTCCTTGGCTGGCTTAGCAGGAGCAGCTGGAGCACCCGTCTCTCCCTGAGAGGCTGGAGCTGTCGCCTTGGCTGCTGCAGGCTTGGCTGCACCAGGAAGCACATTGTGCGTGTCTCTGCGCTCTACACCTTTGATGCTCACCGAAACGATGGTTCCACGAGGACAAGCCTCGAAGCATGCACCACAAAGTACACAAGCGTCGGGGTTGATGTATGCCACGTTATTGCCCACATGCACAGCATCGCTACCACATGCATTCTGGCACTTCTTGCAGGCAATGCAGGAGCTGGCACAAATCTTCATGGCCTCAGCACCTTTGTCCATGTTCATGCAAGACACCACGAAGGCATCCTTGTTCTCACCACTGACGGTGCGCACCTCCATGATGCCACGTGGACAAGCTTTCTGACATGCACCACAAGCTGTACACTTCGTGGCATCCACTTCGGGCAGACCAGTCTCGGCATTCATGTGGAGTGCGTCGAACTGACAGGCTGCAACACAATCGCCACAACCCAGACAGCCATAAGAGCACTGAGTCTCACCCATGCAGGTGGAGTTGGCAACACGGCAACTTGTCACACCATCATAAAGGCGCACATGAGGACGTCTCTCACATGTTCCGTTGCATCGAACAACTGCCAACTTGGGAGCTGATGCTGCAACTTCCATACCCAAGATTCCCGCTACCTGCTGCATGCATTCCGCACCACCAACAGGACAGTTAAGTCCTTCCAACGAACCTGCATCAGCAGCTTTCACACATGCAGCAGCCATACCGCCACATCCAGGGAAGCCGCATCCACCACAGTTCGCACCAGGCAATGCTTCAAGCACTTGACCGATTCGGGGATCTTCCTTCACTGCAAACCGCTTTGACACCACAAACAGCAACAACGCAAGCACGAAGCCCAATATTGCCAAAGCTGCCACAGCAATTAGAATTACTTGAAAATCCATAAAATGTTATTTTGTATTATTGATTGTTATCTATCCAGAAAGCAAAACGCTTTGAGATTTTGTCCTTATTAATATATAAGATGTAAAAGTACGCCACAAGCATGACAGCAAGAATGCCCACAGCGAGCAGTTCGCCCAGTTTGAGCCATGCCATCGCCACAAGCATCCATACAACTATCAGCACCACAGGAAAACCAAACGCCAAACGCACAGCCAGCTTGGCCATGCTTAAGGCGCCACACACCTTGACGGACTCCCCTGTCTTGTATTTCATCGCTGCACCATCCTCGTACACGTCAATGATTTTCTCCTTGCTCTCGCTGGATGCACACAATGAACGAGCCTTGCATTCACCACACGCTGCCACCTGAAGAATATTCACCCTCACATGACTCCCTTCCACGGATTCAATCACGCCTTGATGCTCTATCGTTTGGATTTGCCTTTCTCTCATTTTTTTTCGCATTACTACAATTTTGACATGAACCTGCCAATTATAGTAACAAATTGCAAAGTACAGATTACAACTTAACATGGCAAAAGTACTAATTTTAATCCTACCATAAAAAGAAAAACAGAAAAAACACGAGAAAAAGTGAAAAGTTTTCGATTTTTAGCGGAAATTGAAAGAAAAAGCTGTAACTTTGCACCGTCATTACGAGTTAGTGACAGAGTTCACGTCGTCACGAGTTGGCGACATAATCATTAATAATTAAACATTTTTATTGCAAAATGGCAACAAGAATTCGTTTGCAGCGTCACGGTCGTAAGAACTACGCTTTCTACAGCATTGTGATTGCAAATGCTCAGGCACCACGTGATGGTCGCTTCATCGAGAAGATTGGTACTTACAACCCTAACACCAATCCTGCAACAATTGATTTGAACTTTGAACGTGCACTCCACTGGGTGCTCGTTGGTGCTCAGCCTACTGACACCGTTCGCAACATCCTCTCTCAGGAAGGCGTTTACCTGAAGAAGCACCTCCTCGGTGGTGTAAAGAAGGGCGCATTCGACGAGGCTGCTGCAGAAAGCAAGTTTGAAGCTTGGAAGAAAGAAAAGGATGCCAAGGAACAGAAGGCTGCTGACAAGGAAGCTGCTGACAAGGCTGCTGAGAAGAAGGCACGTCTCGCTGCTGAGAAGAAAGCCAATGAAGCTCTCGCTGCAAAGATTGCAGAGAAGAAGGCTGCTGCTCTCGCTGCTCAGGCTGAAGCTGAAGCTCCTGCTGAGGTGGAAGCACCTGCTGAAGAGGCAACTGAAGCACCTGCTGAGGCATAATCTTCGGGCATCTGATGTGGCAACACATCGAATCAACCAAAAGAGCACGGAAGTTTTCCGTGCTCTCTTTTTATGCCTTGACGAAACTGCACCCTATTGATGCATGTGCCTTATTTCTTGTGCTTCTTCAGTCGCCAATGTCCTGCATGGATGCCTACTTTCACCTCCATATCGTAAGCCTTGCCCAAGTTCGCTTTCACATTATACCCAATATAGAAGGGCTTGAAGAACTTTGGGTAATACCGTATTCCCACTGTCTCCATGACGGCTGGCTCATATAAGTCACCCACCCATCCATGCTGACGAAACAGGTAAGTGCCTATCGACATCGCCAAAGACAACTGCTTGTAAAACACTTCATGATGTGCAGAGATGTAAAGCGTGTGCTTGCTGTGCCTATAGTTCTTCTCCACCCCACACATTTCTTCAATCAACGGTGAACGAGCCAAATAACCTGCAAAAGCATATTCCAGACCTATACCCGAAGCATGCACCTGGTTATATCGCACCATAGGGGTGAAATTCGTGCTCCACACGGTATGCAATCCCAACTGTGAGTTAGCTTGCTCTCTCTCTTCGTATGTCATGTGATCACGACGCAGAAGCCATTCCTCATACATTGTTCGGAATCCTACCGTTGCATCTATGTCCAGATACATATAAGGCTCAAAGTGGGGTTTCTTATACTGTCGCAGCTTGCTTAACCTTTCATGGTATGTCAGTCCCTTATCCCCTTCCGGACGATTCAGGTCACAACGTCCACGCACAGTCAACCCGTAGGCATTCAAGCCCTTGTTAGGTCGGGCTGTCGCACCACTCGAGTTATGCTTATACTCAAGACCCACGCTCAATTCCAATTGAGGTGTCACCCGATAGCCTGCATACATTCCAAAACCGAAATAAAGGGACAGGTGCTGACCCAACAAGTCATTGTCCACATTGGTGGAAGGATGATAAGGGCGTGAGCACAGACTCAACCCATTCTCGAGGGCATAGCCAAAAGACCACTTGCGGTTTCTGTATATATCACGACGGAAAGCGATATACGCAGCCCAGACGTAACCGGGACGTGACATGTATGGTACATCTTCCGTATGCAGTCTCATGTGACTATAGTCGAGCAAATGAACACCAGCCTCCAGCGTGGGAAAGCCAAACACACGATCATAGACGCTGATTGTCGAATCCAGAGGATTGGCCTGCGAAGTCATAAAGAGTGAATAGTTGGCTCCCCACGTGCGTTTGCCCAGCTTTTCACCACGAAGTTCAATATTCATCATGTGGTTGATGCCTGCAGTTCCACCCAAGGAATAGATGAACTTGGGCGTTGTGCCCACCACAACAGAATCAACGTCTTCTGCACGTGCACATACAAAAGACGTCAACAGGCTTATCCACACAAGGATTATCAAGCGGAAAGCTTTCATTCACTCACTTTTACTCTGCCGAGAACTCCTTTATACGCTGCTCCTCTTTCAATTTGCAAATCAGCAACGTATCATTCTTCTCCGCCACAATATACCCATCCAAGCCCTGGATGACCACACGCTTTTCTTCAGTCACATGCACCACGCAATCCTTGGTCTCATACAACTTCACATTCTTCCCCACAACATTGTTGCCATCCTTGTCAGTCGGTGCCAATGTGTGCAGAGAGCCCCATGTCCCCACATCACTCCAACCAAAGTCTGCTGGGAAAACAAAGATTTCGTCAGCACGCTCCATCACCGCATAGTCAATGGATATGCTTGGACATTTCGGGAACTGCTGGTCTATCATCTCCTGCTCCTTCTCCGTTCCATAATAAGGGAGTAAGTCCTCAAATATCTCTGAAATCTCAGGTTCATAGATACGGAGTGAATTCACAATCGTGCTTACGTTCCAGATGAATATGCCCGAGTTCCAGAAAAAGTCACGCTTCTTCAGATACTGCACAGCTGTCTTGTAGTCGGGCTTCTCCTTGAAGGAATCCACACGGAAAATCTCCTTGTTTCTCAGCGAAGGCTCCTGCAAGTCTGCCTGAATGTAACCATAGCCCGTCTCTGGACGAGTGGGCGCCATACCCAACGTCACAATGGCATCTGTCTCAGCAGTGAAGTTCAACGCAGAACCAATCACCCGCTGAAACTCCACCACATCTGTCACCAGATGGTCTGCAGGGGTGATGACCAGATTCGCCTGTGGGTTCTTTGCCTTAATTCGCCAACTCACATAGGCGATGCAGGGAGCCGTATTACGACGACACGGCTCCAACAAAATATTTCCTTTTGGTATATCTGGAAGTTGCTCCGCAACAATACCCGCATATTTCTGTGACGTCACAACCCACACGTTCTCAGGAGCAATCATGCCCTTGAAACGGTCATAAGTCATCTGGATAAAGGTGCGTCCTGTCCCAAAAACATCTATAAACTGCTTGGGGTATTCCGTTGTGCTCATAGGCCAGAAACGGCTACCCACACCTCCTGCCATAATCACGAGGTTGTCATTAAGGTTCACGCTCTTACTCATAATGGTCAAGTTTCTTTTTTAGCATAAATTCGCTTAAGAAAGTGCAAAGGTAGGAAATAAAAGTGGAAAGTGAAAAGTGAAAAGTGAAAAATAGTCGCAAATAGTTCATACTTCCCTAAAAAAAGACTAATTTTGTCCTCAAATATTAATGATAATATGTCTCTAATAGCGGATAGCGGCTCCACGAAAACAGCATGGTGCCTCATTGAAGACCCTGAACACGTCATTTACACCCAGGGCATCAATCCTTATCAACAAAACGAGGAGGAAATCTGTGCCATTCTTCAGCACGAATTGCTCCCCAACCTCATTTCCCAAGCCTCATCACTCACACCCCACCTCTCTGCCATTCACTTCTATGGAGCAGGATGTACACCAGAGAAGGCACCCATTGTGGCTCAAGCCTTGCGGCAAGTAGTCAGCACCACAGCCACTATTTACGTGGAGAGTGACATGCTCGGTGCTGCACGAGGACTCTGCGGACGGCAACCCGGCATCGTAGCGATTCTCGGCACAGGAAGCAACTCTTGTTTCTACGACGGGCGCAACCTTCATCCCGGCATTCCAGCCCTTGGCTACATCCTTGGCGATGAGGGAAGTGGCGCTTATATCGGGAAACGCCTTGTGGGCGACATTCTCAAGCACCAACTGCCAGACGACATCTGCCAACTCTTTTTCGATGAAACCCATGAGACGCAAGCGAACATCATACAACGTGTGTACCGCACACCTATGCCCAATCGTTACCTAGCCTCGCTCAGTCCATTCTGTGCGCGCCATCGGGAACATCCTGCCATCCATGATTTCCTGCTCGACTGTTTCGGGCAATTTTTCCGTCGGAACATCATACCTTTGACCTCAAATCAAGTGATGACCACCCCACCCCTCTCTACCGTCCATTTCGTTGGAAGTATAGCCCGCTACTACCGTGCAGAACTCTCGGAAGCGGCAGCCTGTTGCGGTTACAGCGTCGGCACCATCCTGCAATCCCCCCTTGAGGGCTTGGTAGCATATCATCAGAATACATAAATAAAAAGCGTCCAAGAAGAACAACGAAGTTTCTATCTTGGACGCTTTACTCTCACTATTTATTCACTTCTTCTTGGCAGCAGTTTTAGGAGCAGCTGTTTTCTTGGCAGGAGATTTCTTAACAGATTTCTTCACCTCTTTCGCCTTGGGAGTCTCAACCGCTTTGGGTGCCGTTTGTTCAGAGGTAGCCTTAGGAGCTGGCGCCGATTTTGCAGCAGGTTTCTTAGCTGCCGGTGCTTTCTTCGTTGCTGGCACTTTCTTTGCCACAGCCTTTTTCTCTGTCACTTCTGTCGGGTTGTACTTCTCAAGTTTCTTGCGAAGACGCTCGATTTCCTTGTCTTTAGCAGCAAGTTCATCGCCCTGATTCTTAATCATCGTGATAAGACCGTCAATCTCTTCATTGTCTGCACCACCATAGAGATTATTGACTCGAGAAATGAAGTCACCTAAGATGTTCATATAATTGGTGAAGGCATCGTAAGGGCTATCATAAATACCCCGATACTGATAACCAGGCTTAGTGGTCATGAAGCGGAAGTTATTGGAGGCTTGCAGACAATCCCAGTCCATTTGTATGCGGCGGTCGCCACATACACGTACACGGTCTGCCACGCTATAAAGCTTGTTGAATGCCTCACGCTGCATGACATTGCCAAGCCAACAAGAGGTATCACGCTCCTCGTCAACCCATGAAATATTATATGGTACCTCAATGGCTCCCACACTCTTCTCTGCACAGAGGTCAGATGGCAGTGCGAATCCAATACCACGTTCCTTTGCCAATAGAGGAATTGCCTTCAGGAATTCGAGAATACCACTCTGAAGTGGGTGGAAAACACCAAAGGTGACAAGTTCACCAAAGATATTGATCACATTTTCACCTTCTGGAGTGGAAGCAATCCAATCCAACCACTGGTCTGCCATCAGTGGATGAGAGGTGAAGCGTTCAGTGATGTCTTCTGACAGGTTGATGTCACGCAACAGTAACTTCAGACGGGGGTCGGAAGCACAATGATAGATATAATGTGGAGACTTCCAGCCTAGCACCTGCTTGGCACCTTCCGTCAGGATTCCCTTAAAGCCCATAGCTGCCACCTGGGCACCAATTTCGTCATTGTAGATGAGCGAGGAGTTGCGGAACACTTTCGGACGCTTGCCGAATAGTTCCTTAATACGATCACTCATCCGTTTCACCTCAGCAGCGAAACTCTCTTCGTTAGCCAATGAAGAAAGTCCATGGCTATAAGGTTCGCAAAGAAATTCCACCTGACCCGTTGAGTTGATTTCTTGCAAGAGGTCAACCACTTGAGGAGCATGAAACTCGAGTTGTTCCAATCCACAACCCGACAATGAGAAAGCAACCCTGAATTCAGGATAATCCTTACACATCTGTATAAGTGTCTGCAAAGCTGGCACATAACTACGTTCTGCTATATCATTAATAGAACGTTCATTCTCGTAGTCATCATAGTAATAATGGTCGCGACCGATGTCAAAGAAACGGTAACGCTTGAGATGAATTATCTGATGAATCTCAAAATAAAGACAAATCTTTTTCATATTCTATAAATTCGTTTAGTTCGTTTGTTAGTGAATAAATCCTCCGTTATAGATGCACTCGTCATAGAGTTTGCGGATGCGATGTCCCACTTTCACCCATGTGATTTCTGCCACCTCCTTTAAGCCTTCGTCACGCAAATAGGTGTGCAAGCCCTCGTTGGTGCAGAGGGAATAAATGGCATCTGCCATGGCATTGATGTCCCAATAGTCCACCTTGATGACTTTGTCGAGAATCTCACCGCAACCTGACTGTTTAGAAATGATAGACGGTGTGCCACACTGCATCGCTTCAAGAGGTGCAATACCGAAAGGCTCAGAAACGGATGGCATGACAAACACATCGCTGGCCTTGTAGCACTCATACACCTGCTTGCCTCTTTGGAAACCAGGGAAATGAACGCGGTCGGCAATACCCTTAGCGGCAGCCAAATCAACCATTTCCCAATACTTGTCACCCGAACCTGCGAAACAGAAACGGATATTTTTAGAACGCTTGCACACGAGGTCTGCAGCCTCCATGAAGTATTCGGGACCCTTCTGCATGGTGATACGTCCGAGGAAAGTGACCACCTTCTCCTTACCATTGTCAACACGAGGAATGTCAAGATATTCCTGTGGCAGCGGATAAACCGCATTGTGCATGGCAAAACATTTGCGTGGATCTTGATGGTATTCACGAATAACCGTCTGACGAGTCAGTTCCGACACACACATAATGCAGTCGGCATGGTCCATTCCATTCTTCTCTATAGAATACACTGTTGGGTTCACTTTTCCACGAGAGCGGTCAAAGTCAGTGGCATGCACGTGTATGCACAATGGTTTGCCACTCACCATCTTGGCGTGAACACCTGCAGGATAGGTAAGCCAATCGTGGGCATGGATAATGTCAAACTTCTCCGAACGTGCCACAACACCTGCAATAATGGAGAAATTATTGATTTCATCATGCAAATTTCCAGGATAGCCACCAGCAAACTCCATACAACCCATGTCGTTGACATGCATGTAAGAGAAGTCTGCATAGATATGATCACGGAAGTTATAGTACTGCTCAGGAGTCATGTAATCAGGGATACGACTCTTCACATAGTTGTAGTCATGTCCACGATAGACGATTGGCACCTGATTCATTCCAATGATACGAAGGAACTTTTCTTCTTCACCACATGGTTTCGGAAGGCAAAAAGTGATTTCAGCATCGGGCTGACCTTCAACCATTCCTTTGGTGATGCCATAGGAAGCGACAGCCAATCCACCATAAATCTTAGGAGGGAACTCCCATCCAAACATTAAAACTTTCATACCTCTGTCCTCCGTTAATAGTTATAGAATTTAGAAAGAACCTTGTTCACACGCAAAACGGCTGCAACATTCATGGCAAAAGAGAGGGCGCCACGTCCGCTGAACGGTGGGTTTCCGTCGAACAGTTCGGGCAGCGTACCGATGCAATGATAATTCATTTCTTCCTCAAAGCCCAAGAAGCAGCGGTCAACCCATGAGAGTCCACTCCGCTTGTAAATCTTCAGACAGGTCTCAAGATAGAAGCCTGACAACCAAGGCCAAACTGTTCCTTGATGATATGCGGCATCACGCTGTGCCTGACCACCCACATAGAGAGGATTATACGCACCTGATTTCGGTGAGAGAGAACGCATGCCCTTTGGCGTGAGCAGTTCCTTCGTGCAAATGTCAAATATCTTCTTGCGCTCAGGAGTTGTGAGCGGACTATACTCCAACGAGGAAGCAATCAGCATATTAGGACGCACTTCCCATGAGATATAGCCTTCATCTACATAATCGAGCAAATAGCCATGCTCATTCAGGAAGGTTTCCTTAAAGGACTTACCTGTGATGTCTGCCTGTTGGGTGTATGCACCTGCTTCGGCATGACGTCCTTTCACCATCAGCATCTCTGCATTGAAGAGCAAGGCATTATACCATAGAGCGTTAATCTCAACCACATAGCCAGAACGTGGCACGACAGGGGTTCCATGCACCTCCGAGTTCATCCATGTGACTGCATGCTCACGACCATTGGTAAAGAGCAGCCCATTGTCATGCAATAGAAGGTTAGGATGCTTACTCTGACGGATGAAGTCGACTATCTTGTTGACAAGTTTACCATACTTTTCAATGGCTACATCAACGCTGACAAGTCGAGCATATTGTTGAATACACCATACTGCCCACAAAAGAACATCCGGTTTATCCATCTCATACATCATGATATTTGATTCCGTTCCATCCATGAAGGCGTTCAATGCCTTAACAGCTGTCTTCATGGCTTTCTCGAAATACTCCACCTCGTCAATTGCCAAGGTAAGGCCTGGCAATGAAACAAACATATCACGCGCACGACACTTGAACCATGGATAGCCGGCTATGATATAGGTTTCACCTTCACGTTCGTAATGGAACTGATGCGCCGCATTGACGAGACACGATTGGAAGTTGTTACGAGGCACATGCACATCATATTCATGGTCGAAGATTTTTTTCATCTGATTCGTCTTCAACTCACTTAATCCGGCAGCGAACACAACACTCTCCCCTTTCTTGATGTCAAATTCAAAGTAGCCAGGAACATACAAATCCTCACGATACTCATACCCCAGTTCCTGTTCCTTCTGATACTCTATGCCACGATACCAATTAGGCTCATACACAAATTCATTCTTCTTGTTGAGTTGCATCATCAGTTCTGGATAGCCAGCGTACATACTTGTCTTGATTCCGTTGTCAATCAAGTCATACTTCCTACTGGCACCAGCATTTTCATGCGTGCATTCTTCCACACTGCGGAATGCCAGGAAAGGGCGCAAGCGAAGAGTTGTAGCAGAATGGGCGTCGAGCAGGGTGTAACGAATGAGTATTCGGTTTTCAAAATGCTGAAAGACCTTCTCCTTCTTCAGTATTACCCCACCCACACGATAAATGGTTGTCGGCAGTTTCTCCCACTCACATGAACGGATGTATTTATGCCCGTTTGGACTGAACACATTACCCGAATACTTATGAAGTCCCAGATTGAACTGTGCACCATGCTGAATGACGGTTTCATCAAGCGACGAAAGAAGCACGTGGTTTTCGCCATCCAGCTCTTTGACAGGAACGACCAACAAACCATGATACTTACGCGTATTGCAGTCCACAATAGTGGAGCAAGAATACGCACCAGACCTATTTGTCCGCAAGATTTCCTTTGGAAGAGACTCTTGCAGATTGGTCATTTGAGCTTTATCAAAATGCAAATAACTCATAGTTTGTATTTTAAGGTATTATTGTTTTTTGAATTGTTAGTTTAGGTTTGATTTTTCAAATTTAGGGACTTTTTTTGGTGTACACAACCTTTCCACGTTTTTTTTCAAAAAAAAATTGAACAAAAAAGGCAAAAGCGCCAAAAACATGCTAAAAAGCAGAAAAAACACGAAAAGGTTTGTGTATTTTGCAACTTGTATGTAACTTTGCATACAAAATGTTTTCAAGGTAATGAGAAAAAAAGATTTGGCTGTGATGGTGGATGCAATAGACAGCCTTCAGGATATCATGCAGATGCTTTCTCCCGAAGAGCAGGAGGAACTGAAAGAAAACCTGACCATACAACAATTCAAGAAAAACGAGACACTCTACCAAGAGGGAGAAGTGCCTCAGATGTTTCATTGCCTTTTAAGCGGAAAGGTGAAAATATACAAGGACGGCATTGGTGGCAGAACACAAATTGTCCGTGTCATTAAGCCCGTCGAGTATTTCGGTTATCGTGCCTATTTTGCCAACCAGAACTATGTGACATCAGCTGCCGCTTTCGAAACCAGCACGGTCTGTCTTATCCCTATCGAGATGATGGAACGCTGGATTATGGAAAACAACCAGCTGGCTCTCTTTTTCATTCGTCAGTTGGCAGTGGAGGTTGGCAATTCCGACCAACGCACCGTCAATCTCACCCAGAAGCACATACGTGGACGTCTTGCAGAATCCCTCATCTTTCTTCGCGACAATTATGGTTTGGAAGAAGATGGTGCCACGCTGTCCATCTATTTATCTCGCGAAGACCTTGCGAACATGTCCAACATGACCACATCGAATGCCATTCGCACCTTGTCGGCATTCGCTCAAGAAAAGATTATTGCCATCGATGGAAAGAAAATCAAGATCATCGATGACGAGAGCCTGGAAAGAATCAACAAGATTGGTTGATTCACTCTTGAGATGTAACAGGAACGATAAAATTCAAGGCTTCTTTTTCTATTCCGATTTTCATAGGAGTGGGATGCTTTGATTGCAGCACCACCCCATCAAGAGACACCAACGCCTTGTCTAGTTCGTTGACAATGACTTGACGAGAACGGAATGGATGCACATTCTTATAGTTAAGGAAACGTCCCTTACCTAACAACCAAAAACCTTCAAACAATTGCCACCATTTCGGACGTGTGATCAGAGAAATGTCCAGCAAGCCATTATAGGGAACTGAGTTGGGAGTCTGTCCATATCCGTGACAATTACCGATACATACAGACATGTATTTGTCTTTGATTTCTTCCGTTTCAATCTTGAGAGAGAAACTGTACTGCTTACGTTCAAAAATGCGGCTGATCAAGGCAGGAATGATAGAAAGTTTGCGGGAGCCTATGATCTGCGTGGCATCATTCATCGTCTTGATAAGACGTGCACCAAGACCGATGTTAATACAATTAAGAAAATAACGCCGCTGCGGTATGCTGTCATCTTGATAAGTGCATCGCCCTACATCTATCTTCCTGACATTGTGGGCTATGATGCCATCAATCGCCAATTTGTAATCATCCACCGACACACCCCAAAAACGAGAGAAATCATTTGCAATACCATTGGGAATGTTGGCAAGTGCAAAGTCTTCCGGCAATGATTCCCGACACTGCATAATGGCGTTGACAGCCCTATTGAGGGAGCCATCACCACCTACCACCACAATGGTGCTGTAACCATTTTCACACATCATCTTCGCCAAGCGCTCCACCGAGTCAGGTTTCTCCGATTGCAAGAAGTCATACTGCACACCCTTCTTCTCCAGGTACTTCTTGATCAGTTCCCATCGTTTCCGCGACTTGTCAAAGCCCGAATGAGGATTGTAGATTACACCTATGCGATTTGTTTCTTCCATAATTCTTTCACTTGTTCAATACGTTCCTCCATCGGCATCTCCACACTGAGCCAATGAATTTGGATGCCACGACGTTCTTCCATACCACGGAACCATGTCATCTGCCGTTTGGCAAATTGATGAATGGCTATCTCCAACAATGAGACCATCTCATCATACGGAAGTTGTCCCAACAGATAAAGGGTGACATACTTATACTCCAATCCATAGCGGATGAGCCGCTCGGTTGACACGCCCTTGTCTATCAAACCCTTCACCTCCTCAACCATGCCCTCGTCCAAACGGGCACGCAGACGTTGGCTGATTTTATCCCGACGAAGGTCCCGGTCTATCTTGAGTCCTATAATCAACGAGTTGAAGGGGGGAAACTTTCTTCCATCAAACTCGTACCCCTTGATGACGCTCTCAATGTACATACCAGTGCCACCACACAAAATCGGAGTCTTTCCTCTCTTCGTAATGTCACTATATGCATTCAAGAAGTCTCGTTGCCATTCATACACGTTATACCTTGTTCCTGCCTCCGCAATGTCTATCAGATGGTATGGAATATCTTTGTCCTTCACGTGGTAGTCAGCCAAGTCCTTTCCTGTTCCGATATCCATGCCACGATACACCTGGCGGCTGTCAGCACTGATGATTTCCCCTTCCATCTCATATGCCAATTGTGCGGCAAAGGTTGTTTTACCGCAGGCAGTCGGTCCTAATATGGTCAGAAGGTCATTCAATCTCTCAACAATAAATTTGTAGCTACTTCCACATTATATTGACAACTCGTCAAGCACCCTGATGAGACTCTTGTTCATTCCCTTGTCGGAACGGATGGCATCGGTGAATGGCACGTACACCACCTGGTCATTACGGATACCAATCATCACATTGCGCTGTCCGTCCAGAATGGCGTCTATCACACCGGCACCTAAGCGGCTGGCAAGGATACGGTCACGTGCAGAAGGAGAACCACCACGCTGCAGGTGTCCCAAAATGGACACACGCACGTCATACTGCGGGTATTCCTTCTTTACACGATCTGCATAGAACATCGCACCGCACTTGGGACTCTCGCTCACAATCACGATACTGGAATTCTTACTTTTGCGGATACCACGCCCAATAAAGTGCTCCAACTGGTCAGCATCGGTACTGTCTTCTGGTATAATGGCAGCCTCCGCACCACTTGCAATCGCACTGTTCTGTGCCAAGTAACCCGCATCACGTCCCATCACCTCCACAAAGAAGATACGTTCATGAGAGTGAGCCGTATCACGAATCTTGTCCACACACTCCACGATGGTGTTCAACGTGGTGTCGTAACCTATCGTCAAATCCGTACCATAGAGGTCATTATCGATAGTACCAGGTAATCCGATGCAAGGCACATCATACTCCTGCGCGAAGGTACGTGCACCTGTCAACGAGCCGTTGCCACCAATCACCACTAATGCATCAATACCCTCTTTTTGCATGGTTTCAAATGCCTGCTTGCGGCCTTCTGGAGTCATGAAGGCTTTACTACGCGCACTCTTCAGGATGGTTCCACCACGAGCAACGATGTTGCTGACGCTCTCTGTCGTGAACGTCTTGACCTCATCATTCATCAAACCCTCATAGCCACGGTATATGCCTTTCACGGTAAAGCCTTTGCAAATGGCAGAACGTGTCACGGCACGGATAGCTGCATTCATACCCGGCGAGTCACCGCCCGATGTCAGAATACCTATACAATTGATTTTATTCATAAAGCAGTTATTTTAAAGGTTTGGAAAGGAAAGGAAGGGAAGTTAAAAGGAAGTTACAGGGACGATACTATAGTTCATCCTTAATGCCGATGTTGTTACTGATAGCTTTGCAATAAGAGTTCAAGTTATAACTCGTACCCTCAATGCTGTAGTTGAGCGTGGCATATTCTTCTGCTGTAATGTACTCAAGGTCTTTAGACAACATGACGTAGAAACGGCACTCCTCCAAACTACCCTGGGCGACATTCATCAAACGGAGTTTATCCGCTTTACTTAATTTCTTAGAGCCCTCAGCAATATTGGCTGCAATAGACACAGCCGCACGCTGAAACTGCGAGGCAAGACCGAATTTTTCATAATTCGGGAATCCACGAGTCACTTTATATGTCAGCAAAACAAACTCGTATGCTTTTTGCCATGCAATGATGTCCTTGAAACTAAACGCCATTTATCACCTCTCCTTATTTCCTTTCTTCTATATTATTCTTATTTAAGTTTATTATTCTAATTTAAGTTTCGCATGCTCAACTTCTTTGGAGTTAAGGAGTTATCGCTTTGCTTAGTTGACAGTTGACAGTTGACAATTGACAGTTAAACTGACGCTGTACTTACATCCCGCATGGCAATTCCTCATTCCTAATTCCTAATTCCTAATTCAGAATAGTTCCTAATGTGTCAGCCAGAACACGCCAAGACCTACTGCCCATGCCACCAAGGCACGCCAGAGATAATGGCGAATGTACCACTTGAAACGGATTCGTTCCACTTCCAGCACAGCCTGTCCTGTAAGAGAGCCCATGAACAACAGGCAACCTCCACACGCACAGCAATAGGACAGCAACTGCCAATAGATGCCATTCTGGACAAACTCCGATGTTGAACCTGCCACCGTGTCCATCTGGAAGATGTTCATACCCGTCATCATCAACGGCACATTATCCATGATGGAAGACAGCAAGCCGACAGCCACACCATATATATACACATTATTAATATGTGCCTCCAACCAATTGCCCACAAAGTCAAGCGCGCCACATTCTGCAAAAGCGCCTATGCTCAGCGAAATGCCAAGGAAATAGAGAATCATGCGCATGCCGATAAACTCGGTGTTGCGGAAATAATGGCGCTGTACGAGCAATACATTGCCGTTCCTCTCCAAATTGAACAATCCTTCCACCGCCCAGATAAGTGCCAAGACACACAGAGAACCGAGGAACGGAGGAAGTTTCGTGATAAAATGGAAAGATGGAATGAACCACAAACCTGCGATACCCAACACCAGCAACGTCACCTTCTGCCAAGCGGACAGATAGGAATCATCTCCATTATACCTGGAAATGACAGAGAATATCTCCACACGCCCATGCAGTTTCATGCCTATCAGTGCATTGAACACGCACAGACTTACAAACGCTGGCAGGAACAAACCCGCCGCGTATGCAGAAGGCGTGATGACGCCACGTACCCACAGCATCACAGATGTCATGTCGCCAATCGCCGTGAAGCAGCCACCCATGCATGCTGCAATCATGATGGTGCAGGCATAAATGACACGCTGATGGTGGTTCCGCACAATCTGCGAGATGATGCTCATCATCAGCACCACCGTCGTCAAGTTGTCCACATTGGCAGATATGGCAAATGTCAGCAGGGAAATCACCCACAGGAACACACGGCTGTTGCGCATCCTCAGCCATTCTATCAGCGCATCAAACACACCATTGTTGTGCAGCACCTCCACAATCGTGTTGGTGGCAATCAGGAAAAGAATGACGGAACATGCCTCACCTATATACTTCAAGATGATGTGGTCAGCCACAAAGAATTTCAGGCTGTCTGTTGTCGAAGCACCGCCAGCCAAAAACTCCTTGTATTCATCGCCATGCATCAAAGGCACGAAATCCCCACCATTCAACAGATAAATCACCCATGCAATAACACCACACACCATCGCCACCGTGGCACGATTGATATGATGCATCTGCTCCGTACTCATCAAAACCAAACCAATGAACACGACAGCAACGATAATCAATGTCATGAACAGCATAGAACCGACCTTTTTGAAGTTAAGACCAAAACAAAAAACTAAAAGCAAGAGTCATCTACCATCAACGAGTGGAAACTTTCACTTTTAGTTTTTCACATTCAGCCTTTAGTTTATTGTTTAACCTAAGAGCGGTAGACGGGACTCGAACCCGCGACCCTCGGCTTGGGAAGCCAATGCTCTACCAACTGAGCCACTACCGCGTTTTTCATTTCCGAGTGCAAAAGTAGTAAATTCTTCTGACGTTACAACTTTTTTTCAAGAAAAAATCAAAAACACCCATACTTTTCCACAACATTCATCCTCTTTCTCTTTCCATAAAACCACTTTCCCTGTTATATTTAACCAAAACAAGACATTCTCTACTACGTGCGCACCGTGCGCATCACATTTGCCTAACGGCGAGCTAAAGGTTCACGCACCCAGCGCATAATATTTCGTTCTTACAGCGCATGTTATTTCACACTGAGTGCCCATCTTTGTGGCAACACTGTCACCCATTTTTCATTCTTTCATTTCTTCATTTTTGGCTTCGCCGAAGATGCTCACGCTCGGCAGAGTTCAAGTTTGACTTCTGCACTCGCTCAATCGCATCTTTCATTTATCATTTTTCATTTATCATTTAGCGCAGCGCCAAACATACCCTTTGAGGATAGCCCTTACACAGACTTGAGAATGCCCCTTAAGTAGAAGTGAGAATACCCCTTAAGCACGAACGAGTATAGCCTTGACACAGAATCGAGTATATTAGTGACATCGAGCTGAGTATATTAGTGACGTTTGATGTTGTATACGAGTGACATTGAAGTGTGTATACGAGTGACACTTAAAACAGTAAGAGGAGCACAAGTATTTTGCACCCCTCTATATTTTTTATTTTTCTGTTTCACAGTTAATTCCATCCACTTTAACTCTCCAGAGTTCCTTCTTCTATCTTCAGCCCTAAGTGTTGCTTTCGGATCGAAGTTCCCTGATTCATTAATTATTATGGCAGCAGAATCAATATCAGGCACCTGTGCATTGATAGCCATTCCTGTCATCGACATCATAAAGGATAATAATACTTTTTTCAAAATTATAAACTTTTGTTCGTTATTTGTTTCCTTTCGCTCTGTTATGTGCTTTGCATAGCATTTGGCAGTTCTCTATTGAAGTGCTGCCGCCTTTACTCCATGCAGTTACGTGGTCTGCGTCCATTTCAGTTATCTTGTATATCTTGGTGCGTATATTCTCATGTCCTTTCGCACATTCTGGACAGTTACTGATGCCTTTCTCGCGAGCTTCATTCGTCTGACGTGCATAGACAGTTTTCTTTACGCTATCTTCAAAGATACGGATATTTAACAGACTCTTTTCTATCTCTCCACCGAGTACATATTCAAAGATTCCACGTTTGTTAGTTACAAACTCATCAGCATACAGTTCGTTAACTCGTTGTTGTAATTGTGAGGGGTTATAGGAATTGGCATGATATTTCTCATAGAAAGCACCCCATTCCAAACCTCTCATTTCACTTTTTGGCTCACCGAATAAGGTCTTTGCCCATTCTATTACGGTATCGAAATATGTCTTCAGTTCTTCAATGTTGTCTTCATTGCGATGCTGACTCATATAGCCTCCTACATTATCTTCACCCTTTGACACCCATACAAGAGCCTCATGAAGAATCTCTTGGCGGTTGGCATTACCTTTTATATAACTGCTCCATTTTTGCAGTTGTGGATGGCGAGAGTTACTGAATGTCTCCTTTGCTTTTGTAACAAATGGTCCTGAATAGGTGGCATTCAGCAGTTCCTGCTTGTTTAATGGAACACCAGCAATATTGATGGTCTCAAACCATTCCTTTATTTCCTTCTCTGTACCCTCGCAAATGTATATAAGAAGTTTGTAGTTGAGAATCTTCTCTTGTTCCTCAGGGTTAAGTCCTGTGAAGTATTGCTCCATGCCAAAATTATCTTTGATGGCAAACTTTCCTGTAACAAAACGTCCAATACTTGTGATGCGCTGCTGTCCGTCAAGAATCTCATAGCGACCTGACTCTGGTTCATTGAAATATATCAGTCCTATCGGATAGTCTTTCAGTATGCTTTCAATCACAGCAACCTCTTTCTTTCCGTCATTCTCAGCATAGAGATAATTGCGCTGATACTCTGGCTGAATGGTCAGTTTGCCAGCCCATCCAAACAGGCCTTTGCCTTCCAATTGATTATAGACAAAACCTTCACATATCTCTTTGACCGTAAGGTCGGTCATCAATTTCGTTTGCATAGCTATTGTTTTTTGCGGATTAGTATTCTACGATATGGCAACTCGGGGATGCCTTCCTTCATAAAATAGAGGTCTCCATCTCGAAGTCCTTTGTTCAATTTTTTCAATTCACGTGGATATGGTTTAAGTCCCAATTCCAAACCATAATCCCCATGAGGATGACCAATAATTTCAAATTGATCTGGGCAATATCTATCCAAGAAAGTTAGAGGTACTCCCATCACTCCTTCATAATCTGCAGGAATAGCATCTGTGTATGGTACATCTATTGCATCATAGTTCTCGTAGTGAATGTATTTTTTTCCTTTGATTTCTTTGTGCTTTGAATAAAGGATGTTATCCTCCATCGTCATTAAAGGAAAATTTTCATGTCTAAGCCCATGGTCAATATTTGTAAACCAACGAACTCCCTTTACTCGTATAAACTTATTACCATTATCATCAATACGCCAACCAGCTGCTTCAAGTGGATATGAATCTGGTACACCAAATTCACGGTCTCCGCTATGGATACTTACACCCATCCACATTTTGTTATCTCTTATTAAAGGAAAAACTTCTTTGTATGATATGGCATTCACATTCCCAATTATTGCATATTGCTTTTCGGATTCTATCAACCATGCCACAAACTCCCTAAACAGCGAGAAAGGCGGATTAGTTATTATTATATCCGCTTCATCACGAAGGGCTTTCACCTCATCGCTACGGAAATCCCCATCACCTTCAAGGTAATTCCAATGAAGGTCATTGATATTAAAGCGGCCATCGCTATTGATGTCTTCATCAAGGATAAATATCTTGCCGTTAGTACGGCTCTTGTCTGCGTCGTAATAAGGGCTTTCTGTTTCAAAGAGTGTAGGTTTCCAGTCCTTTATCTTCTTCGACTCTACAGCATAACTCGTACTAACCAGTTTCTTCAGTCCAAAGTTCTCAAAGTTTTGAGCAAAGAATTTTGTGAAGTTACTCCATTCAGGGTCATCACATGGAAGAAGAACCGTCTTACCGCGAAACACATTCGGGTCGAATTCCAAGTAAGCATTTATCTCCTTCTGTATATCTGCATATTGTGTGTAGAACTCGTCGTTCTTTGCCGTTTTAGCGTTAGCGAGGTTAGTGTTAGCCATACTCGATTGATAGTTTTAAGTACTGCATCGACTACCAATCGCTGACGCACAAAGAAAGCGTGATGCTTCTTATGCGTTAAGCTGGGGCTTGCGTAGGAATTGGAACCCCATCCTGCCTTGTAAGAATGCACCACGCCATTGGCGTGAATACATTGCTATATTGGCAGGAATGGAGATGCCGTTATCCAACATCCCACATCTCTATTACTTTCGAGCGTTATTATTCCAAATTGTTTCCTACGCAATTTTGCTTAACGCGAAATAATAGCAAATGCTTTTGTTAGTCCGGATTTCTCCCCGAACCGATGGCAAAGTTACGAATAAAAAATGAAATAAAACGAAAAAGGCAAGTTATTTTTCAAACTTGCCTTTTTATTTACTCTTTATTGCGTTTCTGAGAATCGTGCTTCCTCAGATGAACTATTTGCGTATTGGGATGCCAGATTAAACGGGCGTTTGTACGAAGTTCTATTTTTTCGCCATAGATGAAAATGACTTCGGGCCGTAGGCGTCTTTCTAATTCGAACATCCCTTCCTTAAACAATCTCAATGAAACAAAATTATTCAAAACACCATTTGTGCTAATAGCAACCGTTCCACCTTCTGACAACCCGCAGAAACAATAGTCAAAGCTCCTTCGGAAAGACCATCCTATTGTCGGAATGACAATGCCCCCTCTTTTTTGGACGAGTTGGCCGATGGCTCGGCTTCTAAATATGTTGAACTGTTCTTGCCATTGGGAAAGTCTCGGATCTAATGTGAAATCTGGTGTGAAAATTCCCTTGAACCTGCAGAGTATATCAATATCCCTTGCTGTGTACCTCGGATTCCATATCTGTTCAAAAAGAACATCATCAATAAAGAAATGCACCCAGTATTCAAAACTTTCTATAGCCAAAGCCTCCTTAAAATTAATCAGAGGATGTTGAGGTATTCCATAATATGGTTGGATAGTCGGGCAGCCCTCATCTGACAGCTGAAGGTCTTTTGACAAATCAGCACGAACTGCCCCAAGCCTATTGACTCTAAGGTTCCATTCTGCCTGATTTTTCTTTTTAGAGAAAGCTGGCGAGATCATTTTAGTCAATTCATACTCCGAAAAAAATGATAGTTGTCTATTGCTCATCCTCAATTGATTTCAGCTATATAAGAACGTTTAAGTACCTCGCCAATAGGTTTGCCACCAATATGAAGAGTTTCCCACAAATCGGTGTCGTCGTCAAACTCATACAGTACATCTCCTTCCTGATGACTTTCCCATTGAATCTGTCTACCTATGTACTTGCCATCCCAGTATTCAATCTTGGGGATACGCCAAAATTTGTGGGGATTCGATTCCATAAACAACTCATAGAAGTTACCATCGTCCACATAGTAAAAGATGATGGAAAAGAAGTTATGCCAGAAATAATTGAATATCTCTTTCGGGTCTTCAGACATAGCATCCCTGATGCACTCCTCACTCCAGCCTAAATCGGCACTGGTAATAACTGGATGGAACTCCATCCAGTTATTCATAATCAATTCTTTTTCTTTGTCCATTTTTCTAACTTATTAACGATATTCCATTCTTTCGGACTCAGTTCAAGACGATTATTTTTGTCATGAGTCTTTCTTCCTATCTCACCAGTCTTGGGATCTACATAGACATTGTGAGCATGAGAATTTTTCCCTTCCATATCAATGGAATAGTACAACACGTGATTCTTGAAATAGAAAATATGTTTGATGCGTCCAGCCGACTCACTCCAAACGGCATACACCGTATCAGCTGTATTCGACATGACGGGTGTCTTGCCATTTCCGCTCTTGAAATCCTCTATTATCTTGATACCATCTACCACGTCAAGTGTTACATATGTTCTATTTTCCACGGGGATTGACATGGTGGCTTTATCAAAACTACCTCTACCTCCCATGTCTTTGACCTCCATTTTTATGTTCCAGCACTGGCAGTGGTGTCTTGTCCGCTGTAGGCAAGATGCCTTTCTTTAGCAATGGGGAAGAACTTTTCCCGTCCTCAAAACCGAGGTTCTTTCTTGTCTTCATATTCTATTATATAAAATAGTTGATAATAAAGATAATTATGAAATCCCGATTTTAGAACCATTTTTTTGCAACATTCAGAAAGAATCCTTACCTTTGCAAAACCTAGCAGGTTCGTTCCTTTTTTTCGGGGTAACTCGGAAAGCCAATCGGGAAGCCAACCTCTCAGTCCTATACTATTGCAGTAGTATGGGACTTTTTTCGTCACCTTGATCTGTTATATTTTTGTTCGCATAATTTTGCGCCTCCTATGATTAAAGTTGCTACTAAAACCTTCATCTAGCGATTCCGGTCATTGTCAACACAAAGTTAAGGCTTAGTTTTGACAATACAAAAAAAAAGCGTACTTTTGAGGCTGATTTTATAAATTTGTAACATAAACAGATAGAAAAATATGGAATAAACTGGAATACTAATTAAGGGGTGGAGGAGATTATTGACAGTCAGCAATGGAGACAGGTCACTGTCACCTCTCTCTTGCATTTTACCAGATTCATAATATGCAATATGCTGTTGATGAAATGAAAAGGCTCAAAAATGAGATTTAACTATTTAACCTTTGTCCTATAACCTTACGAGTTGACAGTTGACAACTACAGCCTACCTACGACCTTACCACTACGAACCTGCGACCTTATCACTACGAACCTACGACCTTACCACTACGAACCCAAGGAGGACTAAAGGAACACCAAAGGAGGACTAAAGGAACACCAAAGGAGGCTCAAGCCTACTTTACAATTCCTTTCTCTAGATACTCTGCAAGGTTCGTGCGGACTTTGGCGGCAGCTCCTTCGGCGGCTACCTTGGCAATGTCGTGCTCTACCATCAGCTTGACAAGCTGCTCGAAGCTGGTCTTGGCGGGATTCCAGCCCAGACGGGCCTTGGCCTTGGTGGGGTCACCCCAGAGATTAACGACATCCGTAGGACGGTAGAAATCTTCGCTAACGGCAACAACGGTCTTGCCAATAAGCTTCTCGGGACCCTTCACAACAATACCCTTCTCATCAATACCCTTGCCTTCAAACTTCAGTTCAATTCCAGCATGTTTGAAAGCCAGCTGGGTGAACTCGCGGACGGAGTGCTGCACACCGGTGGCAATGACAAAGTCCTCGGGACGGTCGTTCTGCAGGATGAGCCACATGCACTCTACATAGTCCTTGGCATAGCCCCAGTCGCGGAGGCTGTCCATATTGCCCAGGTAGAGGCAGTCTTGCAGGCCCTGGCTGATGCGGGCGGCAGCAAGGGTGATCTTGCGGGTGACAAAGGTCTCGCCACGGCGTTCGCTCTCGTGGTTGAACAGGATGCCGCTGCAGCAGAACATATTGTAGGCCTCACGGTATTCCTTGACAATCCAGAAGCCGTAGAGCTTGGCGACGGCATAGGGGCTGTAGGGATGGAAGGGGGTGTTCTCGTTCTGGGGGACCTCCTCTACCTTGCCATAGAGCTCGGAGGTAGAGGCCTGGTAGACGCGGCAGGTCTTCTCCAAGTGGCAGGCGCGCACGGCCTCCAGCACGCGGAGCACACCGGTGGCATCAACATCTGCCGTAAACTCCGGCGAGTCAAAGCTCACTTGCACATGACTCTGTGCTGCCAAGTTATATATTTCATTCGGTTTAACCTTATCAACCACCTTTACAATAGACATGGAATCGCCCAAGTCAGCATAGTGCAAGTGGAAATGAGGTTTGCCTTCCAGGTGTGCAATCCTTTCACGGAAGTCCACAGAAGAACGACGGATAATACCGTGGACATCATATCCTTTCTCCAAGAGAAACTCTGACAGGTATGAACCGTCTTGACCGGTCACACCTGTAATTAGTGCTACTTTTGCCATATTAATTATATCTTATTTCAAATCTTGATTGCATCAAACGAGCTTTGGATGTGTCCCTTTGATGATGCGCCAAATGTAACGCTCTGTAGATTCAGACTATTAATGTAGTCAAATGACTCCTGAACAGAAATAGAACCGGATGCCAACACATTCATAGCCATCAATTGATACTTGCTGGGGTCATTCTCTGCAATAGCCTTCTC
>JAILDV010000032.1 GCA_024688885.1 Bacteroidaceae bacterium | reverse complement strand
TCAGGGAAGTCTGCCTGTGGGTGGATTGTCGTCGAGCGCTGCAGTGCTGATTGCCTATGTGATGGCATTTGCGAAGGCGAACGGAATCACATTGCGGCCGTTTGAGGTGGTGCAGATTGCTTCGGAGGCTGAGCGTGAGTACATCGGATTGAACAATGGTTTGCTTGATCAAGCATGCATCGCGTTGGGTAAAAAGGATGGGCTTCTTTTTTTGGATTGTGACAGCAATGAATATCGTGTTATCAAGAAGAACCCCGACATGCCTGAGTTTGAATTGGGCATTTTCTTTTCTGGCTTGACGAGGAGTTTGGTGAACAGCGATTACAACCTGCGCGTGTATGAGTGCAAGACCGCTGCATGGAACATGCTGGCATACACGGATCAACCTCTAAAGACATTTGACAAGACGTTCCTGCGTGACATTCCGAAGGCGACATTTGATAAGACAAGGATTGCGATGCCTGCGAGGTTTGCCCGTCGTGCGGAGCATTTCTACAGCGAGTATCGCCGTGTTCGTCAAGGTGTGACGGCATGGGAAACGGGCAACTTGAAACTTTTCGGCAAGTTGAGTTTCGATTCTTGTGAGAGTTCCATCCATAATTATGAGTGTGGAAGCCCTGAACTGATTGCCATTTACGATATCATGCGCACGTTGCCTGGCATTTGGGGTGGACGTTTCAGCGGTGCCGGTTTCAAAGGTGCATGCATCGCAATTGTCAATCCTGCCTACAAGGTGCAGATTGAGAAGGAACTCACCACCCGCTATCTGGAACAGTTCCCCGAATACGAAAAGACCTTCAAGTGCTATTTCGTGAAACCTGATGATGGCGCAAGATTCTTGGAGAATTGAGAATTTATTTAAGTTTTGTGTATTAAAGAGGAAGTTAAAGGGAAAGTTAATTCGCTGCACTCATGGGAGTTAAAGAGGACGATAGTCATGCAGGTGTTTGTCCATTGACCTCACATCCGTCCTGCGCGTAGCGCTTAATTCCAATTTTAACTTCCGGAAGTTGAGTAATTGAAAAGAAAAAAATAGTTTGAAGAATATTGTTATTGCGGCAGGATATGCCACGAGGTTGGGGGAGTTGACGAAGAACTTTCCGAAACCATTGCTGAAGATAGGGGAGAGCACTATCTTGGGCAGGATGTTGGATGACATTGACGGGATTCCGGAGATTGATGAGCATATCATCATCACGAATCATAAGTTTGCTCCGATTTTTGAGGACTGGAAGGCGGCACAGAACTATACGAAGCCTGTCACGATTGTGGATGATGGTACGGAAACAAACGAGACAAGGCTTGGTGCTGTGTGTGATTTGCTATATGCAATGGAGAAGTTGCAAATAGATGATGACATGTTGGTGGTGGCTGCAGATAACCTGCTGTTCTTCTCGTTCCAAGAATTTGTGGACTTTGCAGAAGAAAAAGGAACTTCGTGCATCATGTGCCATGAGCAACCCGAATTGGCGAAACTGCAAAGGACGGGTGTGGTGGAATTGGATGCGGAGATGAAGGTGCAGGGTATGGAGGAGAAACCTCAAGTGCCAAAATCGCATTGGGCAGTGCCTCCTTTCTATATATATAAGAAGAGAGACCTCGATTTGGTGCGTCATGCTGTGGAGAACGGGTGCGGAAAGGATGCTCCGGGCAATTTGGCGCATTACATGGTGGAACATACGGTAATGCATGCATGGAAGATGTCGGCAGGAAGGTTCGATATCGGAAGTCTGGACACGTATGAGGAGGCTGTGAGGAGATTCGGATAATGCTTCAGTATGTAATAAATGTGGATTATGGAAAAGATAAGTTTAGATAACAAGGCCATCCTTGTGACAGGTTCGGCAGGGTTCATCGGTTCGAACTTGGTGAAGCGTCTGTTTAAAGATGTGAAGGGTGCCACAATTGTGGGCATCGACAACATGAATGACTACTATGATGTAAGTCTGAAGGAGTACAGATTGAAGGAATTGGAGGCTGCCAAGCCTGAAGGCGTCAATTATCAATTCATCAAGGGTGACATTGCCGACAAGGTAACGATTGACGGCATCTTCGAGCAGTACAAGCCATCCGTGGTGGTGAACCTCGCTGCGCAGGCAGGTGTGCGCTACAGCATCACGAATCCTGACGCTTACATCCAGTCGAACTTGATTGGATTCTACAACATCTTGGAGGCATGCAGGAACAATCCTGTAGAACATCTGGTGTATGCCAGTTCGTCGAGTGTGTATGGCTCGAACAAGAAGGTGCCATATTCGACAGACGACAAGGTGGATAATCCTGTGAGTCTGTATGCCGCTACGAAGAAGAGCAATGAACTGATGGCTCATGCTTATAGCAAACTCTACAACATCCCATCGACAGGTTTGCGCTTTTTCACAGTGTATGGTCCTGCAGGGCGCCCCGACATGGCTTATTTCGGTTTTACGAACAAGTTGGTGAAGGGTGACACCATCCAGATTTTCAACTTTGGCAACTGCATGCGCGACTTCACGTTTGTGGATGACATCGTGGAAGGTGTGGTGCGCATCATGCAGGGAGCACCCGAGAAGAAGCAAGGTGAAGATGGATTGCCGCTTCCTCCTTATGCAGTGTATAACATCGGAAACAACAGCCCTGAAAACTTGCTGAACTTCGTGGACATCCTGCAACAGGAACTGATTCGCGCTAAAGTGTTGCCCGAAGATTATGACTTCGCTGCCCATAAGCAATTGGTTCCCATGCAACCAGGCGATGTGCCGACCACTTATGCTGACACCTCCGCGCTGGAACGGGATTTCGGTTTCAAACCTTCCACTTCGCTGCGGGATGGCTTGAGAGCATTTGCAGAATGGTATTCAGAGTTTTATCAATAGGAAAGGGGGCAAAAAGCCCTCTTTTTTGTTTTTTTAATACCAAAGTTTTGGCGAAGAAGGATTTTGGATGTACTTTTGCCACCAAAACCAACTAACGTTGGCATCTTTTTTGTGAAATCAAAATATTGGCGAATATGAATAATAACAATCGTTTTCTATCTATTACCGTATTAACTATTTTACTGTCAATGGGAATACTGAATATTTTTGCTCAAGGCTCGGATTTTGCTTCCAAAGTGAAATCCTCGTTGGAGAAAGTGCAGAGGGAAGCGGATAAAGATCCTGACACGTTCAAGGAGAACATTGCCCAACTGGAAAAAGATTGGGGTGGAAGGAAGGATCCTGTGGAGAGAAGTGTGATGCACGCAATGTTGGGTTCTGCCTATCAAGAGATGAAATGGACGAACATCACCGACTACGATGAGGAGACGCGTGATGACTATGATGTGAAACGTGACGAGCATTATGCACATGTGTTGGACAACATGGAGGCTTTGGCGCAAACGAAAGCAAATGGCTATGCTGTGTTGATGGAATCGAAGGGTAAGGACAACGATTTGTTTGGAAATGACATGCTGTCGGTGCTGATTCGTTTCTTGGAAGACAATGCCTCCTTGCGGAGTGAACAGAAGGCAGAGATATACGAGAAGGCCTTCAACATCTACCGTAAGCGTGGCAACCTGAATGCCTATGGTTTGATGAAGAGTAAATGGCTGAAGGCGAAGAAAAATGTGGAAGCTCAATATGGAAGTCTGACGTATGAGCAGCATAAGGACAGCCTCTACCAGTTGCTGATGGAACTGAAGAAAGAGGAGGTGGGTGCTGACTTGGCACTTGAATATAGCAGCTCTTATCTTTGGCGTGACGAGGACATTCCGTTCCTGAAATGGGCAGTGGACAACGTGGGTGGTTCGCGCAGGAAGAGTGAGGTGAAAAAGACATTGGATGAACTTCTCCGACCCACCATCAACATGTCGCGTGTGGACAATCTGATGGCTTATCGCCCTTGTTCTCTCAGATTGCACTTCTGGAACTGCGAACGTGCCACGGTGACCGTTCGAAAGTATGCGGGTAGAACAACGGACAAGAATGGTACGACAAAACTGATTCTGACTGGCGATGTGGTGGATTGGAGAGATGTGACGTTGGAAATGGACTCGACGAATTTGGCAAGGAAAGCGAAAGACTTGCCTGTGGAAGGAACTGCTGAGACGAGCGTGAAGTTGGCTCCTGGCAGATATGTGATGGTGGCTGAAGGTGTTGGTAGCACTAGCGTCTCGGAATTCAAGGTGAGCACCATCCGCATTCTCAAGACGGATAATAACCGCAACACGTATCATGTGTATGTGCTTGACAATGAAACGGGTCGTCCGTTGAAGGGTGCGAAGGTACAGTGGCGTAAGGATTTGCCCGACAGGGATAAGCGTACGGAAGGATGGGAAGACCGTGACATAGATGGAGAGAAAGTGACGGGCGATGACGGTATGGTGGAATTGGATGCAAACTACTATGTGCGTGCCGTCAGAAGCAAGGATGACTTGACGGAATGGGAACGCAGAGTCAATAACTGGCGTGATCCTTATGAACAAAATGCTCATATGTCTTTCCGCATCATGACCGACCGAAGCATCTATCGTCCGGGACAGACGGTGCAGGCTTCTGTGATTTACTACAATCAGCAGGGCGACATCGTGAAAGTCATGCCTGACAGGCCTTTGAAACTGACGGTGGATGATGCAAAACGTAAACGTCTGAAGACGGTAGACCTTGTGACCAATGAGTTTGGTACAGCATCCTTTGAAGTGGCTTTGCCGGAGGATTGTGAGGTGGGTGCCTTGTATATGCGTGTCACTGATGATATCAGCTCTGAAACAGCAACCGTGAGAGTGGAAGAATATAAGCGTCCAACCTACGAGGTGTCGTTTGACGGCAAGCAGACGGGACATTTCGGTGAGGTGTTGGAGGCTGAAGGTACAGCCATGATGTTTGCAGGTGTTCCTGTGCAAGGCGCACAAGTACACTATACAGTGGAATATGCAACTGCAGAATTCAAGCGCTGGTGGCTTGCAACTCGTTGGGTTCACATGGCAGAGGGTGACTTGACAACAGATGATGAGGGACATTTCCGTGTGCCTGTCACGCTGACAGATGAACATCTGACTCCTGGAAGTGATGTGACACGTTTCCGTATCAAAGCAACAGTGACAGATGTGGCAGGGGAAAGTCATGATGCAGAGTGGACAGTCAATGCCAGCAAGCGTGAGTTTGCCTTGGATTTGCGGGTGGACGATGTGGTTGACTTGGCGAAAGATGCCTCGTTCAAAGTGGAGGCTTTTGACTTGAATCGTGAGAAGGTGACGGTGAAAGGTCAATACACCATCAAGCACAATTCAGACACGTTGTATGAAGGCTATTTCACGTCGGGCGATTCTATTCTTCTGCCAAAGACCTTGCAACTGGGTGTCACCTATTATATTTCAGTGAAGGCACAGGAGTCAACGGGTCGTGAGGTGACGGATGTGGCATCGTGCACACCTTTCAACTCATCCTTGCCGCTGACAGAGATTGCTCGATTGGGTTTGGGAGAGAAGCGCCGTCCTGAGAAAAAGGAGGTGGAGAAAGATTTCCTCTATACGGAGAACTCAGTCTATACAGAGGGTGGGGCTGTAGATCTTTATTTCACGACGAACGAAACAGACGCATACGTTATATATAATGTGTATAACGCCACAGGACTGATTGACCATCAGGTGGGTGTGACTGACGGCACCATGAAGCATCTGCGCTTGCCATACAAGAAAGAGTGGGGCGAAGGCATTGAAGTGTATGTCATGTATGTACGCAATGGACAATTCTCACGTATGTCGCAGACTTTCTCTTTGGCACGTCCAGAGAAGAAACTGAAGCTGGAATGGTCAACCTTCCGCGATAAGTTGCAGCCGGGTCAGCAGGAACAGTGGTCATTGACGGTGACAGACAAGGATGGCAAGCGTGTGAGTGGAGCGGAGATGATGGCTGTACTGTATGACGCATCGCTTGACCGCATCTATTCTCATTTTTGGAGTTTCGGTTTGGGCTTCCCCCGTTACATTCCAAATGCAAGTGTGAGTTGCTCCGACCGCTTCTCTTTCCCTTCATTCAGTATGAGTGGGCCTTATTCTAGTGAACATTCCTATTCACGTACTTATGACCTTCTGAATATCTTTGTGCATGACCGCTATTTGCGCATGGCTGGAGGAAGAGGAAAGGGAGCGATGATGGTATATGAGAGTAGAGCCATGAGAGTGGTGACAGACGAGGATGGCATGGTCATGGAGGCACCAGAAGTGATGAATGCAAAGATGATGTCACCCGAAGCCGAAAGTGCTCCAGAAGAGGCTGTTCCAGAGGAGAACTTTGATAAAGCCACCATTCGTGAAAACTTTGCAGAGACTGCCTTCTTCCTGCCACATCTTGTGTCGGACAAGAAGGGTGGTGTGAATATCCAGTTCACTTTGCCGGAATCATTGACTGAATGGCAGTTTATGGGTTTCGCACATACGAAGGATGTGGATTATGGAATGCTTCGTGCAAAAGCGCAGGCACGCAAGGAATTCATGCTCAGACCTAACATGCCACGCTTCGTGCGTTGGGGTGACAATGCGGTGGTGGCATCGTCCATCATTAATCAGAGCGAGAAGGATTTGAGTGGTGCTGTGCGAATGCGTCTGCTTGATCCTAAGACGGAAGAGGTGGTGCTGACGATGGAGAAGGCTTTTGCTGTGGAGGCAGGCAAGACGGTGGGCGTCGATTTCAATTTTGACGTGAAAGAAGAGTGGACAGACCTTGACTGTGAAATCATTGCCATGTCGGGCAATGTGAGTGACGGTGAAAAAAATCATCTGCCTGTCCTTTCCACGAAGAAGGAAATGGTGGAGGCTGTACCTTATTATATCATTGGTAAGGCTGATGGTTCTGAGGTGACAAAGACGATGGATTTGAGCAAGCTTTACAACGAGAATTCTGCCACTGCCACCAATCGTGTGCTGAAAGTGGAATACACTGATAACCCTGCATGGATGTGCATCGAAGCTTTGCGCAGTGTGAAGAATCCTCCAGTGGACGATGCCATCGATTTCTCCACATCACTCTATGCCAACACGCGTCTGGTGGATTTGATGCAGACCTTCCCTGTCTTGGAGAAGCAGGAGAGTAGCGCAGACTTGAAGAAGCGTACTGAACGAGCTGAGATAAAGTTGGCTGGCTTGCAGAATGCTGATGGTGGTTGGAGCTGGTTTAAGGGAATGAATAGCAGCTTCTACACCACGCTGGCTGTTTGCGGTCAATTGGCGAAGTTGCCCAATCCGAATGCGCAAGTCAAGAAGATGCTGGATGCGGGCATGAAGTATCTTGACCAATATGAATTGAAGGCTTATCAGAAGGCGAAGAAGAACAAGGAGAAGATTGTGCCATACGACAGCGACATCCGTTATCTCTATGTTTCTGCTCAGGTGCCTAATAGGGAAGTGGACAGCGACGTCAAGAAGATGCGTGAGGAATATCTTTCCAAGTTGGAGAAGGCACCACGTGACTTGACCATCTTTGGCGTGGCAAACACTGCATACACATTGCGTGCTTTCGGACACACGAAGTCTGCTGATAAGTTCGTGAACTTCCTGAAGGACTACACAGTGGAGAAGCCTGGACAAGGACGTTTCTACGCTACTGATGCTGCCTACTATTCATGGATGGACTATCGCATTCCTACCCAAATTGCAGCAATGCAGGCAATCCATCAGAAGGATAAGAATGATCCTTTCCTGAACGAAATGCAGTTATGGCTTATTTCTCAGAAACAGGTGCAGAAATGGGACAATCCAATGAACACGATTGATGTGGCTGACTTCTTGTTGAAAGTGTCACCCATGGAGACCTTCCACGAGAATAAGCAACCTGTCTTGGTGGTGGATGGCACAGAACTGAAAGAGATGGACTATGGCACTATCAACACGGAACGTGACGAACTGGAAGGACGTAAAGCTAATCTCATCCTCGAAGGCAATGTGCTGGCTGACACACCTGAAGAGGTGCTGACAGATGGTGTACAGCAACTTGAAGTGAAGAAGCAGACACCGGGTGTGTCATGGGGTGCTGCTTATGCAACCTTCCTTGAGGATGTGGGTAGTCTGAAACTCTATGCAACGAACGAACTGAAGATTGAACGGAAGCTCTACATTCAACAGGCAGGGAGCACCAAGTGGGAAGACTTCAATCCTAACCAGCCACTGAGAGTGGGGGACAAGGTGCGTATTCGCCACATCATTACGGCAGACCGTGATATGGACTTCGTACGTGTGTCGGCACAGCATCCTGCTTGTCTTGAACCACTGAGACATCTCTCTGGCTATCAGAATATGGGTGGTAGAGGATGCTACTTGTCCATCCACGATTCTCACTTCGACATGTTCTTCGATTGGTTCACTCGCGGCAGCTCTACAGTTGATATGGATTATTCCATTGTCCGTGCAGGTTCATACCAAGTGGGTGTGTCCACCGTTGAGTGTGTCTATGCCAAGCAGTTTGGAGGTCATACGGAGGGAATGAAAGTGAATGTGAAAGCTAACAAATAATGCTCTCCAACTCTGTCTTACAGATGTGTGTGTGAAAAAGGCTTTGCTGATTATCAGCGATTTAACGAGACTAAAGAAAAAAAGTTGGAAAAAAAACCTTGATTTATTTGGCAGTTTGCCAAAAAGTCTCTACCTTTGCACTCGCTTTCGGGAAGGAACAGAGGAAGCAACATGACAAAGTCGCGTGAGACCACGTCATTCTGAAGGGACTTTCCGGTGGGACAAGAGGGCGCTTAGCTCAGTTGGTTCAGAGCGTCTGCCTTACAAGCAGAGGGTCGGCGGTTCGAATCCGTCAGCGCCCACGTTGGTGAAGATGATAGTTCGTCGAGGACGCCTTGTCAACTCCCAACCAGTGCCCATTTCTTTGACAGTATGACTCATTTGGCTCGCTAGCTCAACTGAATAGAGCATTTGACTACGGATCAAAAGGTTACAGGTTTGAATCCTGTGCGAGTCACATCTAATAGGCGATAGTGTAAACTAAAGCTTCGGGTAGGTAGGTAAGTGGTTAAAACGGGCAGACTGTAAATCTGTTGCCTTGCGGCTTCGGCGGTTCGAATCCGTCCCTGCCCACGGATAGACGAAACGAAAGTGAAGTCAATCATGGTGAAGCCCACGGATAGACGAAACGAAAGTGAAGTCAATCATGGTGAAGCCCACGGATAGACGAAACGAAAGTGTAGTCAATCATGGTGAAGTCCACGGATAGACGAAACGAAAGTGAAGTCAATTAGATAGTGGAAACACTAAAAGAGAAAATGAGGATTAGGTCGCGGAAGTAGCTCAGTTGATAGAGCACTAGCCTTCCAAGCTGGGGGTCGCGGGTTTGAGCCCCGTCTTCCGCTCTCCAATCGGAACTTCCGATGCTTGCCTCTTTAGCTCAGTTGGCCAGAGCACGTGATTTGTAATCTCGGGGTCGTTGGTTCGAATCCGACAAGAGGCTCTAAAAAGACACTTGGCGGATCGACAAAGTCACTCCGACAAGAGGCTCTAAAAAAGACTCAAGGCGGTTTCATTCCGGCAAAGGTCAAAAACATAGAAATCCTTCAATGGAGAGGTGGCGGAATGGTAGACGCGCTACTTTGAGGGGGTAGTGGGCTCAGCCCGTGGGAGTTCGAGTCTCCTCCTCTTCACACAAGGAAACAATGCTTCAGTAGCTCAGTTGGTTAGAGCACATGACTGTTAATCATGGGGTCGTTGGTTCAAGCCCATCCTGAAGCGCAAAACATAAGATGCGTCCTTAGCTCAGTTGGTAGAGCAATTGACTCTTAATCAATGGGTCCAGGGTTCGAGCCCCTGAGGGCGTACGAAGAAAGGGATTGAGACAACATCAAAATCCCTTTCATTTTAGGAGGGATGGTAGAGTGGTCGATTACAACGGTCTTGAAAACCGTCGTGCTGAGAGGCACCGGGGGTTCGAATCCCTCTCCCTCCGCTGGTAAATCTCTGTAACTATTTGATAATCGGTAAGTTACAGAGATTTTTAATTTTAAGTTACCCAAAATCAGACCCAAATCTTGCTCAAAACTCGGAGAAAAGGCAAAATGCTGATTCCTAAATAGTTATAGGAAATGTTAAAGTGTGTTTTGAAGAATTAAGATATTTTGCGTCCATTCTGCAAAATATGCCAGTATTCTACATTACCTGATGTTTAGTTTCTTGGGAAGTCGACTGACGACCAGTTGTTATGAAGCACGTATCTGCTCTTTTATGAACGATTCGTCGAGTTCGTTGAGATAGAGATCGCTCCAGTGTTTCTTGTTCATGTGATAGGCTGGCCGTACTCCATCATAGCGCTCGCGAAGTTCTATGGCAGTTTCCGGTGTCAA
>JAILDV010000061.1 GCA_024688885.1 Bacteroidaceae bacterium | reverse complement strand
AGCCTCCAAGCAAGAAACAATGCGGATAGTTCTATGGGTGAGACCTCGTTGGGTGTATGGGTGAGATACCAACACATGTATGGGTGAGACACCGACACCTGTATGGGTGAGATACCTCGATAGCCGTGGGCGAGCAAATGGGGAGCGGCAGGATAGGTTTAGTGCTAACCCTAATGGAGCACCATGAGTAATATGAAACAGAATTGGATGAAAATGTGTAATGTTGAGAGTTATTCCGAATTAGGAGTTAGGAATTGAAGCCCCCTCCCCTTGCCGTCCTCAGAAAGGGCACTTTCTTCGGTCGCTCCCGACAGCGCAACATTTAGTTGCCCTGTTTCATCGCTCGCTACCCCCAAGGGGGAGAGAGTGCCATGCGGAGTGTGACTCTCCACTCTCAACCCAAAACCCTAAACTCTAAACTCTAAACTCTAAACCCTAAACTCTAAACACAAGCGCCCCTCACAAACGAGTTGCACCCTTTGCAATTGTGCAAGATTTGAGGACAATGTTTGCAAAAGTATAAGGATTTCATTTTTTTTTGTTTTTTTTTGGTAGTCACTTTTTCTTGACGTAACTTTGCATCATGATTCTGAAAAGATTGAGCATACTGAACTACCGAAATATTGCTGCAGCAGAACTGGAGTTCTCGCCGAAGATCAACTGCTTTGTGGGGCAGAACGGTGAGGGAAAGACCAATGTGCTGGATGCCATCTACTTTCTCTCCCTTACCAAAAGCATAGCGAACAGCATCGACTCAATGAACGTGCGGCATGGAGAGGAGATGATGATGGTGCAAGGTGTCTATGACCTGAACGGAGTGGAAGAGGACATCTCCATCGGCATGAAGATGCACCAGAAAAAGCACGTGAAGCGGAACAAGAAGGAATACAAACGGCTGACGGAGCACATCGGGCTGCTGCCCATCATTATTGCATCGCCCAACGATTCCATCATCATATCCGGAGGTAGTGAGGAGCGCAGGCGACTAATGGATGTCGTCATCTCACAATATGACCCTGAATACATGACAGCGCTCACTGCCTACAACAAGGCGCTGCAACAGCGCAACGCAATGTTGAAAGCAGAAGAAGAGCCTGACACGGGCGTCATCAGTATCTATGAGGAGATGATGGCGGAAGAGGGGGAACGCATCTACCAGAAACGCCAAGCTTTCATTGAGGAATTCATCCCCATCTTCCAACAATTCTACAGTCTTATTTCAAAAGGCAACGAAACGGTGTCGCTCAACTACAAGAGCCACTGCCAACGAGGTGCCCTGCTGGACATCATTCAGCGAGACCGTCAGAAAGACCGCATCGTGGGGTATTCCCTGCATGGCATCCATCGGGACGAATTGGAGATGGCACTTGACGGCTATCCCATCAAGCGAGAAGGTTCGCAGGGACAAAACAAGACGTACATGATCTCGCTGAAACTTGCCCAATTTGATTTCCTCAAGCGCACTGGCAGCAAGACCACTCCCCTACTTCTGCTCGATGACATCTTCGACAAACTCGATGCCCAGCGTGTGGAACAGATTGTCAACCTCGTTGCCAGCGATGCCTTCGGACAAATTTTCATCACCGACACCAACCGTGAACACCTTGACAAGATTCTCGAACGTTCACAGGGTAATTATAAGATTTTCCATGTGGAAGGAGGAAACGTGGAGAGCTGAGGGTTGAGAGTTGAGAGTTTAGAGTTTAGGGTTAAGGGTTTAGAGTTGAGAGTTTAGAGTTATGAGAAAAAGTAACACAGAAAGAATTGACAGCGTCATCCAACAGTTCATGCGCATCAACGGCATTGAGACCCCCTACAATCAATATCGTCTGATTGAGGCTTGGCCTGTAGTCATGGGTGAGCAGATTCAACGCTACACGGAGAACATTTTCATCAAGAACCAGACTCTCCATGTACAAATCACCTCTCCGACCATCAAGCAAAACCTTCTTATGGAGCACCGAGCACTTGCCCGTCGCCTCAACGAATATGTGGGTGCGCAAGTGATTGAAGACATCCACTTCTATTAACGTCAGTTCGACTTAAAAGAAAGTTGCTTTATTGCGGTATATCGCCGAAGATGCTTGGGGCATAGCTCCCAAGAGCTAAATCTGTGGTTTTATTACTTGCGAGTGTATTTTGTTTAAGACAGACACAGGTGTTTACGAGTGAGCCTCTTTTTTTCTCTATTTTTATTTGTTTTTTTATATTTTTTCTTCGGCGCCAACGGCGCAACCTCTTACGCCTCACTCTTCGTAAGATTTACAAATATCTTGGATTAAGAGGCCTGCAAGGGTAAATCCGAAAATGGCAGTGGTGTGTGCAATGGTACCATTGATTTGGGCTTTGGAAGTACACCACTCATGATTGAGCAAGTCAGCACGACCGGGACCATCCTGCGCTTTGGGACACAAGCATTGTGAAGTTCCGCAACTCTTGTTTTCGCCACGATTCCGAAGCAATTCCTCACTATACACACATTGAAACTTCTTGCTTGGAAATGTCTTGTTGTGCTTGAACTTGCGACGAAGTGCTGCTGCCAACGGGCAACCTTTCACCTTCCAAAATTCCGCAACAGATATCTTAGTGGGGTCCATCTTCAAGGCTGCACCCATCGATGCAAAAAACTTGGCATCCGTCTTGGTGGCACGAAGAATCAGATCCGCTTTATCTTTCAGCGAGTCTATGGCATCGACGATGTAATCGTAGGAAGAGAGATGGAAAGAATCTGCGGTCTCAGCGCTGTAGATGTCTTGGATAGCTGTGATGTTGGCAGCAGGATTGATGTCGAGGAGGCGCTCCTTGAGCACATCCACCTTCACCTTGCCAACAGTCTTCATTGTCGCCATCAGTTGGCGGTTCACATTCGTCATACAGACACGGTCAGAATCGACGATGGTGAGCTGTTCGATGCTTGAACGCACAAGGCTCTCGGCGCACCAAGAACCTACGCCCCCCACTCCGAAAATAATCACACGCTTAGAGGCTATCACCTCCATCATGTCAGCACCCAACAGCAGTTCCTCCCTTCTGAATATACCTCGTACCATCACTTATGCTGTTCTTTTTGCATCTGCTTCCATTGTGCTTTCGCCAACTCCTGCATATCTACAACTTCGTCCTTCTCATCCACGATTTCAAAGCCCAACATGGTCTCAATCACATCTTCAAGGGTGACGATTCCGCGCAACGTGCCATATTCGTCAATGATGATGGAGATATGCTCTTTCTTCTCCAACAGTTTCTCCCAGATGGCAGATACATCCTCGTCTTCTGAGAAGGAAAGGATGGGACGAGCCAGTTCACCCAACTTCGTGTCAAACTTGTCTTCTGCCAATCGTTCCAATATCTCCTGACGAAGCACATAACCGGTGATATAGTCGCTCTCTTCTCCCTTATAAACGGGAATACGAGAGAAATTCTTGTATTCTTCATCATGATAGAACTCTCTCAGCGTCATTTCTTCCTCTGCCATGGCAACCACCACGCTGGGTGTCATAATCTCATGTGCAGCCACGCTGTCCAACTTGAGCAGATTCTGAATCATACGGTTCTCCTTCTTCTCAAGCACGCCTTCTTCTGTTCCCACTGTGACCATGGCAGCCACTTCATCTCGTGTAACGGACTCTTGAGTGGAGGTGTTGCCAACCATGTGCGTCAGTTTCTCCAGCAGAATCACCAACACGTATGTCAAAATAATAAATATATGTATTACGCGGCTTGCCGGCAATGCAAGTTTCCTCCAATAGGTGGAGCCTATTGTCTTGGGAACTATTTCAGAGAACACCAAAATAAGGAAAGTAAACACACCCGACACAATACCCACAAAAAGACTTGTCGCGTCAGATGTCGCATAATAGGTGGATGCATATCCTGCAGCGGTTGAGCCCACTAAAGAGGCTCCTACAGTATTAGCAATCGTGTTGACAATCAAGATAGCAGAAATAGGACGGTCAATGTTGGTCTTATACTGCTTAAGGCGTTCCCATCCCTTGGCACCTTGTGTCTCAAGGGTGGTGATATATGACATAGGAGTGGATAATAGTGTTGCTTCGAGTACTGAACAAAGTGCCGAAATGATTAACGACAGCAACATGTAGATGATCAAAAGGCTTATCTGAGAATCCATACGTATAAACCTTTCTGTTTGTCGTTCATCATGTGATTGTCAACAGAATTTGTAAGGCGGCCACTGTTTTCCGCCGGATAACTGTCTGAGTCCATTTTAGTTTTAATTAGTGAATACTAAAGTTTGTCACCATAAGCCAAATCGCCCGCATCACCTAATCCTGGCACAATATAACAATGTTCATTCAAATCAGGATCAATGGCTGCACACCAAAGCGTCACGTTGTCATAGTCAGCGAAGGCTTTCTTGATGTAATCAACCCCTTTCTGAGAGGCAATGACGCTGCAAAGGTGAACTGTTGCGGGAATTCCCTTTGTACAAAAGGCATGGTAACCCAATTCGAGGCTTCCGCCCGTTGCCAACATGGGGTCGGCAATAATGAGTGTCTTTCCCGTCAAATCGGGAGAGGCTATATATTCTATCTTGATGTCAACAGTCTTGCACTCCTTGTCTTTGTAGTAACGGTACGCGGAGACAAAAGCATTGCCTGCATTGTCGAACACATCGAGAAAACCTTGATGAAATGGTAAACCAGCACGGAATATGGTGCCAAGAACAATCTCATTATCAGCCGTAGATGCTGAGGCTGTAGCAAGAGGTGTCTCAATGAGTTTTTCCGAATAATGTAATGTCTTGCTGATTTCATATGCCATCATCTGGCCTGTACGAGCCAAATTATATCGAAAACGTGCGCGATTCTTCTGGATGTTGACATCACGCAATTCTGCAACATACCGGTTGATAACAGTGTTTTGCTTGGCGAAATTGATTACTTTCATCGTTACTTCATGATTGAAGAGGCAACCTCTCATCTATTATAATGATGCAAAGGTAAAGATATTTTTCCACTTATAAAACTATTTAATTAAAAAATTCCTTTCGAAAAGTTTTTGTTTTTACTTTTTTTCCATAACTTTGCATAAAATTAGTCAATTTGTCTCTTCGGCCATAAAAGCCGGCAATCTATAGATAAAGTGTGGTCTGATGCAAGCGAGTAGGACTTCTCGTCCACCACAAGTAAGGATTATTCATGTAAGAATATGGGAACAGAAGTTTTCTATCGGTTCTTTTCTATCACCATCTCTTGTTCCTCTCCGACTCATTAAGACAGAAGACATCAGCATGTTCAAGGAAGAACAAGGGGCTGTTGACTAATGAGAGAATAATATTGAAGTATAAAACAAAAAACATTTTCATAACAAATACATCAAAAATGGCTTTCTTAGATATTTTCAAGAAAAAGAAGGAGAATGTAGGAGGGATGGAAGATTTCATGACATTGATTCGTGTATACTTTCAAAGCGTGTTGGCTGCCAACTTAGGCATATCCAATTTGTCCGCTTTACCCGACCTGCTCACCTTCAAGCGCACGCTTCATGTTGCGACTATCAATAACAAATTGGGACTTGGAGAGAAAAAGGCATGTGCCAAGATGCTCCAAGACCTATATGGCATCAGCGACGGTTTCTTCAAAGAGATAGACCAAAGCGTCAAGAAGGGATGCCGCAATCAGAATGACATAGGCCGTTATCTTTACATGTTCCAAGGATTCACCCAAGACACCATGATGTTGGTGGGCAACATCCTAAAATGGAAGTTCCGCATCCCTGGCTTCATGAAGAAAATGGTGAAGAAGGTGACGGACAGCACTGTACATGACATTTTGACCAAAGACACTTGGGATGACGACGGTGTGAGAAAATCTGTATTCTCGGTGCGTCGTTATCAGCAGATGTTGGGATTCAGTGAAGCTTGGATACAAGAATATGTTTACAATCTCATCACTTTGGCAAAGAAAGAACCGAACCCTTCCGACGAAGAAGTGGCAAAGGCTCAAGCAAAAATCAAAAAATAAGGAGTTAAAAAGCTAAGAAATAGACAAAAATCCATTGTCTTTTCAACTTTTTCATCAAGAAACAAGAAAAAAAATTCAAAAAGGTTTGTTAAATCCATCCATTTATATAAATTTGCATAAAATTTAATCATTCGAGTTTAACGCACACCAACATTCAAATGACAGCAGAAGAAAGACAGTCAATGAAGAATTTTGAAGCGAAAGTACGTCAAGTCATCGCTCAAATTCGTGTGCTTAAGCAAGAAAACGCCGACCTATATGCTGAACTGGAAGGCAAGGATGAGGACATCAAGAAACTCCAAGCCGAATTGGCTCAGAGCAAGGATGATTACAACAATCTGAAATTGGCCAAAATGATTGAAATCAGCGATACCGACATCAAGGAATCAAAGATGAAAATCACAAAACTGGTTCGAGAAATCAACAAATGTATCAACATTTTATCCACTGGCACAGAAGGTGACGGTAGCGATATAAATGAATAAGCGTTCTGACGGAAACATAAGAACGATGCTTATCCACCAAAAAGAGTACATCTGTCATGGCAAACAAACTAAACATCAACGTAACGATTGAAGGCATCCAATTGCCACTTCAGGTTTCATCGCCCGAGGAGGAAAAGGTGTACCGTGACGCTGCAACCAATATCCAGCGTCGCATTCAGAGATTGCGCGATGCTTATCCAAACTTGACAAATGACAAGTACTACTATGTAATGGCAATGCTTAACACTTCTGCTGAAGCTGTGAAAGCATCAGCCCGGACTGACACACAGCCATACATAGAAATGATGCATGATCTTGAGAAAGAAATGGAGTCACTTGACATCAAGTAGGACTCGCAACAGCTTTCACATATTATCTATATACATGTGAGCTGTTTTCCATCATACGAACTTTAAGGCACAATTTCAGGTGTTCACATAAATATCCAGATGTGAATGACTTGAGTTGTGCTTTTCTTATATTGTAAAACCTAATAAACAAAACAATTAACATGGATATAATATTAACTATAAGCATTGCCATTGGCTGCTTGATTTTAGGAGGTGTGATTGGTTTCACATTGTTCCGCTACATCATCAAGCAGAGGTATAACCAAATCATCAAAGAAGCTGAAATTGAGGCAGAAGCGCTTAAGGAAAAGAAGCAGTTGGAACTCAAGGAAAAGTTCTTGAACAGAAAATCCGAGTTGGACAAGGAAGCCAACCAGCGGAACCAAAAGATGCAAGCATATGAGAACAAACTGAAGCAGCGAGAACTTACACTGAATCAGCAGAACGAAGACATTCAGAAAAAACAAAACGAGGTAGAATCTCAAAGAATCAACCTTGCGAAACAGCAAGAAAAGCTGGATGTACTCATCACTGACCAACGCTCAAAATTGGAGGCTATCTCAGGCTTGACAACAGAAGAAGCCAGAGAGTCCCTCATTGAATCTTTGAAAGACGAGGCCAAAACACAGGCCCAGCAGTATATCAACGAAATCATTGACGAGGCAAAGATGACTGCCAATCAGGAAGCCAAGAAGATTGTCATCAAGTCTATTCAGCGTATCGCATCAGAAACAGCCGTTGAGAACTCTGTCAGTGTATTCCACATTGAATCAGACGAGGTGAAGGGCCGTGTGATTGGTCGCGAAGGACGTAACATCCGTGCATTGGAAGCCGCCACTGGTACTGAAATCGTTGTGGATGACACCCCTGAAGCAATCGTCATCAGCGCTTTTGACCCAATACGCCGTGAGATTTGCCGTCTTGCTCTCCACCAGCTTGTTGCAGACGGACGCATCCACCCTGCACGAATCGAGGAGGTTGTCGCCAAGGTGAAAAAGCAGGTGGAAGACGAAATAGTTGAGACGGGTAAGCGCACATGTATTGACATGGGCGTACATGGCTTGCACCCAGACTTGGTACGCATCGTAGGTAAGATGAAATACCGTTCATCATATGGACAGAACCTCTTGCAACATGCTCGTGAGACAGCCAACCTTTGTGCTGTGATGGCGGCAGAACTGGGACTCAACCCCAAAAAAGCTCGACGTGCAGGACTTTTACACGATATCGGCAAGGTGCCAGATGAACAAATTGAGATTCCACACGCTCTCTATGGTGCACAGTTAGCAGAGAAATACAAAGAGAAGCCAGACATCTGCAATGCAATCGGTGCTCACCACGACGAAATGGAAATGACCACATTGTTGGCACCTATCGTACAGGTATGTGATGCCATCAGCGGTGCACGTCCTGGCGCACGCCGTGAAATCGTCGAGGCATACCTCAAACGTCTTAATGACCTTGAGAATTTGGCAGCAAGCTACCCTGGTGTGACCAAGACCTATGCTATTCAGGCAGGTCGCGAATTACGTGTCATCGTAGGTGCAGACAAAATTTCTGACAAGGAGATTGATGCACTCAGTGCAGACATCGCAAAGAAGATTCAGGACGAGATGACTTATCCCGGACAGGTAAAAATCACAGTCATCCGCGAAACTCGCGCAGTTGCATTCGCCAAGTAAAGAACCCATCTTGCCATCAATATGAAGAAAGTTCTAACAATCTCATTATTGGCAATATCCATCCATGCCTTTGCCCAGTCACCTGATTTGGGTAAAGGCATTTCTTATTCAATTGAGACATCAGGGACATTGTCTACAGGAGAGAATGCACCGCTGTGGTTGACAGCCAACCGGCAGGGGTTGGGTTCTGTGGAACGCAATTCTGCTTATGAAAGGGCAGGACTTTTCCGTTCCATGGATTATGATTCTCTTCGTCAATGGAGGTTGGGATATGGCATTGACTTGGTTGCCACACAGAATGGTGTTGCCAACGTGATGGTACACCAGGCTTATGCGGAGGCGGCTTACAAGAAGATATCTGTCATTATTGGTGCGAAGGAACGTGCCATTGATTTGCGCAACAACCGCTTGACCAGTGGTGGAATGAGTTTGGGCATCAATGCCACGCCTGCCCCACAATTGTTGGTGGAGGTGGATGCGTTCAGTGTGCCCTTCACCAATCATTGGATGAAACTGCGTGGACGTTTTGGTTATGGTATGACCACTGATGGACATTGGCAGAAATCGTGGGCAGCAGAAGGGACCAAACGTACGGGGAATATCCTGACGCATGAGAAAGCCTTCTATATGCACTTCGGGCGCGAAGACCGTTTTCCACTGACAGGAGAGGTGGGCATCCAGATGTTTGCCCAGTTTGGTGGCACCAGTTACAACATCACAGGACGCAACCATAGGGACAAGAGTATTCCTTTACATCATAAAGAGAACCTCAATGCCTTCTGGCATGCTTTCTGGCCCATGGGCAGCAAGGGTGACGTGACCGATGGAACGGTAACCAATGTAGAAGGGAATCAACTGGGTTCCTACAATGTCGCATTGCAATGGAAAGGAAAAGGTTGGGCTGTCCGCACCTATGCCGAGCGCTTTTTCGAGGACCACTCCATGCTGACTTTCCAATATGGCATCTACGATCATTTGTTAGGCATAGATGCCACCCTACCCGAAAATCGATGGGTCAGCCATGTGTTGGTGGAGCATCTCAGCACCAAAGACCAGGCAGGTCCTGTCTATCATGATGCCACCCACAACATGCCCGATGCCATTGCAGGTGTTGACAACTACTACAACCACAGCAATTATGTGGGTTGGCAACATTGGGGCATGACGATGGGACATCCATTCATCACCGCCCCACTCTACAACTCATCACATGAACTCTTTTTTTATAATAACCGTGTACAGGCATGGCACATAGGTTTGGATGGTAATCCCTGTTCCGAGGTCAGTTGGCGCATTCTCCTATCACTGACCCGTAATTGGGGTTGTTATTACTACCCCTTATCCGATATGCAGAAACAATGGCATGGACTGTTGGAGGTGGACTATGCGCCCAAGCAATTGAAAGGCTGGTCTGCTCAACTGGCATTAGGATTTGATCATGGCGACATCAATGGCAACAACACTGGATTCCAACTACGAATTTGCAAGAAAGGTATCCTCATTCCCTAAAAAGACGTATCATGAAACCATTACACAATAAGATATATACCATTTTGATGATGCTTGCCATCAGTCTGTGTACCGCTTGCGACAAGATGCCCGACAATGGACAGCTGGACGGCATGTGGCAATTGATGAGCATCGAAACAGCTGATGGGCACATCCTTGATGTTAAGGAACAGCAACACTATTGGTCATTCCGTCTGCGACTGGTGCAATTCACCGCCAGCAGAGCTATTGATACTGACAAATTCTATGCCCATTTCAGTCGGGAGGGAGGCAACATCGTCTTGAAAGACTTCTGCCAAGAAGCACGTTATGAGAAAGATACAGACGACAATGTCTGGGTATCTTCAGAAGAAGTGGAACTCCTTCACCCTTGGGGCGTTTATGGACAGGAAGACGAAAATGATTCGCAAAAAATCAAAGCCACTTACCGAGTGGAAGCATTGTCTGATACACGATTGGTGCTGAAGTCAGACGAAACACGTCTTACTTTACGAAAATTCTAAAGAAGGAAGGATAGAGCTATACTCTCCCCTGAATGAAATCCAGAATTTTACCGACACGTTTCCGGATAGTCAAGTCTTGTGCTACAGCCATGGAAGCAGCGGACATCTGTTGTTGAAGGGTTGGATTCTCTTGAAGTTGCTTGATGGCATCAGCAATTAGCTGGACGTTCATCGGATCAATCAGCAAGGCATTATTGGCAGTCAAAATGTCGAAGTTAAAAGGTAAGTTAGAGGAAATAATGGGCAGGCCACATGCCATCGCCTCCACAATCGCATTAGAGCAACCCTCTGCCAATGTAGGAAGCACGAAAACATTGGCAGCATTCAGATACACAGGAATGGCTTGATGAGGGAGTCTTCCCTTGAACAAGATGCCTGGACAATCGGGGTCTTCCAATTCGTCACCAGCAGGAATGCCGATAAAGAAAGACTTGATACGGGAGTCATTTAACATCGTGATAGCATCAGCCACACGTTTGCATCCTTTACGTTGATTAAACCTACCGCAAAACGCCACCACGAAATCATCGGGTGAAAGTCCCAGCTTCTCCCTTGCCTCCTTTCTACCCATGTGATAAAACTCCTTGTCATTGACGGCATTAGGAAGTACGATGGCCTTAGCTTCTTCTGTCAAGTGATGCGCGATACTCTCGTCCCGATTCTTGGTGGACACACAAATAACTCCCCGAGTATGTTCTTTCAATAGCGCGATGCGTTGTGGACTGATACAGCGTTCAACATCTATCTCATCCTCCCCCGTTGCAACAAAGGCTGGAATATTGTGTTTGATGGCATAATCCATGATTTGGTCTGCAGCCAACCAAAAATGAGAATAGACCACATCTGGCTTGGATTTCAGTGTCCTTGCCGTCCAATTCTTCACCCACCGGTCTATCTTTTGCGACAAAGCATAGAAACGCCCCTGTCCCAACGTGATGGAGATGGGTCTCAAGATGGTCATCTTCCGAATGCCGGTAGGTGTGTCCACATCCACCTGGTATTTGGGAGGGCATAAAGGGATCTTATGTCGCCAGCAGGTGGTCAGGGACTGTGGTGCCAAGACAGTGACCTCCATGCCTTGACGCACCATCTCCTCTGCCAGCACTGCAATGAAAGCTGTCAGTTGATTCTTGCGAGTTGGATAGGTACGTGCCGAAATCAGTATGCGCATATCATCAATCGTTGTCGGGGGTTATTCTTCAATATTGCGGACATTATCATCTTCTGCCTCATCATCCACTGCCTCAGCATGCGCCGCTTCGCGGAAGTACACGCTCTTGTCCTCATCGAGAATGCAGGTGTAAGGATAGAAATAGTCATAATAATACGTATTAGTAGTCTTATAGGACACCATATATTGTAAAGCAATCAAAAACAAGGTACCCATCAGAGTGCCGACACGAATTATCATGTGCGTCTTTTGACGGAACAACGTATAGACAAAATCCGCCATTAAGATGAGGTAGAAGATGCGTGCATAATTAAAGAGTCGAGTGAAACCTGCAAACGCACTTGCCAAGACGCCCAACAGAAGCATATAAGCAATCATGCGTTCCATTGATTTCCGCCTTTCCGCAGATACTTCAGACTGCATCGTAAAGAACATAATAATGAAGGGAAATATCAGATAAGTGATGGCAGAACGCAGGAATCCGAAAATCGTGCTGGCGCGGAAAGAGTAGAACAACACTTTTTGCACCATAGCGCCCATTCCTCCCAATACAGCTATCATTACCTTACTTAACAGGATATCACTAAGCAACCAAATGCCAAACGCTGTCACAAATGCGATAATCAGCGCTTTCCATGACACCTTAAAAGTGGCAAAGGGGAACAAGAGTGTAATTGCTGCAGAGATATGGAACATGACACCAATGGGAAACATGACAAAGAACAACCATTTCTTGTGGCTCATCCAACCATGCATGCCAAGGAGAATGAATGCTAAAGCAAAACCCTCACGCATAATCTCCGTGTTGAAGACAAAGTATTGCAAGGTGAAGAAATAAATGAACAAAAACAGAAAGTATCGGTGTGTATATTTGCTAACCATATAACACACAGCTATATTCACCGCAGCACTCTGTAGCAGCTGTACGGCATAAAAAGAATCGAACACCACTTTCGCAAAGACATTCACCAATGTCCATAGCGGCATCTGTCCTCGCAGCATGAACTGAATCCATATATAATCACCAGCCTCATTAAAACTGCTGGGATAAGTCTCGAACTCGCTCATATAGGTAAACTTATCACCTCCCAAGCCATAACTGAAGCCTGTCATACAGATCATATAGACACACATCAGCCACAAACGATGTTGCTTATGGCTATCGTACTCTTCTATTCTATCGTAACGATAAGAATAATAAGCCGCGAATAATATGAATATCACATAAAAAACGCTCATGCTCTGTCTATCTGTATATTCAGTTTATCTTCCATGAAGCGAACCAGGCTTTCTGGTCTGATTCTATCTTGATAAGGATTCCCTTGGGGAAAGGCCCGCCCGCTTGCGATAAAATTCCAATCGATGTCTGTCTCGTCATGGAACACCGAAATATATCTCTCATCATACCATTCCGTATCCTTGATGGAAGCATTGTCCGTCAACAATTTCTTGTTTAACGAAATTGCCTCCCATGTCCTAAAGGTGGGACCGGCAGCCTTCTTCTGCAGCATTTCAATGATACACTTACTTTGCATCCCATTTCGAAGGTTTTCCTTGTATGAAAGAGGAGCGTCCACATACACCATTCCTTCACACTCCACTTTCTTTGTATCAGGAACTTGGAGCATAATGAATTTACACATCAAGCCTCTCCTCTTGGCTTCCTGAGCGATAGCCACCAAGGTGTGCATCCTGCCTTTGTCACGTCCCAAGAAATATAGGTCATAGACGTCCGTTCCTTCTGTCCCAGCCATCGGAACAGAAGAAAATACGGTGGGGTGATATTCCACTTGATACTTTTGTGCATCATTAGGGTCATAACTGATGAACAAATCCACATATTTCTTGACATGTTGTACATCGAAGGGACGATGCGTATAGTGATCGATGATGGTCTCCGTGAGGTCTTGGGTGAAACAGACGATGCGTGATTCCGGGTAATGACTTCTCAGGAAGGGCAGCAACTGGATGCCACTCTCCATTCGAAGCCAATGATTCATCACCAAGAAGCACACTTTCTCCTCTTTTACCTGACGCAGATAATAAGGATTCCATCTCTGTTTACCAGGTATCTTGATGACTTTGTTCAATTTCGGATTAAACTGAATCCTCTGTAGGAGCCCTTTGAATCCCTTAGGACGGAAGGTCGGTATATACACCACCTTTGGATTATCTATCAGTTCTTGATAGGCAGTTTGATAGACATCCCACGTATCACCAAATATGACGAGTTTGTACTTATCCATCCTTTCCCTCCTTTACAAACCTCACATAGTAATACATCAAGCAAGAGAAATAAATCACATCACAGATGATGGTCGTAGCGATGGCACCATTGGTGTTGAACAACGCTACTAACACCGTGTAGCCAAAGATTTTAAACACACCATTGGCGATGCTGGCATTCCGCACAGACACACCTTGTCCATGGGAACACAAATAGCGATTGAACATATCACCCAGTCCTTGAATACAGAACCCCACAGAGAGAAAAGATGCATAAGTACCCACAATGGCATAGCGGTCTGTGTAAAAATAGGTGACAACAGGGTGTATCAACAATAGAAAGCAGATACAAGTGAAAGCTGTCAGCAAAACCGTCGATAAAATGACCTTCGCCGGTATGCATGGTTGCGTTGCAAACTTCTTGAAATAGGCAGTCCCCACGATAGCAGGTAAGGCTGACAAAGGAGTCGTGACAGTTAGTGCCAGCGTATAAAAGCCCACTTCACTATTGTCCTCATTGAAGTAGCCTAACGATATGCCCGCCAGATAATTGGTCGCCACCATTACCAATGAACCAATATATAATTGGATACCATACCTTTTATTCTCTTGATGCACGCTTTCCCAAATCGGGGTCAATTGGCGGAACAAAGGTCTAGTGGAAATAATGATGGCGATATAAATCAAAGAATAGATACCCCATTGCAAAAGGATCATCTTTGTTGATGTAGCTCCCCAGCAAGAATAGACAGCATACCCCACAGGCACATAGACCAAGTATGGAAGTATTCTCGCTAAGGCAAGTCGTCCAATTTGGTTATCCCCCTGTGTCGTCTTGTCTATATAGTGCAGAAAGAGGGGATAGGCACAAACAGGCATGGATACGAGGAAAAGGATTGCCACCTGTGGTTTGTCTGCATGCAAGAAATAGCAGACAGGCATAATTAGAGAAAGTGTCAAACAAGCAATCGCTAAGATAATCACCATCACACCTTTGATACGACGACTGTACTGTACATCATTTGTCAAAGCCATCAAGCGTGCTCCTGACAAGAAATAGCCAAACAGCAAAAAGGCAGCAATAAAATTGATGATATTTTGAATATATCTGACATCACCATAATCAGAGGTTGACATGAATCGTGTGTTCACGATAGATGACAACAATCCCAACAACACACCACAGAGTGTTGAAACATACAAGATGGCTATTTGCCGTTTATGTTTCGTGACCGCTATCATGTCGCGTCAGGGTTAGAACCAATCCTTTAGTTCCTTGCGAAAAAGATACATGATGGTGCCAAGCGTTGCCAAGAACATCATCGCCAAGACAAAAATCACTCGTTTAGGACCAGCTGGCTTCACTGGTACTGTGGCATTGGTCAATGTCGTGAAGACAGGGGTACTTGCCTGCAAATCTGCCATAGCTGTCTGTTCGCGGGTAGTCATGGCACTATAGATATTATATTTCATCGACATCTCATTTTCCAAATCTGTCATCTTTGTTTTCACGTTCTGCATATAGGCATTCTGATGCATGTCAGCATACGTTGCATACTCCCTGCGCGCCTTCTCATACAAAGCCTTTGCTTCAGCAGCCTGCTGTTTGTAGTGCTCGTAATCTACCCGAGCTTTCTTTGTACGATACTCTGTGATATAGTTCTGCAGATGTTCCTTGATGCTATCAGCTAATAAAGCAGAAACAAGTGGGTCCTGGTCTGTCACAGAAATGGTCACCACATCTGTCGTTCGGCTATAGGTACATTCTATATTGTCCATCACCTTCTTCACCACCTCGTCAGTTTCCCTTGACAAATGGAAGGGATTAAAACGCTTACCATCCGCACTTGGTATTGCAGCCTCCTCTTCAGCCAACAGCGACTTCACCCAATCGATGACATATTGGAAGGGAACAAACAAGATGTTCTTCTTCTGGTGACTTTTCATATAAGTATAATAATCTGTACTTATCTCACCGTCAAGAGTCGTCACCTGAATGTCCAACAAATCGACTAAGAACTTTGTCGATGTAAACAGATCAGGATAGAGTTGAGGATAGATGGCATCCGCAGAACCACCACCCACGTTAATGCCAAAGTTTGACGCCAGTGAAGCCAACCCTCCCATATCCTTTGATTCTGCAGATTCAGGAGCCACAGACACCTCTGTCGTATAATACCTCGGCTGTGGAAGAATCCACACACATGACAACACAAATGTTGCTATCCACACTTTCCAGAACAACGTCTTATGGTCCAGAAGCGCACGTCCAAATTTCATCAAGTCTATGGGAGACTTTTCATTTTTCTTTTCATCCATATCTATCGGAAAAACGTAATCTATAGGGTATTTATTGTAAATCAACCCCAAAGGTAAGAGTTTTTTGTCTGAAAAACGTCCTCCTCAACTATAAAACTGCAGAAAAGCAATTTATTTTACAATATATAACACTTTTTTACGTTATATCTATCAAAAGGAAAAAACAACTTGCATGAGCATCACTTATATATACATCATCATTGCTTTCGCCATAAGCCTTGTATTCTCACTGATTGGAACACCACTTATTGTGAAACTCTGCAATACATATGGACTATTTGACCTTCCTAACACACGAAAGGTACACAAGTACAGCATACCGAGGTTAGGTGGAACCTTGTTCATGCCATCATTGAGTATAGGTGTTGTAGTGACCTTGCTCATCATGTATCAAGGCATTAACGAAGATTTGAAAATTGGTATATCAAACGTGATGATGGTCACTGGTGCCTTCATGATTTATATCATCGGCATCTTTGATGATTTGAGAGGAATGAAAGCCACACATAAATTCATCATCCAGACCATCGCAGCCCTGTTCTTTCCATTGTGTAATTTAATGATCAGCAACCTGCACGGACTGTTCGGCATCCACGAGATACCTCTTTGGATCAGTTATCCTCTCACCGTGTTTGTCATCTTGCTGATTGTGAATGCCATCAACCTGATTGATGGTATTGACGGATTGGCATCGGGACTCGCTTTCCTCATTTTAGCCTCTTTCTCTTATTTGTATTTTAACTTGAAAGCATACCTTTTCAGCCTGATCAGTATTAGTCTCGCTGGGGCAATCCTTGCTTTCTTCTTCTTCAATATGTATGGGAAAGTGGGAAGGCTCAAGACCTTCATGGGCGATTCAGGCAGTCTTTTCCTCGGTTATGTCATTGCCTACCTTGCCATCAAATACCAGATGTACGACGAGCCCAATGGATTTCCATATAGAGAAGAATCTCTGCTCATCTCTTTCACTTTGGTTTTCCTTCCATGTATTGATGTCATCCGTGTTGCCATTCAAAGAAAATTACGTGGAAAAAACATGTTTGAAGCAGATAAGACTCATATCCATCATCGTATCATGCAAATAGGACTCGATATGCATCAGACATTGGCTGTCATCCTCACAGTTTTCGTTTCCATCTGCCTGATCAATTACGGGCTTTATGTGGGTGGGCTACAAACCACCTACATTATCGGCATCGACATCCTTATCTATACAGTATTTATATGGATTGTCGAAAGAATGAAAGCCGAAATCAGTTAATGAAGTATGTTCCGAAGATTCCTTTTACTGATTCTATGTAGCTTGCTGGCGTGTACATCTTATACACAAACCATCCAAGACAGTCCCAACATAGATCTTCGTCGTTTCTTTACGCAAGCAGGTGCCACTTATCTCATCAAATACCCACATCAGACAGGAACCGTCATCACATTGCCCTCCAATGTGACCTTACAGTTTCAAGGTGGAAGCATTGCTGGTAAATTGGTCTTCAACAACACTCAACTCAACGGGAACGTCAAGTTACAAGGTTCATCTATCAGTGGGACGCTGAAGAATAAAATATTCAACGCCAAATGGTTATGTTATGTAGACGGGAAGAAAGATGATGCCAAGAACATCAACGCCATTCTCGCCATGTGTAACGAAGTTTTGTTTCCAAAAGGCACTTACCTGCTGGAAAGCATGCACAAACCTCCCTACAGAATCAACAAACCTTATCACATCGGCATCAACCGTTCAAACATCAAAATAACAGGAGAAAAGGGTGCCATCTTTAAGACGAAAACCAAAGCTGGTACGTTGTGCATTTATAGCAAACCTAATGACATCTCCAATTCCATCCACAACATCACGATTGAAGGGATGACGTTCATGGTACAGAATGAGAGCACTGAATGGGATCCTTACCAAGAACACTGTCATACGGTCAGTCTCATTGGTGTGAATCGGTGCACCATAGAAAGATGCACGTTCCAAAATTTCTGGGGTGATGCCATCTGTCTGAATCACTATGGCGACAATATGAGCACAGGGGAACGTGCGCGTAATATGAATGTTGTCATCCGCAGCAATCAAATCAATGGATATAAGTGCTGCAACCGCAATGGCATTTCCGTTATCAACGGTCAAAATGTCATCATTGAAAAAAACCTGCTGATTAATACATCACATCCTTCGATGCCAGGAGCCATTGACATCGAAGCAAACAATCAGGCTTATACTGTTGACAACATCCAAATAAGGAATAACCGAATCGACCATAGCCAAGGAAAGAATGGTGCCATCAGCGTCATCTCCAATAAAGAAGGAGCCCCTGCCCACAATATTGAGATCACTAACAATAAAATCACAAATAGTCGCAGGGCTTTCAGATTTTATGTGTGGACCGATTATGCAGCCAGCCATATCACGGTGAAAAACAATTGGGTGGATAAGAACACAGACCCTTGGGTATGGGATGGAAAAGGGCGTACTCGGAATTGGGTGTTCACAGGCAACACCTTCCTACGGAAGACCAATAAGAAGTTTGGACAGGATGTGAAGTTTGAAGGATTAACCTACAAAAACAACCAGCTCAAATAATGTGCTTCTCCCCAGCTAGGACACGATTATAGATTTCTATATGCTTGTCAACCACTTTCTTGAGCGAGAATTCCTTCTCCGCTTTCTCCCTACCCTTCTTACCCATCGTCTCACGCAGAGATGGATCTAAAAGGAGAATACGAAGCTTATCAGCCAAGGCATCGCTATCACACGGTTGAATCAAGAAACCATTCACTCCATCGTCAACGGTATCCCGACAACCTATAGAATCACAGGTCACGATGGGTAATCCCACAGCACATGCCTCAATAAGCGACAAAGGTAGTCCTTCTCGATAATAGCTCGGGAAAGCCATGATATGTGAAGACATCAATAAGTCTTTGACATCTTTTCTGTAACCCAACCACTGAAGATAAACCCCATCGCAGCGATTCTCCAGTTCTTCTTTCTTGATTCCATCAGGATTGTTGGAGAGGTCGCCACATAATAGGAACTCCACCTTGTCACCAAATTCTTGGCGCAACTTCTCCGCCGCCTCTATCAATGTAATTACCCCTTTCTCTTTCACCATACGTGCTGTAAAGATAATCCTATACTTACCGCCAACGGGTTTTGGCACATTGGTAAACGTTGTCAAATCCACTCCAGAACCTTTGACGAAGTCACATTGGGAAGCATCAACAATGCCTTGAGAGATGAACAGTTGCATATCATCTTTGTTCTGAAAGATTTCAGAGACATTCATGCCATGATTGGCAAATGCCATCACCTTCATCACCATACGAGCCATCAAAGAAGATTGGTCGCCAGCAAACAGAACACCCAATCCGCAAACTGCATTGACGACGCCCCCTACTTTGGCGAACTTAGCAGCAAGACTTCCCCACAAGATGTTCTTCAATCCCACATGGTGAACAATGTCAGGCTGTTCCTTTCGATAAAGTCGCCACAAAAAGAGCATCGTGGAGAGTTCTTCCTTCAAGTTGGTGCCTGTAGGATTGATCGGCATATCCACCATCGGGAGTCCCAAGGCCTTCACTTCATGCCCCCGTCCCGTATCTTTGCAGACGATGGTCACGTCAAACCCTTCCGCTTGAGCCCTCAAAGCGATATCCTTTCTGTGACTGAGAAAGAATCGGTCTTCATTCACCACTATAATTAGTTTCCTCATTGCAACAGTTTTTTATAACAGGTCAAATATGTTTCACAAGTTTTATGAATGTCAAACTGCTTCGCGCGTAAAATACACCTCTGTTGGATTTCTTTATATAAATCATGGTCATTCAACATCTTACACACAATAGTAGCTAAAGTCTTTGAATTGCCACTTTCAAACAGTCCACCCGCACCTTCTACCACCTGTTTCAAGCCATCGACATCCGATGCAATGACAGGAAGACCAGCTGCCATCATTTCCACCGCAGTCAATCCGAATCCCTCCCATTTTGACGATTGTATACCAAGATAAGCTTTAGATAGCCATGGCTTAATGTCCTCTTGCTTACCCAAGAAATGAATTCTCTTTTCCAAAGACAACTGCTTCACCAACTCTTGGCATTCCTTCATCGTCTCTCCATCACCGATAAAATAAAGATGAACATCAGCTGGGATATCAAGCATGGCTCTAATCACCGTTTGATGATCTTTTGATGGAACAAAACGGGACACCATAACCAGATTTCTCTCACTCTCTATAGCAGCACTTTCTTTATGGGGCTGAAAGCGCAACAAATCGACGCCATTATTCACAACCATAAAACGAGGATCATCATATTGAGCCTTAAGCCACACAACCAATGCTTCCTGTACCGCAGAACTTATAGAGACAATTCTATCATATCGTCCATACATAAAACGTTCAACAGGCCTAAAATACCACTTACCTCGGCGTTTATTGGATGTGGAATGTTCTGTAAAAATGAGCCTTACCGACACAAAGAGACTGGCCAGTGCCGTCCAATAGACTGTTGGAAACAAATGAACATGAACAACATCCATATCCACCTCTTTCATCACACGCACAATTTTCCAGACATTTGCAACACTGTAAAAATTTGGCTGATTCATCGAAATAATATGAACCCCTGCATTTTCCAACTTTGAAGTGAACTCATTATCGACATTCACATTGACCAGCAAAAACACATCATGTTGCTCTGCCATGATTGGTAACAGATCGGCAAGCAATCGCTGAGCGCCACCAAGTTCCAAAGATGATATAACGTGAAGGATTTTCATCTGTTTAATTGGTTGTATAGACTTTCTGCAGGAAAAGAATTGTATCTTCAATCGAATACCCACTATCTACAATGCTCTCACAACAATCAGTTCTAACAAAAGCATTACATCTCTCAAATAGTTTCTCTGCCCATTCTTGGGGCATCTCCTCCAAAGAGGCAAAATATACAATTTATCGCAATTTTCATATGATGGATAATACCGTTGCGAATGCTCGGTCAATAGCCTTATCTATATCATAACTCCTATACGCAGCCAAACATCTCAAAAGATGACCTAATATAGGGCCATATCAAGTTTCTTATATTATCATCAAGTCAAAAACACATTCATCTACCATACACTATATGCCTATTTCAAGATATTAGCAATAGTCACCATCATAGTGGCAATAGATGCTGCAGATGTACCCATTGCCGCATATTCTGCTGTGGTCATCTTGTTCTTCTGTTTCTTCGACGGAACAACAATCGTACATCCTGGTTGGACAGCTTTCTTACTGGAGTGATCCAACAATTCCACCGCACCATTCATATAGATGGCATAGACACGTGCCTTTCGGGCATTGTCACCATAACCACCAGCACGTTTGATGTAGTATTTGAGTGATTCTCCTTTCTTGTAATTCATTGAGATTGGATACATCACATCACCACTTACCTTCACGATGGAAGAATATTGAGGAACTATCAGTTTATCACCCTCTCTCAACACAATGTCTTCTTCGCATCCAGGTTCTTGTATCGCCTTTTCAAGGTCTATAGACACTGGAAATGCTGTTCCTAAATCCAATTTCATCAACAACAACGAGTCAGCACGATTGAAATCGAAGTTTTTATTCTCACTTTGCATTGACTCTTCATACAATGTAATCTGCGATGCCCTAAGGGATGCTTCCTGCTGCTTACGTTCCTCATCGGTCATCATTCTCTCCAAACGGGCTCCTTTCGCATAACCCAAAGAACTCAATCCACCTGCTGCCTTGACAAGGTCGCTCAACTTATAGCTTTTACTCGTCATGGCATATTCTCCAGCAAAGTTAACAGCTCCGTCGATGCTCACATTCTGTTGTTCTGAATAAGAAGGACTCTTACGAACAGCGATTTGGTCATAAGGCTGCAATGTAAAGCCGGGCTCGCCATCCACCACAAAACCATCTTTCAGCGCAAAAGTAAATGTCTCTGTCATTGTTTCATTATCCACCAATGCACGTGGGTCATCAACACGTCTGAACACATCGACTTTCACGGTTGATGCTGCATCCGTCAGACCGCCTGCTTGAAGTACAAGGTCCTCTACAGTCATATTGTCAGCATACATATAGACACCCGGATAATTCACTTCTCCAGTGATGGACAACGTGCGTTCACCAAGCATGTCTTTCTTGCTTGGCACGAACAGCACATCATTTTTACGCAATGGAATGTCTGCTACCGTACCATTCATAATTCCTTGGATGTCAACAGCCAGTACCTCCAATGTAAGATCCTCTTTCTGGCGATGCATCACTGCACGATTGACAAAGGCATCTTCACGCAGTCCTTCTGCAGCATTGACCAAATCCCTAACGGAACTGATATTACCGCCCACCTCATACATACCACTATGCAATACGGCACCACGAATTTCCACCATGTTGGAATAGCGTGCCACAACACTGTCAACAGTAATAGAGTCACCATCTGCAAGTAAGAAGTTACTCCAGTCGAACTCTCCAACTGTATGAATTGAGTATTCTGCTCCATCCTTACGTATCACACGGATACTTTTCTTATATGCATCTCCTGTAAAGCCGCCTGTATATCTGAGTAATGTGGCAAGTGTCTCATTTTTCTGCATCTCATAAAACATTGGGCGTTTTACCTTACCACGCATTTCCACCAAGGCATCATATGGACCCACAACAATAATATCGTTGTCATTCAAACGAACATCGCCTCGGGCATTACCATTCAAAATGTAATCATACACATCGATCGTTGAGATAACCCGACCCTGACGATACACCTTGATATCACGAAGTGTACCAATATCATTGATGCCACCGGCAGCATAAAGCGCGTTAAATGCAGAGGAAAGGGAACTCAAAGTATAGGTTCCTGGCACATTTACCTCACCCATCACCTGTACCTGAATACTACGCGTGCTGCCCACCGACAATGAAATACTTGAATCCGAATAGAATTGTCCCAATCGTGAACGGAGAAAGTTTGTTGCTTCCGACACACTCATTCCTCCAATCTTACAAGGTCCCACACCTTCTATCACCACTACACCATCAGGCGAAATAGTTTCTGTAAAGGTTTCCTGAGAGGCACCCCAAATGTCAATCACCACATCATCTCCTGCCCCCAAACGGTAATTGGTTGGAGTCGCCATATTCATGTTGGGCTGGAATGTCAGCATCTGGTTATTAAAAATATTACGACCAAACACCTCCTTCTCATCCTCCTTAAAATAATTCTGGTAATAGATGAGCGAATCAATGTCCATAAATGCTATCTCATCATTCAGAGCCTGTTCACGTTCCGCACGAGTACCATAGTTACGGTCCTGTACACGCATTTGCGACTGAATCATGTATTGATTCTGTCTCTGATTCTGTTCGCCTCGCTCCTGCCTCTCCTGACGGATACGGCTTTGTGTTTTCCCCGAATTCTTCCCCGTCAAGTCAGATGCGCCCATATTCTGCTGTTCTGCTTCATATTTCTTTCGGATACGGCGCAACTGCTCGGTGGTCACGCCTTTCTGCAACAATTTGGTCACAATCTGTTGTTGAGTGGAACCCCTTTCCTGCTCTTTTTGCACATATTGTATCACCTGCTCATCAGTCATTGACTGAGAGAATGCGGGCGACGCACAAACAAAAAGTCCGAAGATAAAAATCAATTTCTTAATGGCAGAAATCTTCATGGCGTTTTGGTATATTTTTGATATATTATGTTTTAGATATTAAACACTGTTTTGAATATGATTTGGGCATCAAGCCACAAACTGCGGTTTCTCAAATACTCCAGATCCAGTTCCAACCGCTTGAGCATCTTTTCCATCGTGTCGGTATAGCCATTCTGAATGGTTGCCAACGATGTGACTCCAGGTGTTGACTGATAAAGCAATCTGTAGTCAGAATTATGCTCCATTATTTTGTCAATAAAATACTGACGTTCCGGACGATAACCAACAAAAGACATATCTCCTTTCAGTACATTCCATATTTGTGGCAATTCGTCCAAATGGCGCTTACGAAGCACTTTCCCGAATTCCGTCAGACGTGGGTCATCTTCCTGTTCCAACTGCGGAACGCCATCTTTCTCTGCATCCACAACCATCGTGCGGAACTTGTAAATCATGAAAGGCTTGCCTCCTTTTCCAATACGCTCCTGACTGTAGATAACAGGTCCTGACGCATTCCATCTCTGTCGAATATATATATATAGAAAAACAGGAGACAACACTATCAGCAGAAACAATGCACCCACAAAGTCTCCCACACGCTTCAGCGACCTCTCCAAGCCATTCATTCCATCGATATTACTCGAATCCTTCTCTTTACTCATCAATTTTCCTCTATCCTTATATATAAATATATAACGATTTTGTGTTATGTTTATTATCAATTTTTTACAAAAATCGGACAAAGTTAGCAATAATTTGCGGATAAACAGTATACATATGAAGTTTTTTACCTAATTTCGCATACAGAAAGAGGAACACCCTCATATTCACGCCATATTAGTAACAGAAAAGGACATTCAATCTACTGAATTATGAATATTGTTGAGCGCTTTTTGAACTATGTCACCTACGACACACAGTCATCCGAAGAGACCGGCAAGACTCCTTCCACTGAAAAACAACGCATCTTTGCCAAACACTTGAAAGACGAGTTGATAGCGGAGGGATTGCAAGACGTTGAACTGGACGAGTTGGGTTATCTCTATGCAACCCTTCCTTCTAACACCAACAAGCAAGTACCTACCATCGGCTTCATCGCCCACATGGACACCAGTCCTGATGCATCTGGTAAGAATGTAAAGCCATGCATCATTAAGAATTACAACGGTGGTGACATTGTCCTCTCTGAAGGCATCGTCACCTCTCCCATCAAGTTTCCTGAACTGCTCAACCATAGAGGCGAAGACCTCATCGTGACTGATGGCACAACCCTACTCGGAGCGGATGACAAGGCTGGCATTGCCGAAATTGTACAAGCCATGGTTTATCTACTGCAACACCCCGAAATAAAGCATGGGAAAATCCGCGTCGGCTTCAACCCGGATGAAGAGATTGGAGAAGGAGCGCATCATTTTGATGTTGAAAAGTTTGGATGCGACTTCGCCTATACGATGGATGGTAGCGAAGTAGGTGAGATTGAATTCGAAAACTTCAATGCGGCAGTTGCAAAAATTACAATTAACGGTTGTTCTGTTCATCCTGGTTATGCAAAAGGGAAAATGGTCAACGCTGTCCGTATCGCTACAGAGTTGGTCAACTTGTTACCTGAAAACGAGACACCAGAGATAACTGAAGGTTACGAGGGTTTCTTTCACCTAACAAGCCTAAGTGGAACAGTGGAGAAAGCTCAGCTTTCTTTCATCATCCGCGACCACGACCGTGGATATTTTGAGGGACGAAAGTCGGAAATGTTTGATGTGGTGGAAATCATTAATAAGAAATATGGAGAAGGAGTCGCATTATTGGATATGAAAGACCAATATTACAACATGCGTGAAATTTTGGAGCCTAAGATGCACATCATTGACATTGCCAAACTAGCCATCTCTGAGGCTGGCATGACACCTGTGATCAAGGCCATACGTGGTGGAACGGATGGTGCCCAACTCTCCTTCAAAGGGCTTCCATGCCCAAACATCTTCGCTGGAGGACTCAACTTCCACGGACCTCATGAATTCTGCCCTGTGCAGAGCCTTGAAAAGGCAATGATGACTGTCGTCAACATCTGTAAAATAACAGAAAGGGAACTTGGCAAATAAGTCAAGTTCCCTTTCTGATTTGATGAATCAATTAATCTTCTAATAGCATAAAGGATTCATCATCATCATCTTCATCATCAAAGTCAAAATCGAAGTCACCATAGAAAGCCGGTTGAATGAAATCATCCAGTTCACGGCGTTCCTTCTTTGTAGGGCGCCCTGTACCACGTGCCCTGCCAACAAAACCGCTGATACGGTTCATTTCCAACAGTTCAAGCTGTTCTTTTGCTGTGACATTCTCCAGCACCTCTGGCACCAATTTTGCCCCTACCCTGTTCTGGATGGCCTTGAGCACCTTGAATGAATAAGTAATGGGAGGTTTGCGCACCTCAACAATGTCACCCTCTTTAATCATCTTGGATGCCTTCTGTTTCACACCAGACATCGTAATGCGCCCATTCTTACAGGCATCAGCAGCGGTAGAGCGCGTTTTGAATATACGTGCAGCCCATAACCATTTGTCCAATCTTGCCTCCACAACCTAATGTACAATTTGACGATTTACAATTTAGCAGACACTACTTTTTATTATACTGGTTCATCGTGCGATCAACCCCTTGAAGACAGAAACTCTTGATCATCTCTCCCGTATAATCAAGTTTCTCTTCTATAATCTTATTGTCCTCATCGCTGAACTGTCCCAAAACGAAGTCCACTTGGGCACCTCTCGAAAACTCGTTTCCAATACCGAACTTGATGCGGGCATAGTTCTGTGTCATCATACATGACTCTATGTTTTTCAGTCCATTATGACCACCGGCACTTCCACTTGCACGCATTCTAATCTTTCCCACCGGCAGACTTAAGTCATCTACAATGATTAGGATACGCTCAACCGGGATATTCTCCTGCTTTGCCCAATAGCGCACAGCCTGACCCGACAAATTCATATAGGTGGAAGGTTTGAGAAGAATGAGTTCGGCATTCTTCACACGTGTCTTGGCGACAAAGCCATATCTTTTATCCGCCCACTCTGCGCCCTGTTTTTCAGCAAAGGCATCCACCACTCGGAAACCGATATTGTGTCGTGTACCCACATATTCAGCACCAATGTTTCCAAGACCAACAATCAAATACTTCATACCATTATCTACCGTTTCAGGCTTTTTCTTCCAAAACCAATTGAACAGCCACATATTGATGATAAATAAAGAGAGTGTACCAAGGGTCTGAAGACCACCGATACACCCTCATTGGATTATTTCTCTGTAAGATTATTCTTCTGATGCTTCAGCCTCTGCAGCAGCAGCACGTGCAGCACGAGTCATACGAACAGCGCAAACGACAACCTCCTTGGAAGTGATAATTTCGAGACCTTCGTAAGAAAGTTCACCCACCTTCATTGTCTTACCAAGTGCCAAGTTTGTCACATCAATGTCAAGTGTGTCTGGGAACTGAGTGTAGAGAGCCTTGACTGCCAACTTACGTACATTGAGAGCAAGTTTACCACCGGCACGCACACCCTCAGCCAATCCATTAAGCTTCACAGGAATCTCAAACACTACAGGCTTGTCTTCTGTAATCTGGTAAAAATCAACGTGAACAGGACGGTCTGTCACGAAATCGCACTGAAGGTCTTTCAGGATAGCCTTCACTGGTGTGCCATCTACCACGAGATTCACGATGTAAACATTGGGAGTGTAAAGCAACTTTGCCAATTCTTTCTCAGAGATTTTAATTGACTTTGCCACTGGAAGGCCATCTTCGCCCTTCTCCACTCCATAAAACACTGCTGGAATCTGACCAGCACGACGAAGGTCACGACTTGCCTTCTTGCCATACTCTGTACGAGTCTGCGCGTTAAGTGTAATTTCTTTCATTTTTAATTGTTGTGTTACTATAAATTAAGTCTTTGGGAAGGGGGGAACCCCTCACCTGTCATACGCTTAATTCGCCATCACACGATGCCCTATAAAAACGTGGGGCTAATGTGTTGCCCAAAAAAGCGGCACAAAGGTACAACTTTCGCCAGACGTGGCAAAAGTTTTTCCCATAAATTTCTTGTTATTGCTATGTTTTTAAGACTTTTTCCTACAGAAGAAGGTGTCATTACGACACTTTCATCTATCAGAAAATATCCTTCACCTTGTCAAGGAAGCTTTTCTTTTCAGCGGGAGCCTCATCCTGTTCTCCGGCTGCTACAGCAGTTTCTGCGGATGCAGCCTCGGCAGTGGCGGTAGCTTCAGTAGCCGTTGATGTTTCACTAGTGGGAGAAACAGCAGGCGCATTACCTTTTGCCACATCCAATGTTCGTGTCAAAGCATCGACAAACTTCTCATAATCTTCCTTATAGAGGAACAATTTATGCTTTTCAAACACAAAACGAGGATTGTCCATCGTACCCTCATTGATTTTCTTACTCTCCGTAATGGCGATATAACGGTCACCATTTCTGCTCTGCTTCACATCAAAATAATAGATGCGCTTGCCCGCCTTGATACTCTCTGAGTAAACCAAGTCTTTTTCTGTATCACCCATAAAATCTTTTATTATTATGTATGTAAATTCATAAATTTGCTACAAAATTGTTACTTTTTTTTCTTTTATACAAGATTTTCAGTTGTTTTTTTTCATTTTCACATAATCATTCCCTCCAAAAACCTTTTTTTTCAAAGAATTTCGCTAAGTAGAGAGCACCGCTTTGAAAAAAATGCACCGAAAAATGCGGAAAGTGCGAACAACAAACGGGTTACGGTTGTAATCGCAATGTCAGATTTGACGTTCCATTGTTGTCGGAAAGTTGTCGGAAACCTTTATTTTCGCTTTTTACATTTCCTTTTTATTGTCGGAAGAAAATTCAGTTACAGAACTTAAATCACAATCTATCATGGCATTTATATCACCAGTTATAGTTCCGGCTAAAAAGTTAGTCGATGGCTCACACAAAGTTCGAATCGCGCTCTCTCACAATGGGGAGACACGGTATTTCGTCACCAACATCAAGGTTGACAGCGTCAAGCAGTTCAAGAATGGTCAAGTGGTCGGCAGGTCAGACGCAAGGCTCATGAACTCCAAAATCCGCAACGAGATGGACAAGCTGCAGTCGTCACTCGACGGGCTTGAGTATATCGAAGGGTTCACGTGCTCGGAACTCGTAAGGCTCATCAAGGAGAGTGAACGCGTTGAATACTCCACCATCAAGGACACGTTCGAGGCTTACTGCAGGCTGTCGTCAGCCAAGCCGTCAACCATCAGAGCTTACGGCATCATATACCGTTCGCTCGCCACTTTCTTCGGAGAGGGCAAGGTGATAAGAACGCTGACGCACACAGATGTGCTTGCCTTCGACCGGCACCTGCGGTCAAGAAGGATGACGTGCAACACCATCCACTCATATATGACCTTCTTTTTCACTCTTTACAACTTTGCCAAGAAGGTGGGCACTGTCAACATTGCAAGCGACATCATTCGAGGATACAGGAAGCCACGCATGGAGGTACGCGATTCATGGATAGGGATGGAGGGAATCCGAGCTGTCCGAGATTTCACTTCCAGGACCAAGGGCACAATGAAGGCAAGGGACTTTTTTATGCTGTCTTACTACCTCGGTGGCATCAACATGGAAGACTTGAAGCACATCGACTTCAACAAGTGCCAAAAAGAACTAAGGTACACGCGCACGAAGACGGAATTCCGTGGCGGTCAGGAAACTCGGTTCACAATCCCTGAAGAAGCAAAACCTATCATCGCCAAGTACATCATGAAGGATGGACATCTTGACATCGGCAAGGACAGCAAGGTGAACTACAACATGTCATACGGAATGAGGAGAATTCGCAAGGCGCTTGGCATACCGAACCTGTACATGTATTCTGCGAGGAAGACGTTCTCGCAGAATGCATTCGAGCTGGGAGTGTCGACAAGGGTTATCGACTATGTGCTCGGTCACTCACTCCGCAACAGCGGAATCCTGTATCACTACGTCTCTGTCTCAAAGGAGATGGCGGACAGCGCGATACGGAAGGTTATAGAATACACGAACGCTGACCTGAAAAAACAGGAGACACCGAACAATTAGAAATCTTGTTTGTAATCATTGCAGACAAGCCTCAGTGGAGATGACGCAGTGCGGATGAGAGGCTTGTCCAAGGGGCAGAACTCACCCAGCTGCCCCTTCATGAAAGAAGGAGGAACTGTCCGTCACGGACATCCTCCTTCCTTGTGTTCAACCACTAAAAAACTTAATCAATTTCTTTCCATACATTATGCAAAATTTCAGAATTATGATGAGTAACACTGCGCATGCCAATCCAAGCCAGAAGTACAACTTCCACTTCGTTTTTTTCTCCTTCACAATATATACCGGCTTTTCATCTGCCTTCGACCTCTTTAGTGCCTCAAACTGCTTCTGCAGCTCAACAAGCGCCTTGTCTGTATCATGCCATCGCTCAGTGTCAGAGTATTTCTCCTTGTTGACAACCTCGCCATTCCCGTTGACGAACACAACAACGCTGTCCTTCATGATGAGGCTGTCTCGTACATACACTGTCCTGTCCTGCTTGATGGTGTCGATGCGGATGATCGTAAGCGTGTCAGTCGAGTGCAGGACGACAGGCTCTTCAATCCTGGCGCTCCTGCATCCAGACAACACAAAAACAATCAAAAATAATATGCTGGACAAAAATGGCTTCATCGTGATCTATTGTTTAGAACCTTCTATGATATCGGCTATGGCTGCCCGAAAAGCCCTGTCATCGCGAATCATTTTAACCACGAGCCTCTTGAAGTCGTCTTGCTGCTTCTTCTCTTTCACGTCTGACGGCTCCATGATGCTGGTGACTTCAACGAATGCGACATAACATGTGCCAAGGAACGTGAACACTGGCAACATCGGTATATCATACCCGTACATGTACCGCATGAAGCATACGAGTGCAATCTGGATCGCATCTACAACTGTGAGCGCGAGCATCATGTTGAAGTACTTGTTGATTTTTTCTATTGTACGCTTGTACGCCTCAGAAGTGCGCATTTCGTTACGCTGCTTTGCCTTTCTTACTCCAGCCCACAGGTCCGAGAATATCAGCAGCAATGTGGCGACATAGAACAGTAGAATGATGGCGCCTGTTATGAACAATGCTTGGGTGATGTTAGCCATTTCCTTTATTTTGTTTGTGCAAAGATAGGAATTTCATCGTCACGTTGTACACCTTGAGCCGTATCTTGATTTCACCAAGTGAAGTTCTGGTGTCAAGTCGGTGCCACATAGAAAGTGCATTTGAATAACACATTGTGTTACATTTATCTGAAAAATAATTAAAAATGCTGGATAAAATTCGCTATAGATTAGTATATAACAGAACCCGTCATCTTCGGAAAGACGGCACAGCGCTTGTACAACTTGAGTGCCTTCTGCACAGAGAAAGGATTTTCTTTTCAACGCATGTTTGCCTCGTACCTAATCAGTGGAGTAATGGGTTTGTCGTCAACCATCCGCATGCCGATGAGCTGAACGCATATCTGTATCAGTCAATGCTTGACGTTGAGAAAATGGAATTGGAATTTATCAAACGAGGCAAGGCTCCAACTCTTCTTCAGTTAAAGAACGCCGTGCTTCACCACATCACGGCATCGGCTTCGTTTCGTGATTTCGTTGAGTCGGTCATTGAGCACTCTGCAAGTAGAGGGGAACACACCAAGGACAGTTACAGAACCCTAATTAAGCATGTCGAAAAATTCCAGAGCAGGACAACCATTGCGGATATTGATTTGGAGTTTCTCAACCGTTTTTCGGAGTGGAGCGCCAGTCAAGGCATGAGCCAGTCAACCATTTCAGGAAGGTTGAAAAGTTTAAGGGCGGTGGTAAATGAAGCGATTGCGAGGAAACTCATTTCCGTTGATGACAATCCGTTCAAGAGTTTCAGAATTAAAAAAATCCGCAGTCGAGAAGAGAGTCTGACGTCAGATGAAATAAGACTATTGGAACGGGCAAAACTCAGGGGCAGACAGGCACATATCCGCGACATCTTTGTATTTGACTGTCTTTGTGGTCTAAGATATTCGGACCTGACACGTCTGTCAGAGAAAGATTTCGTGACAATTCGGGGAAAGAAATGGATTATCATCAAGACGAAAAAGACGGGCGACACAGCTCGTATCCCAATTGAGACAATCTTTCGCGGCAAGGCTATGAAGATACTGTCTAATTACAAACAACTTCAAAGGTTTTTTCGTATTGGGAACAATGCTTCGGCAAACAGAACATTGAAGGAGGTTTTTGCAAAGGCTGCCGTGAACAAATATGCGCACTTCCATCTTGCAAGGCACACTTTCATCACGCTCTGCATTGAGGAGGGGATACCTATCACGACCGTTCAGATGATGGCGGCACACAGCAAGATTGAAACGACGAGAGGATATGCAAAGTTGGGAATGGCAACTATCAGAAAAGATGTGGAGAGGGTGTTTAAGAAGAAGTAGTGCTGGGCGTAGGAAGCATTACAAATATGCCTAAGATAAAGGCTGCATCATTACATCTACAAGGCACAGACGTTATGGAAGTAGGGGCTCTTGTTAGCGCCTATAGACACATTTTTGTAATAGGAGGAAGTACACAAGGAATTATTTCTTTTTGTATTGTAAAAAATTCATTTACTGCCAACGATTACAGCGTGCATGGTTCGACTCAAGGATTGTCAGTCTATACTAAAAATAACATAATATATTTACAGAGTTTTAGTGGTAGTCTTGTTAGACCTATTGCTTGGAATATAGGGGCGAATGCAAATGACACAGTAACAATGTCGTTAGTTGCGGAACTACCATCTGACGCCGTCAAGATAAACTAAAAGAGTCTTTAAGCGTAGTTCACCTCCGTGCCTTGAACTAATTGCCATTTGTTAAAGTTTGCACCATCCTTTGTTCGCTTATACATCTTTAGTGCGCTCCATTGGGTAATGATTATTTGGGTTGCAGGTGGAATAACCCACATTGCAAAAGCCTCTTCCAATCCTGCAGGTCTGTTTAGGAGGGTTGTTGTGATAGAACCTCCCAAACAGATATATTTACCTCCAACATCGGACATTAAATCATTAAAGTCTTGACCTCGAGAAAGTTCCTTATATGTACCTCGACCGCCCAGCACTTGTTGGAATAGTGCTGGGCGTTGTAAAAGCAACTAATTATGGTAAAGTGGCAGCTAATACAACTATAACTTTCACCAATAAATATGGCAGGATTTGTGCAATCTACCTCGTTCTTGTTGATTACGACACAGCGGCAATGTTCTCAGTCAGGGGGACGATCATTGAACCATTTGGCCTTGTAGGGACATGGCGTATGGAGTTTTCATCAGATTCATCAGGGAACCTTATTGTTGAAGTAAAAGGGGCTCAACTTCCTGGTGACTTGCGAATTTTACAAATCATTTAGAAACAAAATGGAGGCATTCATCAATTATAAAAAGTAGGGTTGACCGCATCTTCAGGAGGAGTTTCCACAACTCGTGACAGGGGTACAATGCCTGCTATTGGAATTACATGAGAAATTGTCCCACTACCTGTAAAACTCATCCAAATTGTAATTCTTTTTGTTGAACTGTCAACTTTAACTTTGATACGTTCCCTTACATAATCTTTACTGTAACCACCAATTAAGTAAAAAAATGAACAAGTCGAAGCAGCATCATACATATCTCCTGTTATAAGGTATATTGCAGGTGGAACATTTCTGTAAAAGTCATGCGCAACAAAGAAAGCAAAAGATTTTTGATTTGTTACATCAATAACCTTATACCACACTGAACTCCCACCTGCTGTAAATTCATACCCTTTTACTCCGCCCAGCACTATTCAACAAGTGCTGGGCGGTTTAATACCTACGAATGGCAAAGCGGACTTAAACGATTACACAAATACATCTATTTCTTTACTCTACAATCTTCAGCAGTTGAATAAGCCTTCCGATGTAACAGGTGGTATATTGCTTACATGTGCAGTGAACGCGTCTATGATTCTTCAAGTCTTGGCAAATTACGATTTTGGAATAATCTACTATAGAGTGAAATGGAGTGGCAGTTGGCAAAAGTGGGCTAAGATAAGTGCAAATGTTATAACATAAAGAAGGGCAAGAGCCACTCCTTTATGTTATATGGCCGCCAATGCATCTTTTAGCTCTGCAAGCGAATTGTAATTCATTTAGAATTGTGGCAGATTAGCAGTTACTTCTTGCCAATCTTTGATTGTAAGAGCTGATCCAAAGGACATATTCCTAAAGAATTGTTTGTTAGTATTATAGTCCCATACAATTTGTACACATTTTGGTGTAGAATTAGCTCTTAGAACAAGCACTATACCATTCGCTGTGGTGGATGGAGCATTAACAGGGTTTTGTGCATTTGAATAGGAATAGACACCAGGCGTTGTTAAATCATTCATATTGTCAGAACTTGTTAGTAATCTACTAGCTGCGCCCAGAACTGATGCCAAGTTGGTGACGACAGGTGCGGTTGTGAGGTAACTATAGATGATTTGTTCAAGACTTGCAAGCGCCATTTTTTTGGTGGCGCCATTCTGTGTGTTGCGAACAATCAGTTCGACGTTTTGTGACGATTCTGCATCAAGGGCAGCCATAATGTCGTCAATCAATGCGGTGTTTTGTTGCATAATAGTAATTTTTTAAGTTGATATTCTTTTTATTCCCAATCCAACAAGTCGTCATTCGATGCGAGGTAATCACTCTGTCCAAGCCATAAGTATGCGTTGGATGCAGCTTGTGTGCTCGGATCAACAAGAACGACATGATGGCATTCGACGTGAAACATCCGTGGTGTCAGCCTGTAGTCATTGTCAAGAGTTCTGATTGTGCTCTTGTTCATGACGTACTGACCATTGCTGATGCGCCTGATGGCATCCGTCTGAGTGCCATACGGCTCAACTGCCGATATTCCTGACAAGAATGCACGTTCGTATGACGGCTCGACCATGATGGTGATTCTTCGTCCTACAAGCTGGCGCATCTCATTGCTTGTCATTGCGTGTTCAACATTAGTGAGATACTTGGTGCGTCCTCTCCAGCAGGTCGCGCTGTCAATAAACCATGGCAGATGGAGATAATGGTAACCGCTGCCATACCACAGCTGTCGCGGCAAGGACTTTATCCATACGAAATCGCCGCACCTGAGCACGTCAAGATGATGGTCGCCGTATCCATCAGTCAGGATGAGGTCGTTGCCGATGTTGTTGGCTGTATCAATGACCGTGATGAGATTATTAATGCAGCCATTCACGAACACGTTCTGGAACTTTCCCGTTGTGGCGTTGAGAGTGCCTGTGATGTCCACATCGACTGCGCTCAGATGGTCAAATGCGCCATCACGAGCCGAGATGAAGGCGACAAGGAGCGAGCGGAAGTAGGCTGCTTCGTTCGAGTCTATCGCTTGCCAATAGTCCCCCCACCCCTGCGTGACACCAGGCTCTATGCCTTGACAGACAGCTGTTGCGCTGCCTGAACGCTTGCGGATGTATGCCTGCTCGCTTACACTTCCTCCTGATGCAGTGAAGTTCTTGAGCACCCAGTCAACGTAGTCGCCGCTGAACTCATAGCTTGCACTGTTGTCATACAAGCCTCTGCATATAGTCTTGGGGCCTGCAGGCCCTGTTCCGCCAGTCGCACCGTCATAAGAAAAAAGCAGGTTCATGGAAGCAAGAACTGTTGTACCTTGCCTAATCTCGTAAGTGAAACGTATTCCACTTTTGGCGGCATTAGCATATAACGGCAAATTGGATGAAGGAATGGTGTAGATTCCTGCGTTTCTGTCACACCTTGACTCGCTCGATGAACCACCAGGGGAAGTCACGACTCTCCACAGCTCGCCACCTTCATACAACACCGGCGCGCTGTGACCGTCCGTGATTCTGGCAAACACATCAACTGTTGACGGGACGCACGAACCATCATTGCGGACGCTAATCTGGTTAGCCGTTGCTTCAACAGAGTACACCATTGCGCTATCGCCTGGATCACCTTTTGGCCCCTTGGTGTTGATGTCGGCTGCAGGCAGTTCAAGGCGTTGGATGACGGTAGAAGAACCTGATGCGCGCAGACGGATGCTCAGAGGGAAGTCACTGATGTAAAATGCAGAGCCTCCCCTGTCAGTTGACATGCTGATGGTTGCCGCGCCGTTGGTCACACTCTTGGTGCCGACATTGCTTCCGCTTCGGGTGTATATGTCTATCAGACCGGTGAACGGTGTGTAAGTGTCACCCTCAATCTTCTGTACTGAGATGGCGACGGATGGTGTCACTATAGTCTCTGTCGAGCCATCAAACTCGACGGTGGCAGGTGTAGCGTTCATCTGGAAAGCAACGGCATCCTTGCCGTCCACTCCGTCCACGACAGGGGTTATATCAAGAGAGCCTGTGATAATCATGTTCAAGAGTTTCTTTGTACTGAAGCAATGAATCGAAGTCCACCTGCTCCATACGCAGTGGCAAAATCAACCACATACACCTTGTACGTCTTGCCGCCTTCGGTATAGTCAGTTATTTTTGCTGTCTCTGCTGACAGATCGACGCCATCGCGTGTCTTGATTGCCGCAGATGTAAATGTGTATAGTGCAGTTTTGTCAGTTGTGCCAGTGCGGTCTGTCACCTTGGCTACACAGCGAAGGAACTCATCCTTCTTGATTGAGCCGTTGCGCTGGTCGATGGGAGTAGTGGATGCAGCTGATGCAACAGTGAACGATTCCACATGCACAATGTCGGGGTCGCCCAAGTCCTTGATGAGCATTGAGTCAACAGCGACAACGCTGTTCTGTGCGTCAAGAAGGTTGCAGATGATGGTGCCTTCTCCACCGATGTCGTCTGGCAGGAGCGTGAGTGTGGTCACAGATGATGGCACTATTGGGTCTCCCGTGCGGAAGTACTGCTTGTTGATGCCGATTGACGACGCGAATGAGACCTTGTAGCCAGCAGCGTTGATGGCGGCAAATCCGACCTTGTATTCATTTTCGATGACAGCACCGACATTGACGGTGATGCTGTCATTGGTGTTCATGTCATTGTCAAAGTTTGTCTTAGACAGGATGATGTCCACCTTGTTTCCTGTGCCACCTGCCAGCTCGCTCACACGGATGGTGCGGCTCACATCCACCGTGAAGCCCTCGATGCCATCCACCTTGCCGACAAAGCGGAGCACGTCATCATCGCCCTGCGAGAGCGTGGTGGGGATATTGCCGATGAATGTCACCCACGAGCGGTTGGGGTTAGACAGGTCAAGCTCCATAAGAGGGGTTGTGCCGTCGGCGGACAAGAAGTTCGATGAGCGGTACTTGGTTGTTGAGCCAACTTGAGCCCAGATAATGCCAGTATTGTTGTAATACCACTGCTGATTAGCCGTGCTGACAGCCCCGGCGTTGGTGGCGATGCCTGGCAGGAACTGGTAATCGTTCACGCTCCCCTCGACTCCATCGTAGCAATGCGGAGTGAACTTGGGGCGCAGCGAAGTCTGTGTCTTCCAGTCGGGGTAGTAGGTGTTGCCCGAATACGATTGCGATGCCGCACCTTCCACTTCAAGCTGTGGAAAGGTCTGTGAGCCGTCAGCGACGGGCATGATGTCAAAGACACCTGTCAATATTGTACTCATGATTCGTCCTCCTCTTCTTTTTCGTTGTTATCTTCTTGCTGAGAGGAATCTTCTGCCTCAGCACTTTTTTCCGCTTCAGCGTTCTCCTGTGTCTCAGCGCTTTCTTCATTCTGCCCGATTGAAGCGACAAGCGCTTCCACCTCGTGGCTGCCCTTAATCTCGATGCCGGAAACACCGATGAGCATGTCGGCTTTGGCGAGTGGAATGACAGCTCTGCCATCGTCAAGAACTGTCGCGCAAGGAAACTTGTCCTTGATTTGCTCGTACTGGACGAGCATGTATGCTACTTCTCTTCCCATATTTTTTTGTTTTTAGACTTGCCTGTAATCTTGTCCGCAGACGTATCTTCCTTGCCCGTCAACCCAGTATTTTCCGTCGCTGGTCACGATGGGCTTGTAGCAATTCATCCACCACACTTTGGGATTGAGCCTGCAGACCGCAGAGCGAGTTGCACCGAAATCACTTTGCACGTGCCCCTCCACGCTCTTTCCTCGGCTGACATAAGCTGCTGTAGAATTGACTTCCTTGTACCAGTCTATCCGGAAGTACTTGGCAACCTCTGCATCAGTCAGGTCACCTCCGTTGCCACGAAGCTGGAGGTATCGCTTCATCAGCTCATCGCCCGTGAACTTGATGCCGACATCACCAAAGACGAATCCTTCGATGTCCTTCGGGCAGATACGCGAAATGTCAAAATGCACACGCTCTGCGCCATGCACATAGTCTGGCTGAGTGGGTGTTGTATCCCCGATTGGAGATGCAGAGGCAAACAGGTGCAGTTCGTCGATGAACCGGAGGTCAACCTGAATGGTTCTTGGCAATTCATGGTTCACATTATCCAAGAATGATGTGAGCAGCCATACCTGATTGTCGGGCAGTATCTGCACCCAAGTCCCGTTCTCGTTGAAATACCAAAAATATTTAGCATCGGAATCTGCCACTGGCACGTTGTCGCCATACAATTTAACTGAGCATGTGACGGGCTGCTTGCCTTGAACATCGGTAGCAATGTTCATCGGGTTAAGCGCCATGTATGGCGAATAGGGGCTTGTCTCGTCAGCCACGCGCAGTTTGTACTGAACTGTGCTGGCGGTCTTGGTGGTCATCTCGACCGTGTTCTCGAATGACTTGACAAGTCCGTCAACCGCATCGAGCACGTTGGCATGGATGATGATTGCAGCCACCTCGGTGGGAGGAATGTTCTTCCGTATGACGACGGCTCCTGCTGGTGCCGTGATGCCATGGATGGTCGTGCCGTCCGAAATGAAGTAATTGTTGGTGTCAGTATTGTCAATCTCAACGTCCACCCAAGCACCATTCACCATCTTTCTGTACACGGCTGTCACGCTGTGCAGAGAGCATTGCCCGCTATACATGCCCTGAGGGTCGCTCGCAGACACCCATGGCATGATGACGAGTGGATAGATGCTCCTTGATGGGTTGAATACCCCTGCCTGTGGGTCGTAGGTCTGATACGGTGAGCCTTGCAGGAAGGTGTATCCGCTGCCGTAAGATAGCGGGTCTTGCTGTATGACTATGTCGCTGCCTTGTATTCTCATTGCTACATGAAGTTGTATGTTTTGCTGATCGTTTTATTTTCTCCTGTTGCCATGGGGATGACCACCGTTGCATTGAAAGACGCATGACGGTACGAGCGGAAGTTCTGTCCGAAGTCGTAGCGGTTGTTGGTCGGGTCATTTTTCAGAAGGAGGGATGTGTGTGCTGCATCGCGATAGCATTGCAGGATGCCGACAGTATTCCATGTGTTATCGAGTGCAGCATCATCGGTCGTCCTTGCCCATGTTACGCTGTGACCGTTTTGCGCCATCACCTTGTCTGTCACATCATATCCATTGAACGAGACACGGAAGAAGATGCCCATCTCGAACTTCTGCTGCCTCATGCGAGGCACTGGAGAATCATCCTTGTGCAGCACCAAATCCCACTCGTTTGCCCCACCTATCATAATCCAGTCGGCAGAGTACCAGGAAGGCTCTTCGGTGGTGCCTGTGCGATTGCATCCCCATTCCACACCCATGTGAGTGACCGTGTCCGTGAGGTATGCAGTCATCGGGCGTTCATGTCCTTGTCCGTCATCTCCTTCGGTGTAGGTCTTGTCAACCTTGTAGTATTCCGTAGCGCTCTGTGCTGTGGCAAGACTCCATTCTCCTCTGTAGTTCTTGGTTGAGATGACTCTGCCCATCCAGTCAATCTGCAAGAAGTGCTCTGCGAAAAGATATTGGGTGTACACACCAATGTGGTTGGATGGGCTACCGAGGTTTCTTGCGTCGAACCAATTGCGCAGCACCTGAATGTCTGGAAGTCTGCCAATGGTGGTCTGATAGCTCTCATCGCCCACGACCGGCGAATAGAGATAGTCGAGGAACGCCATCATGCCCTCCGTGTTGCTGATGTGCCACACCCTTGCACGCTCCTTGTATGCATCATCGAGCCTTGCCCTTGCATTTCCTCTGCGGACAAGGTTGAAGCCATCTTCGGGTGGGAAGTTTGTGGTGCCAACCTCGATGCCAAGCTGTGGATCATCGTACAGCGTCACATCAACAAAGAAATGGTCTTGGTCGATTGCGTTGGCGAGCATCCACGACGGGTGGACGTAGAAAGCCCCGTCAGTAGGCTTGTGCGTTCGGAGGTTGTTGGCTATGCTCCAGAGTATATCCCCTTCCCACAATGTGATGACGGATGTTTCCGTCTCCTTCTTCAGGTAGATGCGGTAGGAGTTTGTGGCGTCAAGAGGCACTACACGTTCGATGCTGCCGACGTCGCTGAAGTAGTAGTCGCCCTCCATGGCGTGAAGCTGATTGACAATTAAGTCCATCACGGTCATGCTTCCACGCACCTGCAGGTCTTTCGTCTGCAATCTATCCTTGTTGGTGAGGATTGTGCCCACACCATTGACCATTCCATCAACTGCTCCATAGGTGCTGAATATCCTCCGCTCAACCAAGTCCTGAATAATGCCTGCAATTCCAAGCACAATAGACTTCCCGACTCGAAGGTTCTCTCCAGCCTCAACGTCTCCGTCTGCAATGACATTTCCTGAAGACATTGCACCGTCCGAACGTGTCCCTTTGATAGCAACGATGTCACCGAACGCAGCTGTGTTCGGGTCCGCATCGTCAGCATCCTTGCGGAGGAACTTACCGAGCGCTTCTGCAATCTTGATGAAAAGCTGATCTGACTTCAAAGAAGAATAGGCAGTCTCATCGGAGGGCGCAGTGGAGTCACCACTCTTGATGAGGTTGAGGGCACGTGCGGATGATATCAAGTCCGAGACCCTAACCTTCTTACCCTCACTGAGCTCTATCCACGCATCAGGAGGAAGCGAACCAACTTCCGTCAAGTCCACCACCCTCGCCGAGTACTCACGGATACGCTGAAGCACAATGGCGACAATCTGGTCAATTTCTCCCTGTGTCATTCAACAATTCTGTTTACAGTTTCACCTTCAATTTCTGCCACACGGTAGTCATCCTGCACCTCTCCCACCCTTCTAAGCCTGACAATGTTGGCAGCCTCAACATCTGGCATAAGGTTTACGACCTGTTGCAACGTCTGCGTGAAGACATAGCTTCGCAATCCCTCCATCTCGCTCACGATTTCCGGAACATCACTCTCATGCCTACTGAAGCGCACTTGGTCAACATAGACGTAGGTGCAGGTGAGAAGCCTGTTAAGAAGATCTGCGAACCACACTGGAACGCCCTCGCTATTGCCGAGCGTCAACGTCTTCTGCACAAGCTCGTGCGCATGTACGTCAACGGTATCATACAATCCAGTAGTGAATTGCTCATTATCCACTCCGAATGTCCATCCGTTGTCAATGAATCCACCAGGTATACGGAAGTCGAAGAATTGGCGAACGCCGTCAACAATGAACGCGACATCCATGCGTTGACGGTTGTCCTTGCTGCCATACTGGAGCAGGCATGTCTGACTCAGGATGCTCGGCTCGTCGCTGACACAGAACGGTTCGCTTTCACTGTCACCGAGCAAGAGGGAGTATATTCCGACCTGCAAGGCGGTTATGACACACCACTTGACTGTCGCCCACTCGTTCAGAGCCCATGACTGCCATGCAAGCAGAGAAACATTTCCTGTGCTCATGTCTTTTAGACTCAACGAAGGCACGTTCCCATCCTTGCCGACAATCGGTGCACCATCACCAAGCTGTATGCACTGCACGAGGATGCGGTCTGTCTGCGCCCATGTCTGCACATACTGAGTCTTAGCACCGAACTTGTCAGCCGTCGGCGTCCAGAACACAGGAGTAAAAGGACTTACTATATAGCTCATATCTTCAACATTCTATAAGTTCGTATTCAACTGGCTCTTCTCGCTGACATGCCAACTTCACGCTTCGGAGATATCCTTGGTAGGTGGTTCCATGCCACTCGAATGAAATCTTGCCGCTCTTGTCGAAAGGAAGTTCCTGATCATCGGTCTGCACCTTCAGCTTAGCGCATCGGAAAAGACGGTCTGCTGCCGTAAACGTGAAGTTCTTTGAAACGGAAACACCGTCAATCATGATGTTGCGATTGCCGCTTGTGGTGGACAGCCGAAGACCTTCGCAGAAGGAAGCAATCATCCCCTTGTTAGCCTCAACCATCAGGAATGGGGAAAGTAACGCATTGAAGACAGTGTCGGTGTAAGTGCCAGATATGGTGACACTACGGTCTATCACCCAATGCCCGTTGTATGCAGATGGCAAACACTTGACGATGAACACGCCTTCATCCTTTTCGGTCTTCTCTTCTTCAGAACGCTTCACGACAAGCTCCTCCATACCATAGCAGTCTGCTCTGTATGGGCACTTCAATTCAAGTGTTCCTTGCTTCATCGCCACTCCAGTGATGTATCCGTTCTCAACATTCCACTCATCGTTGCCGGTGTTTCCATTATCATACTCCTGGGCATCATATCCGACCTTGACCTCGCTGTACAGCATGGAAGGTTCAACGCTCTTTCCAAATCCGTTCACATTGACGAGCGTCTTTGCCACCCCTGCGCCAAACATGTCGGAGCGATGCTTGAATGACACCAAGGCTGTTCCATCGCCCTCGATTATCTCGTAGACATAACCGAACACGCTCTCCATCATTTGTGCGAACTGGTTAAAGGAGGTGTGGATATATGCGTCGGAAAAACCTCTGACGCTCTCCACGGCAAGAATCTTCAAACCTGCAAGACGTTCGTTTGTGACGCCACCGATATCGCTTCTGATGGAGCCATTAAGCACCATCTTCCCGTCAGCCACATTCTCAAGCAGCTTGTCGAGCAATGTCAGTGGTTCTATCACATCCATGTCAATAGCGGCTGCACGAGACTTCCATCGAAGAGAACCATGGTTGGTGCTAACCCAATACTCGCTGCCGCCTGTAAAGTAAACGTCATCACCAGCGCTGTTCCTAAGCGAGACAACCAACGTGAGGATAGTACCAGCACTTAAACTCAGCCGTCCGTTAAGTGGGCAGTTCCACTGCTTGGTAGCAGGATTGATGATAGACGTTCCGAAAGCCTTCACATTCTGCACTCCTTGTCCGTCAATCTCGATTATTTTGAAGTCCATCTTTTGCGCGACGGGGCTTTCAGAGTTGCGAACCCGAATCGCCCTAATGCGGAAATCGGAAAAATCGTAGTCGAGCGTGCAATCATGATTGACGGTGAGGAAACCGTTCTCGCTGTTAATATGAGAGAGGGCAAACCATCCAATCTGGTCATCGAGTTCAAGATAACTTACATCATGCGTTCCAGAATCGTCAATGACTTTCAGTGATGGCTGCCATGCAATTGCCACGGCTTCATCAACAATAACCCTCTGCCATAAATCTTCGCCCTCAATAGTGTTGCCGTCCATGATGTACTCTGCGACATTGTTGTCAACAATGCGGTCGTAAAGCATCGGCGTTGATGATTTCAGAGAACTGACGGGGAAGCTGCTCTTTGTCGCCCCGTTCGCCTTGATGAGCGCAGCGGCAGAGTTGTCAACACAGCTGATCGTCACCTTGTTCCCGTCATATGTCAGCGTGCTGAAATCAAGAGGGCACTGCCACACTTCGGAATAGCGCCAATTGTTGTCAGCCACATGAACAGAAAAGGATGCCTCGGATTGCACATAGCTTCCATGCCACTCAGCAAGAAGCAGCTCTGCAGCATCGTCCACGAAATCTATACGGCTTCCGTATTTCCTGATGACTCCACCGAAGTCCTTGCGCTCCCACGATTGCTCAAGCTGTGCGGAGTTCGCAACAAACGAGGACACGTCGTGGCAGCCGGCATCCCCGACTGTCACAACAGAAGAGCCTATCTGAAGGTAGTACTTGCAGAGCATCGCGATATTCTTTTTCGCAAAGATATGGAAAATTTAGACCGCTTCATACATCTTGCCATCATCTTACATCCAAGTATGTTGTATAATGACGTGAAAAACAACAACTTCAACAAACATTATGTTTGTATGTTTTTTACGGAAGATGCGCCCAAATTACGTGAGATACACAGATTTTACGGGGAATTCGCATTTTTTAATCGTGGCTAAAATACCGATATCAGCTTGTCAACTCGGAAGCACCGCATTCCATGCTTCTTCACATCCCAGTATGCCATCGTCTTGTAGGACGGCTTGGTCAAACGCTTGCCGTTCAGACTCGCTCCTGATGGCAGTCCTCTCAGTGTGCCGAAGGCATGGCGGAACTGCCCGTTAGTCTTGCGGTAAAGGAATGACACGACACCTTCACGCATCCTGCTCGCCAGATTGTACAGCGACCACGCCTTAGTCAAACACTCGCTCCAGGAGCCGTAGTTCTTGCTCATGAGCTCATGAGCATACTTCATCACTTTTGTTCTGAATGTCTTTTTCATTTTTTTCAATACTTTTGGTTGAACATTTATTTTAATTATCTACTGTAAAGTTCTTCATTTTTAGCGATATATGCAAACAGAAACTTCACCATTTTCACGCCTTAACATTTGGAAACGTAAAGGAGCACCGAACAAACGTGCACGATGTTTGTAATCGGTTCATCCACACTCACCACTAAAAAATCATACAATCATGAGAAAGACTAACATCGTCACAAGACTCAAGAGAATCGAAAAGAAGTGTGACAACATGCAGAAAATGCTCACCATGCTCAACAAAATCGTTAGAGGTCAGGTCATAGACAGTCTAATCGACACAATGAGGGAGGAAGCTGTAAGGATGCGGAACATGAGCCGCATCCAGAGCGAGCAAGTGACACATGGACTTTGAAAGGGAAATAATCAGGCAATTGCCGTGGCTAAGGAAGATGGCATACATGTACTGCAGACAAGATGCGGACATGGAAGACCTTGTCAGCGACACGGTTCTAAAACTATTGCTTGCAAAAGACGGATTCAAAGAAAAGCATGCTTTCCGCAGTTTCGCGTACAGCGTGATGCAGCACGTGTTCATCAACAAGTACAACCGAAAGAAATGCGTCGCATTCGTTGAACAGTTCCCGACCGCCGAACCCCATGCAAGCTCTACTGCCGATGCGACAATCAGAGCCAAGGACATAATAAAGAGGACACGGAAGGCATCTGCGCGAAGCGTCTGCATCCGTCCTGTCATTATGTACGCGCTCGGCTACTCCTACCAAGAGATAGCGGACATCCTCCGCATACCAATGGGAACAGTCCAGCGGCGCATCCACGAAGGGCGCAGAATCCTCAAGCAGGAACTGCACCCCTAACAAACACAAAAGCCACCGCCCTTCACAGGGCAGTGACTTTGCAATAACCTAAATCTAAAAATTATGGACTCTAACGATTTCTGTGCTTTCTCTTGACTTCATCAACTGCATTCCTGAGCATGACAGCATACACGCTGGCGCTGATGACATTCACGTCAATGCTCATCTTGTTATGAGCCATCATCCATGCGAGAGTCTCCTCGAACTGACGGACTGCGTCATCGCTCGACTGGCGAACAGTCTCCTTGTCGCGTAACTTAGCCATTCGCATCTCGGCGTTGCTCCTCTCCTTGTCTATCCACACAAGAAGGGATTCCTTGCTCATTCCGAGTATCTTCTTTCTCGACAACGTGTCTGCAAGCATGGCACGGATGTCCACGAAGCTCTCTTCGTCAAGTTCAACCACGCTTCTCATGAGCGTGAACATGAGCACCTGAGCCCTGCACTTGGCTGCATCACCATGATTTCCCAACATGACGTGTGTGCCGACAGGGTCTGAGAGTTCATGAAACTCCACGATAAGGTCTCTTGCTGCAACTTCCTGCTCTTCCGGATTGAGAGTGCGCTCAACCTTTAGCGACAGCAGCGCACGTTCTCCAGACAATACATCCATGAACTCACGGACAGTGAACATTGATAACTTCAATCCTTCCATAGTCAACCCTTTCTGTACTTGTCAAATTCTGCCTTGTATGCGGAATCTGCCTGCATGCGGATAGAGATCCGTGCAAGCCGGTTGCGCTCGTCCATTTTCTTCTCAAGCCGCTTGTAGTCATTGATGACCACCATGTTGCTGTCCTTCTCTGGCTTCCCATTTCCGAGAACAGCAAAACCCTTGCTCCACTCATCGGCATCAGGGTACACCTTTGCACCCTTCGGCAGATCCAGCACTGTAGGCTTGTCGCTTGTAAGCCAAGCGGTGTTGCCGATGACAATGACCTCACGCTTTCCTCCATCACCGACCATGGCAAGACCACCATCATGTCCCTTCTCTCCAGTTCCTTTCGCGTATGCCTTGATGGGGGTGGCAAGGATTGTCGCCACCTGAATGGCACCCATCGCGCCGACAATTGCGGCAAGGGCTATGTTCGGAAGTGCTTGAGTGATTGCAAGGGCTGTAGCGATGCCAGCCTGCGCGAGACTTGTCGCCTTTTCCCATACTGCCTTCTTGTACTCGATGTCCTGACGCTTCTTCTCCAGCTCAGCCTCCTTGTCTGCACGCCTCTTCTCCGCCGCAGCCTTTCTCGCCTCAGCCTCCTCGGTCGTGATAACGCCACGCTCTGCAAGAGAGTCAATGCGTGCGACATCCTCCTCGTACTTCTTCTGACTCTCCTCCTTCTGGTCGTCAAGGTCTTTCATCTCTCCATCATACAGGGCGCCCATAAGCCCGCTGACGCTGGAGATTGCACGGCTGGCGGTCTGCATCCACTTGCTGAGGTTCTGCTGACGTTTCTTTGCCAAATCGTCATCAGCCTTCTTCTGACGCTCCATCGCATCAACAGCCATATCAGTCTCCCTCTTCATGAGGTCGGTCTTCGCTTTGGCAAGCTCCTCGCTGACCTTCTTTCTCTGCTCGGCAGTCATGCTCTCGACTTCAAGCTGCTTCCCAAGGCTCTCGATGACCGCAAGGGCGGTCTCCATCTCATAGTTGACCTTCGCCTCGTACAGCTGACGTTCATATTCCTCTCTCGTGATGAGGCTGGCCGCATAGGCTGCCTTGATGCCTGACACCTCTTCGATGTAGGAGTTGTCACGCATAGCCTTCTCTGTGGCATAGCGTTCACTGATGCGCTCAATCTCAGCCTTGGCGAAATTCGAACTGGCTTCTGTCATGGCGTCATTCTTCTTCTTCTCCGCAAGGAGTTCTGCCGCAGTCCTCGCTTCGGATAATGTGGATATGGCAATATTGTATTGCTCGACACTGATGGTTTTCTTTGCGAGGCTGTCATCAAGATCCTTCTTCTGCTTGTCGTAGTTCTTCTGTGCGGCTGACATAGCCACTGCATATTCAGCATCGGCAAGCTGCTCAGACAACTTGCGCTCCTCTTCTCCACCCTTCTCCACAATGGCGAGCCTATCAGCAATCGCCTTTCTTGTAGCTTCAAGCATGGCTTCACGGATTTCATCCCAACTCTTGACAGCCTGCTCTTTTGCCGCCTTGGTCTTTGCTCCACCACCTGCAGACACGTCACCTCCGACACCTCCGCCAGCCAACGGCGGCTCATTGTCTCCGCCTCCATTGGAATTGGATATTGCCCTCTGTACTCTATCCCTGCCATTCAATGCAGCCTTTTCTGCATCCTCGTAAGCCTTCTTGATTTCGTCGCCCATATTCTTCACATTCTGGATCCTGGACTTCCACAACTCGGTAACAGCATCACCGAATTTATCGAAGTCAAGGCTGAACAATGCACGGATAGCCTTCGCCAATCCCTGAAGGAGAGTGACAGACTGCTTGACGCCTGTCTTGACGTTTGCCCACAACGCCGTGAAGACAAGTCCTATTGACTGGACTACCACCCTGAACGCCTTGCTCTCGTCATACCATTCGGTAGTCCAGTCGACAAGATGCTGCATCTTGTCGACAATCTTGATGAGGGCGTCTGTGAGATAGTTCTTAGCTGAAAGCGTGGCTTCCTCGAACCCTTCATCAGTCACATCAAAGAGGTCTGCAACTTTCTTGTTGAGTTCCTTCACCTTCTCGATGTGCTGGTCATGCAGGCTGCCGACTTCACCTGTCACCTTCTTCACCTCCTCGATGCTGGTGGTCATCTGACCGAAGTACTTGACAAGTTCCATGCCTCCTGCAGCACCGTTTCTGCCGAACACATCTTTCAGCACATTACCAACCTCATTGCTCTGTTCGGGGAGTTCGCCGAGCCTGCGCGATATTTCCTGAAGGTAGTCGAAGAAGTTAGCCTCTCCGCTGGTCAGTTTCTCATTCCACTCGTCAGTGCTGATGCCGATAGCCTCCAACGACTTCTGCGTGCTTGTGGTCATCTCCCTCAACCGCTTGGTTGCCATCTGCATCATCTGCAAGCCCTGCTCGTTGAAGATGCCGCTACGAGTCTGTGCAAGAACTGCTGCAAGTTTCTGCCCGTCAAGCCCCATGTCACGGAATATGGGGGCATAGTTCTTCATGTTGCTTAGCATGTTGCCAGACTGGTCTGCGCCAGCTTGGAATCCATCACGGACTATCCGAAGCGCTTCCTGAGCGTCGATTCCATACTGCGCTGTCAGAATGTCAATGGTGCTGAGCACATCCTTGTAATCCTTGCCCCATTCGTCTGCAACAGCCTGTATCTCGCTGCGGACTTCGACAAGCTCGTCACCTGTCAGTCCAAGGAACTCCCTCGTTAGCCTTGTGGCTTCCATCAGCCCCTTGTTGTAGTCATACCACCACTTGAAGGCGGCAATTGCCCCACCGATGCCAAGCAGAGCAAGCACGTATGGGTTGGCAAGCATGCCCTTCAACGTCATGCTCAACGCCTTCAACTTGGTGTTCATCCCTGTCAGAAGGTCACCTCCACCAGCCTGCGACAGTGATGCAAGCGAACGACCGAACTGCCCGTTCACTCCCACAGCCTTCAACATCACGTCGACATAACCACCTGCAGCAACTGCGTAGTTGCCGACATTACGATGGAAATCGCCAATCTCCTCGTCTGCATGCTTCAGTGCATTGTCAAGGTCACGAATCGAGTCGGCAAGATGCTTGCCCTCTGCGCCACGCTTCTCCTCATCGGTCAACTGGCGGTAGGCAAGCTTCATCTGCTCCAGCTGATAGGAAACTTTCTTCATGCTCCCCTCGGTCGCGGCGAGCTCGTCGTTCTGCGAGCGCAATGCCTGCTTCAGCGGCTTCATCAGAGCCTCCTCGTGAGATATCTCCGATTGGAGGCGAGACTTCCTTGCTATATACTGGTCATAGGTGATGACACCCTTCTTGTACTCACCGTCAAGTTCCTTCTGCTGTTCCTTGAGCGCCTTGATGGCGGTCTGCTGCATGGTGATGGCGCGAATGTTCTTCTCCCTTGAGCCGATGATGCGCTGGGCATAAGCCAATGATGACTTGTCGGCTTCAAGCGCCTCGCGCTTCGCCTTGTTCTCCTTCGTGATCTCGGACAGTTCCTGAGAAATCTCAGCCGTGGTCTGACCGATGATTTCCTTTCTCTTGGTCATCACTTCGTTCAGCTGCACTGTGGCTTCCTCAGCCTTCTTGATTCCGCCTACGACAGTGGTGTTGAGCTTGTCAATGTCACCGACTGTTTCGACCTTTACCTTGATTGCCTGTGCTGTCAATCTGATGACTTCCATATAGATGTCACGCACATTCTTGATTTCCTCCTGAGTCGTCCGAAGGTCTTCTATCGCTTTCGGATCGACAAGGTCAGTTATTCTTACGTCTGCCATATTGTATCAGTTATCAAAATTCACAAATAATGCCGGTACTCGACAACATCAACCACACCGCACTCACCGACCGAACCAAAACCGTAAGTGCCATCACTCCTACGGAACACAGCCATGACCTTCCCTTCAAGCATTGCAGCCTTTCGAGCAAGACCGCTAACTCTCTCAAGGTCACTCATGACCTTTTTTCTCTCACACGCGCAACTCATAGACCGCAAGACCTCCAGAATGCCTCTATCCAGTCACGGAGGAAATGCTCGTTGAAATATTCCTTGCCGTTCATGCCGATAGAGAATATCGCTTCGCCGTACTTCCTCTCAATGACAGGGCCATCGCGGAAACCGCCCGTGTATACACGGAGGCTGTCTGAGGTTCTCTCTGTCCTGATGCTGTCATAGAACGTGCCGATGATGAACAGGTTTGGAACCTCGACAGGCCTCGGAGGCAGGAACAGCATCTCACCCTGCATGGGAGGCGTGATGCGCTGCTTCCACTCCTTGTACTGACGGCTCTTGCCCTTCCATCTGTTCTCCTCATTGAAGTACGGATCTTCGTCATAGGTCGGGGACAGATACTGACCGTTTCCGTCAAGACCGCTGTACAGCTGCTCGTGGACGATGTCCTCCACGACCTCATGATTCGTCTCGAGGCATGACAGAACGCAGTCCTCGAAATTATCAACAGCCAAGTCAATGGCTCCAATCATTCTGTCCCAATCCATAGTTTCACTTGTATTCTTCCTTCGCGTCAAAGCACGGGCAATACTTTATCCATTCGAATGGTTCGACTGTCCCGTTGCCATTCTTGTCGGGGCTGATGTCCCGGTGACCGAGCACCTGCGCCTGAGGGTACAGCTTCTTCAACTGCTCGACAAGGTCACGAAGACCTTCCTTCTGGGCAAAAGTTCTTGTATCCTTGGGCTTTTGGCATTTGGTGGGAACACCGACCTTGTTCTCAAGACCTCCGACATACACAACACCGATGCTGTTGGAATTGTAACCGTCAACATGGGCACCGACTTTGTCAACGTCGCGACCGCAGTGCACACTGCCGTCCAAGTACACCACATAGTGGTATCCTAGGTCTGCCCATCCTTTAGCTTTATGCACGCGCCTGATGTCGGAGACGGTCATGGGCTTGCCTTCAGGAGATGCGGTGCAGTGTATGAATATACGGTCAATGCGTCTCTTTGATTTCCTGATGATGGTACCAGGTTCTTCAGACGACTCGCATTCTTTCTCGGCAGCCAGCGCATTCCACGTCTTCTGGCCGACAATGCCGTCGCCGACAAGCCCGTGCTCGCGCTGAAAGTTCTTGACAGCTTCCTCGGTCAATACTCCGAAAATGCCGTCATCGATAAGGTTCAGTTTCTTTTGGACAATCTTTACAGCCAGTCCACGGCTACCCCTTTTTAGTAGTTCCATAATCGTTTGTAAAAAACGAGGGTCAGGGCTACTGCCCCAGCCCTCGTCTGACTAAAACATATGCGTCTTCAAGCATCTTCCTGCGGTCAGCCTCGCTCCTGTCGAGCCAGAACTTGTCAACGAACGCTTCAACGAACGTCTCCTCGTCCATACCGGACACCGCCGAATCGATGAATGTAACGCCCTCTATCTTCATACCTGAATGATGCCTTCAATGCCCTGAGCGAACAGAGCGGAAGGTGCCTTCAGTGCAGGTGTCGCGCCAGTGGCTGCCGTCACTGTCAGCTTGCCACCCGTGTAGGTGGCTGCCGTAGCACCGTCAAGCACGTCTGCGGCATGGGCGGCGATGGTGGGACCGAACTCGGCAGTGCGGTCATATCCGCCGACCTTCTCGACGATGTGGTAGCCGTCGTCGGAATCCTTCACGAACTCGACAGGCGTGAGACCGATGACAGCCTCAAGCACATTGATGCCTGTTGCGATGTAGTCGTAGCTCTTCTGCGACTTCTCTGCATCCTCATGGCAGAAGGAGATGGTAAGGCTCTCCTTGGCTGAAGATGTGGGGTAAGGCACGATTGTGGAGTACACGCAAGCCATGGGGATGCCCGCAAGTGTATCTGTTCCGTCATTCAGTCCGTAGATGACTCCATTCTCGTCAAAGAAATACACGTCCTTGCGGACATTCTTCGCCTTGAGGAGTTCGGCATGCAGACCATAGTCGCACTCGTCAAGAGTGAAGGTGTCTGTCTGCTGGCTGACACCTGTGACCTTGTTGGAGCCGTAGCCGACGGCGCTCACCTGAGGCTCGCCACCATCCTTTGCGTACTCAACGAAAGTCTTAACGGCATAGATGCGGTTAGGCACGTCATCATGGCATGCCTCACGCAGTGCGTCTGCATCGAAACCTGCAGGGAGCTTCTCGCCGCGAGGAACGATGATGGCACCCTTCATCTTACCGAACTCGATTGGGCAGCCGCTCACACCCGTGGCGAAATCTGCCTGGTAGCAATTTCTTGTTGGTTTCATTGTCTTCTATCGCATTTGATGTTTCTTAACTCAATTTCAAGGTTGCCTACATTGATGGCGTCTATAGGTTCGCTAAGCTGCTCGCCAGCCTGCGTGTAAGCCCCATATCTGCCATAGCTGTAGTTCTCAGAGTAAGTGTGAGGTATGACTCCGTCGTATGGCGTGTTGAAGCGGTAGTCATCCTTCAGAGCCTGAAGCAGATGGTCGTAGACAGGACGCAAGATATTCTTGAAACTCGTCTGTTCCCTAATCTCGTTGCTCCATTCCTGACGGGATGAGCAGGCAATGAGGATGTTGACCTTCGCCCTGCATCTGTAATCGGGCGAATCACGCTTCTCGATGACGGGGGTGAACAGGGCTACAAGCGGATATTTCTGAAGGTTTCCCTTTGTCATGGCATCAAGACGCTCCTTGATGTACATGTCGTTGCCGAAGATGTACGTCACGACTGGATTCTTCACCTCTATAAAGGAGCCATGACCGTCACTCACCCTTATGGTGAGGTCGGACAGTGGAGAATAGAGCTTCTCGACGACGCTGCCTATAACCTCTGTTATTCCCTCGTTCATAAGTTCATCGCATTGATTGGAGTCACCATGGATGTGACATAACTGATTGTGTAGTGGGAGAGATGCGCCTTGGCTTCCTCGAGGAATGCCTTGTTGCGCTCCACCATCGCATTGTACACGTGAGCCTGCCTGCGGGCAGTGTTCTCGCCTGTCTCGTTGGCGCTCTTGAGCACGACAGCGCCGGTGTTCACCATGTGCAGCTGTGTGCCTCTGAGCATCTGGTAGAAGACATAGTCGGCAAGGCTCTCCTTCAAGCCGTCGGCAAGGAACTCAAGTTCCTCGTCTGTCTCGAACTCCTCTGCCTCTGATGCGCTACTGGATTCCCCACCCTCCTGGTTTTGAGCCGCCTGCTCCTTGGATTCAAGGTAGGCGAGGAGGATTTTGGTCATGGGTGCACCAATCATGGAGCAGAGGAATGTCTCCTGCACGCTGTCAATCCATCCGTCGATGCTGTCGCGGACAGCAATCTCGTTCTGGTCAACACTGCGGTCAGGGGATATCGGGGCATTCTGGATGAGCCTTTCGCCCTTCGTGAAATACGTGCAATCAATCAGTCGTACCATGCTCACTTCTTGTTGGACTTTTTCGTAGTTTTCTTGTCTTCCGCTGGTGCGTCCTTCACGTCCGCAACGGGTTCGGGCTTCTCTTCTTCCGCTGGTGCGTCCTTCACGTCTTCAGCAGGAGCCGATTTCGTGTCATGGACAGGAACGGAAGGAACACCGATAGTCACGCTGAAGCCCTCCTTCTTGAAGCGCAGGCGCTGCTCCCGAGCGAAACGCTCGAGAGCAATGCCGTTGCCTGTTATGATAAGAGTCTTCTTCATGGCTATTCAGTTGTTACCTCAGTCACAGACTCAGTGCGAGTGTAGTAAGTCGTGTTGTCTGCTGGAGATGTCTCCGTAGCGGCAACGAACTCACCGTTCACCTTCTTGTAGTAACCCTTGCTTGCAGGGTTCTGGCCAGTGGCGTCAACCTGCTCGTACACAACGGTTGTTGTGGTGTGAGTCTCGGGCTCCTCCTGTTCAGCAGGCTTCGTGATGGCGGTCTTCAAAGAAGCGAGGTCGCCATACGCGAACGCGAATGGGTTGTACACGGCGAGGATGACCTCTTCCTGTGCGATGAGGGCAACGCAGTTGCGACGCTTGGTCTCAACATCCTCCGCCCATTCCACAGAAAGGTTGGTGTAATCCACGAGAGAGGCACCGCTGACGGTGTCACCGAGGAAGTACTTGCCCACAGGAATCTGAGTGGACTCGACGATGAGGTAACCAGCGATGTACTTGCGACCGTTCACGACAGTCACGATGTTGAGGCTGCGGCCAGTCGTGTCCTTCTCGCCCTGAATGGTGTTCACATCCGATGGGTTCAGCACAATGCAGGTAGGATTGTACTCGCCATAGTTCATCACAGCGAAGGCTGTGCGGATTACATCCTCGGAGTTCGGGTCTTCGATGTTCTGATAGAACTGGTTGTTGACCGTGAACGCGAGGTTGGCTGCTGTCTCGCTCTGGTAAGCGACACCAGGCAGAAGGATCTGCGTGTCGTTCATCTTGATGAGCGTCTTGGCGGTGAGCAATGGAGAGTGCTCGGCAGCGCCAGTGAAGACGATGCTCTGACCTGAACGGATGTTAGGCTGAGCGGCAGCGAACGTGATGATGGTGTCAGCACCGCTGTTGTAAGACTCAACAGCAGACACGGAACCAGCAGAACCAGTCACAACTGCATTGCTGATGATGCTCTCCACGCTCTTCACGTTCTCGTTGTTCACGATACCCTCGAGGTTCTCGCCCTGACCGTCACCGAAGAGGATGTTCCAGTCCTCTGCCATGGCGATGACAACGGGAAGCTTGTTGAGCAGGTAAGAGCGAACCCATACACGGCTCTTGAGCATGCGCTTAGAGATGAAGATGGTGGTACCAAGACGCTTGGTGCCCGTAGTAACCTCCTTCACGCTGAAAGAAGACTCTGGCAACAGACCGTTCTCAGTCACGAAGCGCGCGTTGCGGTTCAGCGCAGAAATCTGGTTGTAGGTGAGGTTGGGGAACTGTGGGTCGCCCTGCTCTGTGGAGAGAACTTCACGGAGGTGAGTCTTACCACCTGCGAATGGGTCAACGACGCGCTTCTGCTGCTGGCTGATGAGAATCGAGCCAGTGTAGTTGCTCGTCATGTTCACGGGGGACTCCGCGCTCTTCAGGGCAGAGATGTCGAACTCGCCGGACTTGGTCTTGTGGCCAGCCACGAAGTCAGCGAAACGCTCAGAGTCGAACATGGCGTTCAACTGCTCATCGAACTTGCTGATGGTCTCCTGCTTCATGCCCTGCTTCTTCAGCTCGGCAATCACAGCGTTCACGTTCTTCACCTGGTCGAACAACTGGGTGATGTCGTTCTTGAGACCCTTCTCGCCGTTGATCTCGGCGATGGCATCCTTGAGCTCGTCAATCTTGGCGATGTCCTCTTTCTCTGCCAAACCCTTCACGATGTCATCAAGGACGCCGTTCATGGCATTGATGATAGGCTCGTAGAGGCTTTTCAGCTGAGCCTTGTTCTCCTCGGTGGTGTCAGCCTTGAGCTGAGCGAGGATTTCGTCTACTGTCATTTTCTTGAGTTTCATGTCAAAGAAAAGTTTTAGGGGTTAATAAATCTTTTTTTCACTTTGCAAAACAATCGCCAAGGCTCAGATAATCGAAAGTGCCATCGGCGGCTTTCGTCTTCTCGGGATCGTCCCCACCCTCGCCTTTCTCATGAGTGTCACCAGACGGCTCATTCTTGGGCGTGGGGTCTTCACCCGCCTTGCCTATGACGGTCATTGTCTTGTATACTCTCTCCCAGCAATGCGGACAACGCACATACGTCATCGCATCCTGGATGTTCTTCTCCGTGTACAACTCAACGAGCGCCTTCTGCTCCGATGGGCGATGCCCGTCAGCCTTCATCACGTTCACCGCCTGAAGGACAGCCATCACCTCCGCCTGGATCTCTGGAGTCAGCTTGTGCATTTCCTCGGACACCTTGCCCTCCGCAATCCAGCGTGCATACATGGCGGCATTCTCCAACACCTGAGTGCTGAAGGAGTGCTCCACCTGCTCGTCATAGTCAAACTCCTTACCGCAGTAAGGGCACTTCACGATGTTCGCACCGTCAAGCGCCTTCAAAAGTTTCTTCAGTTCCATATCGAATGAATTTAATCTTTCGTCCGAATGTCCATACTTGCCCTCCGCTGCCTTGCTGAGGAAGCGCGCAGCCTCCTCCACCTGCTCACGGGTCGCACTCTTGATGTTCACAAGGAACGTCTGAGGGTTCGCGCCCCAAGCCGTCAGCGTGGAATACTCCCACATCTTCCACTCGAGAACCTTGCTCTTGTCAGCCTCGTCACGCTTCACGGCACTCACACCGATGGAGTGCTCCAACGTGCGGCCGTTCTCTGCATACAGCTTGTAGTCTGCAAGCACATCACGACCCATCTGCTTCTCAAGGTTAATCTTGCCGACCATGACAAGGTTGCCATTCTCTTCCTTGCCGCTCAGAGGAACGCCCAGAAGCTGGTCAGTCTTGTGGTTGAGGAACCAGCGCATCTTGTGGATGTGCTCTGTCAACGTCTTGTCGAATGAGCCAGGCATGGAGATGTCACCTTGGGAGTCCTTCACGCCGATTCCGTTCACGGCCACGGTAACAATGCCCTTCTCATCCACATCATTCGCCTTGGTCTTGTACACCAGGCTTTTCATCTGCTCTATTGCCATTGTTGTTAGGGTTTTGTTGGTTAAGAATAATTTTGTTAACTATCTCAAGATCCTCGTCTGTCATGTCGAACTTCAACTTCGAGAATAAAGGATTCTCTTTTTCTTCAATCTGCGCCTCGCCAATCTGTCCGCGCCAGTCGTTCAGCGTGATGAGCCCGTCAAGGAACTGCTGACGGCAACGCTCATTCACCATCTTCTTCACCTCCTCTTCCGTCTTCAAGCCGTCCTGCATGCAGTCCACGTCAGAGAAGTCCACGTCGAGGTACAGCCCGCTCTTGTCAAGCCCGATGAAGTTGCCGAACGACCTGCAGAAGTCCTTCGCCATCGGAATCACCACAGAGGCGTACACCGTCTTTTCCGCTGTCGCCTGATTGCTGAATGTGCTCTGGTCCTTTCGGGGAACGAGCACGGCAGGGATGCCGTAGGCTCCTGCAATGTTGATGGCGTCTGCCAGCGTCTCGTCGAACGGCTGCAACTCAGTGATGGAGAGGTTGGTGCGGACAAAGTCGATGGGCACGTCACTGATGCCGTAGGGCAACTGACCTGCACCGATGCCGTACCGCTCAGCGTTCTGCTCGATAAGAGCCATCTTCTCCTTCTCCGTCAGGGCGTCAGTGCCCGTCTCATCCATCTTACGGCTCACGATGTAGCCGATGCCACCACGCTTCACGAAGATGACATTACGTGCATCATAAACAGCCAAGAGGTTGGCGATGTTCTTTTTCAGCGACTCCAGCCTGCTGTGAGCCTTCATGTACCCGATTTCCTGCAAGAGCGTGGCGATGCCGTCACGGTCTATCATCACCTGCTTGGGGTCTATGTGCATCTGGACACCGAACGCGCCCATGACATCCACGCTCTCGATGAGGTCTCCGATTTCCGACACGTCATACAGTGGGAGAAGCCTTCTTGGTGGCTGCACCTGCACTCGGTCAGCAGGGAGCACCCAGTACGCCAGCACGCTTCGGTAGTCCACGTCGATGGATGTTACCGCACGGATGAAGGAGGTTCCGGTGGCGAGTTTCCACACGAAATGGTCGTGGACAAACTCCTTCCACGAAAAAGCGCAGTTCGGATTGCTCATGAACTCGTTCACGGTCCTGTTGTACCAAACCACGCTGTCATCCTTCTCCCTCTTCAGGAGGAATCTTCCGCCGGCAATTCGGCTGGCTATGTACTCAATCGGGAAGAAGACCTCAGGGATGCAGCGGTACATGTCCATGTACGACATAGTGCATCCAAGACGGCTCTCGTTCAATGTGGCAAGGAGCACGGAGCCCCTGTCCACAGAACCCTGCTGCTGCGGCTTGGTGTCATCCACCGCAACAACATTCTCAGCCGATTTCCTTGTAAAAAGCTGTTGGAACCAATTCATCACGTGATAATCTTTGTCGCAAAATTACGCAAAGAACACTTTCGTGATACCCGAACAGCGAATCCTGAAGAACACCTCTTCTCGAAAATTCGCCATAACAACATGTTTTTCATTCACTTATGAGAGATTATCAAAATAAGGGAATTTTCATCCCCTTAAAATATAAGGCACAATTTTCGTGGGGTCACGTAAATGATATCATCGTCCTGCCGACGCCAGCAAGACGTTCATGACCTCTTGGCGACATACTGAGCCAATCCGCTCATCACAGCGCTGGCGCACTTCTCCTCTCCATCCTTGTTGTAGTCGTACAGGCTGTCCATGAACAAGCCGTACTCGCCGTCCTGCATGCTCATGAAACGCATCCGCTTCCCCACGTAGTCACTGGTGGCTGCAATGCGCCCGTCAACATCCGTGAACTCCTTCATCACCTTCACAGGCATGGTGGTGCGTGTCCTTAGGTCACGGACGAAGGGGAAATAAGCCTCAGCGCACTCGATGACGCAGACATCGGCACCGCTGTCAATGATGAGGCTCGCCATCTCCTCCGTCGAGATGGTCTCACGGAAGGCGACGGACACGACATGCCAGAGGTCGCCAAGCGCGTTCGCCTGGCACATGACGAATCTGCCGTTCACGTTCGGCATCACATACAGCACCTTCTGTCCATAATCATACTCACCATCGGCATTGTAGAACTTGACTGCACCATCCTTGGCGTAGATGTTCCTCTTTCTCCTCATGCTGAATGCCGTGAACTCATCCCTGCAGGCATCCACCACCATATAGCGAAGCGTGTCACTCAGGTGCCCGTGCTCTTCATAACTCTGCCCAGTGGTCTTGTTCTTCACCTTCGTCTTGAGCATCGCACCGTTCACATCCTTCTGGACACTCTGATAGTCGATGATGGAGTTCTTGCAACTGTCACCTACCACCAGCTCCACACCCTCTATCTCGCCATCAAGTATCTGATTGATGAACTCACCGCTCATGGCCACACTCGGATTCTTGTCACCCACGCAGTCAACCACATCGAGTCCGCAACCTTTCAGCGTCTCGATGTACAGATCCATCCAACTGCGTTTCTCATCATCGAACGTGTTCGCCGCCCTGGTGCTCGCATCACCATGCACATACAACTTTCCTTCATATCCCATGCCATTCAGGACAGCGCCGACCATAGTCGCAGCCTTCTTCACGGTGTTGTTCGGATTCTCAGCGCACACCTCGCCTATTTCAACTACACGCTTTCCGCTGGAGGTGTCCACCTGCCACATCGAGCAGGAGATGTACGGCAGCACGTTGTTATCGACACTCAGATGGATAGGGAAGTCTTTGTCGTATTCGACAGGCTTCACATGCTTGCCGATGTTGAACGAACCGAAGAACTCGCTTCCCGTTCGTATCACACCCCACTCGCCAAGCGCATAGACATTGTAGTAGTCTGGATCGTGCAGACGGTCATACTCGAAGTCTGCCACACATTGCTCGTCATAGTAGCCATATTTCCCGTCAGGAGAGCCGACCACCCAGAAGTTGTTAAGATAGGTGCTTTGGATGAGTACAGCGTTTGAGGGCTTCTGCTCCAGCTCTCCCGTCCTCGCATTCATCACCATCTTAGGCTCATTCATCCTCACGCTCTTCACACGGCACAGATGCTCCGGCACCTTCTCGCCTCCTATCATCACCTGCATAGGAACGTCATGCCATTTGTCCATGTCGATGAAGTCTTTCTTGATCCAGTGCTTCTCATTGATGGGGTTGAAGGTGGCAACTATCTGCTGACCTTTCTTTCCTCTCAGACGTTTCCTGATTTGTTTCCAGTCCTGCAGCTCAAACTCCGACAGCTCTTCAAGCAACACACGCTTGTAGTTGGAGATACCCTTCACCTTCTCTGGGTCATCCAATCCAGAGAAGTCTATCTTCGCTCCGTTGACAACACACCTGCAGCAGTTCTGCACGAACTTGAACATGTCACTTACACCCAACGTCTGTGCAGCCACACGGAAGTCCTCGTATATCGTCTTGCTGATGGCAGCACCGACCTTACGCATCACAAGAGAGTTCTCACCATCCCACAACGTCATGATGAGCACTACCTGGGCAACGCTGAATGACTTGGCAGAGGATGAACCACCATACAGCACAACGTATCGCAGCGCCTCGTCTTGGAGGCACCGCAACAGCCAAAAGCCGTTAGGGTTGAGTTTTCTCGGATTGATGACCATTTTATTTGCCCGTAATTTGCTACTCGTCTTCCTCGTCATCGAATCCAATACGGATTTCCGACCGCACAGGAACACCGCCACCGCTCAGCTTCACCTCCTTCGGCCGCTCCCAACCGTTCATGGACGCAAGAAGTCTCGCCGCATCCACCTTGCCATTGAGCTCATACTCACTCTCCCCGTGCTTGGTCTTGATTTTCTTCACAGCCAGCCTCGCATGCTTTGGTAGTTCGTGGATGCCCTTCATGACGAACTTGCCCTTCTTCTCGTCATACTTGAAGAAGTCTGCGATGTCGGAATCGACAATGCTCATGAGCACACTTTCGACTCTTGCCCTGTCAACCGCAGCACGTTCGGCGTTCTCCCTCTTCAGTTGCTCAACCCTTTGGGAAACATTTGGGCTTGCCAGCAGTTTGCAGGCTTCACACCAGATGCTTTCAGGCTTCATGTTCTCCGTGCTGTACGCAAGCCTGTATGCGGCAGACGCAAATCCTGTATTCACGTACTCTTGGCAGAACTTCTCCTGCTTCATGGTCAGCTGTGTCTTGCTTTTCTTCCCCATAGCTTATGTTTTTTGGTGCAAAGATAATGAGAAAATCTCCAAGTTGTACCATGCAGCCGTGAAGCGTTGCGCACCAGGGACAGGCAAAACGCGGAATCCTTCAACGTATTGTCCCCGATGCGCCGCTTCATCATCTCAGACAATGCCATCAACCTTCTTGCTTTCTCCATTTGTTCCTCATGCTCACGTTGTTTCCTTTCAGCCCCTGCCATCTCTTCTGCCATCTCTCGTTCCGCTTTTTCCGCCTTCATTCGGGCACTCCTATTGGCATCCCATTGGAAGAACCAAACCAGTACAACAATGCCCGCCACCGTAATCAATAAAGCAATAATGTCATTTATAGTTCCTTCATTTTTTGAGTTAAACAATATCAATTTTCTTCCCGAGTCCCTCAGCCATCGCCTCCAGCGTGTCGAAGCCCACACTAAAATACCCTCTCTCCACTCTGGCGATGTTGCTCTGGAGCAGTCCGCACCGCTCCGCAAATTCCGTTTGAGTCATGCCCTTCCGCGTGATTCCGTTGGCATCCACCCATTCCACACTCTTGCGCTCCTCGGCAAACCGTTGCCCGATGCGCTCACGATTCTTTATTTTCTGTTCTTCTGTCATAATAGTTCTTCTTTTATTGGTTCGTCTTCATATACCGGCTCCCACGACTTCGAGAACTCTTCGTCCTTGAAGGCTTCGGCAATCCCTGTGATCTGTTTAAGGCGCAGCACCTCATCGGCATCCATGCCAAGCTCCATGCCGATGCGGGAATTCGTCCAGTTGTGCTTCTTCAGCAGGACGATGAGCTTGGCGGAGAGTTCTACCTGGTGCGTGCCGCGTGCCATGTTGTGACGCACGGTGGCGGTGATGCGGTCTTCTATCGACTTGTTCAGACGGCTCACTGGAACGTAGCCGTGCAGCGATTGGTTCACCTGCTTGTCGGTCTGAATGACCGTGGTGCGGTGGAAGCCGTCAACCACCGTGTAGGGGTGCTTCTTGTCTTCGGGCGTGTCGCACACCACGACGGGCATCGTCACTCCGTCTTTCTTGATAGAGAGTTTCAGCAGCTTCATTTCCGGCGGTGCTACGTGGTTCGGGTTGTAGTCGTTGCCTTGCACCTGATTGGCTGGCACCAGTTGCACGTTGAGCGACGGGTGATTCACTCCGAGCCAGTCATATAGCTCTTGCGTGATGGTGTTGAACACCTTTACCTTCTCGTCGAATGGGATGTCTTTTAATAATTCCTGTATCATAATTCTTCGTTATATCGTGTTATCATGGCCACTTGCTTCTCCAGTTCTTTCTTGGTCTGCGAGAATGATAGACCCTTGCACCAGTAGTCATTCTTCAGCAGCACTTTGCAGATGCGCCGCCACGATGGTACTTTCTTCCGTGCCTCGTCCTTGATGTCGGCATAATCGGGGATGCTGCTCACGCCCTCCTTCTCCCACCATGCCAGGAAGCGGTCTATCTTCTGCTGGTAGTGTTCGGCAAGGTATGGCGGCATCGTCTGAAGCAGGAACTTGGCATAACTCTCGTAGGTGTGACCTTCGGGCAGGTTCACCTTGAAGTTGCCCAGCGTGGTGCGGTCGGTCTCGGTGTATCGGTTGCCGAAGTTGGCACCCTCCACACGGTTCACCACCTTTGCCCAAGTCTCAGGCTCCAATATCTTGAAGAGGTAAAGCCCTTGTCGCTGGTCGTCGCCGTAGGGCTGGCAGAGCCTCTGCTTGTAGATGCTCACGCCTGCCATGTGCATGATGTCGTAGATGTGGTTGTAGTCCCAGCCGCGCTTTCCGTTGGCTCTCCAGATGTCCTCGGTGCGCCAGTCGTAGATGGGGTAGCAGTTGTATATCTCCGTGTCCGGCTCCTTGGGGAACAGCTTGGTAGTCCAGGGCAGTCCGTCGAGCGTCACCTTCGATGTGCTGGCGATGGTGCGGTAGCGGTTCAGGCTCTCGTCGCTGCGGATGCCTACGCAGGTGGCGGTCTTCTTGCCCTGACTGAACCAGCGGGCAAACTCAGGTACAAACTCCTCGAACTCCATGCCGTGACGGAAGAACGGGAAGTAGCTCTCGTCGGTCACGACGTGCGGGTTCTCCGGGTACTCCCTCACCCATGCGTCACGGGCTTCCTTGTCCCAGCACACCCAATAGGGCTTCACCTGACTGACGGCATTGCGCAGGTGTATCGGCAGACACACCCACCAGCCTGTCACTTCATCGCGGCTGAACATCCTGTGCGTGAACTCTATCGCCCTGGCATATTGCGCCTCCATGTCGATGTAGAGCACATTGACGGGCAGTTTGCCGTGTCGCCTTGCTGCTTCGATGGCGAGGTTGAGCAGCACACCGCTGTCCTTGCCGTTGCTGAAACTGATGCAGACGCGCTCGAAGTTGGTGTAGATGTAGTCGTAACGCTCCACCGCTGCCTCATATACATTCTTGTCTAAGTATCGCTTCATAGTGCCTTCCTCAGTTCATCCTTCGTGATTTTCTTTAGATATTCGCTCATGGTCACCTTCTTCTTGATGTTCTCGGCCATCATGCGCTCCAGTCCCACGTTGCCCGTCAGCTCGTAGTAGTGGCAGTCTTGCTCCTGCCCTGTGCGGTAGGTGCGGCGACTGGCTTGCAACAGCAGGGCGTAGTCCCACACGCGGTCAAAGAATATCGTGTGGCGGTACTGCTGAAGGTTCAGCCCTAACGACTCTTTCTGCATCGACAGCACTGTGACCTTAGGCCAACGCTTTCGGCATTCCTCTTGCGCCACGATGAAGCGACAGAAGATAATCGTTTCTTCTTGTGGCAGGTCTTCGAGCAGTCGGCTGACGGCATCCATCTTGCCCTCGTCGATGGTGTATGCCACTTGCATCTCAGTGGTCATGGCGAGGAAGATGTTGTTGTTCTTCCACTCCAGCGTCTCGTCGCTCAGGTAGTCTTCCTTGATGTCGTTGTACCGCTGGCGGCTCTCGTCGGTGATGAAGTAGGGGACGTTGTGCCACTTCTGGGTGATGTTCAGCCGCAGGTCGCACTCATAGACGTAGTGCCGAATCAGCGAGTGCAGATAGTCCACATTCTCCATGCCGGTGACGTACTCCTTCGTGTACGACCTCATGCCGATGCGCTTGGTTACTCGCGTCCACTTGGTGAAGGTGTTCTTATATTCCGTCAGGCTCATGCCAAGTATCTTGGGCGACAGGAACTCCATCTGCGGCCACATGTCTAATAGGTTGCGCGAGACGGGCGTACCGTTCAGCACCAGTTTCCACTCTGCACGCTTGCCCACTTCCAGGATGCGCCGTGTGCGCTTGGCTTCGGCATTTTTCACCTTCAGACTCTCGTCAACGATGACCATTGGCACCTGTGCCGACTCCACACCGCCCAGCAGTTCCATGTAGATGCGGTCTGAGCCGCTGAGCGATTCCACGCCGTAGTAGTGTGCCGCCATCGTGAACCCTCCCCACTTCTCTGCCTCCTGCCTGATAGCGTCGAGTGTGCGCAGCGGACCCACCCAGAACAAATCGGTGGCGGGTGTCGAGTTGGCGAGCGTCATTGCTGCCCGCGTCTTGCCCGTCCCCGGCTCCATGAAGAGCGCACCCACGCGCCACTCATTCAAGTGCTGGATAGCGGCTATTTGGTCTTGAGTATATTCTTGCATAGTTCCTTCTGCCAGTCAAGGTTGATGATGCTCTGCTTTACCATTGCGTCAAGTTCCACCTTTGTCTTGCCAGTGACATTCTCGCCACGTCTCACAACCGCAAAGGCATCACCATCGACAAACACCTCCGACCAATATACATCGCCCTGTGTCTCCCATTCGTAGCGAAGGCAGTTGTATAATCCATATATAAAGTGCTCACCGTCTGTCAGTGAATATGTCAGATAACCTCTGTTAATTACTTGCTTTTCCATAGTTCCTTATCTTTTTAAGTCGTTAATAATGTTGTTGTCCTTTGCCTCTCTCTTCTCCGGCGTGTGTCGCTCGATGGTGTAGGTAGGCAGCTGTCTGCCGTTCTCATCAAACCATGCCTGCTTCTTGCCGCTGTACTGGATGCTTTTCTTCTCCAATATCCACGCGCTGATCCAATAGGCATCACTTTTCTGTACCTCGTAGTCCACACCGAACACCTGACTGGCAGGTATGATGTCGCTGGAGCCGTCGAAGGCGGTGGCTTTGAAAGCCTTGTCGCTGATGCGGACAAGGCTCTCCAGTCTAACGCTGATGCATAAAGTTCTCATGGATTAGTCCTCCAACTCTACGTTGTGATACTTCTTCAGGTCTTCGATGTCGATGTGGGCATAGTTGACGTAACCAAGGCTTGAATCCTGGAATGAAAAGGTCTTCAAGTCCGTGCTCAGAATGACACCGCCATTGACAACAGCCATATAATAGTTGTCGTCGTAACTTGGTTTGAAGGGGATGCAAGCCTTTCCGTTGACATAATCGTCATCGTGGCTCTCCTTGCAATACTGGAAGTAGAAGTGGTGGCTGAAGGTGATTCCGTTGACCGTAGCGGCCTCATTCTTGAATGCGTTATAAACTCCGCTACTTGCTGTCTGGAATGTCTTTGAGATTTTGTAGTCGTTGTACTTCATAATTTCTTGCCGTATTACTGTTGCCGCCAGATTTAAGTTATTGTTTTTTTCTTTTGTCGATACAAAGTTAAGCATTATTTTCTAATATATCAAATATGTTATAACTATTTTGCGATAATCGGCAAAAATAATTATATCATATATGAAATAATAACTTTTTGTAATGAGTAGTTAGCCAATAGCCACTTTTTGTCCCTTTTTACACTCTTCAT
>JAILDV010000049.1 GCA_024688885.1 Bacteroidaceae bacterium | reverse complement strand
ATTAACAATAAACAGAAGAATAATGTGCGCAATCCATTCTTAGAAGGACGATTCGGTTTCAACTACCAAATCAATGACAACCACTCATTCGGTGGATTCTATCAGAATACCTACGACTACGTGAAGACTCACAGCGAATATGATGATGATTTGCAGGCTGACGGAAACCCATACGACCACCTGAAAAACAGTAGCGTCAGACGGGATAAGAACACCCCAAACCATCAGGTCAATCTTTACTACACAGGAAAAGTGGGGCAACTCAGCATCGACTTCAACGCCGACTATACCTCCCGCAAGCAGCAGAGTACCAATCAACAACTAGAACTTAGTACTGAGTACGAAGACCGCGATGTGAATACCGAGAGCCAGACACAAAGTAAACTGTTTGCAGAGAAACTTTTCGTTACTCATCCATTGTGGAAAGGACATATAGAGGTAGGCGAGGAATACACCAATACGCGATGGAAAAGCAGTTTCGACAATAAGGAGGGATACATTGCCAATAGCAACAATGAGCAGCATGAAAGCAATATTGCTCCCTTCATGGAGCTACGCCAACGTCTGGGTCTTTTCCAACTGTCCGCAGGTTTGCGCTACGAGCATGTGGAATCAGAATACTTTGTAAGTGGTATTCGTCGTGACGAGCAATGCCGTACCTACGATGACTTTTTCCCGTCCTTTTCTGTTTCCACGTCAGCCAAGAATCTTCAACTTTCTTTTAGCTACGCAAAGCGGACAACACGTCCTTCATATTGGCAGTTGAGTAGCGATGTCACCTATGAGAATCGCTTGAATCAGCAGACGGGCAATCCCTATATGAAGCCTATCAAATACCACAACCTGAACGCAATGGTGATGTGGAAGTGGCTCTATCTGATGACCAACTTCTCCCATTGTGTTGACCCTATCCTCTATACGGCAGGCAGTTTGGAAGAAGACTCGAAAGTGAATTTCGTAACCTACTTGAACTACGATCATGCCGACTGGCTCACCGTCACCCTTGGTGCACAGAAGAATGTCAAATTGGGCGACGGGATAACGTGGACACCACAATATAATGTGTCGTTGATGAAACCTTGGCTCAGGTCATTGTTCAATGGTCAGGAGAAGAGTTTCAACCATGCGATGCTTACCTTACAACTGGGCAACATCGTGGTACTGCCTCACGACTGGCTATTACAGGCCGACTTCAATATGCACACTCACGGCAATACAGGCTCAAACATTTGGGTTGATTGCATCAATCCAATGCTCTCACTCAGTGTCAGTAAAGACTTCTTCCAACACCGTCTTAATGTCAAACTGACAGGCAACGATCTCTTCGATGGTGGTATCAACCATGTCATGCTCTACAGTAACCGCATGATGTACCGCAAGATGGAGGACAACGACTCCCGTTGCGTCCAACTCTCCCTGCGTTACCGCTTCAATGTCACTCCGTCGAAGTACAAGGGTACTGGTGCTGGTAATTCTGAGAAGAATCGATTGTGAAACGAATGAGGTGTTCCTGTGGCAAAATAACTTTACCTGCTTCATCATTACAAGGAAAGGAAATAACCATAGGGACACCTCCACATTAATAACATTACATGGAAATGAAACGACAAAGAACATATAAAGGTTTAAGCCCATAATATGACTGGATGCGCGAAAGATACCACTTATCTTGGACGTAAGCCACGGATAAGACAGCATTTTTGCGGAAAAAACAGAAAATGTTTTGTTTTTTGCCCAAATTACAGTATCTTTGCACCTTAGAATATAGTAGATAGAGCGACAGCTTTCTGTACTATTCACAAAATTTACCACAAGAGATGAAGCACGGGAAGACTGCTGTTAGCTCACATCGCATAGCAATATGGATGTGGGCTTTAGCGGTATCCATCTGTGCTAAGGTGTGTGGTAATACCTGTGAGTAGATGTTCTTGCCGCTATTGCCCCGCATCCTTTTTTATTAGAGTCTACTATATTTATTCACCATTTTATATTTAAGAAATTATGAGTAATGAAGAAGAATCTTTATTGGCTCTCCTATGTGAGAGTCTGGGCAATGGTCAGCGCGGCAATGCGCCGATATTTATCAATTTCAACAGTTTCAATGGCCCTGTCGGGCAGCATAACGACCATGCGGACACTGTGAACTTCTCGATGGACAAGGATGGAACCATCAGTTTCCAACACATCCGGCGGACAGGGAAGAGCATCATTCAGCCCGAGGTGATGGCAAAAGCACTGGAGAGGACGATGGAAGAAGGCTACTGGTGGGCCAGCACGGCATGGGCCGTGGCCTACCGCATCTATCAGATGGAGGGCTTCACGGGCAGCATCCGCCAGTTCGTGCGTGAGGTGCAGGAGTGGCCTTGGCAAAAGACCCTGGCAT
>JAILDV010000058.1 GCA_024688885.1 Bacteroidaceae bacterium | reverse complement strand
CTGGAATCACAAGGATTCTGCACGTGCCAAGATGCGAGTGATGGTGAAGCGACTGCTGAAAAAATATCACTATCCACCAGAGGGACAGGAGCAGGCTCTTCAAACGGTAATGGCTCAATGTAACAGATGGGCTGATGATGAAGGAAACTTCCAACCTGTCGGCGATGTGACGACCTCAAAGGTGGTGCCACTTCATCCGGTTGATTATCTGAACGAAACTTCAGAGGAAGAAGAAATGTCAAAAGCAGCAGAAACTGAAAACTCCTAATCTTTTATCCCACGCGACGGTTAAAAAGGTTAAAGTTAATTGGTTAATTGGTTAATTTCGTTTTGGCACGTAGTGTTTTCGTGCTGACGGACAGCAAAGATCCAACAGCATACTGGAGAAAGCTAAAACAACGTCTGAAAGAGGAGGGAAATGAAACCGTGACAAATTGTCACGCTTTGAAAATGCATGCTTCAGACGGCAAGCTGCGATTGTGCAAAATGTGATGCACACGGTGCGCACGTAGTTCATCAACACCTTTCAGCGTCACTAATATACACACTTCAATGTCACTCGTATACAACATCAAACGTCACTAATATACTCAGCTTGATGTCACTAATATTCTCGCTTATGTGTCAAGGCTATACTCGCTCGTGCTTAAGGGCTATTCTCACTTCTGCTTAAGGGGCATTCTCAAGTCTGTGTAAGGGCTATCCTCAATGGGTATATTTTAAGAATGAAAAAATGAAAGAATGAAATCAGGTCAATTCGTGTTCAAAAAAAATAATTTGTGGATAAAATTATGGTAATTATTCACATTAGTTTCTCACATACCCTCACGCCGCTCAAGGCGTTCTTTCCGTGAATTTTCGTGTTTTCTGTGTGACTTAACCAAGCCCAGAAGGGGCGCATATTTTCGCATTTTCGCGTTTTTCGATGTTTTCGCAATCAAGAACGAAAGCACAATGCTGAAATAAAAAATGACGAAATGACCAAATGACAAAATGACCTTTTGGGGATGCAGGTCTCTTTATAGTGAGACTTCCACAAAGACAACTGTGAGACTTCCGCAAAGAAATGCGTAACACGCTCGTAAAGACACCAATGCATACGAAAGACACCTGACAGAATGGGCGAAAAACGCGACCAGTCGCAAGAAATGCAGAGATGTTGCGACAAACTTGAACCAGCACTTTTTATGTCGTAACTTTGTACTGTGAAAAGTAGAAAACTAAAAGAGACTCTAATTTGGGAGGTAATTCTCAACTCCTTATTCGGAATACCCACAAATGGGTAATGGAGGGTGAAAAGTGAGTATCTGGATGTGGGGAGTGAGTATGGGGAATGGGGAAAATACTCAATAATGCTGGTGGATTTGGTTAAGATTGGGTATTGTTGTGGTGAGAAAGAGTCCGTAACTTTGCATCGTATTTCAGAATAATAGGTTCAGGTTTAGATTAATAAAGCAAAAAACAAAGGATAATGGATTTATCAAAAGCATTCAGAAGTACATTTGCAGCATGGTGCCTGAGTATGGTGGCTGTGAGTGTGTCGGCACAGACAAATAATAGTGACACCTCAAGGGTGGCTAAATTGGAGAGGGCTCTTTCACGCTTCCACATCGGAGGGTATGGTGAGGTAGCTCTTTCGCGCAATTTCTATAGCGACAATGTGAGCCGTTACAGCTTGGCTGACGAGCACAAGGATGACCCGAGTCATGGACGGTTTGACATTCCTCATGCTGTGGTGTATCTGGGATATGACTTTGGCAAGGGCTGGTCGCTGAGCACGGAGATTGAGTTTGAACATGGCGGCACTGGCGGGGCTTATGAGAAGGAAGATGAGGAAGGTGGCGAATGGGAGTCGGAGACTGAGAAAGGCGGCGAGGTGGAACTGGAGCAGTTCTGGATTCAGAAGTCTTTCGGTGAGTATGCCAACATCAAGGCTGGTCATCTGGTGGTGCCTGTGGGTCTGAACAATGCGCACCATGAGCCACTGAATTTCTTCACCGTGTATCGTCCTGAAGGGGAGAACACTATCCTACCCTCCACTTGGCATCAGACGGGTGTGGATTTCTGGGGACGTGCGGGCGATTGGCGCTACGAGGTGCAGTTGCTGGCTGGTTTGAATGCAGACAACTTCACGACGACTGGATGGATTCACAAGGGTGCTGTCAGTCCGCTGGAGTTTGAGATTGCCACGAAATACGGCACTTCGCTGCGCATTGACAACTATTCGGTGAAAGGTCTCCGATTGGGCTTAAGCGGCTACTATGGACACAGCATCGGCAACAGCTATCCGAGAAACAAGAACGGTGTGGACAGCGAGTACAAGGGTGCCGTGGTGGTGGGCAGCTTCGACTTTTCCTACAACGACCACAACTGGATTGTGCGTGGACAGGCTGACTACGGCTACATTGGCGATGCAGAGCAGCTGAACTACATCTACAACCGCATCAACAAGAAATCGCCCTACCACCACTCCACTGCTGTGAGTCAGAACGCATTTGCTTACGGCATTGAGGCTGGATATGATGTGTTCTCGCAGATTCAGAAATTGCGTGCCAATGGTCAGAAACTGTATGTGTTTGGACGCTTTGAGCACTACAACGCATGTGCGTCGAGCAACATGAAGAAGTATGACTACAACAACGTGAAGCGCATGGCTGTGGGTGTGAACTATTATCCGGTGAAGGGTGTGGTGGTGAAGGCTGACTACTCCCACCGTTTCCTGAAGAGCCAATATAACAACGAACCAAGTCTCAATCTGGGCATCGCTTACCAGGGCTGGTTCTTATGATGAAATACATCATCTACAATTCATAAAGCATCATTCATAATTAACAAATAAAAACATATAGAATTCCATGAACATGAAAAAGATTTCCCTGCTCGGCTTGGCCATGATGGCAGCCGTAGCGTTCACTGCAACTTCATGCAGCAGTGATGATGACAACAACGAAAACAATGGTGGCAACAGCGAGGCTTACAGCGACAAGAGCTATGGTCAGAATGCCATCAGTGCCTGCAATGAATTGGTATCAGGTCTTGAAGGCGCCAATGCAGTCATTGCTTCTGCTTCGCTCAACGCAGAACAGGAGGCTTACCTGAAGGATGTGGTGAGCAATCTGGTGGACAACGTGATTGTGCCCACTTACACTGAACTTGCTGATGAGACTGAACAGCTGGAGGCTACGCTGAACGGACTCGATGTGAACAGCATCGCGCAAAAAGATGTTGACAAGGCTTGTGACCTCTTCAAGAAGGCACGTAAAACTTGGGAACAGAGCGAGGCTTTCCTCGGTGGCGCTGCTTCTGATTTTGATGTGGACCCCACCATCGACTCATGGCCTCTCAACCGTTCGTTGCTGCTCAACTACTTCAATTCGGGCACAATGGATGAGGACATGCTTGACGATGCTTCCATTCTGGGTTTCCATGCCTTGGAGTTCATCTTGTTCCGCAACGGACAGCCACGCAACGTGTCTGAATTCAAGAGCAATGACACCTATAAGGGTTTCACAAGTGTGAGCGGTGCCAAGGAACTGCTGTATGCACAGCAGGTGTGCAAACTGCTGAAGGAGCGCACATTCCAGTTGCAGGTGGCATGGGAAGGCGAAACTGCCAAGAATGCTGACCGTGTGCAGGTGGTGAAGAATGCCGACTTGGAGTATGTGACCAGCAAGGGCATCAGCTTCGGTGAGAACATGAAAAAGGCGGGTGAAGCAACCAGCACCTTCTCTTCTCTGAAGGATGCCATCTCTCAAATTCTCTCTGACGACGAGGGTTCTGCCGCTGCGATTGCCAACGAGGTGGGCACTGCCAAGATTGCCAATCCTTTCTCTGCCGGCTACATCTTCTATGTAGAATCTCCTTACAGCTACAATTCCATCACGGATTTCCAGGACAACATCCGCTCCATCCGCAACGTGTGGTATGGCAGCAGAAGCGGCGCTGCTGAAGGAAAGAATTTCAATGACTTCTTCGTGAAGACCAACAAGTCTGCCACCAGCAGCAACATCGTGACGCTCTTCAACGATGCCATCAACAAGATTGGCAACATGCCTGCTCCGTTTGTGAAGTATTGCAGCACCATCTGGAATCTTCCTTACGAGAATGATGACCGTACAGCTGATGACCTGCCTGAGGAAGAATAAACAGCAAAACACTTGATCATATCAGTGGCCACAAATAGCGCTCTGTCTTGTCAAAGAGACGGAACGCTATTGTGGCATCAATAAATAATCAAACAAAATCCTAATACTTTATGGTTAACAACATCTTACAAAAGTCATCTTTGCTATTCTTGATGGGAGCTTTGATGCTCGCTTCATGTAGCGATGACAACAAAAACGAAAGCCTCGGTGAACTGGAGGAAGAAGAGAACCAGTTTGGTGTGGGCAACGAAGTGTTCAGTGCTGAAGAATGGTATCCTGGCGGTGCTTTGGGCACTACGGAGAAAGCCAGCTATTCAGCCATTGCTCCCGGTGCTGCTGCAGCGGGACTTGAGATGAGTTTCAACAAGGGTGAAGATTTCTTTGAGCATCTCTACACCTACACAGACGAACCCCGCAAGGGATTGGGTCCTGCATGGGTGCGCAGCAGCTGTCTGCATTGTCACCCTTCATACGGTCATGGCAAACGCCAGACGGAATATCGTGCCAACACCATCGGCAACGGTTATCTGTTGGTGATTTATCATCCGAACGAGGAATTCACGGAAGACGGCGTACGCTACACCACTGCCCCATCAAGCTATATCAGCGAGGTGACAGGCATGCCTCAAACAAAGGCTATGCACCCCTTCAAGGCACCTATTGACGAGAACCAAATCTCCATCAAATGGAAGAACGTGGAAGGCACAATGCCCAGCGGATTGCCTCTGCACTTCCCTGACGGAGAGACTTATGAGCTGATCTACCCTGAGGTGAACATCCCCGTGACTGCTTTCAACACCAATCCTAAGCCTACGAACTATGAGGTGCGTCTGGAATCCACCATTGGCATCTATGGAACGGGATTGCTCGATGCCATCAGCACCGAGGACATGAAGGCGCAATATGCAAAAGAAGCACGCTTCGTGAAACTCAATCCTGCCATGTGGGATGCTGAAAACAACGACTGGGCTGCTTCTGCTTACTACACATTGGCTGACGGAACCAAAGCCATCAAGAAGTTCACTTATGCCATGACACGTGCATCGTTGCAGGATGGTGCAGGAGCCAATGCCATCTGGAACATCACGAACGTGACGCGTTCTGACCGTCGCTATCTCTACTCTACGGTGGCATGGGCACAGGCGATGAGTGAAGACCCCGAAGTCATCAGCTATATTCGTCAGAACGGTGCTGACCCTGCTTCGCTGGTGCATCCTTATTATGACAGCACCGATGAGGGCATTGCAAAGAAAGTACTTAACCTGCTGGGCATGAACAATGCCGCCAAGGGTGGCGACAACTACACAGCTGCCTTCGGCGAACCAGAAATGAACGACAAGGACTACTATGATTTCATGGTGTGGCATCGTGGTCTTGCTGTGCCTGCTGCACGTGATCTGGACGACCCAACGGTGCAACGCGGCAAACAGGTGTTCAACCAGATTGGTTGCGCCACTTGTCACCGTCCATCTTGGCAAACAAGGGAGGACAACTATTGGGTGGATTTCAGCATCAAGGCTCATGCGGAAAAGAACAACCTGAACCCAAACAGCATCTTGCCGAAGTTTGCCTACCAGACCATCTGGCCCTACACCGACATGGTGCAACACCGTCTCTACATGGAGAACGACATCCGCACGGGTTGGTGCCGCACCACTCCACTTTGGGGACGTGGTTTGTCACTCCGTCTGACAGGTGCTGAAGACCGTCTGCACGACTGCCGTGCACGCAATGAGGTGGAAGCCATCATGTGGCACGCCTACAGCAAACAGTCTGATGGCTATTCGGCAGCCAAGAAGTTCTATGACCTGCCGAAGAAGGACAGAGATGCACTGGTGAAGTTCCTCCGTGCCATTTAACCCCTGTCAGACACAATAACTTGGGGATTTTGACGTTACTTACAATAAGATGATAAAAAAAGCCACATTCACACTCTATGCCATAGTCATCCTCGTGATGGCTATGGCTACTATTGTGGAAAAGACACAGGGCACCCCATACGTGCTCAACAACATCTATGGTTCATGGTGGTTCACGGGATTGTGGGCTTTGCTGACCATAGGTGGCATTGCTTACATTCTGCAACGCAAGGTGAGAAAACTGAGTGTCATCATGCTCCACTTTTCATTCGTCGTCATTCTGGTGGGTGCTTTGTTGACTCACTTGACATCATGGCAAGGATCTGTGCATCTGAGAGAAGGACTGGATGTCAATCTGTGCATGGAAGAAAACGGGGAGGGTATGCTGAGAGAGCTTCCTTTCACCATCAAACTGGACAGTTTCAACATCAAATACCACAATGGCACAGATGCTGCAGCGGATTATGAATCGCACTTCACCATCACTTCGGACGGAAAGAAGGAGAAGGGCATCACTTCCATGAACAACATCTATTCCACACAGGGCATGCGCCTCTATCAGAGTGGATATGACGAGGATGAAATGGGCAGTACGCTTGCCATCAATTATGACAGGTGGGGCATTCCCGTCACGTATTTCGGTTATGGGTTGCTGTTCCTCTCCATGATGCTCGTACTTGTGGATCCGAAGGGACGCTTCCGTCAGCTCATCAAGAAGGCGAGCGTTCTGGTGGTGTTGCTGTTGCCAATGCAAGCGCATGCCACCGAGACTCTCAACGAGGAGCAAGCCAACCAGTTCGGACACCTGTGCATCAATTGGAATGACCGCATCTGCCCTGTACAAACGCTGGCTTTAGATTTCACCCGTAAGCTCTACGGAAAATCTTCTTATAAAGGGTACAGCGCTGAACAGGTGCTGTGTGGCTTCATCTTCTTCCGCGACGAATGGAGCAAGGAACCTATCATTCGCATCAAGTCAGCAGAAGTGAGACAACGCCTGAGACTGCCTGAATATACTTCCGTCTCCTCTTTGTTTGATGAGAACGGGTATCGGCTTGGTCACCTCATTCAGGAATATTATGCGGGAAACAGCGACAAGTTCCATGAGGAAGTGATGAAGGTGGATGACAAGGTGATGCTCATCATGCAGGTGTCGAGAGAGGAGAAACTGAAACTCTTCCCATATGAGGGAAAATGGTATGCTCCTACCGATAGCTTGCCCGAGAAAATGGAGGAAGAACGCAAGGACTATTTTCAAAACGCTCTGTCAGTGTTGGGTTCATACATTATTGACAACCAAGTCAACAATGCAGATGACATGATGCAGAAGATGAGGTTGTATCAGCAAAAGTATGGTGCAAATGACCTGCCATCTCCTACCCGTCTGAAAGCTGAGCACATCTACAACAGCATCCCTTTTGCCACCATTCTTTTCATGGTGTGTCTGACATTTGCGATGTTGAGCCTGCTGGGATGGAAATGGATGAAACGCCTTTCTCTCATCGTGCTCGGATTATCTTTCCTGGCATTGACGTTCTGCCTTTCATTGCGATGGATTGTGAGTGGTTACATCCCCATGAGCAATGGGTATGAGACGATGCTCATCATGGCATGGATGATTATGCTTGCCTCATTGCTGGTGTATCGCAAGTTCCATGTCATACTCACATTTGGTCTCTTGCTGTCAGGCTTCCTGCTGCTGGTCAGTCATCTTGGACAAATGGACCCAAAGATTACCCCCATCATGCCCGTGCTGTCTTCACCTTTGCTCAGCATTCACGTCAGTTGCGTGATGATGGCGTATGGCCTGTTCAGCATCACGTGTCTGTGTGGCATCTATGCTCTCATTGTCAGAAAGAAAGCTGAGGAGCTGCACCTACTTTCACAACTCTTCCTCTACCCTGCCGAGTTTCTGCTCACTGCCGGCATCTTTATCGGTGCCATCTGGGCAAACGTAAGTTGGGGACGCTATTGGGGATGGGACCCCAAAGAGGTGTGGGCACTCATCACGATGCTGATTTATGCCTTGCCCATGCATAGCGCTTCCATTAAATGGATGAGAACCCCTGTGCATTACCATCTATTCATGGCAATAGCATTCCTCGCTGTGCTCATTACGTACTTTGGAGTTAATTTTTTCCTTGGAGGGATGCATAGTTACGCTTAAATTTGCTAACTTTGCAACCAATTATGGATTACAAGTCAACCAACATAGAAGAGATTGGAGCGCGCATCGAACTAACCAGCTTCACGGCTGGTAAAGTGACAGAGTTTCATGCCATCCTCCACGTGAAGTCTCAAGGAGAAGTTTTTGAAGGTCAGCTTTCACACATAAAACAAGCTGAAAGCACCTTGATGGCGATGCCGGAACTGGCTGGTGCTACAGCTGTATTCAAGCGCTATTTTCTCAGCGATGCCACCAATCAGGTGCCTCTTATCAAGGAGAAGAATCCTTGCACCACCTCCTACATTCAACAACCACCGCTTGATGGCTCAAAAATCGCTGTGTGGCTGTATCTGCAACGTGGCACAGACGTCAGGAACATGGATGAATCCACAGTGGTGGCACACAATGGCTACCAGCACATCTGGACGATGGGACTCATGAATTCCACTGCTGACACTTCTTATATGCAGACATGGAAAACGCTCTTCGCCTATATTGATATTCTCAAACACTTCAACGCCACATTGGAAGCCAACTGCATACGCACATGGTTCTTTGTGCGTGATGTGGACACACAATACAATGGTTTGGTGAAGTCGAGACGCGAATGTTTTGCTGAGCAGGGACTTACATCTGACACCCATTTCATTGCTTCTACAGGTATCGGTGGCACACCAGCTGACCCGAAAGCACTGGTTCAACTGGGCAGCTATGCCATGACGGGCTTTGAACCTGAACAGCAAAGATATCTACATGCTTTGTCACATCTGAACAGAACAATCGAATATGGCGTGACGTTCGAACGTGGCACCCTCATGCAGTATGGTGACCGCAATCATGTATATATCTCAGGTACTGCTTCCATCAACAACAAGGGTGAAGTGGTGCATGTGGGCGACATTGTGCATCAGACCTATCGCATGTGGGAAAACGTGGAGAAACTCCTCGAAGAAGGAGGCATGGCATATGATGACGTGATGCAAATCATCGTCTATCTACGCGACTGTGCTGATTATGAGATTGTCCAGAAACTGTTTGATGAGAAATTCCCCAACATTCCTTACGTCATCACGCTTGCACCTGTCTGCCGTCCTACTTGGCTCATCGAGATGGAGTGCATGGCTGTAAAGAAAGCAGATAATCCCCAATTCCGCAATTTCTAAAAAAGGAGAATTATTCACAATCGAAAAGGGATACTCAAAACGAGAAATAACACTCAAAACGAGAAACAGAGATACATAAAAAAGGGCAACTTGATTGGAATACCAAGTTGCCCTTTTTATTGTTTTGTTAATTACAGAGAGGCTGTTGCTGTGTATTTTGCCATCACACGCTGGTAGTAGCCTTCTGTGCGAGCCTTACGAGTCATGCATTTCAAATCGCCGGAGTTCCAAAGACGAATGGCACGTTCCATGTTCCCGTCAGGATTATAATGTTCCTGGTAATCAATGAACATGTCAATGCTCTTTTGCTTGTCATAACGGTCTGCATAAGTGTATTTTTTGTATCCAACGATACGATTACACTCGCGAACAAGAATCTCGGAAATCTGAAGATAACCGACATAAAGACCGTTCTTGGATACGACGTTGGGCTGTCCCTGACTCTCCACCATAGCAATGGCATGAATGACAGCACCCCATTTCTTTTGAAGATCCACCTGTGGGTCAGACTTCGCAGTCACCATCAGTGAGGTGGTCAACAATGCTAAAAATAATACTAACTTTTTCATACAATTCTTATGTTTATAGATTTGAAGGTTTCAAAATAATCCTCACGATTAGCGAAACTTCATGAGCCCTATTGTCGGACTTACAATTCCTATTTTTGATAGAATTGCACTGCAAAGTTAGGCGATTTGGAATAAAGAGCCAAATATTTTTATGCTTTTTAGCATGTTTTTGGCATTACAAGATGGTATTTAAAGATTTTTTAACAAACAAGGGGCTTTTTGAATAGCCCCTTGTCATTAATCGTCGTCGAGTTTCAGCACTGCTAAAAATGCCTTTTGTGGCACACTCACATTGCCGATTTGCTTCATGCGCTTTTTGCCTCGTTTCTGTTTTTCAAGGAGTTTTCGTTTACGGGAAACATCACCACCATAACACTTCGCCAACACGTCTTTTCGTACTTGCTTGACGGTCTCACGTGCTACAATCTTGCCTCCGATGGCTGCCTGGATAGCGATGTCAAACTGCTGACGCGGAAGGAGCTCTTTCAGGCGTTCACACATACGACGTCCTAACGTCACAGCATTATCAACATGAGTCAGTGTGGAAAGAGCGTCGACAGATTCTCCGTTCAAGAGGATGTCAAGCTTGATGAGTTTACTTTCACGGAAACCTGCAGGATGATAGTCGAAGGAGGCGTAACCACGAGAAACGCTCTTGAGCTTGTCGTAGAAATCTATCACTATTTCGCCCAACGGCATGAGGAACTCAATCTCCACGCGGTTGCCCGCGATGAAGTCTTGTTTCACCAATTCTGCACGCTTACTCAAACAAAGCGTCATGATGGGACCAATATAGTTGGATGTCGTGATGACTGTGGAACGGATATATGGCTCTTCCACATGATCTATCATTGTGGGGTCTGGCATGCCACTCGGGTTATGCACTTCCTGCACACCACCCTGCTTGTCATAGACCATATAGCTTACGTTAGGAACCGTTGTAATCACATCCATATCGAACTCGCGGTCCAAACGTTCCTGCACAATCTCCATGTGAAGAAGTCCGAGGAATCCGCAACGGAAACCGAAGCCCAAGGCTGCAGAACTCTCGTGTTGGAAAGTCAATGAGGCATCGTTCAACTGTAGTTTCTCCAATGAGGTGCGCAAGTTCTCATAATCTTCCGTCTCAATGGGATAGATACCAGCAAACACCATCGGCTTCACTTCCTGGAAGCCCTTGATGGCTTCTGTAGTCGGGTTGGTCAACGAAGTGATAGTGTCACCCACCTTTACTTCTGTTGCATTTTTGATGCCCGTCACGATATAACCCACATCGCCTGTACGGAGTTCCTTCTTGGGCACCATGTCCATCTTGAGTGTACCAATCTCTTCTGCCAAGTATTCCTTCTTGGTGTTGATGAAGCGAACCTTTTCGCCAGGACGCATCACACCATTGATAATCTTGAAATAGGCAATGACACCACGATAGGAATTGAACACGGAATCGAAGATGAGTGCCTGCAGAGGCGCATTTTCCTCACCCACTGGATGGGGCACTCGCTCCACCACGGCATTGAGAATGTCATCCACTCCTTCGCCTGTCTTACCACTGGCATAGATGATATCTTCCAAATCACAGCCAATGAGGTCAATGATTTCGTCAGCCACCTCTTCCGGCATAGCATTTGGCATATCTATCTTGTTGATGACAGGGATGATTTCAAGATCATGGTCAATGGCCATATAAAGGTTGGAAATGGTTTGTGCTTGCACACCTTGCGTGGCATCCACAACCAACAGTGCTCCTTCACATGCAGCGATGGAACGGCTCACCTCATAAGAAAAGTCCACGTGTCCTGGAGTGTCAATAAGGTTCAAGACATACTTTTGTCCCTTGAACTCCTCTTTGTCACCATCATACACATGTTCCATCTGGATGGCGTGACTCTTGATGGTAATACCACGCTCTTGTTCCAAATCCATGTCATCAAGCATCTGACCTTGGGTGATCTTGATGGTCTTGGTTTTCTCCAAGAGTCGGTCAGCCAAAGTCGATTTGCCGTGATCGATATGTGCTATGATACAGAAATTCCTGATATTCTTCATGTTCACCACATCACTCATCACCCTCTTCTGCACTAACTTCTTCAACTGCCTGCATCTCCTCTGTCAGTGCCAATGAGTCATCTTCACTCACAGCCAACGAATCAATGGAGTCTGCCAATTCTTCTGCTGTGTAATGACGGTCAGGCATGGGACCATAGCATGATGCCAATGTGATGGGGGCTGTAAAACCCAGCAAAGTGAGCAGCACTGCACACACCTTGCTCACGCATTTGTAAAAGTTCTTCTTCATAATCGCAAAAAAGATGTTTGAGCGTTTGTTTTTGCAAAGGTACGAAAATTTCGAATAAATGAATGAAAAGAGAGCTTGTTTTCTTTTTCGAAGAGAGAAATTTATACAATAAGTGAAAGAACTCACTACAAATTTGAAAAGAAAAATGCGTCGCTCAACAATTGAGTAACGCATTTTTTATAGTTTTAAGCAACTATTACACTGAAAGATTCAGTACGGATTACTTCAAAGAGTATGCGTATGGGTCCTTCTCATCACCAGTTTCAACAGCGCGAACCTTATCCTCGCGGAGCAACCAGCCAAGACCGAGGTTGAAATCCTTTTCAGCAAGCTTAGTAGCTTTCTTAATCTGCTTGAATGATTGTGCTGACTCAGCTCCTGCAAGAGCATTCCAAATGATGCCAGCAATGTTTCCTGCTTTTTCCTGTAACATAATCTTTAACCTTACCTTTAATTTGTTTAACTTATGTGTGGGATTAAAGAGAAAGCTTTCAACGATTCTCCTAAATCCGATGCAAATTTACAACCTTTTAGTAAATTAAACAAAATATCAGTCACAAAAACATAGAAAAAATGACTAAAAAAGAATAAATAATGAAAAAAGACGACTTTTGAAGACAATTTTACTGTGTGCGCACACAATCATCATTGATAATCCTTTTTCGTAAAGTGGTACTCCACGATTTTCTCCCCAGTTTCAGCATCTCGATAGATATACGTGAATTCCACTCCCTCTTCCTTATACTTGACCAAAGCGACAGAATTACGGAGGTCTTTAAGATTCATATCTGCCAATTCTCCCAGATTATCCATCAGAATCTTGCGTGATGCATCATCCATAAAAAGTGAATAGTACAAAAGCAAATCACCCATTCTGTCCTCCTTCTTCACAAACACAATGCTGTCAACTCGAGTGACATCATCCATCATCTGCGGACAATGTGTCTGAGTAAATTCTCGGGCATCACGTTCGAAGAAATCCGCTTTCTTTTCCTGACAAGAAGATAGCACCAACACTAAGAGAAGCAATATAAAAGAAACTCGCGCGTACATAATATAATATTATTACTTGTTCATGATTTGGCGGAGAGCATGCGCCAACTGGTCAGGACAGCTGGTGGGCTTCATGCCACATCGGATTCCTTCCAGCTTGCTGATGACATCTTCAGCTTTCATACCACGCACTAGCTGTGAGATGCCCATTGTGTTGCCAGCACATCCACCAACAAACTGGACAGAGTTGATGATGCCTGTTGCATCATCAACATCCAGTTCAATTGCTTTAGAGCATGTGCCTGTAGTTTCGTAAACAGTTTTCATCTTTACTTCATATTCGTATAGACGTTCTGCACATCATCGAACTCTTCCAAACGCTCCACCATCTTCTCGATAGTCTCACGCTGCTCGTCAGTCACTTCCTTCAAATCGTTAGGCACATAAGTGAACTCTGCACCTGTGATTTCGTAACCATTGTCCTCGAGATATTTCTGAATCTGAGCGAAAGACTTAGGATCACCGTAGATGGTGATGGTCGTCTCATCCTTCTCCTCATCGTACTCCTCATCATACTCGTCGTTCACGCCAAACTCGATGGCTTCAAGAATGAACTCGTCCATGTCCATGTCATCCTTCTTCTTGAAGGTGAACTGGCTGTAGTGGTCGAAAAGGAAGGAGAGAGAGCCTGTCGTACCCATGTTGCCGCTGAACTTGTTGAACACAGAGCGAACGTCTGCCACCGTGCGGGTCGTGTTGTCAGTCAAAGTATCTACAAACACAGCCACTCCGTGAGGGCCATATCCTTCGTAAGTCACGCTCTTCCAAGCCGACTTGTCCTTGCCGATGGCGTTCTTGATAGCACGATCGATGTTGTCCTTTGGCATGTTCTCGTGACGACAAGTTGCGATGACAGCACGAAGGTGTGCGTTGTTGTCAGGGTCTGGACCGCCTTCAGCCACGGCAATGGCAATCTGCTTGCCAAGGCGTGTGAAAGTCTTTGCCATGTTACCCCATCTCTTCAGTTTTCTCGCTTTACGGAATTCAAATGCGCGTCCCATAATTCTTGTTCTTTTCTTGTGTGTTTATGATTATTTTTTATTCTTTTTCATCAGATAGTAGCAGAGTACCAAACAGAAGGTTGGAATCAGCAGATAGACGTTAAATCCGCCCACTATGATCTGTACCAGCCACAGCACAATCAGCGCATAGTACAGATATTGATACACTTGGTACTTCGTCATCCCTTATTTTCCACGAACCGTTGCGCCCGTTGCCTTGCAGATGTTCTGCTCAATCTTGGTCATGATGGCTTCAATGGCCTTGTCGTTCAGCGTCTTTTCCTCGCTTTGGAGGGTGAAGTTGACGGCATACGACTTCTTGCCGGCTTCGAGGTTCTTGCCTTCATACACGTCGAAGAGCTTCACTTCCTTCAGGAGTTTCTTTTCTGCCTGATAAGCGGCTGCCTCAATCTGAGCAAACTCTACGCCTTCATCAACGAGCAAGGCGAGGTCACGGCTCACGGCAGGGAATTTCGACAAGTCGTAATAAGTGACGGTCACCTTCTTGATGAGCTTCATCAGGTTTGTCCAGTTGATGTCGGCAAAGAAGACGGGAGCCTCAACATCGAGTTTCTTAGCCACCTTCTTCGTCACGATGCCAAATTCGGCAATCTTCTTACCGCCACGCTGCGTGATGGTGGTGGCAATCGAGAAGATGTCGTTCTTCTCCTCACCAAACACAAGTGCGCCGAATGGAACACCCAAGCGTTTGAAGATGTTCAGCACGTAAGCCTTCATCTCATACACAGAGGTTTCCTCGTCGGCATGTGCCCAGTTGCCGTTCACACGCTTACCAGTCAGCCACAAGCCCAAATGGTAGCCTTCGCTATAAGCAGCCAGAATCTTCTTTGATGATTCAGCACTTGCCTTCAGCGTCTCACCATTCTCGTCCACCTTCTCCTGATTCTTCTCAGGGTCGAAGTAGTAGCAGTTGCCAAACTCGAAGAACTTCAAGTCGGGCATACGACGATTGGCGTTGCGAGCAATAGACTCAAGACCACCGAAGAGCAGCGTCTGACGCAGTACAGCCAAGTCCTGACTCAGTGGGTTCATCAGCTTCACGCAGTTCTCCAACTTGTAAATCTCGCCTTCTTCATAGTAAGACACCTTGGTGAGCGAGTTGTTCAGAATTTCGTTGAAGCCGCAACCCACCAGCTGTTCTGCCACATGGTTCTGCAGTTTGTTGCTCTTGTCGAGTTCCCCCTTCACGGTGAGCGATGAGCGCACCTGAGAAGGAATCTCTATGTTGTTGTAGCCATAGATGCGCAGAATCTCTTCCACCACATCGCAAGGCTTCTTCACATCCACACGGAAAGCAGGAGCCTTCACCTGCATGCCTTTCTCGTCTGAAGAAAGGATTTCAAAGCCCAGGTTCTTCAGGATGCTCTGCTGAGTCTCCACAGGCAGTTCCTTACCAATGAGGTCAGCCACATACTGATATTCCACATCAATGATGGCATCCTGTGGCAGTGTGTCATTCTTCACATCCACAATCTCCATGCTGATTTCGCCACCAGCCAATTCCTGTGCCAACATCGCTGCACGTTTGAGGGCATATATCTGACCTGCCGGGTCAATACCACGCTCAAAGCGGAAACTGGCATCTGTCTGCAAGCCATGACGACGGGCACTCTTGCGAATCCAAGTTGGGTGGAAGTAAGCACTCTCGAACAGCACGTTCTTCGTGGTCTCGTAGGTTCCGCTTCCCTTGCCACCAAACACACCTGCGATACACATTGGCTCCTCCACATTGCAGATAGCCAAGTCCTTATCGGAAAGTTTGTGCTCCTCACCATCGAGGGTAACGAATGGAGTACCTTCTGGCAGGGTCTTCACCACCACCTTATTGCCCTTCACCATATCAGCGTCAAAGCAATGCAGGGGCTGACCATACGCCATCATGATGTAGTTGGTGATATCGACGATGTTGTTGATAGGACGCTGACCAATCGCTGTCAATCTGTCCTTCAACCACTTTGGGCTTTCCTTCACTTCGCAGTTCTTCACGCTGACAGCGCAGTAACGGGGACAAGCCTCGCCAGCCACCACTTCCACGTCAAACTTCAAATCGTTGTTCTGCACCTTGAAATCATCCACTGATGGACGATGCAACGAAGTTTCATAACCATTCTGCTTCAGATAGGCATAGAAGTCACGAGCCACACCCCAGTGAGAACAAGCGTCAGAGTGGTTAGGGGTGATGTCCACCTCAATCACGTAATCGCTTTCCAAACCATAGTATTCAGCAGCAGGAGTGCCCACCACTGCATCCTCTGGCAACACGATGATGCCGTCATGACTGGTGCCCACACCAATCTCGTCTTCCGCACAAATCATGCCGTTCGACTCAATGCCACGCAACTTGCTCTTCTTGATGACAAACTCCTGGTCACCGTCATACAGTTTGCAGCCCAACTGAGCCACAATCACCTTCTGACCAGCAGCCACGTTAGGTGCACCGCAGACAATCTGCTCCACCACGCCATTACCTTCATCCACTGTTGTCACGTGCATGTGGTCACTGTTCGGATGAGGTTCGCAAGTCAGTACCTGACCGACCACCAATCCTTGCAGACCACCCTTGATGCTCTGCACCTCTTCCACTGCTTCCACTTCCAAGCCCATGCTGGTGAGCGCCTTGCCCACCTCCTCAGCCGTCATGTCGAAGTCAACATACTCCTTCAACCATTTGTATGAAACATTCATATCGAAATTTTTTAGAAATTATCCTTTTACCTAATCATATACGCATGCACGTATCATGCACACGCGCGAAAAACGGTGCAAAGGTACGAATAAGTGAGAGAAAAACCAAATAAAATTGAGTTTTTCCGAACGAGAGTACCTTCGAGCGTGCTCAACGGTATAAAAAAATGAAAAGTGAAAGGGTTTCTTTCACTTTTCACTTTTTTCGTTGTTCATTTCGTCCGTGTTCCCGTGAATTGACCAGAAGTGCTGGTTGCACCACTATAAGTTTTCTTATCTTTCCCCACATAGTACCAACCGCTATATGACTCTTGACCATTCCAACTCATCACAGCTTGGGTGGCACTCGTATGGTTTAGCGTCAAAGTATAAGCCCAATTCGCTGTATCTAAACCATCCGAAGTATCCCTTGACGAGCCACTGATGGTGATAATCATACCATTTACCGTTTCCTCAAACCTGACCCTACTATCACCCATCAATTCTGAGATATCACCACCACCTGAAATTTTCACACCTCCAGATTCCGGGAATTCAATAGTCATCGAAACATTGTAACTATAAGTTCCATCCTCTGTATCATTGACCGTCAACGTACCAGAGAAGTTCCACGTGGTTCCCGTCCAACCAATCACATCGTCTTCGTTATCTTCATCATCATCGTCATCTTCATCCTCGTCATCGTCGTCATCATCTCCATCACCCCACTCATCCTCATCGTCATCGTCGTCATCATCATCGCCCCATTCATCTTCATCGTCCTCATCTTCGTCTTCATCCCACCATTCTTCGTCATCCTCATCTGGAACATCCTGCGTTTCATTGAAAATAGGGTCTGCTGCAACCACTTTCTCACTGAAATCAAGGGCTGCCTGCATGCCGGAATTCACCAGCTCGTTGGTTCTTTCA
>JAILDV010000024.1 GCA_024688885.1 Bacteroidaceae bacterium | reverse complement strand
CCTACTATGCCCTGGCACCATTCATCGGTGCACTGTTGTCTATCTTATTGTTAGGCGAACCTGTCACCATAATATTCATAATTGCCTCAATCCTAATGGCTGCCGGCTGTTGGATTGCTGCAAAGTAAATTCCAATTTATCGAACTGATACAAATATGGATTTCAAGGATAAAGTAGTCGTAATAACAGGTGGTGCGCAAGGCATCGGAAGATGTATTGCAGAAGAATTCGAGAAACTTGGAGCCACTGTTTGCGTAATCGATAAACAGCAGGGCAACCACTTTGTGGGCGACCTTGCTGACAAACAGGTGCTGGAGCGGTTTGCTAAGGATGTCATTGAGAAACATGGGCATGTGGATTATCTCATCAACAATGCCATGCCACTGATGAAGGGCATAAACGAGTGCAGTTATGAGGATTTTCAATATGCCCTGAGTGTTGGCGTGACGGCTCCATTCTATCTGTCCAAACTATTTGCTCCATTTTTCTCCAAGGGTGCTTCCATTGTCAATATCTCCTCATCACGTGACCGTATGAGCCAACCTCAGACGGAAAGCTATACGGCAGCAAAGGGTGGTATTGCTGCTTTGACTCACGCCTTAGCTGTCAGCCTTGCTGGTAAGGTGCGAGTGAACAGTATTTCACCAGGATGGATTGACACGGCCTATACCGTTTATGAGGGAGCTGATGCTGTTCAACAGCCTGCTGGACGAGTGGGCAACCCGATGGACATCGCCAACATGGTTCTCTTTCTTTGTTCCGACAAGGCAGGATTCATCACGGGTGAGAACATCTGCATCGATGGCGGCATGACGCACCAGATGATTTATCATGGTGACAACGGTTGGACATTAAACTGATGTTTGAATCACTAAAGGAGCTAGAGTTTTTTAAGGAGTTATCCGTTCTTTGCGAGTAAATCACTTTGCGATAAGCATAGCTTAATTTATGAATGATTCTGTTGTTTATGTGCGTGAAATGTTGTAACTTTGCAAAGGAATTTTAATAAAGATATGACACCAAAGGAAGAGATTGAGCAGCTCAGGAAGGAACTGGAGCAGCATAACTATAATTATTATGTGTTGAATCAGCCGACAATTTCGGATTATGATTTCGACCAGATGATGCATCGTCTGGAGGATTTGGAGCTGTTCTATCCGCAATATGCCGACCCAAACTCGCCTACACAGCGTGTGGGTAGTGATTTGAACCAGTCGTTCAAGGCGGTGGCGCACAAGTACCCGATGCTGTCGTTGGCAAACACATACAATGAGGGTGAAGTGCGCGATTTCTACAACCGTGTGAAAGAGGGTTTGGAAGGAGAGGATTTTGAGATTTGTGCGGAGATGAAGTATGACGGGCTGAGCATTTCGCTGACTTATGTGGATGGCGAGCTTGTGCAGGCAGTGACGAGAGGAGATGGCGTGAAAGGTGATGATGTGACGAACAACGTGCGTACGATTCGTTCCATTCCTCTGATACTGAAGGAGGGTAGCGGCTATCCGCATGAGTTTGAGATTCGTGGTGAGATTCTGATGCCTTGGACTTCCTTTGAGAAACTGAACGAGGAGCGGGCAAAACGTGAGGAACCTTTGTTTGCCAATCCAAGAAATGCTGCCAGCGGCACCTTGAAGTCGCAGAGCTCGAGGGTGGTGGCTGAGCGTGGTTTGGACGCGTATCTGTATTATTTGTTGGGTGATGAGATTCCGAACGATGGCTACCACTATGAGAACTTGCAGAAGGCGGCTTCGTGGGGCTTCAAGATTTCGCAGGGCATGAGGAAGTGCAAGACGGTAGAAGAGGTGATTGATTTCATCGACTATTGGGATAAGGAACGCAAGAACCTGCCTGTGGCAACGGATGGCATCGTGCTGAAGGTGAACTCGTTGCGCCAACAGCGCCATTTGGGCTATACGGCGAAGAGTCCACGTTGGGCGATTGCTTATAAGTTCAAGGCTGAGAGGGCTTGCACACGACTGAATGAGGTGACGTATCAGGTGGGTAGAACGGGTGCGGTGACGCCTGTGGCGAATATGGATCCCGTGCAACTGGCTGGAACGATGGTAAAGCGTGCGTCGTTGCACAATGCTGACGTGATGGAGGAACTGGATCTGCACATCGGAGATATGGTGTATGTGGAGAAAGGTGGCGAAATCATCCCTAAGGTGGTGGGTGTGGATAAAGACCAGCGTCAACCGGGCTTGCAGAAGGTGCAGTTCATCAAGACCTGTCCTGAATGTGGTGCTGAATTGGTACGCTTTGAAGGTGAGGCGGCGCACTATTGTCCGAACGACAGCGCGTGCCCTCCTCAAATCAAGGGCCGTATAGAGCACTTCATCTCTCGCAAGGCGATGAACATAGACAGTTTGGGGCCAGAAACGGTGGATGACTACTATCAGCGGGGATTGATACACGATGTGTCCGACCTGTACAAGCTGACGGTGGCGCAGATATGCGGCTACAACACAAACCGTGTGAAGTCGGCGCAGAAGGTGGTGGATGGTGTGAAATCGACGCTGCAGGTGCCGTTTGAACGGGTGGTGTTTGCCATTGGCATCCGCTTTGTGGGTGAGACGACAGCCAAGCTGATTGCCCGTCATTTCAAGTCGATGGATGCCCTCAGAAAAGCTTCTGTGGAGGAGCTGATGGAAGTGGATGGAGTGGGACAGGTGATAGCCGAATCGGTGGTGAAGTATTTCCAAGACACGAAGAATGCGGAGATGGTGGACAAGTTGGCGAGCGAGGGCGTTCAGATGCAGCTCTCTGAGGAGCAGCTGGTAGGGCAGACGGACAAGTTGACCGGCAAGAGCATCGTCATCTCCGGCGTGTTCCAAAAGCATTCCAGGGATGAATATAAGGCGATGATTGAACAGAACGGAGGCAAGAATGTGGGTAGTATCTCGAAGAAGACCACGTTCATCCTTGCTGGGGATAATATGGGCCCCTCAAAACTGGAAAAGGCCAATAGTCTGGGTGTCCCCATTGTGTCGGAAGATGAGTTTCTTGCCATGTTAGTATAGCAAAGAAAGGACGTGCCGTCCATTTTAACAGGACGCGCACGTTTTTTTTATTCTGAAAATTTCTTAAATCAAAATAAATCAGTACCTTTGCGCTCGATTTAAGTTTTAAGGTAAAAGAATTTTCTGTTGGTATTTATGGCAAAAAAGACACGAGATTTACAAGAACCGCATTATATTTTCGAATCAAGTTGGGAGGTCTGCAATAAGGTGGGCGGCATATACACGGTGCTTTCCACACGTGCGAAGACCCTGCAGGATAAACTGACAGACAAGGTCTTTTTCATCGGTCCCGATTTTTGGGAAGGGAAAAAGAATCCGCTTTTCAAGGAAAACAAGTCTTTATTGGCAAAGTGGCGAAAGAGTGCGCAACAGAATGACGGCGTTTCTTTCCGTGTAGGACGCTGGCAGGTGCCGGGCGAACCCATTGCCATCCTTGTGGATTTCAAGCCATTTTTTGAACAGAGAAATGAGATTTTCGGATGGGCTTGGGAAAACTTCCAGGTCAATTCGCTGAATGCATACGGCGACTATGATGAGAGCCTGATGTTCTCATGGGCAGCAGGCAAAGTGGTGGAGAGCTACTATAAGTTTTTTGGATTGAAGAAGGATGACAACGTGGTCTTTCAGGCACATGAGTGGCAGACGTGTCTGGCTGCCCTGTATGTGAAGAAATATGTGCCGGAAGTGGCTACCATCTTCACGACGCACGCCACGACGGTGGGACGCTCCATAGCCGGAAACAACAAGCCACTCTACGATTATCTTTCAGTTTACAACGGTGACCAGATGGCATCGGAGCTGGGTGTGGAATCGAAGCACTCGGTGGAGAAGCAAGCTGCATGGAACGTGGATTGCTTCACAACGGTAAGCGAGATTACCGGTAAGGAATGCGCGGAACTGCTGGACAAGCCTGCTGACGAGATTCTGATGAATGGCTTTGAGAATGATTTCGTGCCTTCTCCTGCTGCCAAGTTCGATGCGGCAAGGCAGGCTGCGCGCAAGCATCTTTTACGGATTGCCAACACGCTGATGGGTGCGCAACTGGATGATGAAACCATCATTGTGTCGACGGGTGGACGATATGAATATCAGAATAAGGGCATCAACGTGTTCATTGATGCACTGAACCGTCTGCGTTGGGATGACAGATTGGAAAAGAATGTGCTGGCATTCGTCATGGTGCCTGCATGGATGAAGGAAGCCCGAATGGATTTGCAAGTGGCACTCGCCAACAAGAAGCACAATCCTGTTGAATATGGTGCCATAGGTGACCCACGCATCACGCACGTGCTGCATGAGCCCGAGTATGATAAGGTGTTGGGGCAACTGAACTGGCTCGACATGTACAACCGTCCTGAGGATAAGGTGAAGGTGATTTTTGTGCCTTGCTATCTGGATGGCAAGGATGGCATCTTCAACAAGGACTATTATGACATCCTCATCGGCAATGACTTGACGGTGTTCCCTTCATATTACGAGCCTTGGGGTTACACCCCGACGGAATCGGTGGCATTCCATGTGCCTTGTATCACGACAGACCTGGCTGGTTTTGGCCTTTGGGCTAATAGCCTGAAAGGAAGATACAGCGAGATAGAGGACGGCGTGAAGACGGTACATCGTTCTGATTACAACTTCGACGAGGTGAGCAACGGCATTCGTGACACAATGCTGCAGTTCTCGAAAATGAACAAGAAACAGGTGAACGCAGCGCGCAAGAATGCGGAGAAGGTGGCGGAGAAAGCTCTTTGGAAGCATTTCATCCAATATTATTATGAAGCCTACGACAAGGCGCTCGCAAGTCGCGATGCACGATTGGAAGGTAAAAAGTGAGAAGTATGAAATAACACATACTGAAAGTAGATAATTACAATAACTGATTGATAAAATTATGAAAATTCAAGCAAGCAACGCCAATGTTCCTAATTGGCGTGAAATCAGCGTGAGGTCGTCAGTTCCTGCAACTCTTCAACCTCTGAATGAGATTGCTCACAATCTGTGGTGGGCATGGAACAATGAAGTGGGTCATATCTTCAACGATATGGACACGAAACTTTGGCATGAAGTTCAGAAGAACCCCGTGCTGTTCCTTGGCAGAATGAACTACGAGAAGCTGGAGAAGATTGCGGAAGACAAGAAACTTGTTGAGCGTATCAATAATGTATATAAGGAGTATCGTGCATATATGGATGTGAAGCCTGACACGAAGCGTCCTTCTGTGGCATATCTCTGCATGGAGTATGGTTTGAGCAATGTGCTGAAGATTTACTCTGGTGGTCTTGGCATCTTGGCTGGTGACTACGTGAAAGAGGCATCTGATTCTAACATCGACTTCTGTGCTGTCGGTTTCCTGTATCGCTATGGCTACTTCACTCAGACGCTCTCGATTGAAGGTCAGCAAGTGGCTAACTATGAGGCTCAGGTGTTCCCGACGCTGCCAATCGAACGCGAATTGGATGAGAACGGCGATCAGGTGGTGATTGACGTGCCTTACAACAACTATACAGTGCATGCACTTGTGTGGCGTGTGAATGTAGGTCGTGTGAAGCTGTATCTGCTCGACACTGATAATGACATGAACTCTGAGTATGACCGCTCCATCACTCACGCCCTCTATGGTGGTGACTGGGAGAACCGTCTGAAGCAGGAGATTCTGCTTGGTATCGGTGGTATTCTGCTGCTCAACAAACTGGGCATCAAGAAGGACATCATCCACTGCAACGAAGGACATGCTGCTCTTGCCAATGTGCAGCGTCTGGCGGAGTATGTGGAGAGCGGCATGACTTTCAACGAGGCACTGGAAGTGGTGCGCACTTCTTCTCTTTACACTGTACACACTCCTGTTCCTGCAGGTCACGACTATTTTGACGAAGGTCTCTTCGGCAAGTATATGGGTCAGTATCCAGAAAAGCTCGGCATCAGCTGGGATGAGTTCATGGGTATGGGACGTGTGAACCCTGACGATAAGGGCGAGCGCTTCTGCATGTCCACTTTTGCTTGCAACACCTCTTCTTGGGTGAACGGTGTGAGCTGGTTGCATGGCAAGGTGTCAAAGGATATGTTCAACGGCATCTGGAAGGGTTACTTCCCAGAGGAATTGGACAATGTGGGTTATGTGACCAATGGTGTACATATGCCAACATGGACGGCTTCTGAATGGAAGGCACTTTATGCCAAGAACTTTGACAAGAGTTTCCTTTCAGACCAATCGAACGAGAAGATTTGGGAGGCTATCTACAATGTGCCTGATCAAGAGATCTGGAATACACGCCTGGCTTTGAAGGCAAAGCTGATTGAATATATCAAGAAGGCATTCAGGGAGGATTGGCTGAAGCATCAGGGTGACCCTTCACGTATCGTTTCCATCGTGGAGAAGATCAATCCTAACGCTTTGACGATTGGTTTCGCCCGTCGTTTCGCTACTTATAAGCGTGCGCACCTCCTCTTCAGCGACCTTGACCGCTTGGCAAAGATTGTGAATAACCCCAACTATCCTGTGCAGTTCCTCTTTGCAGGTAAGGCACACCCAGCTGATGGTGCAGGTCAGGGCTTGATCAAGAAAATTTACGAAATCAGCCGTCGTCCTGAGTTCCTGGGTAAGATTATCTTCTTGGAGAACTACGACATGAAGCTTGCCCGTCGCTTGGTGACTGGTGTGGACATTTGGATGAATACACCGACACGTCCATTGGAGGCTTCGGGTACTTCTGGTGAGAAGGCGCTGATGAACGGCGTCGTGAACCTCTCTGTGCTTGATGGCTGGTGGCTCGAAGGCTACCGTGAGGGTGCAGGTTGGGCATTGACGGAAAAGCGCACCTTCCCAAATCAGGAACAGCAAGACCAGCTCGATGCAGCTACCATCTATTCACTGCTCGAGAACGAAATTCTGCCACTCTACTACGCCCGCAATGCGAAGGGTTACTCAGAGGGCTGGATTCAGACGGTCAAGAACTCTATTGCACGTATTGCACCTCACTATACGATGAAGCGTCAGCTTGACGACTACTTCACGAAATTCTATTGCCCATTGGCAAAGCGTCGTAAAGAACTCTTTGCCGACAACTTCAAGAAGGCAAAAGACATCGCAGCATGGAAAGAACTTGTGGCTTCCCGTTGGGATGACGTCAATGTGGTTTCCTTCGAGAAGGAGGAGGACATGCTGAAGGGTGATGTGCTCTCTGGCAAGAAGTACCACATCAAGTATGTGATTGACGAGCAGGGATTGGATGATGCCATCGGTTTCGAACTCGTTACCATCTATCGTGATGAAGAAGGTCGTGACCACATCAGTCAGGTGGAACCACTTGAGGTGACCGGTCGCGATGGAAACCTCTACACCTTTGAGGGCACTCATGTCATTCCGACGGCTGGTAGCTTCAGAGTGGCATACCGTATGTACCCAAAGAATGCAGACCTGCCACACCGTCAGGACTTCTGCTACGTGAAATGGTTCAACTAATTGACAGATGAAACTAAAAACTAAAAGTTAAAAGTTGAAAGGATAAGTTACCGGTTGCTCGGATGTGACTTTTAAGCTTTTAACTTTTAGTTTCTCATTTGATATGAAAAAGAATCTTATACTTTTAGTTTTTAGTTTTTCGTTCATATTCTCTTACGCGCTGCCCTACAAGAGAGCCAGCGTTGTCAAATCCTACCGCACCAGCATGAAGGAGAAAAACTTTGCGCAGGCGCGGCAGGTGCTTATTGATGCTATGCGTGAGCATCCGGAAGCGGCATCGGATGCACAATTATATCGTTTCAAACTGGATGCCATCAATGAACTCATCGGCGTTGAGAACAGGAAAATATATTTGAATTCAAAGCCCGACACTGTCAGCTTTTTCAAATATATGTACGAGCTTTATGTGACAGGGCTTCAGTGTGACAGCGTGGAACAACGTGCTGTTGCCGCAAGGCTGGCTGAAGGCAAGAAGGCTGTTCCGAAATTGCGAAGTGGAGTGGGGCAGATGTTGCTTCCTTACAGAAAAAACCTGTTCAATGCCGGCAAGTACTATTACTCGAAAAAGTCATACGTTGATGCCTTCCGTTTTTTCGATATGTACATGCAGACAAAATCTGCAGATGTGTTTGTTGATGCAAAGGGTAACTCCATCCTTTCCGATCCTGATGACATCATAGATGCTTCTGTGCTCTCAACTCTGAGTGCATACGGCTCTAATAACTATCGGGGTGTGATGACCTACTTGACGGAAGGTCTGAAGGAGGAAAGCCTTCGTCCGCAATTGCTTGAGATAGGAGCAAAGACTGCTGCAGAATTGGGTGACACCATCCAAATGGTCAGGTATCTGGAAAATGGATTCAATGCTTATCCGGAATCGGAATATTTCTTTGTCACGCTGGTTAAACACTACAATGACCACGGAGAGTATGCACAGGCTTTGCAAAAGGTAAACCGCATGACCAATCTTCATCCTCAAAAACGTGACTATTGGTATATGAAAGGTACTGAACTGGTGTTGCTTGAACGCTATGATGATGCTATTCAGGCATATCAGCAGTGCATTGACATCAAGGCAGATGACGCTGAGGCATGGGCTGCTATCGGTAGTATCCACCTTCATCAAGCCCATGTGACATATGAACAGTTTAATTTGCCTAAGTCTGACCCTTCTTATAACAAACAGAAGAATGCTATCACGCAACTCTACCGTCAGGCTTGCACTGCATTTGAGCAATCGCGAAAGTTTGATGAAAATAACACATCCCTGTGGCTTGAAGGTCTTAGGGAAACCTATTTCAAACTGAATCGGGGAAAATCTCTTCGAGCTTTGGAAAAACTATAAATGATGCCACCTCGTTGGAGATGGCATCATTTTTATATATTCGACAAATATTGTTGTTGCAACAAATGGAATGGCGATTTGTCGTGCGTTTTATTCAATCGCTTTTCAATTAATCATTTCGAATCCCGTGTATGGCACGAGAGCCTTTGGAATGCGGATGCCTTCTGCCGTCTGATTGTCTTCAAGAATGGAGGCAACAATGCGGGGAAGGGCAAGTGCGGAACCGTTGAGGGTGTGACAGAGCTGCACCTTCTTGTCAGCATTGCGGTAACGGCACTTGAGGCGGTTTGCCTGATAGGTGTCGAAGTTGCTGACAGATGAAACTTCAAGCCAACGACCTTGCGCTTCGCTGTACACCTCAAAGTCGTAACAGATGGCAGAGGTGAAACTCTGGTCGCCACCGCAAAGACGAAGAATGCGGTAAGGCAATTCGAGCTTCTTCAAGAGACCTTCCACATGGTCAAGCATCTCTTTGTGACTCTCTTTAGAGTGTTCTGGTGTGTCGATGCGCACAATCTCAATCTTGGAGAATTCATGCAGACGATTAAGTCCACGTACATCCTTGCCATAGCTGCCAGCTTCACGACGGAAACATTGGGTGTAAGCGCAGTTCTTGACAGGAAGATCCTTCTCGTCGAGAATGACATCACGGTAGATGTTAGTGACGGGAACTTCTGCTGTGGGGATGAGGTAAAGGTCGTCCACTTCGCAGTGATACATTTGTCCTTCCTTATCGGGCAGCTGTCCTGTGCCGTATCCTGATGCAGCATTCACCACTGTTGGTGGCATGATTTCAGTGTAGCCAGCCTTGTTGGCCTCGGCAAGGAAGAAGTTGATGAGGGCACGCTGGAGTTGAGCACCTTTTCCTATATAGACAGGGAAACCTGCACCTGTTATTTTTACACCCAAGTCAAAGTCGATAAGGTTATACTTCTTTGCGAGTTCCCAATGTGGAAGTTTGGCTTCGCCATTAGAGGGAATGGTGTCCCAATTGCCAACGGTGTCACCAGGTTTACATTCGCGAAGGGATGACTTCACCACTACATTGTCTTCTGCACAAGAACCTTCTGGCACTTCATCGTATGGAATGTTGGGAATGGTGCAGAGGTGTGCTGTCAACTCCTGCTCTGCATTTGCCTTAACAGTTTCGAGCTCGGTTGCTGATGCTTTGAGTTTTGCCACTTCAGCCTTTGCTGCTTCAGCATCATCCTTCTTGCCGGCTTTCATCAACTGTCCAATCTGTGCGGCATATTTCTTGCTTTCTGCAAGAATGGCATCAAGCTTGGTTTGTGCTTCACGACGCTGCTTGTCGATGGCAATTGCTTTTTCAACTGCTTCTTTTGCACCAGCGAAGTGCTTTTTCTCGAGACCTTTGATGACTCTTTCTGTCTCTTCTGTAATGAGTTTGAGTGTAAGCATGATTTTATTGAAAAGAGATAAACCAAAAAACTAAAAACTAAAAGTGAAAGGATACACCATCCGTTGGGACAGTTACTTAAACTTTTAGTTTTTAGTTTTTAACTTTTTGTTGGTATTTGTTATTTTAACAGCCCAAGTTCCTTGAACACATCAACGAGGATGGCGACACAACGGTCAACCTGCTCTTTCGTGTGAGTTGCCATCAGTGCCACACGGATAAGTGTGTCTTGTGGAGCACATGCTGGCGGAACGACTGAATTGACGAATACGCCCTTGTCAAATGCCATCTTGGTGACTTGGAATGTCTTGAATGCATCACGCACATAAAGTGGAATGATTGGACTTTCTGTGTCGCCAATTTCAAATCCTGCCTGCTTGAACTGTTCGAGTGCATAGTTGGTTGTCTTCCAAAGATTCTCCTGGCGCTCAGGTTCAGACTTGAGGATATGGATGGCTTCTAGTGCAGCAGCAGTTGCAGCTGGCGTGTTGGATGCACTGAAAATGTATGTACGGCTGTTGTGACGCAACCAGTTGATGGTGTCGCTGTCGGAAGCAATGAAACCACCGATGGAAGCAAGACTCTTGGAGAAGGTGCCCATGATAAGGTCAACGTCCTCTGTTACACCGAAATGGTTGCAGACGCCACGTCCTTGCTTACCAAACACACCTAAACCATGTGCTTCGTCCACCATGACAGTGGCATTGTACTTCTTCTTGAGTTCTATGATTTCGGGAAGTTTGGCAAGGTCGCCTTCCATAGAGAAGAGACCGTCAATAACAATCAGTTTGAGAGAGTCGGCATTGCAACGCATCAACTGATGCTCAAGGTCTTCCATGTCGTTGTGCTTGTAATGGAAGAATTGAGAGAAAGAAAGACGACGCCCGTCAACAATAGAAGCATGGTCGCGGTCATCACCAATGATGTAGTCGTTTCTGCCTGTCAAACAAGACACCACACCTGAGTTTACAGTGAAACCAGTAGAGTAAACAAGTGCTTCATCTTTACCCACAAATTCTGCAAGTTCTTTTTCAAGCTGGATGTGGAGGTCAAGTGTGCCGTTCAAGAAACGAGAACCTGCACAACCTGTGCCGTATTTCTTAATTGCATTGATGGCAGCCTCGCAAATTCGCTTGTCATATGTTAGACCCATGTAAGAGTTTGAGCCAAACATAAGAACTCGCTTCCCGCTCATCATCACCTCTGTGTCTTGATGACTGTCAATTTCTCTGAAATAAGGATAGACACCCGCATTGATGTACTTCTGCGGCTCTCTATACTTACTCATTCTTTGTTGTAATAAACCCATAATAAAATTGTGCGTTTCGGCTTGCAGTCAATGTTTGAAACGTTTCATCTCGCATGAAATGTTCTCCGTTGACACCGAAAGGGACACGTTATTTGTTCTGATTATTTTCTGTTGTTAATACAAAAACGATGCAAAGGTAGTAAAAAAAGCCCGTTTAACTCTTATCTTTTCGGAAAAAAAAACGATAAACTCAAAAAACATAGTTGTATTTACAGAAATTGACGTAAAAAAGTTGTAATTTTGCACCGCAATTCCAAGTGAGGTATCTTTTTGATGAGCGGACATTGCAATACACATTATATTATATAATATAGTTGAGATACTGCAACAGAACCACAGGCTGTTGTTTTCTATGGCGGACAAAAAAAGAATCGTATTCATTGTTAATCCTGTGTCGGGAACTTCGGGAAAGAACTTTGTTCTTAGGCTGATTGAGGACTATCTCGACAAGTCGCAGTATGACTATGAAGTGATGAAAACAGAATATGTCGGACATGCGACGGAGTTGGCGAAACAGGCATCGGTGCATGGGACTGACATTGTATGTGCGATAGGTGGTGATGGCACTGTGAATGAGGTGGCGGCGGGACTTATTCATACGCAGACAGCTCTTGCCATCATTCCCTCTGGTTCGGGAAACGGACTTGCGCGTCATTTGCGCATTCCAACAGATCCTTTGAGCGCCATCAAAATCATTAACAGGGGATTAACGCTTCCGATGGACTATGGTATCGTGAACAAGCGACCTTTTTTCTGTACATGCGGTGTGGGATTTGATGCATTCATTTCACAGCGTTTTGCAGAGTCGGGCAAGAGAGGCCCCGTGTCCTACATCGAAAATGTACTGAACAGCAGCCTCAACTATCATCCTGAAACATACGACTTGGATATAGTCAACAATAGGGACGGGGAAGAGGTGCATCAGATTTACAAGGCATTCCTCATTTCTTTTGCCAATGCATCCCAATACGGCAATAATGCTTACATTGCGCCTTCAGCTTCGGTCAGGGACGGATTGATGGATGTGACAATCATTGAACCCTTCCTTGCGATAGAGGCTCCTCAGATGGCTATTCAATTGTTTAATGGGACAATTGAACAAAACTCGCGTATCAAGACTTTTCAATGCGAGAAGGCCATTGTTCGCCGTTTGAGACCAGGCGTGGTGCACTATGATGGTGACCCGATGCAGACTGATCAAAATGTGGAAGTGGAGATTGTGCATAATGGTCTTATGTGCGTTTCGCCTGCTGAGGAAGGAATGCCGACAGTGGAGGAAAGAGTGCAGAATTTTATTACCGAACAATTCAAAAATATGTACAATAAAACAGAAGAGTTAATACAAGAGAACATGAAGAAAGGACCACGCATTCCGAAGATTAGGAAAGGCCTCATTCGTAGGCTTTCGGATAAATAATGGTCATTTTTCTCAAAAAAATGCCAAATTATTTGTTGCTTTGGACAAAATACGTTATTTTTGCAAAATTCGTTGGGAACGAGTTCCCGCAAACATGTTTTTTCCTTCTTGATGGATACGAGATTTACATTGATTAATAACCTTAAATAACTTAAAAAAGAAAAGTTATGGCTCAAAAAAGAGTTTACACCTTCGGCAATGGACAGGCAGAAGGTAATGCGCAGATGCGCGAGGCTCTCGGTGGCAAGGGCGCAAACCTTGCAGAGATGAACCTCATTGGTGTGCCAGTGCCTCCGGGCTTCACAATCACTACAGATTGCTGTAATGAATATTATGAGGTCGGAGAAGACAAAATCAAGGAGTTGCTTCAAGACGAAGTGAATGCCGCTGTGGCTCATGTTGAGAAACTGATGAACTGCAAGTTTGGTGATGTGAACAACCCGTTACTTGTCAGTGTACGTTCTGGTGCACGTGCTTCCATGCCTGGTATGATGGATACTATTCTCAATCTTGGTCTCAATGACGAAGTGGCTGAAGGTATGGTGAAAAAGACTGGTAACCCTCACTTTGTATATGATTCTTATCGTCGTTTCGTACAGATGTACGGTGACGTGGTTCTTGGTTTGAAACCAGTGAACAAGGAAGACATCGACCCATTTGAGGAAATCATCGAGAAAGTGAAGGAAGAGCAGGGCGTGACACTTGACAAGGATCTTTCTGTTGAATCCCTGAAGAAACTCGTTGAACTTTTCAAGAAGGCTATCAAGGAGCGTACCGGTCAGGACTTCCCAACTGATCCTATCGTTCAGCTTTGGGGTGCTATCTGTGCTGTGTTCCGTAGCTGGATGAACGAGCGCGCTATCCTCTACCGTAAGATGGAAGGTATTCCAGACGAGTGGGGTACAGCTGTCTCTGTGATGGCAATGGTGTTCGGTAACATGGGTGACACATCTGCTACAGGTGTTTGCTTCTCTCGTGATGCTGGTAATGGTGAAAACCTCTTCAACGGTGAGTACCTCATCAACGCACAGGGTGAAGACGTGGTGGCAGGTATCCGTACCCCACAGCAAATCACCAAGATTGGTTCACAGCGTTGGGCTGAGCGTGCAGGTATTTCTGAGGCTGAACGTGTTGCCAAGTATCCATCTATGGAAGAGGCTATGCCTGCTCTCTATGCTGAACTGAATGACATTCAGGATAAGTTGGAGAAGCACTATAAGGATATGCAGGACATGGAGTTCACCGTACAGGAGGGCAAACTCTGGTTCCTTCAGACTCGTAACGGTAAGCGTACTGGTACCGCAATGGTGAAGATTGCTATGGACCTCGTTCGCGAAGGTCTCATTGATGAAAAGACTGCTATTCTTCGTTGTGAACCACAGAAGCTTGATGAACTCCTTCACCCCGTGTTCGATAAGGACGCTTTGAAGAAGGCTAAGGTCATCACTCAAGGTCTGCCAGCATCTCCAGGTGCTGCATGTGGTCAGATTGTGTTCCACGCTGATGATGCTCAGGAATGGCACGCCAATGGTCACAAGGTCATTATGGTTCGTATCGAGACTTCTCCAGAAGACCTCGCTGGTATGGCATCTGCAGAGGGTATCCTCACCGCACGTGGTGGTATGACTTCTCACGCAGCTGTTGTTGCCCGTGGTATGGGTAAGTGCTGTGTGTCAGGTGCAGGTGCCATCAACGTTGATTACAAGGCAAAGACTGTTGAAATCGAAGGTGTCACTTACAAGGAAGGTGACTACATCTCTCTGAACGGTTCTACAGGTCAGGTATATGCTGGTGAGATTCAGACAAAGGCTGCTGAACTCTCTGGTGACTTCAAGGCTCTTATGGACCTCTGCGACAAGTACACGAAGTTGCAGGTACGTACTAACGCCGACACACCACACGACGCTGAGGTGGCTCGTGCTTTCGGTGCAAAGGGTATCGGCTTGACCCGTACAGAACACATGTTCTTTGACGATCAGAAGATTATTGCTATGCGTGAGATGATTCTTTCTGACACTGTTGAAGGTCGTGAGAAGGCTCTCGCTAAGCTCCTCCCATATCAGAAGGCTGACTTCTACGGCATCCTCAAGGCTATGGACGGTCTTCACGTGAACATCCGTCTGCTTGACCCACCATTGCACGAGTTCGTTCCTCACGACCTGAAGGGTCAGCAGGAAATGGCAGAAGCTATGGGTGTGGACATCAAGGTTATTCAGCAGCGTGTGGCTTCTCTCGCAGAGAACAACCCAATGCTTGGTCACCGCGGTTGCCGTCTCGGCATCACCTTCCCTGAAATTACTGCTATGCAGACACGTGCTATTCTCGGTGCCGCTTGCCAGTTGAAGAAGGAAGGTTTCGATCCACATCCTGAAATCATGGTTCCACTCATCGGTATCCTCTATGAGCTCAAGCAGCAAAAGGAAATCATCCAGAAAGTGGCTAAGGAAGTATTCGCTGAGGAAGGCGTTGAAATCCCATTCGAAATCGGTACGATGATTGAGATTCCACGTGCTGCCCTTACTGCCGATAAGATTGCTAAGGAGGCTGAGTATTTCTCATTCGGAACGAACGACCTCACTCAGATGACCTTCGGTTATTCTCGTGACGACATCGCTTCATTCCTCCCAGTTTATCTGGAGAAGAAGATCTTGAAGGTTGACCCATTCCAGGTTCTCGACCAGAACGGTGTAGGTCAGCTCATCAAGATGGCTGTCGAGAAAGGTCGTGCCGTACGTCCTGGCATGCGCACAGGTATTTGCGGTGAGCACGGAGGTGAACCTTCATCTGTGAAGTTCTGTGCTAAGGTTGGCATGAATTACGCATCTTGTTCTCCATTCCGCGTGCCAATCGCACGTTTGGCTGCCGCCCAGGCAGCCGTTGAGGAGTAAATTCACTCTATCATAATAAAAGGGATCTGTCCGCTTGGGCAGGCCCCTTTTTACATTCTATCTTTTATATATTGAGGCAATGAAGTGCGGCTGTCCTGTATTGTCGTCCGATATTCCTGTGTTGAGGGAAGTGTGTGGAGATGCTGCTATTTTCTTTAATCCTTACCATGTAGAAGAAATGAGAGATACTATCAGGCAGTTTCTGAATGCGGATAACACGCTCCGCTCTACGCTTGTGTCAAAAGGTTTTGTGAATGCCAAAAGGTTTTCATGGGAGAAGACGGTCAAGACCATCATCCAATTGGTGCAACAATCGGACATCAATGGGAGATGACCAGGGACAATAGCTATTCGAGAATCATCAAGGAAACTCACGTATTTGCAAATAATCTGCAATATATCAGGCTCGTGCGGCAAGGGTGTGGGAGGATTCTTCATTCATTTGTCTTTTCTGCTGACTTCATCGTCTCACAAAGGAGTTTGAGCGCTTTGTCAATGAGATCACGAGTTCCTGAACCGTCATTCACATATTGCACAACCATATCAGCATAGTTAATAGCTTCACGTAAATCGGTAGTTATGTCGGGATTGTTTTTTGCTTTGGTGAGCATCTGAAGGAGTTCGCCGAGGTCTTCTGGCTCTGCAAGATTGCCTGGACGCATGGTGTTGATGGCCATGTTGAGTGTGGACGTAGCTGCATTAACCTCGTCTTGGGTTATAGCTTGGACTGATTTATGAATGATTTCCTCTGCTTGATTTACTTGCTGAACCAATCTCGCATAGCCATAGGGTGCCCATGGCGAGAAAGCGGGTGTCTTGACGGAAAGAGCATTCCACGCAGTTTGTCTATCCACACGTTCTTTTGCAATTTGCAATGCATGCTTTAGAGAACTCATGTCAACACCTTTCTCGCTCCTGCTTTTCTTGCCAGTTTCCATGTTGAGGCGCAGGTAGTGGGTGGAGTTCTCTGTTTGGTAATAGTCGGGTTGGAACTGTTTTCCGTTGAATGTTAATGTGTAGAGATGGCCATTGAATCCTGTTTCAGAAGAAGCTTCATTGGGCTGAATGTCGCTCAGGTCGGAATGCAAGGAGAATTCCGCATCCTTCCATTCCTTTATATCGGGAGTCGCCATAACAAGCGGGCCGTACATGAGAGCACCTACCCATTGTGGGGTAAAAGGAGTTTGTGTTTCATTCTTGCCCGTTGCTGCGATGTCCATTTTGTCAGGTCCCCAATTGATGTGTGGACTGAATGGCATCAACACTTCAATCTTGTCGTCGGCACTCCATTCTCGTTCTGCTATTTCCACGTATGAACTGGGTTTGTATTTCTTGGCGATGGAATGACCGTTCAATTTTACATCAAAACCACTGGTCGCCCAATAAGGCACACGTAATTTGATGGAAAAGGTGTGGAGTTTCTTGTTGATGGCTGGTTTGAATGTAATGGTGCTTTTCTCTGCAGGCCATTCACAATCCTGCTTGATGGTGTTTGCTCTCCATTGGGCTTCTGATGGCAGATAAAGAGTCACCCAAAGGGTGTTGCCCTTCGCGAAGTAAGCAGCCTCTTGATATTTCACGTGATTCTCTGCGCCAGTTCCTCCACAACAGGTGCTTTGTGGAGTCAAATTACCATAAGGCTTACGTGCATTCATTCCCACTGCATAATGGTATGTGACGCCCCAATGTTCGGGATGAACGGAACCTACAATTTGGTTGTAGAGCACCCGTTCATAGTAATCCATGTATGCCGCATTATCAGGGTCGAAGCAATTGAGGTCTTTGGACAACTTGGCAAGGTTGTAAGTGCAACAAGTCTCATTGATGGTGGGATTGGGGTACATGTTGCGTCGGAAGTCACTCTGCACATTCGTGTTCATGGATAACATTTGTGAATAGGGCTGCCGGAACATTTCCCCATTTCCAACGCCACCCATTGCATAAGTGTAACGTCCTTGCACAAGATTCCAAAAGTTGTAGGCAAGGTTGTAGTAGTAGGGAGTATTATTAATAATGTACGAACGTAATGCACCCGTAATCATGGGAATGTGTTGGTTGGCATGACGGGTGCGGATGTCATCAACATTTTTTGCAACAGGGTCGAAGAAAGCTGGAGAGTCGAAGCAGTTGGCAGCCTCTATGAGGTGTGCCTTTTCAGTAGAGTCGTTGACCATTTCTGCAAGGCGAGAGAGTGATTCTGCCATACCGCCCACTTCGCCCGCAATGTATGTGTTCCACATCTCGTAACGATTGCCAGGTTTGGCATGACGCTCTGCTACAGTGCCATCAGTCTTTACATAAGTACGGTAGTGCATGCGGTTCCAAACCCACAATCCCATGTCTTTTGCTATCAGTAAAGCTTTGTCTGCAATCTCTTTGTTTGTGGTATATAGAGGTGTTCTTGCATGAGGTGATACTTCACTTCTCGGTCGGATGGTTGGTGCGTAGCTCATCACGTTGGCAATGTCAATGAGACCAGCCAATTGTTTGTGAATGCTGTAGTAGGGTGCCCACACCCATTCTTCATTGTTGTATTCACGATAAAATTCGACAAGAACGGGGTGAGCGGCAGGGATGGCATTGAGGTAGCCATAGCCATAGTGTTGATAATCTTTCTTGTATTCGTCAAAAGCAGCCCAATTACCTTTCATCTGTTTCAGTTCCTCTTCGGGTGCATAGTCACGCGCTTCCCAATATCTGTTTAAGGTGCTGTCCCAGACAAAGGTGCGTTCCTGACATTTTCGCAGTTCGTCCACCATGTGCTGGATGCGGGTGCGGAGCTGCATTTTATGCTCGGTTTTAGTGGCTGAAGCATAGGCAAAGGCAAGTGCACTCATATAGTGTCCGCTGCCATGTCCTTTCAGTTTGGTGGTAGGGGAGTCCCAACCATCGGCTTTCGGGTAGCCTTCGGTGGGGAGTCCATACGTGTCCCGATAGTTGTAAAGCTGTTGCTCTACATTCCAAGAGAGGATGGTCTTGATGGCAAGGTCACGATTATTGGTCAACCTGTTATCGCCCTTAATCACCACATCGCTTAACGGAAGAGGCTGAGCGGCAGGGGTGTTGCTGGGAACTTTCCATGGCTGAGAGGTCACGCTGACTTTGGCGGTGATAGGGTAGCCGTTCTCGGTGGTGTTGTCACCGATAATGAAACCCTCAACCGTGTATGTTTTTCCTGCCGGATTGAGTTCGGGATTGGCTTCTTGGCGTTCTGTGGAGAGTTGGGAATTCATCCATCTGGTTTGTCGCCATTCGTGAGTCCCGTCGCTGTAAGTGACCCATACTTGCCAAGGCAGTCGGGGTGCAGTACCCACAGGTGTTTCCACTTGAATGGTTTCCACTTTTTTGATGGTGCGTTGTTTGGTTTTGGGAGTGGACCATGCATGTGTGGACCATGCAAGAAAGAGGCATAGTGCGCCACAAAGAATCAGATTTGTTTTACTACTTATGGTGTTCATATCGTTAATTTGTGTCCAAAATTAGTGGTTTTCTTCGACATACCCAAGTGTCATGCGCGGAAAAGATTTTTTTGATGCCTATTTCCCCTTTTTGTCGTCCTCGTTCTTCATTTTTTTGTTAACTCCGCATCCCCTTTTTTCCGAACGTCGTAAAGTACACGAGCTTTACGTCGCTATCCTCGTGAGCCTAACGTCGTAAAGCTCAAAGGGGCAACGACGTACGACTTTTGTACCCCAAAATGACAAAATGACGAAATGACAAAATGACCAAATTGTCTTGCTGGCACAGATAAGGCCCATAGGCTCTGTGGGTGTTTTTTCTTTGTGATTTAAAAATAAAGTCGTACCTTTGCAAACAAAACAGATATAATAGGGAATTGTATATGCACAAACACACCTTGAAGCGGCAATTGAAGGTACTGACTATCCCAGTTTTCATTGAGATTGCGTTGGTGATGCTGTTGGGTGCCGTTGACACCGTGATGCTGAGTCGTTACAGCGACAATAGCGTGGCGGCAGTGGGGCTTGATAACCAGCTCATGTCGTTGGTGTTTCTCGTCTATCAGTTTTTCTCGATGGGCGCAGCCATCCTTTGTGCGCAATACATCGGAGCAGGACTGCATAAACGTCTTGTGCAGGTGGTGGGCATGGCACTGGTGGCGAATCTGGTCTTTGGCATGGTGGTCAGCGCATTGCTTTTCTTCTATGCGGAGGAACTCCTGTTGTTGATGGGGTTGCGCCCCGAACTGATGGGGGATGGACTGGCTTATCTGCGTCTGACGGGTGCTCTGTCATTCTTTCAGGCATTGTCGCTGACGTTCTCCGCCTCGTTGCGCAGTGCAGACAAGGTGGTTTATCCGATGGTGGTGACGGGCATTGCCAATGTTTTGAACATCTTGGGTAACTATGCCCTTATTTTCGGGCATTGGGGCTGTCCGCAGATGGGTGTCGAGGGTGCAGCCATTGCCACTGCAGCCAGTCGTGCCATTGCTATGGTGCTGCTGGCCATCATCCATTTCAAGAAACATATCTCCCGATTCCCTCTTGAATATTTCCGTCCTGTCCCTTGGCGTGAACTTCGCCTTCTGCTGCATATTGGTATTCCTGCCATGAGCGAGAACTTATCCTACAGTTTGTCGCAGGTGGTCATCACGTTCTTCATCAATCAGATTAGCAATGAGGCGTTGGCTGCTCGCACTTACTGCGCCAATATCATCGTGTTCGTCTTTTTGTTCTGCATCAGCATCACGCAGGGTGGGGACATTCTTGTGGGACATCTCGTGGGGCAACGGCGTCATCAGGCTGCTTACATCCTTGGCAATTTCTTCTACCGTTGGTCAATGATCATCACATTGACAGGTTCTGCACTGTTGGCTGTGTTTGGACGTCCCATTCTCTGTGCTTTCACTGATAATGAGGAAATCATCACAATGGGTGTGTGGGTGTTTGTTGTTGACTTCTTCTTGGAGATAGGTCGTGTGTCGAACATCTTTGCCTGCGGCACTTTGCGTGCTACGGGAGATGCCGTCTATCCAGTGGTGATAGGTGTCATATTCCAGTGGGTTGTGGCTGTGGGTGTTAGTTATGTCATTGGCATTCCGCTTGGTTATGGACTTGTGGGTATGTGGATAGGTTTTGCCCTTGACGAGAACATACGTGGTGTTGTCCTTATGCGTCGTTGGAAGTCTGGAAAATGGCGTTCAAAAGGCTTTGTAAAATGAATTTAGGGATTTTCCCCTATGAAGGTAGGGATTTCAATATAAAGTAATGAAAATTATTTGTACCTTTGCATCAGTTATAATCTATCATAATGTCAAACCATAAAAACAGAACGGACATGAAGAGATTGTTGACATTGGCTTTGGTTCTGGTTCCATTGCTCAGCATGGCACAGGACGACCTCTACTTCACCTCATCCAAGAAGGCGAAAGAAGCGGCACAAAAAAGAGTGGCATCATCTATGGCGGCGCGTACTCAAACAGTTGCAGCACCGACAGTGGTGGACTACCATAGCAATACACGCAGTGAAGACGAATACAATCGTCGCTATGTGTATGGTGGTGATTTTCAAAATGCTGGCGGGGCATATATGGACGATTCACTCGCAGCACGAATCGATACGATTGACAATGGGCAACCCATTTATGACTTGAACGACCCTGAACTGGACTATCGTTACTCTCGTCGTATAGTCCGTTTCCACAGTCCACGTCTCTATGCACTGACAAGTCCTTACTATTGGGATTTGTATTATGGTTATGGTGCATGGGATTATCTCTATGATCCATGGGATCCTTGGTATTGGCATTATGGCTGGAGCTATGGCTGGACATGGGGACCTTGGGACTGCTGGTATGGAAGCATCTGGGGATGGAGTCATCCTTACAGCTGGACATACTGGGGATGGGGACCAGGTTGGAGTCGCCCTGTATATTACACCTCTTATCGTCGTAATATTGTTCCCCGCGAGTTTAATTCTTCTCGTGGACACATGGCAGCAGGCAACCGCATCCGTACAAATGCTGTGGGTGGTCGCAACTTGAACACACGCACCAGTGCACTCGGTTCACGTGTTGGTGTGGTTGGTGGCACGACGGCAGCAGGACGTACACGCACCACTGTGCAGGGCAGTCGTATAGCGAATACTCGTACCAGTGGCACATCTTATACAGATTACACCAATGCTCGTACAGGTCGTGTGGCAACTGCAACCAATCAAGGAACACGTACACAGGTCTATAATTCTGCTCGTGAAGGTGCTGCAAGAAGAAGCACGATTGGAAACAGCACTTATCAGCCCACTCGCACAACAGTCACTCAGCCCATTAATGGTCGTACGACTGTTCAGCCTCAGACACGTACACAGCAACAGCAGACACGCACTGTTCAGCAGCCAACACGCACTACGCAGCCTCAGACGCGTACATACACACCCACAACGACTACACGTAGCTCTGCAGGAAGCATTGGTAGTGTAGGCGGAGGTAGTCGTGGAGGCGGTAGCTTCGGTGGAGGCGGTGGCGGTGGCCGTAGTGGAGGCGGTAGACGCTAATCACCATCTTGTTCATTTTCGTCAGTTATAAATACACATTATATAAAAGATAAAACATGAAAAGAATGAATAAATATCTTCTGCTCACAGCACTCATGAGTGTGGCAGGTGCAGCATACGCACAGGACAGCTATGATGCGCAGACCTTCGCCAACAGCGATTTGAACGGAACTGCCCGTTTTGTGGCAATGGGTGGAGCACTTGGTGCTCTTGGTGGCGATGTCAGTGTGATGAGCACCAACCCTGCAGGTACGGGCGTGTATCGTAGTAGTGATGCAGCCATTAGCATCAGTGGTCTCTTTACCGGTGATGGCGCAATGGGGCATGATGGTTCCCGTATGTCTCTTGACCAAGGTGGTGTGCTTATCGCCTTTGATATGGACACGCCTACCAACAAGGGTTTACAGTTCGTAAATTTTGGTGTGAACTTCCAGAAGAAGCGCAATTTCCTCTTTAATCAGTTGACCAATGTTCAGCATCTGGAAGACACCTATAGCCAGACTTTCCAGATAGCAGACCTTTGTGCCTACAGCTTGACCAATGATTACTGGGGCTCGATGGCTGATATGTCAGCAGGCGTTTATTCAGGGAATCGTCGTGGTGGATTGTTGTTTGAATCCTATTACGATAAGGATAATAATTACTTGGGAAGTGAACTTTTTGATGAAACGAACCCTGATTATCTGCAGAAAAGTGATGAGGGGAAAGTGGCAATGGTAGCCTATGAAGGTGCTGGCGCTCAGAAAGCCTACTACGAGCGTGCTACTTTTGGTGGCAATGTTCAGGCAGATGTCAACCTCTCTTTCAACATTAGCGACCAGTTCTTCTTGGGTGCATCGGTTGGTGTTTACGACATTGACTACAACCGCGAGTCCTTCTATCAGGAACAGGGAGTGGATGGCTGTGTTTACGATTTCACCAACTGGTACAAGACGGAGGGCGATGGTTTTGATGTGAAACTTGGTTTCATCTGTCGTCCTGTCGAAGACAGTCCCTTCCGTTTCGGTGCTTATGTGCATACGCCCACTTGGTTCCGTATGACAGATGCCAATGGTTCAGATCTTTTCGTTAATGATCAATATTTGGCCTCAAACAATAATGCTGAATACGATTACCGTTACCGCACACCATGGAAGTTTGGTGTGAGCCTTGGACATACTATCGGACAGAACTTTGCCATTGGTGCAGAATATGAGTTCCAGGATTTAGGCACCGCTCATTACAGTGAGGTGGATGGCTACAATTCCGATTATTTCCGTAACATGAACAGAATCACCGAACAAACCCTTCGTGGACAGCACACCTTGAAGGTGGGTGCAGAGTACAAGCCAATCGAATCACTCTCGTTCCGTGTGGGCTACAACTTCGTGTCCTCTCCATTCAAGAAAGATGCGTTCCGTACCATCGGTTATGACGGTCCTTACACTGAGACGGACTACACCAATTGGGGAGCCATCAATCGCTTCTCTGTTGGATTGGGTTATCGCTACAAAGGTGGTTATGTGGACCTTGCATGGCAGTATCAGGCACAGAAGGGTGACTTCTATGCATTCGACAATGAGGGTTTGCAATCCACCAAAATTGATGCCAACCGCTCACAGCTCATGGCAACCTTTGGTTTCCGCTTCTGACAAAAACGATACGATAAAACAAAGCGAATCCGCTCAATCAGCACAAGCCGATTGAGCGGATTCTTTTTCAATTCTCAAATCTCAATTATGCATTATGCATTAAAATCAACTCCTCCAACAGCCCCTCACAGGCATCTTCCAATATCTCAATCACATTCTCAAAACCTTGTGCTCCCCCGTAGTAAGGGTCGGGAACATGGTCAATGACATGTGTGCGGCAATAGTCGGTCATTCGTACAATCTTCGTCTCAGCCTCCACTGTGGGAGCCAACCGGTGCAGCTTGTCCCAGTTGCTGTCATCCATGCTGACGATGAAGTCAAATGTATCAAAGTCAGTCTCTCTGATAGGGCGTGAGATGTGCGTGAGACGATACCCGTGCCGAAATGCATGAGACTTCATTCTTGGGTCGGAACCCTCACCTTCATGGTAGCTGATGAGACCTGCAGAATCAATTTCATACTCCTTGTCCAAGCCTTTCTCCTTCACTAATTTACGCATGATGGCTTCTGCCATTGGCGAACGGCATATATTACCTAAACAAATGAAGAGGATTCTTTTCACAGTATCTTGTTGGTGTTCTGGTCAGGGAACACAACCTTGGGAGTGAATGTCTTCGCTTCCTCAAAGTCCATGAGAGCATAAGACATGACGATGATGATGTCGCCCACCTGCACTTTGCGGGCAGCAGCACCGTTGAGACACACACAGCCACTACCGCGTTCGCCCTTGATGACATAGGTGTCGAAGCGTTCGCCATTGTTGTTGTTGACGATATAGACACGTTCACCGGCAATGAGACCGACGGCATCCATCAGGTCTTCATCGATGGTGATGCTGCCCATATAGTTGAGATTGGCTTCAGTCACCTTGACGCAATGCAACTTCGATTTCAGTACTTCAATCTGCATGGTGCATTATTTATAGTTGATATTGTCGATGAGTCGGATAGGGGTGGCACCGCAGAAGACGGTGATGCAGCCCTGGATGTGTTCTGCATCGTCCCATGCAGCGACACTCTCGAGTGTCAGGGCATTCACGATGTCGTAATACTGCACCTCAAGCCCCTCCACGGCATTGATTTTCTCAATGGCATATTGCTTGGTCTCCTCAACGGTATGGTTCTTGCTGTATTTCACACTTGCCTTCAGCGCCTTGTAGATGTTTGGTGCAATGGCTCTTTCGTTGTCGGCCAAAAGCGTGTTGCGTGAAGACAGCGCAAGTCCGTCATCCTCTCTTACGATGGGGCAGGGACAGATTTCAAGACGTTTTGCCCATTCTGCATCTTTCGACACGTAATCAGCCACCATCGCCTTGATGACGGCAATCTGCTGGAAATCCTTCTCTCCGAAATAGGCTTTGTCAGGCTCCACAAACATGAAGAGCTTGCTCACAATCTGGCACACACCATTGAAATGTCCCGGACGGAACGCACCTTCCATCACCGTGTCAGTGGGAGGGTAGGAGAACGAACGGGTGTCTGGCTCAGGATAAACCTCCTCCACCGTTGGCGCAAACACATAGTCAGCACCGATGCTCTCCAACAGGGCACAGTCAGCATCCAACGTGCGTGGATAAGCCTGCAAGTCCTTCTTGTCGTTGAATTGGGTGGGGTTGACAAAAACGCTAACCACAGTAGCATCATTTTCCTTCACGCTTCTCTTCACCAACGATGCGTGACCAGCATGCAGCGCACCCATTGTCGGCACCAATCCAACAGTCTTGTTATCACTTCTCAGGGCAGAAACCTTGGCCTTGAGTTCCTTTACTGAATTGATAATTTCCATCGCTTCATATTTGAAAAGTGGTGCAAAGGTAGTGAAAACCGAGGGAAGAACAAAATAAAATGGCTTTTATTTGGTATTCCGAGGTGCATCCTACCTTGGAACATAGTTCAACGGTACGATTAAGTGAGCACAATACAAAGAGAAAAATCCTTTTTTTCACTTTTATTGTCGAACGTGAGTACCTTCGGCGTAGTCAACGGTACGAAATAAAAGTGAAAAGTGAAAAATCTGAGTTACCGAAGTCAATGCGTTACTTTCTTCACACATTTTACATAATATCACTTTGTCTTTTCCTGATTTCGGTTGACAGTTTTTTATGTATTTGTTTGTTGTTTCAATTTAATTATGTACTTTTGCAATTGAATAGGTGGACATGAACACATGAACAAGATGGAAACAACACATAAGGACTGGTGGCAGCGATTGAAAAGCTACATGAAGTCGCACACCAGTTTGACCATCATCATCTCGGCAGTGATACTTCTTGAGGTGATGATGGGCGTGATGTTTTTGTCTGCACAGAACTTCATCCAGCGGACAATGGTGCAGATGGTGGAGGCAGAGATGAGCGCCACCTATCTTTCCATCCGCAATAAGCTGAGTATCGTAGAGGTGTCGATTGACAACCTGTCGCGTGTGGTGAGCGAAAGTCTGGACAAACAGGAATGGATGTTTGAACTGAGTCAGCGGATGGTGCAGAATAGCCCGATGATATGGGGATGTGGTGTTGCTTATGCCCCTGGCTATTACCCTCAATATGACAAGTTTTACATGCCTTATTCTGTGCGGCGAGGACAAGACTCCATCATTTCCATGTAAGGGGCTGCCGATAAGGTTGACTACACGAAGAAAGAGTATTACCGCGTTCCTCATGCGCAAGGAAAATCGCATTGGAGCGAGCCGTATGAGGACAAATTCGGTGCGAAGGCGGTCATTACCACCTATGGTGCTCCTATCTATGATAAAGACAACCACTTCGTTGGTGTCGCATTGGCTGACATTACGGTTGGCTTGCTGGATGAGGTGATCAATGAGGAGAAGACCTATCAATCTACGCAATCCCTCTTGGTGACTGGCAACTATCACGTTATGGCAGGTAAGGAAACGCCTGTGCTCAAGGAGGTGCTTGATGTTTTGAAAGCCGACAAGGACAAGGAGGCGTACTTCCCGATGACAACAGAGGATGGAGTGAAGCACCATGTGTTCTACACCAGCGTGGGTGGCAAGACGGATTGGGTGCTCATCAATGTATTGGATGACAGCGAGGTCTTGGGCAATTTGCGCCGTCAGCGCGTTCTGTTGCTCATTCCTTCCATCATAGGTCTGCTCATCGCGGGATTCATCGTGTGGCGCAGTTCGCGCAATCTGGAACGCCTGCGTGAGGCGAATGCCGAGAAGGAGCGCATTGGTGGCGAACTGCTTGTGGCAAGCAAGATTCAGCAGAGCATGCTGCCCCGCCAGGATTTGCGTAACGATGAGGTGGACATCAAGGGGGCGCTCACCCCTGCCCGTGAGGTGGGTGGCGATTTGTATGACTATTACATCCGCGACGAAAAGCTGCTTTTCTGCATTGGCGACGTGAGCGGAAAGGGTGCGCCGGCAGCGATGATCATGGCAGTGATTCACTCGCTGTTCCGTGCTTTCTCTGCCCACGAGAATAATCCTGCCCACATCATGCAAACCATCAACGAGGCTGCCTGTCGTAACAACGAAGCCAACTATTTCGTCACCATGTTCATCGGAGTGCTCGACTTGCCTACGGGCAATCTGCGCTATTGCTATGCAGGACACGACAGTCCGTTTGTGATAGAGAATGGGAAGGTGAGAATGGAGAAGTGCAATCCGCACTTGCCGTTGGGTGTGTTTGCCGACACGAAGTATGAAATACAAGAGATGGTGCTCGCGTACGACAGCACCTTTTTCCTCTATACCGACGGGCTGACCGAGGCTCGAAAAGGACCTAAACAATTCTTTGGCATCCAGCGTGTCGAAGCTGTGCTCGGTAAATGTGCAGACGAGCATTTGGCACCTCGCCAGATGCTGGAGCGAATCACTGAAGAAGTGCAACAGTATGTTGGGGATGCTGAGCAGAATGACGACCTGACGATGCATGTTATCCACTACACACCTCAGCAGTATGAGAGCAAGTTGACCGAAGTGCTCAATATCAAGAACGACCTTTACGAAGTGTCAAAGCTGAATGCCTTCCAGAAGTCTTTCTATGAGAAGCTGAACCTTGAAAAGTCGCTTCGACGCTTGCAGCTGTCTGTTGAGGAGATTGTTGTCAATGTGATAGATTACGCCTATCCTTTAGGCATGAAGGGCGACATCACGGTCAAGATGATGTGGGACGGCAAAAGTCTCAAGATTGTCGTTGTCGATTCTGGTGTGATGTTTGACCCCACGCTGGTGGAGACGCCAGACATCTCACTCATGGCAGAGGAGCGTCAGGTAGGTGGACTCGGCATCCATCTGGTACGCAAATTGATGGATTCCGTCAACTATGAGCGTGAGGACGGAAAGAATATATTGACTTTAATTAAAAATATATAAAACTGATTGACAATGAACACGAAAATTGAAGAAATTGACGGCAAGTATTATGCCACTTTGGATGGAGAAATGGACACTGTCGCTGCAGTTGAGGCAGAAAAGGTGCTGAAACCTATCTACGACAGCCATGGCAAGGATGTATTCATTGACTGCTCTGGTCTTGAGTATATCGCTTCCAGTGGTCTGCGCATCCTTTTGAGCATCTTGAAAGGTGCGAAAGCCAACGGCAGCAGGGTGGTGATGCGCGGTGTGAACGACGACATCAAGAATGTGTTCCAACTGACGGGATTCATCAATATCTTCGAGTTCGAATAAAGGTGTTCCAGATGGACGGTGATGCCTAAAGTGCTTTTTCGGTGTAGCTGATGCCACGTTGCACCACATCGATGAAGTTCTGTTCTTCCCGATTCTTTTCTGGCTTTCCTTTTCGGAAATCGAGGGGACTGAGGGTGGTGAGGTTCTTGAACCATTTGCCAAAGTAACTCTGGTTGGGGAAGGTGAGGGCATCGGATATTTCCTTGATGGTCATGTTGGTGTGGCTGAGCATGTTGCGTGCCTCGACCAACAGAGCTGTGGCTATCCACTGCGTGGGTGACTTTCCTGAGCATTCCTTGATGATGGTGCTGAAGTAGCGTGTGGTGAGGAACTGCTGTTCGGCATAGAAGCGGACTTCGTGTTGGGTGCGGTAGTGGCGATAGAGCTGTGTGACAAATTTCTGCAGCACCTCGTCCTTGCGGGTGAAGGAGCCACCACGAGGCGTGACATCGGTGTAGCACTGCAGCACCTCGAGCATGAGGGAGTAGCTGAGAAGTTCTGCCTGTTTGCGTGCTATCTCAATGACTGGCCGGTTGGTGTGAGGTTCTGTGTCGAGCCTTTCTTCTTCTGCTTTCGCTGCCACCTGCTTGAGCAAGCTGATGTGTTGGTTCAGTGCCTGCTGCTGTGTTTCAGAGATGATTTGGTGGGGTGCCTGCTTAATGACGAAGAGGGCATTGAAATTGGATACGGTGTAGAGCATGGGCTGGATGATCTCGAGGTTAGCTCCGATGAGGGTGCCTTTCAGGTTGGCTGTGTGGCTGATGATGTGGAGCGAGCTATAAGAGAAGTAGACAATAATGGAGCCCTTGTGCAGGTGGTATTCAGTACCATCAATGGTGAGAATCACGCTGCCAGCCTTGCACAGGAAGAGTCCTGTCTTAGTCAGTTTCACACTTTCTTTTTCAGCATTGAGGATGTTCACCTCTCCTCCTTCCAGTTCGAGGATAGTCACTTTTTCTTGTCTCATAGATGATGATTTTGGGACAAAATAACGACTTTTTCGTCACTTTTCCAACAAATACGCTGTTTTTTTTCTAATTAAAACATACATTTAGGACAAAAGTGGTGATTATTACACTATATTTGTTTCAAAACATTGTTCTAACTTTGCATCAAAATTCATAACAAATAAAAGAATGACATAACTATGAAAAAGATTTCCTATCTTATATCATTATTTCTGATGGTTGCAGCCATGATGTCATGCGGTCATAAGGATGCGTCGCAAGAAGATGCACCCATTGTGGATGTGGTGACGGTGAAAGGTGTGGGTGAAGTGGATGCCACCACATTTACGGGCAGAACGAAATCGGCATCGGAAGTGAATTTGGCATTCCGCGTGGCGGGGCAGATTGAGCGTGTGCTGGTGAAGGAGGGCGATTATGTGCAGAAGGGACAGGTGGTGGCTGTGATGGATGCGCGTGACTATCAGGTGCAGGTGGCTGCCACTCAAGCGGAGTATGAACAGGTGAAGGCTGATGCGGAGCGTGTGATGGCGCTCTATGCTGAGGGCAACACGACAGCAAGCAATAACGATAAGGCTCGTTACGGGTTGCAGCAAATCACCCAGAAACTGGCGAATCATAGGAATCAGTTGGCTGACACGAGGCTGAGAAGCACCATCAGTGGCTATGTGCAGACGATGTTCCATGAGAGTGGTGAGACGGTGAGTGCTGGCATGCCTGTGGTGAGTGTGTTTGGCAGTGGCGACACAGAGGTGGAAATCAAAATCAGTGCTTCAGATTTTGCTAAGATAGACAAGTTCATCAGTTTTGGTTGCCGATTTGATGTGACAGGTGACGAGACTTTCCCGTTGACCATAGACCATGTGAGTCAGGAGGCAAACACCTCTCAACTTTATACTGTCCGATTGAAATTTACGGGTGCCATTGACCACAAGAAAATCACTCCTGGCATGACCACTATGGTGTATGCCGATGTGGCAGGGAATGAGAATCCAAGCATGGTCAGGGTGCCTGCATCTGCTGTGCTGAATGAGGGAGGAAAGACGATGGTGTTTGTGTATGATGAGAAGTCTGGCGTGGTGAAGACGCGTGCAGTCACTGTGACGAGTGTGCAACGAGATGGCACGATGCAAGTGGAGAGCGGTTTGAGGTCGGGTGAATCGATTGTGGCATCGGGCGTTCATCACATCAGAGATGGCCAGAAGGTGAAGCTTTTGCAGAAACCTTCGGAATCGAATGTGGGAGGACTATTGTAGAGAGGCGCTTCGCTAAATGAGAAATGAAAAATGATAAAGGCGCTTTGCTAAATGACATATAAGAATTGAAGAAATATGAATTTCAGTAAATGGGCATTAGATAATAGCAAACTCATCAACTTTCTGGTGGCGATACTGGTGGTGGGTGGACTGATGGCATATAATTCCATGTCGAAATTGGAAGACCCTGCCATCAAGGTGAAGCAGGCGATGGTCATCACGACTTATCCGGGTGCTTCGGCACATCAGGTGGAGCTGGAGGTGACTGACCCCTTGGAAAAGAGCATTGGTGAGATGACCACCATCAATAACATCCAGTCATCGAGTTATGCTGACTTGAGCCTTATCACGGTGGAGTTGCTGACCACTGTGCCTGATGATGAAGTGGAGCAGCAATGGGATATGTTGCGCCGTAAGGTTGCGAATGCACAAAGCAAATTGCCGCAAGGAGCTTCGGCATCGCAGGTGAGGGATGATTTTGGTGATGTGTATGGCATGTTCTATGCGCTGAAGGGCGATGGACAGAGCGACAAGGAACTGAATGATTATGCTGAGATGATTAAGCGGAGTGTGAGCGAGATTGATGGGGTGAGCCGCGTGGAAATCTATGGCAAGCGCAACCAATGCGTGAACATCGAACTGCGTGAGGACAAGATGGCGAATCTGGGCGTGATGCCTACAGAGGTCATCATGACGCTGAACAATCAGAACAAGACGAGTTATGCAGGCTATTATGACAATGGTGACCGACGTATTCGTGTGACAGTGGATGATACGTTCAACCAAGTGGATGACATTGCCAACATGCTCATTCAGGGGCATGATGACGACCAGTTGCGCATCAAGGACATTGCCACTGTGGTGAAGACCTATGAGGCGACCACCCGTAATCAGATGAAGTGTGACGGCATACAGGCATTGGGCATCAGCATTGCTTGCTCTCCTGAGTATGACATCCTGAAGGTGGGTGCTAAAGTGGAAGATGCCGTGAAGAATGTGGAGAAGCGATTCCCTGCTGGCATCGAGTGTCAGAAGGTGTTCTTCCAACCCGAACGTGTGAGCAACGCCCTTAACACCTTCCTCATCAATCTGCTTGAATCTGTAGCCATTGTGGTGGTGCTGCTCGTCTTCTTCATGGGGTGGAGAAGTGGTTACATCATTGGTTGTAGTCTGGTGGTCATTGTGTTTGGTTCTTTCTTGGTGCTGAAAGGTTTTGATGGCACCTTGCAGCGTGTGTCGTTGGCAAGTTTCATTTTGGCAATGGGCATGCTGGTGGATAATGCCATTGTGATTGTGGATGGCATCATGGTGGACATGAAACAGGGGAAACCCCGTCTGGAAGCTTTGACGTCCATTGGACAAAAGACCGCCATGCCATTGCTGGGTGCCACTCTCATTGCCATCTTGGCATTCCTGCCCATCTTCATGAGTCCCGACACAGCGGGAGTGTATGTGCGTGACCTTTTCATTGTCATCGCTGTCAGCCTGTTGCTCAGTTGGATTTTGGCATTGATTCATGTGCCAGTGATGTGCAACAGAATGTTTAAGAAGGTGGAAGCATCGCAAGACAATCAGGAGGAAGGTCTTTATAAAGGTAAGTCATACGATGTGCTGGAGAAGGTGCTGACCTTTGGCATGAAGCATCGCAAGACCACCATCTTCAGCGCTGTAGTGTTGTTGGCATTGAGTGCCTTCTGCTATAAGTTTGTGGATCAGGCATTCTTCCCTGATATGGAATATGACCAGCTCTACATGGAGTATAAATTGCCAGAGGGCTACAACTCTACAGAAACGGCGCGTGACCTGGATGAAATCAGAGAATTGCTGATGAAGCGTGACTACATCACTCACGTCACCACGTCTGTGGGTGGTACTCCATCACGCTACAATCTGGTTCGCTCCATTGCAACCCCCTCATTGGCATATGGTGAACTGATTATCGACTTCAAGTCGCCAAAGGAGCTGGTGAAGCATATAGATGAGTTGCAGAAGGAAATCGGTGACTTGTATCCTGATGCCTACGTGAAATTCAAGCGTTACAACCTGATGTTCAAGAAGTATCCGATTGAGGCATGCTTCAGTGGTCCTGACCCTGCTGTGCTGCATCAGTTGGTGGATTCAGCACGTGCCATCGTCAATGCATCAGACAAGGTGTGTCTCGCCACATCCGATTGGGAACCCCAAGTGCCAGTGTTGAGCATTGATTATGATCAGGCATCGGCACGTAACAGCGGTCTTTCCCGTGGCGATGTGGCTATGTCGATGATGGCATACACGGGTGGTGTGCCCATTGGCACGTTCTATGATGGCATCAATCCCGAGAACATCTACGTGAAGTGTACAGACGAGAATGGTGACAATGTGGAGAATCTGGAAAATGCCCGTGTGTTTGGTACTATTCCGAATATCGGGCAGTTCCTGAATCGCTCGACCATGCAGAAACTGATGATGGGAACGGTGAAACGTGAGGATGTGATTGAAAACCTGATACAGACCACACCGCTCAAACAGGTGTCACATGGTTTGGACATCAAGTGGGAAGAGCCCGTGGTGGTGCGCAACAATGGACAACGCACACAAAGGCTGCAATGCTCCCCCTGCATCGGTGTGGGCACAGAGGCAGCGCGTCAGGCAATAGCCAAAGATATTGAGAAGATTGAACTGCCAGAAGGTTACTCGTTGTCTTGGGAAGGCGAGAAGAAAGCCTCCGACCAGTCAATGAAGTACCTCTTCAACGGTTTCCCTATTTGCATCGTCATCATGATTCTCATTTTGGTGATGCTCTTCAAGGACTACAAGAAACCAGCCATCATCTTCTGCTGCATCCCGTTGGTCATCATCGGTGTCATTCCCGTGGTGATGCTCACAGGCAAGCCCTTCGGATTTGTGGCGATAGTCGGTGTGCTCGGACTGATAGGCATGATGATTAAGAACGGCATAGTCCTGATGGATGAAATCAATCTGGAGATAGCGCAGGGTATCGAACCCCGTGTGGCACTCATACAGAGTTCCAAGTCACGTCTCCGTCCCGTGATGATGGCGAGTCTCACCACCATCCTCGGCATGATACCGCTTGTGCCAGACTCCATGTTTGGCTCCTTGGCAGTCACCATCATGGGTGGTCTGTTCATGGGCACACTCATCACCCTGATATTCATACCTGTATTGTATGCCATTTTCTTTAAAATAAGATAGAGGATTCATTATGAAGAAGATACTTCCACTTTTATTACTTATCAACTGTCAGCTCTCCACTGTCCATTGCCAGACACTCACGCTGGACGAATGCATCGGCAAGGCACTCGAATACAACAAGTCGCTGTCGTCTGCCAAAATCAAACTGGAGCAGACTACCTTCGACATGAAGTCCTACAAGGCGAACTTCTACCCACAAATCAATCTTCTTGCCTTCGACTTCTATTCCACAGCCCGAGGACAGTTCACCATCGAGGGCGGACACCTGCCCATCTACTCGTTGGATGCATCAGGAAAATATGTCCCCAACGTCACCGTCCACGATGATGGCAGCTACACCTTCAACCAGTATGCCGACTTCCCATCGCAGTCGATGAAATGGAAACTCAAGAACATCTTCGTGGGCAGCGTGTCGTTGATGGAGCCTATCTATGCTGGAGGTAAAATCTCCACCGCCTACGAGATGTCTAAACTCGGTGTCAACATGGCACAGGAGAACATACGTCTGACTGAATCGGAAGTGGTGGTGAAGACATACGAAGCCTACTATCTTGCTGTGAAAGCCAAGGAACTCGGTGAGGTGGCACGTAGCTACATGACCTTGCTCGACGAGTTGAAGAAGAATGTGGAAGGGGCATTTCGCCATGGTATGAGCACCCGCAACGACATCATGAAGGTGCAGGTGAAGCAGAACGAAGCGAAACTCTCCATCCAGAAAGCAGACAACGCCTATCAGCTGGCACTGATGAATCTCTGCCACATCATCGGGCTCCCTCTCATCAGCGAGGTGCAGGTAGTGACCACAGAAGATGCAGCAGCCGTTTCATCCCAGCCTGCACCCTTGCAGATGGGTGTGCGTCCAGAGCATGTCATTCTTGACAACAAGACAGAACTGGCTCGTCAGAATGTAAAACTGACGAAGAGCGATTATCTGCCCAATGTGGCACTTGGTGCCTCTTATGCTTATTCCAATGGTGGAGAACTGGCAGGGAAGAAGCTGCTCGACAAAGGCTCAGCATCAGTCGGTGTTGTGGTGAAGATGCCGCTTGACCTCTTCGGAGGCTCAACCAACAAAGTCCGTTCTGCCAAAGCTGCTTATCAGATTGCCCAAATGGAGCAGCAAGACCTAGACGAGCAGATGCAACTCGAATGGGCAAAAAGCAAGAATCTCTACGATGAGGCACAGACAGAGCTGAGTCTCTGCCAGACAGCCCTTGAACAGGCTGCCGAGAACATGCGCCTCTCCAAACAGCAATACGAGGTGGGCTTCGAAACACTTGCGGATTATCTCGAAACTCAAGCTCACTGGCAGCAATGCAGTGCCAATCTCGTCAATGCCCGTTGCCAATTGCAGTTGGCGTATGTGCAACTCAAGAAGGCATCAGGAACACTCCTCCCAACACTAAACTCCCAACACTAAACTCCCAACACTAAACTCTAAACACTAAACACTAAACTTCTAACTCTCTCATGGAACAGTTTGACAATCCAACTCCTCAGCAATCTCCCATGCCTAAGCCAGACAACAATATGGTGCTGGCAGTGTTGACAACAGTCCTATTTTGCATGCCCTTTGGTATTGTGAGTATTGTCTATGCAGCAAAAGTGGATGGACTCTACTATGCAGACGATTATGCAGGCGCGCTTGCCGCATCCAAGAGTGCTTTCCAATGGGCCATGATAGGCATTGTTGCGTCTATAGTGGCAGGAATACTAATAGCTCTCTTTTATTTCTTATTTGTCGGAGCTGCTGTCTTTGCATCCATGGGCGGCATGTTCGACTAAACCTGAAAACTTTAAACCATACATTATATAACTTATGGGACAATATTTCTATCTTACTCCACAGAATGAACAAAAGGGACCTGTGGAAGCCAGTCAATTAGTGACTTTGGGCGTGAATGCCAACACATTGGTATGGACAGAAGGTATGGCTCAGTGGACACCTGCTGGTCAGGTGCAGGAATTGGCATCTTTCTTTGCACCTGCTGCACAACCAGCAACACCACCAACACCTTCTTATGCTGCTCAGCAAGTAGCGCCTCAGCCAGCACCCCAACCAGCTCAGCAAGCAGCACCCCAATCTGTTGTGTATGTACAGACCAATCCATCTGGCACCTCACAACCAGCCATGCCAAAACCGGGCAGCAACATGATATTGGCTGTGCTGACCACCGTTTGCTGTTGCTTGCCTTTGGGCATTGTGGGCATTGTTTATGCATCGAAAGTAGATGGACTCTATTTTGCTGGTGATTATGCCGGAGCGCTTGCCGCAGCCAAGAGTGCACGTACTTGGTCCGTTATCGGTATTGTGTCATCCTTCGTGATAGGTCTCATCTATTTGCTCATCTACGGAGCAGCCATATTTGCAGCCATGAAAGGTGGATTCAACTAAGTCCAAGAATAACATCTTTTGGTTGGTGCTGTTCCTCCTGCTGATGGTGGGGGGTATTGTCGTTTATACGCTATTTGACCCGATTAAGTCTGTGTGGATGCCAAAATGTCCATTCCGTCTATTGACGGGATGGAATTGTCCTGCATGTGGACTTCAACGTGCCCTCCATGCCCTGTTGCATGGGCACTTTACTGAAGCCTTGTCGTACAACTACTTCTTTGTGGTCAGCATCCCGTATGTGATTGCCTTGTTGGTGGCAGAAGTGCTGAAGCGGATTCCTCGCGGCGACAATTTCATACGTGCAGTGGAACATCCTGTCCTTGCACGTGTGTACATTATATTATTTATTGCTTGGGGAATTATAAGGAATCTTCTTCAGGTGTAGAATTGCCGAAGAGGATTTCACGTTCTCGTTCACTGGCTTTTGCCACCCATTCTTCAGGCACAAACCGCCAATGGTTCAGGGGTTGGGGGTCAATGGTACCCAACTCCTTCACATATTCCATCAGATAGTAACGGATGTCGTGCTCGCTCACACTCAGGATGCGCGAATCCATTTCTTCTTTCGATAATCCTGCACCCTTCGGTAACAGCTCACCACCACCATTGGCACGATAGGCAGTCATCGCTACGGTATAAGTCTCATCCATCAGGAATGGTCTGCCATCATCCATCCTTAGGATGTTCACCTTTTCACCCTCTGGCTTAGTCACATCCACCTCATAGTAGATGCCTGCTGCAGAATCGAAGTTGAAGATGAAATTCTTGAATCCCATCCGTTCGGGGTTACTCTTCATTGGACTAATAAGCAACATCGGATCATTTGGCGTATGCATCTGCTGTGTCCATGCTGCATAACTCATTTCCAGATAGTCCTTGATTTCCTTTCCGGTCAACAACAATGTGTAGAGGTGGTCTTCAAACCGGTAGAGGTCAAAAAGGTTACTCACCTTGATGTCGCCAGCCTCAATAGAAGCATTGAAGAAGAGTGGGGCACTGAACGAGAGGTCGGCACCGCTCACCTTCAGTTGCAAGGCTTGAATTAAGTCTATATATGCCGAAGAACCGAAATAAGCATCCGTTACATCCACTCGATTGAGGAACGTGCCGATTTTCTGCGAAGCGAAACGCTTCACCTCATGGAAAGGATAGGCAAAATGACGTCTGAAAGAATTGGCGTGTTGGTTGTGCAACGTACCAATATAATTGAGGGTACACAGCGTTTCATGACTGGTCACCTTGCCTTGTTCGTTTATGCGGAAATCCACGTCAATAACGGCTACACTGTAAGCATAACAGCCGGGGTTGATGCAAGGAACGTTACGTCCACCCTTCGTGGTCACTTCCTCCATGTTGCTCGCATGGTCATGCCCATATAGAATCAAGTCGAAGCCTTCCACATTCTCGGCAGTTTCCCGTGTCGCATTCTCTTTGTAAGCATCTGTCACAATACCTTCATCCATACCAGAATGCAGCAGACCTATAATAAAGTCTGGGTTCTCTTCCTCCTTCACTGTTTTTACCCATCGTTCAGCACTCTCACGGATGTCTTCAAAACGGAGTCCTTTCCAGATTTCCTTCGGAATCCAATGCGGAATGGCTGGTGTGATGAAACCAATCACCGCAATTTTCAGCCCTTGACGATAGAACACCTCATAAGGTTGAAAATAAGGCTCACCAGTGTCAATGTTGATGGCATTAGCTCCTAAGATGGGAAAGCTGCACTCCTTCACATATTTGTCATAAATATGCTTACCCATCTCAATGTCATGATTGCCAATCACAGCCACGTCATACCCGATGTAGTTGCAGATGTCAGCCACTCGATGTCGGGAGTTCTCACAATGATTATTGAAATAATAAGCAGTAGGTTCTCCTTGCAACATGTCTCCTCCATCAACTAAAAGCATATTGCCAGGGTTCTCTTGAACCACCTTTGCCACAAACGCATGCACCCTCTGGAGGCTTCCCTTACCCCAGTGGTCATGACGGAAGTCGTAAGGGAAGTAATTTCCGTGAACGTCCGTCGTGAAAATAATTTTCAGATGTTTCGTTTGTGTGCTCATTCAGTTTGCAAAGGTACGAAAAAAAAGTTAATAGTTAAAAACTAAGAACTAAAAGTTTCAGTTACCAGCTCTTTGGCTCATGGAAATATTCACTTTTAGTTTTAAATTTTCAGTTTTTTGCCGAGAATCTCCTTATTGGCATCTTTTTTGTTGTGCTTCTTTGTTGAAAAAAACACTGAAATTATGGCATTTATAGATTATTACAAAGTGATGGGCATCCCTAAGGACACCCCTCAGAAAGACATAAGGGCGGCATACCGCAAGCGCTCCAAACAGTTTCATCCCGACCTTCATCCTGACGACCCCAAAGCCAAGGCGAAGTTCCAGATGTTGAATGAGGCATACGAAGTGCTCAATGACCCTGAAAAACGTGCCAAGTATGACCAATACGGTGAGAACTGGAAACAGGCAGAGCAGTTTGGTGGCTTTGGCACTGATGGAGGAGGAGGTAATCCCTTTGAAGGCTTTTCCTTCAACATGGGAGGAGAGGGCGGCATGAGTGATTTCTTCCAGCAGATCTTTGGAAGCATGGGAGGAGGGCGTAGAGCACGCTCCGCACGTCGTCCTGCAGAACCTTCCGAAGTGGAAGCTCATGTTTCAATCGATGTATGGACAGCCATCCTCGGCGGTGAACTTATAGTCAGCAGTACCTATGGAAAGTATAAACTGAAAGTGGCACCTGGCACCCAACCTGGCAAGAAGGTACGTCTGAAAGGGAAGGGTGGCACCAAGAGTGATGGCACCCCAAAAGACCTCATCATTGTCTTCGATGTCACTATTCCTGCCAATCTGACCGACCAGCAGAAAGCACTCATCGAACAGGCACGAAAATTAACAAACTCAAGTTTCTGAAGTAGTTAACTACTGACTGCTTAACTACTTCAGAAACTTGAGTCAAATTACCTTTTCCTCATTATTATAATTATAATAGGTGGACGTCACCGAACAAGACTCACAAATGATTCTCCCAATAATTATGTAAAAAATCTCACTTTTCACTCACACTTTTCATTTTTTTTCGTACCTTTGTCGGCACAAACTAAAACCTTTATCAACAATGAAGAAGAAAAGTATCATTCTCACAGCAATCGCATTTTTGCTGACACTCACATTGCAAGCACAAGAACAACAGGCAAATGAGCAGAGCTCAAGTATCAAACGCGTGTCCAACCGTCGGTACACCCCAGACCCAGCCCCTGTGGTCTCGGGTGATCGCCTCTATGTGTTTACGGGACACGATTTGGATACAGCGACCTACTTGCGTATGCCCGGCTGGCAGGTGGTGTCGAGCACCGACAGGGAGCATTGGAGGGGTCACGGGATGGTGTGGACTACCGCGCAGTTCAAGAGGGGCAAGCAAGGCGGCAAGGCG
>JAILDV010000009.1 GCA_024688885.1 Bacteroidaceae bacterium | reverse complement strand
GCTTTGCTATGTCGAGAACGCTTGTCAGTTTACATACGACTATGGTGACATGTGGGAGCAGTATTATACATCTGTAGAGAATAATTTCGAAAAGACTATGGCATTCATTGCCAAGAATAATATGTTGGAGCACTTCAAGCCTCGTTTGAGGCAGTGTATGGAGTGGGCCTCGCCATGCGGATGGGGATTTGCCGATACAATTGGTGATATTTATTATGAGTATTTCCCAGAAGGTAATTGACAAATAAGACAAAGAGGATGTGTCAAACACACCCTCTTTTGTTTTCTGCAACTATTGTTGTTTGTTATCTTTGAACTACTTGACTTCTTCAAATCTAAACACTACTGTGTATCAGATATTTACGAATACACGTGAACGATAAGAGAATGTAAAAGTAGCTGTTAAGCCAAACAAATATAGAAATCCCAAGTTAGGGACTATTTGTTCTATAAATCCAAACTATCCTCTTTTAGAAGGAAATCGAAAAGACCTATTGTCAGTATGCCATCTTCGTTGCGACGTGGCATGATGTGGTCCTTCACAATGATAACCTTTTTGAAAGAATCATTGATGTTCGTCAGAGAACGAGACTCCTGTATCTCCTTTTCTCTGTCAGGTATAGACAATGCCGACTGCACGTAATATTTCTTGCTTCCAAGACTAGCGATGAAGTCCACTTCCAGTTGAATGCGAACCCACTTGCCATCCTTGTCTTGCTTCTTTATCTCCACCATTCCAACGTCCACATTATATCCACGTGTGATAAGTTCGTTGTAGATGATGTTCTCCATGATGTGCGTCTCTTCCTGTTGGCGCATATCGAGGATGGCATTTCTCAAACCGATGTCCGAAAAATAATATTTGGTGAGCGTGTTGATGTACTTCTTACCTTTTATATCGTAGCGTATGGCTTTGTTCAGCAGAAATGATTCAGTTAGATAAGTAAGGTAATTTCCAATAGTCTTGTTCGTGATATTTACGTTCTTTACACTTTTGAAAGTGTTTGAAAGTTTTGTCGGATTGCATGGAGAGCCAATGGATGAAGCCATGATGAGCACCAGTTCGCGCATTTCATCTTCGTTTTGCACTCTATGCCTCTCAATGATGTCCGCTAGATAAACAGTTTCAAACAAGTTCTTCAGATAACCAATCTTCTTCTGTTCCGTTTCAAATGACTGAACAAGAGGCAAGCCTCCATAGGTGTAGTATTCGCGCCATGCGTCTTGCTTGTCGCCACCTATAGCAGAATAGAATTCGGAAAAAGACAGTGGATTCACATGTATCGTTTCACCTCGACCTCGGAACTCTGTAGGAATATCTGATGACAAGAAGTGAGAATTACTGCCAGTTACGTATATGTCGGCATTGGTAATATGCCGGAAGCTGTTCAATACATCCACAAACTCGTCCATCAGTTGCACCTCATCAATGATGATATAATAAAGCTCATTGTCCTTGATTCTGTCATGAACATAGTGGAGCATTGCATCTGGATTTCTCAGCTCCTTGTTCAACCTGTCTTCAAGATCGATGCGAATAATGTGGTCTTCTGCCACCCCATTATCCAATAGATAGTGATAGAACAAGACGTTCAGCAGATATGACTTGCCACATCTACGGATTCCTGTCACGACTTTGATAAAGCCGTTCTGTCGGCTATCTATCAGTTGTTTGAGATACCTATCTCTTTTGATTTCTTTCATATTGTTCCTAAATCCTGCCTCTGTTGGCACTTTTTGGTAATGCAAAGGAAATAAGTTTTGCTTATCTAACCAAATATTTGCGACTAAAATGTGCCAACAATGGCAATTTTTAGTCAAATCAACTGCTAAAACAACCAATTTCAGTACAAACTATGGCTGGCAAGAAGATCCGTCATAATCTGTTTTTCTATTAGAATGCAATGACATTCAAACTCCAAAAATAAAAACTGTCCGAAAATATTAAATAGTAATAACAAAAAAGAGGTACAGCAATAAAACTGTACCTCTTTTTACTATATAATAAATCTATGTTACTTCACTTCTTCAAAGTCGGCATCCTGAACGTCGTCAGCACCATTGGACTGAGCGCCATCGTTAGGTTGAGCACCACCTTGGAAGCCTGCGTCGCCGGGGTTGAAGCCTGTACCGGGCTGACCTGCGCCACCTGCGGCATACATCTTCTGGGATGCAGTCTGCATGGCTTTGTTGAGACCGTCGATGGCTGCGTCAATCTGGGCTACATCACCGCTGTCCTTGGCCTTCTTGAGGGCTTCGATAGCTGAGTCGATGGCTGGTTTGTCATCAGCAGGAATCTTATCCTTGTTGTCGTTGAGGAAGTTTTCGGTCTGGAAAATCATGCTGTCAGCCTGATTCACCTTGTCGATGCGCTCGCGCTCCTTCTTGTCGGCATCTGCGTTAGCTTCTGCCTCGGCCTTCATGCGCTCGATTTCTTCCTTAGAAAGACCAGAGGATGCTTCGATACGGATTTCCTGTTCCTTACCAGTTGCCTTATCCTTGGCAGACACCTTGAGGATACCGTTGGCGTCGATGTCGAAGCTGACTTCAATCTGTGGAACACCACGACGTGCTGGTGCGATGCCGGTGAGGTTGAAGATACCAATCTGCTTGTTCTGGTTCGCCATTGGACGGTTACCCTGAAGGACGCGGATGGTCACTTCGGTCTGGTTGTCGGCAGCGGTTGAGAACACCTCTGTCTTCTTGCATGGGATGGTGGTGTTCGACTCAATCATGGTGGTCATCACCTGACCAAGTGTCTCGATACCCACGTTCAGCGGAGTCACGTCGAGCAGCACGATGTCGCCCACACCTTCTTCCTTGTTGAGGATAGCACCCTGGATAGATGCACCCACAGCCACCACTTCATCGGGGTTCACGCCCTTTGATGGAGCCTTGCCGAAGTAGTTCTCCACGAGCTGCTGCACGGCTGGGATACGGCTTGAACCGCCCACGAGGATTACTTCGTCGATATCGCTTGTTGAGATGCCTGCGTCCTTGATGGCAGCCTGACATGGAGCCAAGCAAGCCTGAATGAGGTTGTGAGCCAGAGATTCGAACTTAGCACGTGTGAGTGTGGTCACGAGGTGCTTTGGCACACCGCCTGCAGCTGTGATGTAAGGCAAGTTGATTTCTGTTGAAGAAGAAGATGAAAGTTCAATCTTCGCCTTCTCAGCAGCCTCCTTCAGACGCTGCATGGCCATTGGGTCGAGTGAGAGGTCCACACCCTCGTTGCTCTTGAAGTCGCTGACGAGCCAGTCGATAATCACCTGGTCGAAGTCGTCACCACCGAGGTGAGTGTCACCGTTGGTTGAGAGCACCTCGAACACACCGCCACCGAACTCAAGGATGGAGATATCGAAGGTACCACCACCAAGGTCGAACACAGCAATCTTCATGTCCTTGTTAGCCTTGTCGATACCATAAGCCAATGCGGCAGCAGTAGGCTCGTTCACGATACGCTTCACGTCGAGACCTGCAATCTGACCAGCCTCCTTAGTAGCCTGACGCTGAGAGTCGGAGAAGTAAGCAGGCACGGTGATGACAGCTTCTGTCACTTCCTGACCGAGATAGTCCTCAGCTGTCTTCTTCATCTTCTGCAGAATGATGGCAGAGATTTCCTGTGGTGTATATTTGCGACCCTCAATCTCCACACGAGGAGTGTTGTTGTCGCCCTTCACCACTGTGTAAGGTACACGTGCAATCTCCTTCTGCACCTGATCATAAGTCTCACCCATGAAACGCTTGATGGAGAACACAGTGTTCTTTGGGTTCGTGATAGCCTGACGCTTGGCAGGGTCACCCACCTTACGCTCGCCATCCTTCACAAAACCTACTACTGAAGGAGTTGTACGCTTGCCTTCAGAGTTTGCAATCACTACAGGCTCATTGCCTTCAAAGACCGATACACAAGAGTTAGTTGTACCAAGGTCAATACCAATAATCTTTCCCATAATCGTATTTGTTTTTAGTTTTTAATTCTAATTATATTAATAATGAGTAGTTCTCTCACTACGGTCATAATAAACCGCAGTCGATACCACACAAAGACAAAAGCCGTGCCAGCACTTTCATACTGACACGACTTTCTCTTTCGACTGACATTGTGGCATAACAAAAATGTCACATCTGCCAATCTGTGATTATTCATCTCACCAACAGCCAAAAACAATCACCCCAGCCTTCTCGCCCTTGGTCATATCTAATTTGAAGATACCATCATCTTCTTCTTTTTCACCTTCAGGAGTAGGGTTTCCATTGCCCCAATATATCTGAAAGGAATAATGAATACTATCATCTGTGTACCATCCTGAATTATCATTGGTAGCCATCAATTCGTCAATCTTCTCAAACACTTCATCCGATGGCCGTGAATCAAACTCAATATAAATGGTGTCCGTGTAATCTATCCCTGCTGGTCCATAAACAAATTTAGTGACTTTATATTCAGGGACCCTTACTTTCGTAATCCTTTCTATCCTATCAGTAGGCCACATTTCATCTGGTGGCGTTCTCCAGCAAGAACTAAAACTAAAAAGCACTAACACAAAAGCAGCAATAAGCCACTTCTGAACTATCAAAGATTCATTGGTTTTCATTCTTCTTTACTTTTAGATAGTCAATAAATGTTCTAAGTCGCTTACATTTTTCTATTTGTATAACGACAGTCTTCCCTCATTATTGCAACATGATTTAGGAAACAAGAATGACCACACGCCGATATGCCACCAGATGGAAAGGTCCATTGTCATGCACCTCACAGATGAAATGGAAGGTCTTGCCTTGTGCGCCTTGGGGTATCTGCACAGTAGCGACAGATGATTCTGACACAAGTATGGAAAGTGGCTGATGGTCGAGTCCTGCCTCTTTCTGCTGCCACCAAAGGAATGAAAGGGCATCACCCTCACAATCATAGGAACGAGAGGCATCCAAACGGACTTGAGTTCCTGCTTTCGCTTGTATATGGATGATAGAAACACCCTTCTTGCCGTTCACAATCACATGCGGATTGGTGTTTCCCCTACCCTCATCTGCCCATTGCATACGAGCCTTAAAGTCGTTCAGTTCGTCAGGGTAGAAATAGCGCTTATAATCGCGAGTGGTGTTGTAGGTGGGCTGTTCCCAACTTGTCCAGGCATACGTCAGAGAGTCAGGACAAAGCCCGAACTGGTGATAGCCGCCCCAGTTCACTTGCGTCGGGTCTTCTGGATTGCTGAGACCATTAGGCATCACATAGAGGAACGAAGGTGTGTCGCCCTCCACACCCCATTTGTACTTTGGATATTCGGCACCCAAAGCACCTTTTCCCTGAATATACTTCTCGTGTTCTTCCCAATACTCCTTACCCAAGTCGCATTGCAGTTGCCACGTTCCCTCATCCCAAATGAATTTCAGGTCATTTTGAAACTCCTGACGCAACCATTGGTGAGAACTGTACGCCCTGTTCATGCGCATGCTGTACTGCATATCTTGATCGGTGATGGTATAGATGCGGAATTTCCTGACAAACTGTCGCACTTGCTCAGGAGTGCGTGTCTGCTTCACTCGCCAGATAGCCTGTGCCAATGTGTTGGCACCACCCCATGCAGCCACCCAAATCGGGCGCTCGTCAGGTTCGTCAGCCAATCGAATCAGGAGATTGCTTCCCGGAGAATCATTGCCCTCACCCACCACCTTGATGCCACCACGTGTGCTGCCCATCATGGCACGTCCACGGATATATTCAGGGCTTGGCCAATACCCTATCTGCTGCTTTCCATTCTCTTTGGCAAGCGAGGCAAACTTCTTTTGTCCCGAACGAGCCATCAGCTTCTTCACATCCTTCTCATACGCATCCATCACCTTTCTCAGATAGTCCGCCCATTCCTGCGGATAAGGGTCACAATTCCACCCCACTGTCGTAAAGATGCCTTCAATCTCAAACTGGTCGGCATAAGCCATGAGACGCACAGCTGACTCCATATCATCAGGTTCCACATCGGGTGCGCCAATGTCCGTACACACCACCAAACGTGGCTTCAACTCTGCCTTCTGCGCATCCATCTTCAGCGACACACAGCTAAGCACCAACAATATAAGTAAAATACTTCGTGTCATATCTCTTTTGTTTACTTTCCACTTCGTTGTGGAGATATGCAAAGGTACGAATAAAACTCCCCTTCGCCAAAACATTATACAAAAACTTGCATTTCCGATTTAATATTTATCCCATGTCACTTCGACGAGCTCAAACATCTCCGCCTCTCTTTCTGTTGAATCTCCATATCGAACCGTGCGAGCATATCACAACAGCCCCTTGCGGTGCAACGCCAACCCATTTGTTCTGATTACACAAAATCATTTACCTTGAATACTCCTTTTCATTTGGCTTGAAGACACCAATTTGTATTCAAGCCAAAGTGAATGTTGTATTCAAGCCAAAGTGAAAAGAGTATTCACGCTAAAGTGAACTCAGTCTATGCATCTGTACGGTTTGCACCCACCGCTTATCTTCCTCACGCTTGGCAGGTAGGAATGCAGATGGTGTTTTACACCAAGAAATCCCCCATACGCGAGCAGACAGGTGCGCCTGTGTATGGATGTGTGTCAGTGAACAAGCAATTGGGAAGAAGATGGAACTTGGGAGTTGACTGGCACAACATGTTGGACGCATGTTGTCGTGATACAGAAATGAACAGACATGCCGCGAATGTAAAGATACAATATAGATTCTAACACGAACACGAACATGAATATGATAAATGTAGAACTGGACATCATACAAACTGCCGGCATCGGTGCCTTAGCCCTCATCGTCGGTATGTTCTTGACAAGAAGAGTCAATTTCTTGCAGAAATTCTGTGTGCCGTCACCTGTCAGTGGTGGCATCATCTTCTCGTTGCTTTCTTTGGCACTATATGGGTGGTTCAATGTGGAAGTGTCGTTCGACAGCACATTGAAGGATGTTTTCATGACGGCATTCTTCACCAGCGTTGGTTTCCAAAGCGACATTAAAGTAATCAAGCAGGGAGGCAAACCCCTGGCAATGATGCTCGTTCTGTTGGTCATCATGATTACGATGCAAAATACAATGGCAACAGGAATCACCCGAATCATGGATATTGACCCTCTGCTTGGCATCGCTGCGGGCAGTGTATCAATGACGGGTGGACATGGCACGGCAGGTGGGTTTTCGGGCGTACTTGAAGACATGGGACTGCAAGGTGCAGGAACCATCGCCATGGCAGCAGCCACTTTCGGCTTGATTGCCGGTTCCATGCTTGGTGGCCCGTTGGCAGAAAGGCTTATCCGCAAGAAGCTGACACAAGAACAAATGCAATCAAAGGACATCGAGATAGACCCGGCAATGGCTGGCATTGAAAGTGACGAAGCTTCGCCACAAGGACGAACAAAGCGCCTCACCTCGAACGAGTTGGAGTTTCAGCAGTATGCCAAGGCTTCTTATTACATCATCCTGACAATGGGAGCAGGCACCCTGTTGAGTTGGTTGATTGCAAAGACAGGTCTTACGTTCCCCACCTATTTTGGGGCCTTGCTTTTAGCCGCCATTGTGCGTAACACATTAGGATTCATCCGCTACAAGGAAAACGGCAAATGGATGAAAGCAGACAAGGCACTGGACATGCAGCGAATCATCAGTGTCGGCAACATCTGCCTGTCCATATTCCTCGGCATGGCGATGATTTCCCTTAAACTTTGGGAGCTGCAGCACCTTGCCCTGCCATTAATCATCATCTTGGTGTCTCAAGTGCTCTTGATGGCACTGTATGCCTATTTTGTGGCATTCCCCATGTTAGGTAGCGATTACGATGCTGCCGTCTTGTGTGCCGGGATTTGCGGTTTCGGACTAGGCGCCACCCCCAATGCGATGGCAAACATGAGTGCCGTATGCTACAAATACCGCTATACCGTCAAGCCCTTTCTCATCATTCCCATCATCGGAGCCATGTTTGCCGACTTAATCAATACAGGAATGATCACCATCTTTCTCAATCTCATAAAGAATATGATGTAAGAAGAAAGAAAAACCTTCAAGTGTTATCTTTATTATTTGTTATTTTAACTTCATTAAAACCAGACAGAACTAACAAGCCATACAAAGACAAAAGCCGTGCCAGCACTTGAAGCACTGACAGCATGAAGACTGAATACTGACATCGTGACACGACAGGAGTGACAAAAGCATGTCATTTTAGTCATTTTCCCCTGTCATTGTCAGTCGACAATAGGCAAAAGGCACTTATGACAACAGATGAAACAGGAGAAAAAAGGAAATACTTTTCTTTGAGTATCTTTGCCATGCGGAGTAGGTATGAAAAAAGGGATATGAGTATCGGAAGGGATAAAAATACCAAGTTGAAATGACGATTTACTCCTTTTCGAGTATTGTGGCAATGGGGAGAAATGACGTAACTTTGTCAACGATTTCAGTGAATGACTTATTTTATCGATAAAGATTTGAACAAAAACATGAAAACAGGTATCTTTTTTGGTTCCACCACTGGAACCTGCGAGAATTTGGCTGGACGCATTGCAGAAGCAATGGGTGTGGACAGCAGTGACGTACACAATGCAAGCGAACTGACTGCCGACTTGGCAGGACAATATGACCGTCTCATTCTGGGCAGCTCAACATGGGGCTGCGGTGACCTGCAGGACGACTGGTATGACAGTCTGGAGACATTGAAGGGCATGGACCTCTCAGGCAAGCAGGTAGGACTCTTTGCTTGTGGTGACGCAGGCAGCTATGGCGATACATTCTGCAACGCCATGGGCACCATGTATGATGACCTTCAGGGTACAGGAGCCACTTTCATCGGCACAGGCGTATCGACGGATGGCTATAGCTTTGACGATTCCACTGCCGTGCGTGATGGCGCTTGGGTTGGCTTGGCCTTGGACGAAGTGAACGAGGACGACCAGACTGACGAACGAATCAAAAACTGGGTGGCAAGTCTTTAATGCCACAGAATATACATTATTATAGTAAAGAACATGAAAATTGAGAAAATCGTCGCCCGTGAGATTTTGGATTCACGTGGCAATCCCACTGTAGAGGTGGATGTGGTGTTGGAAAATGGAATACTGGGACGTGCTGCTGTTCCATCAGGTGCCAGCACAGGTGAGAATGAAGCACTTGAGTTGCGCGACGGCGACAAGAACCGCTATCTAGGCAAGGGTGTGCTGAAGGCAGTGGAAAACGTGAACAAGATTATCGCTCCTGCACTGAAGGGAGAGGATGTGTTCCAGCAGCGTGCCATCGATCAGAAGATGCTGGCACTGGATGGCACACCCACCAAGAGCAAGTTGGGCGCCAACGCCATTTTGGGCGTTTCGCTGGCCACAGCACAAGCAGCAGCCAAGGCTTTGGGCATGCCACTGTATCGCTATATCGGCGGTGCGAATGCATACACACTTCCTGTGCCAATGATGAACATCATCAATGGTGGCGCACACTCTGACGCACCTATCGCATTCCAGGAGTTTATGATTCGTCCTGTAGGCGCTAAGTCCATTCGCGAGTCCATCCGCATGGGTGCTGAAGTGTTCCACAATCTTGCCAAGTTGCTGAAGAAGCGCGGTCTCTCTACTGCAGTAGGTGATGAAGGTGGTTTTGCCCCTGCACTTGACGGCATTGAGGATGCACTGCAAATCATCTGCGACGCCATCAAGGCGGCAGGTTTGGAACCAGGCAAGGATGTGAAGATTGCCATGGACTGCGCTGCCAGCGAATTTGCTGTGGTGGAGAATGGTCAGTACTTCTACGACTATAAGCAGCTGAAGGATGGCAAGCAGAAAGATCCCAACGGCAAGAAACTCTCTGCTGAAGAACAGATTGACTTCCTCGAGCACCTCATCACGACCTACCCCATCGACTCTATCGAGGATGGCCTGGACGAGAACGATTGGGAGAACTGGGTGAAACTGACAGAAAGAATTGGTGACCGCTGCCAGCTCGTAGGTGACGACCTCTTTGTGACCAACGTGAAGTTCCTGCAGAAGGGCATTGCTATGGGTGCTGCCAATTCTATCCTCATCAAAGTAAACCAGATTGGTTCACTCTCAGAAACGCTGGATGCTATCGAGATGGCTCACCGTCATGGTTACACCACTGTGACCTCACACCGTTCTGGCGAGACAGAAGACACCACCATTGCAGACATTGCTGTGGCTACAAACTCAGGTCAGATCAAGACTGGTTCCATGTCGCGCACAGACCGCATGGCTAAATACAACCAGCTCATCCGCATTGAGGAAGAATTGGGCGATGTAGCCAAGTATGGTTATCAGAAAATCAAGTAAATGCTGATATAAAAAAACCTTTAAATTTTGGAATAAACCGTAGTGAAAAAAGCCGCTCCGTTGTGAAACGGGGCGGTTTTTGCATTTTTATCAGAAAGCAAGGAGGAAAGGTCCTATCCCTCAGAACGCTTCTGCGCCCGCATTTTCTTCAGCATGTCGAAGGAAAGACTGGAACGAATAGTAGAAAAGAGGGGGTGGAAAAAGCGAGCAGGTCGAATGGCAGGATGGAACAGGGCTGCCAAAAGCCAAACTCCGATGGCTACAAGAAGAAGCAATCCGTAAATCTCCTTCATGGATTCAAGCAGGGATTGCACCTGAATGGCTCCATATACACTCCCTATCCCACTACGGGAAACTGGTGAAAGATGATCAATAGAGGCACTGATTTCCGTATAGTTCATCTTTTGCACCACCTTGAAGATGCGTCCCACAATGGCAGTGCCGATACAACTAGCCAAGGCTGCGCTGAAAAGATTCTGCACACAGACTGCCTGGCAGAAATAGAAGGGGAATGGCAGACTTGTATTGGCTGTCAGGACGGCAGTTGCCATAATGACATAACCCACACTGCGAATGATGATTGGCAGATAGAGTGCCTCCTTGGGCAAGTTGTAATCGATGAAGAAATAGAAATAGGCCAAATAGAAGATGAAGCAGAGAAAGGCAATCATGAGCATGCGCTGATAAGGCCATTTCCATCGGGCAAAGAGGATATACACAACCAGACATCCCAACAGAGTGCCCACGAATCCGACCCAATTGAGAGAGATAAGATTCAGCGAGTCGTAACCCAGTACACCCTCCATCAAGGCATGCTCGAGAATATGTTCAGGAGCCAGGAGTGTGTCACCCCAAATGATGATGCCAATGAGCGAAAGCACCATGGGGAAGCGAGTGAAGAGGTCGTGGAAAATGTAGGAATGATGGATGAAAGAGGCACGCCAACGATTAAGGATGAAAGTGATGACTCCCAAGAACGTGGAAAAACGGATATGGAAGGAATCAAACCAGTCATAATACTCGCCATAGGTGCAGACAAAGACGACACAGAGTCCCACTACGCCCCACATCAGCATGCCTAGCCAATCGATGCCGTAGAGAGGCAAAGGCGGCATGATGCGCTTGTCGTTGTAAATGACAAGAGTGGTCAGCATGACAAGCATCAGCGCCAAGACAATGGCCAGATGCATGTATTCCCAGGTGGACCAGAAGGCAATATAGACCGACATGATGCCCGAGAGGTTGATGGTGCTGTTGACGATGAGATAGACGTAGCAGAAGAAGACGGACATGTCGCGTTTGGGCGTGATCCAGAGTTGGATAGTGCTGTTACACTCGAAGGTGCCCCAGATGCGGAAGAAGCCCGACACGAAGCAGGTGGCAACCAGCAGTGGCACGGAAGTGGTGTTGGCACAGATGATGTTGGCCAGCAGGATGACGGAGCAGCAGAGGAGCAACGTGGGTTTCGACTTGACTGCCATCTTCAGTCGGAACATCATGCCAAAGAAGAGTGCCATGCCCACCAGCGAGGCATAGCCAGCCATCTGGATGTCTTCCTGCAACAGTTGGGTGCTGCCCACCATCTCGGCAACGGATGCCAGATAGACTCCGCCCGAAAACTGGAACACCAGCACGAAGATGACCAGAATCCACGGACGAAGGCGATGCGGCACGAAGTCGCGCATTTGCGGAATAGAAAAGGTATTCATTCTGAATCAGTACTTTACCGTGCATTCCACATTCATGCCAGCCGCCACACACTCCAAGTCCTCGGCCCGATTCTCTTTGGAGAAGTCGATGCGGAGCGGGATGCGCTGTTCCACCTTCACGAAGTTGCCGCTCGAATTGTCTTGTGGCAACAGGGAGAAGGCAGCACCTGTGGCACGGGAGATGCTGGTCACGGTGCCTTTGAAGGTCACGCCCGGCACAGCATCCACCTCTATCTCCACTTCCTGTCCCAGACGGATGTTGGCAGTTTGTGTCTCTTTGTAGTTCGCCACCACCCACTTATCTTCGCCATCCACAATATCGACGATGGTTTGTCCAGGCTGGATGAGTTGCCCCACCTGAATCTCTTTCCGACCTGTCACACCGTCACAAGGAGCCACGATGACGGTGTAGGAGAGGTTCAGCCGTGCCAGTTCCACCGCTGCCTCGGCCAAAGCGATGCCCGCATCGTTCTGCTCCAACCGTGTGTGCTGCTCCTTCACGGCCAGCGTGGTCGATTGCTTGGAGCGTTGCAGCATTTCATAACGTGCCTTGGCAGCCTCGTAGGCGGTCTTCATGTCGTCAAACTGCTGACGGGTCACACTCTCCTGCTTCAGCAAGTTGGCAAAACGCTCGTAGTTCTTTTGGGCATTCTCCATCACGATACGCGCTTCCTCGATGGAGGCTTCATTCACAGAGATGTTGTTGGAGGTAGTGGAGATGACATTGTGCATAACACTCTTGCCTGCCATCGCGTTTTGGTAGTCAGCCTCTGCCTGTGCCAGACGATAACGGAATTCGGCATCTTCGATGATGGCGAGCGTGTCACCTTTCTTCACGGTCTGATACTCTTCGAAGCGCACCTCCTTGATGAAGCCCTGTACACGGCTGTTGGCAGGCACGATGAGTTGCTTCACCTGTGCGTTGTCGGTGAACTCCACACGACCGAAATGAATAAACTTGCTGCACACCCATACCAGCCCCACCAACAGGGCGGCAACGACAATCACATTGTAAATCAGTTTTTTAGTCTTATGTTTCATAGTGCTTTTACAAACTTCCTACAGTTTTCTTCAGTTGATAATAGTTGAATAAGATGTTGATTTCGGCATTCACCACTTGCAGTTCGGCGTTCAGTTTCTGGTTGCTGGCATCGAGCATGTCGGTGATGAGTGCCAATCCGTTCAGGTAGCGGTTGTTCACCACCTGATAGTTTTGCTGTGCCAGTTCGAGGCTCTTCTTCTGGGTGTCGTAGAGGGTGAAAGACTCGTCGAAATGCACGTAGGCATCCTTCACCGCCGTGCGCATGTTGTCCTGTGCCATGCGGTGCTCTTCCTCTGCCAATAGCGTGGCTGCATGTGCCTGACGCACTTTCTTGTTTCCCTTGAAAAGCGACGAAAGGCTGTACTTCACCCCCACACCTGCATACCAGTAGTTGAGGTTGGAGTTGATGGTAGGCACCTCTGTGAGGATAGGACCATCCAACTTGTCGGCAGCAAAGGCAAAGACGGAGGGCTTGCTGTCAGCCCCTGCCAGTTTTTCACCCTGCTTGCTCATGCCGATGCCCAACTGACTCTGTTTCAGCGAAGGAGCCGACTGCAAGGCTTCGTTCTGCCATGTCAGTTCGTTGGAGACAGTCGGGAGCGTTGCCGTCATCGTTGTGTCCACCTCAATCTGCGTGTCTTCGGGCAATCCGAGGGCGATGTTCAATCGATGGTTGAGCACCTCACGGTTGTTCTGAATCTGTGTGAGTGCCAACTCATAGCCTTTCAGTTGCAGTTCATAACGTGTCACGTCATTCTTCAATGCTACCCCCTGTGCATGTTTGGCATTGATTTCGTCGATGAGTTTCCGTGTCTGCACAGCGTTCTGCTCATACACACGCCGTTCGTTCTGCAGTTTGTAGAGTTGCAGATAACTTCCAGCCAGCATCATGCGCACATTCTCGCGCATCTCTTCCTTTGAAAGCAAAGCCATCTCACGCTTCATCTTTGCCAAGTCGATGCCTGCCGTGACGGCACCGCCCGAATAGATGACCTGCGAAGCCTCGAAGGCGAAGTTGTTGCCGAAATGTGGCAGATGAGCCACCTGAAAGTCTTTCCACTCACGAGCAAACACGTTGGCATTTCCCAAATAACTCAGTGCAAAACTGGCATCCAAGTCGGGCAACTGCGAAGTCTTCGCCACCCTAACACCTTCTTCCGCCTCGCGCACTGCCATGTCCATGACAGCCAACGCACGGTTCTGTGTCTCTGCCAGTTCAAACATGCGTTCAAGCGACAGAGGCAGCGGCTGTTGTGCGCAGACGTTTCCTGCAAGACTGACACACAACGATGCCAGGCTTGCAGCCTTACAAATTTTTTTCATTCAGTGATAATTTAATAAGTAACACGCTCCTTCATTACGAATCCTTCAGATCGGCGTCTGGCGTTGCGAACTTGCACTTGAAAATAAGGCAACGCACCTTAAAGCACGACGGAGTCACTTACCTATTACGAATTACGGAGTATCCTAAAACTGGGCGCAAAGGTACGACTTTTTTTCGACTTGAGCAAAAAAAAGAGAACGAATCGTCATTCGTTCTCTATGATGTTCAGCATCTTGATGGTGGCCTTGATAGCCGCTTCCGTCTGGTCGGCATCGAGGGCGCGGGTGCGGTAAGCCTTATCGTTGTAAGTCCACGAGATGGTGGTTTGAACGAGGGCGTCTGTACGACCACCTGGCGGGATGCTGACCTGATAGTTAGTGAGCCAGGGGAAGGGGCGATTGAGCTTGTCTTTGTAGATGTGGCGGACAGCATGGATGAAGGCATCGTACATACCATCACCAATTGCAGACTCCTCAAACACGTCGTTATTCACTTCGAGTTTCACGGATGCCATCGGTTTCAAGCCATAGGCAGTGCTGACCATGTAGGAGATGAGCTTCACCTTGTCATCGGGCGCATTGTGCTTGAGCACATCGGCAACGATGTAGGGAAGGTCTTCTTGCGTGATAAGCTGTTTCTTGTCACCCAATTCGATGATGCGGTCAGTCACACGGCGTGTCTGTTCAGGAGTGAGCTCAAGCCCCAGTTCTTCGAGATTCTTGAGAATGTTCGCCTTGCCGGAATTCTTGCCAAGCGCATATTCACGCTTTCTGCCAAAACGTTCAGGCAGAAGGTCATTGCAATAGAGGTTGTTCTTGTTGTCGCCATCAGCATGCACACCTGCCACCTGTGTGAAGACATTCTCACCAATGATGGGCTTATTGGGTGGAATGGCGATGCCAGAAAGGCTTTCCACCATCGTGGAGACCTTGCCAAGATTTTCCTCGTTGATATGCGTCTGCACCTGTGCATGGTCGTGAAGAATGGCTTGAACGGAAGAAAGGGGTGCATTGCCAGCACGTTCGCCAAGCCCATTCACAGCCGTGTGAACACCTCGACAACCAGCCATCACAGCAGCCAGCACATTGCTCGTAGCGAGGTCATAGTCGTTGTGGGCATGGAAGTCGAAATGTAGGTCAGGATAGCGCGTCACCATCTGACTGACAAAAGTGGCTGTCAGTTGTGGATTCAAGATGCCGAGCGTGTCGGGCAACATAAAGCGTTTCACCCCACTGTCCTTCAGTGCATCAATCAAGCCAAACACATACGCAGGGCTGTCCTTCATGCCGTTTGACCAGTCCTCCAAGTAGAGGTTGACATGGATGCCCAACTGCTTGGCATAGTCGATGCTCTGAAGGATGTCTGCCACATGCTCCTCAAGTGTCTTCTTCAACTGGAACTTGCAATGCCGCTCACTGCCCTTGCAGAGCAAGTTGATGTTGCGGCATCCACAATCATCAATCCAATCGAGCGACGTCTTTCCATCGACAAAGCCCAGCACCTCCACCCTATCGAGCATGTCACCCTGACGAGCCCAACGGCAGATGCTCTTCACGGCTTCCTTCTCACCATCCGACACACGTGCAGATGCCACCTCTAAACGGTCAACATTCAACTCCGTCAAGAGCATGCGCGCAATGAGCAGCTTTTCGTGCGGCACAAAGCTCACGCTATTGGTTTGCTCACCATCGCGGAGCGTAGTGTCCATGATTTCTATGAACTTATCCATGCATTCATTCAATTTGGATGCAAAGTTAAACATTTTTTCACAAATCATTTGGAGGAATGATAAGGAAAGTGTATCTTTGCCCCAAAATTTAACTACACAAACCAATAAAAATCAAAGATTATGGGATTCAAATCTACTTTGACAACGATGTTGCTGTGCCTTGCGGGCATTGGCACCATGAATGCGCAAGCTCCCAAGGAACAGAAGATTCCTGATTGGGCAAAAGACTTGGCTGAGCGTGTACAGATTGACGGCTATGCACAGGCTGGCTTTTCTTATCAGCACACAGGCGGCTTGGCCGACAACGACGAACTCAACAAGCGTGACTACAACACGTTTGAGATGAAGCGTGTCTTCCTTGTGGTAGGTGCACCCATCACCGACCGTTGGTTCGCCATGTTCATGCACGACTTCAACGGAGGTGTGGTACATGAGTATTGGACTTCTTACCGCCTCACCAACAACAAGGCTCTCAGCGCCAAGATTGGTCAGTTCAAACATGCTTATACCATCGAGAACAACATGTCGCCCACAGAGTTGGAAGCAATCGACGTTTGTTCTGAAGGTGTCACCTACCTGGCCGGTTGCAACGACCCTCTGATGGGCGTACAGTATGGTCGTGACCTCGGTTTGGAATTCTTTGGTGAAACCAACGACAGCAAGTTTGCCTACAAAGCAGCCATCATGAATGGACAGGGTATCAACAAGAAAGATGGCAACAGCGAAAAGGACTTCATCGGTCATTTGGAATTCCGTCCCACAAAGGAACTGAACATCGTGGCTACAGGTCAGATTGGTCGTGGACATGCCATCAATGGTTCTATTTATAACAACATCACAGCAGGCCAGGACTACAAGCGCAATCGTTGGTCGGCAGGTCTTCAATACAAGTCTCAGGACTCTCATCTCAGCTTCCGTGCTGAATATCTGGAAGGTCGTGATGACGATGTGACCAGCCGTGGCGCATACTTGACGGGTGTTTTGCCTGTTGCGCCCAAGTTGGATTTGGTCGGCTCTTACGACTTCTTCAACTACAACGTGAAGGAGCACATGGATCAGCACAAGGCTATCTTCGGACTTCAATACTGGTTCTACAAGCGTTGCCGCATCCAACTGCAATACGTGTATAAGAGTGCATCGCTTCAGAACACTCCTACTGGCAGAGAGTTCACTCACAACGCCAACCACGCCATCATGTGTCAAATGCAGGTAAGAATCAAGTAATATGTTAGTCAAAATTCTTCTTACCGTCATCTTCTTGGCTGTGACGGTTTATGTAGGCATCTACTCACGCAAGCAAGCCAAGAACGTGGATGGTTTCGTGTTGGGTGGTCGTTCTGTAGGACCCTGGCTTTCAGCCTTCGCTTTTGGAACAAGTTACTTTTCTGCCGTCGTGTTTGTTGGCTATGCCGGTCAGTTCGGCTGGAAGTACGGTCTTGCCAGTTCTTGGATCGGTATCGGTAATGCCATCATCGGTTCACTGCTTGCATGGCTCATCTTGGGCCGTCGGACTAAACTGATGACTCAGCACATCAACTCACGCACCATGCCTGATTTCTTCGGCACACGATTCGGCAATCAGGGACTTCGCATCGTTGCTTCCATCATCGCTTTCGTGTTCCTCATTCCTTACACAGCTGGTGTGTATAGCGGTATCTCCAAGCTCTTCGACATGGGCTTCGGCATCCCTTACGAATATTGTATCATCATCATGGCATTGCTCACAGCTGTCTATGTGATTCTGGGAGGTTATAAGGCAACTGCCATCAACGACTTCATTCAAGGCATCGTGATGCTCGGTGGCATCATCGCTGTCATCGCTGTGGTGCTCAACAGTCAGGGTGGTTTCACTGAGGCTTTGACGAAGATGAAGGAGGCTGTACCTACTGCCCATGACCTTGAGAATCCACTCTATAAAGATTTCCAACCAGGCGATTTCGCTTCGTGGTGGGGACCTAACGCCATGAGTCTGCTAGGTGTTGTTGTCTTGACATCACTCGGCACATGGGGACTTCCTCAGATGGTGGGTAAGTTCTACTCCATCACCGACGAGAGTGCCATCAAGCGCGGCACCATCATCAGCACCATCTTCGCCTTTGTAGTGGCTGGTGGTTGCTACTTCCTGGGTGGTTTCGGCCGTCTGTTCGGTGAACCTGTATGGAACGAGGCTCGTCATAACTACAAGTTTGACGATATCATCCCCACCATGCTTGACACTGCGGTCAATTCTGACCTGCTCATCGGTCTTGTGATGGTGTTGGTGCTTTCCGCTTCGATGTCCACATTGGCATCACTAGTACTGACCTCTTCTTCCACCATGACGCTCGACCTCATCTATCGTGACAAGCGTGCAGGTGCCGACGAGGTGAAGGGAGGCGAAATTGACGACGAGGTGGCAGAGAAGATTGAGCGTCGCAAGGTGGTCATCATGCGTGTCCTCATCGTCTTCTTCATCGTCATCTCCGTGCTCATCGCTTTGAATCCTCCAACTTTCATCGCCCAGCTTATGGGCATCAGTTGGGGCGCATTGGCAGGCGCATTCCTTGCACCCTTCCTTTTGGGTCTCTATTGGCGTGGAGTTACGACGGCTTCTGTGTGGGCATGCTTCATCTGGGGTGTCGGCTTCACCGTGATCAACATGCTTATGGGCAACCCCATCAACCCGATTGATTGCGGTGCCATCGCCATGGTAGGCGGCTTCCCCGTAGTGCTGCTTGTCAGCCTCTTCACCAAGAAGCTGCCACAAGCAAAGTTGGACAGCATCTGGAAGTGCTACAAATAACAATCATCATATCTAAATCCTTATTTATTAACAAAAAAACTTAAAAACAATGAAGAAGATTTTTTTCGTATGTTTCGTTGCCGCATCCATGGTAATGATCTCTTGTGCTGATTCAAAGAAGACTGAAGATGCTAGTGCTGAAGAAAACACTGAGGCTGCTGAAGCTACTGGTAATTATGATCCAGAGGAGGCTGCTGCTGCGATGGCAGCCGTTTACGATGGTGTGGCAGAAAGCATTGCTGCTGCTGAGAGCAAGGAAGAGCTTGTGGCTATCTGTCAGGAGTTTGGCGAAGGTGTTGATAACCTCGACAAGACTTACCCAGGTTTCACTCCTGACGCTGAAACTATTCAGGCTTATGGTGAGGCTGGTATTGAAATCGGGAAAGCCATCGGCACCAAAGGCCTGGAACTGGGCATGACTCCGGAAGAAATCGCTGAGTGCTCCAGCTACATCACTGGCGAATAATCCATAACTGATTAGATAAATCCCCTCAACCCTTCAACTTCATGATGGATTGAGGGGGTTCTTTTTCTAGTCAAACATTTTTTGCATCAGAAAAAGTGTGCACCTTTGCCCCAACCATTGAACAAATCACAAAATAGCAGGATATGAACAAGAACGAGAAATTTGTTATCACCATCAACCGCGAGTTAGGTAGCGGTGGCCGCACTGTCGGTGAGAAACTGGCGGCTAAGTTAGGTGTAAGGTTCTATGACAAGGCACTCATCAAGGCCTTGGAAGAGAAGTATAACCTCACTGTAGAAGAAATCGAGAACCTGAAAGGAAGGAACCACAGCTGGTGGGCAGAATTTGCACGTGGCTTTATCCTCGCCGAGAAATCAAAGACAATGTACTACAATGAAATCTCTGCACTCGACGAGCCTGATGTGCTGACAACTGACGAGATGTATGAAACAGAGAAAAAGATATTGTCTGAGATTGCCGAGGAGGAGTCATGCATTATCACTGGTCGTTTAGGCTTTGCCGTATTTGTCAACCACCCCAACCACATGAGCATTCTGATTCAAGCTCCAATGGAGCAGCGCATTCAACGTGTGATGAAAAAGCAGATGCTCAGTCGAGAAGCGGCTGAAGACGTCATCAAGAAAGTGGACAAGATGCGTGAACGCTACGTGAATAAATATGCCAAAACCTCACGTTACGACACGCGCAACTACGATCTTGTCATCTCTATGGCAGGACATACAGAGGACGAAGTGGCTGACTTGATTATGCAATACATCAAATAGCACACTTTCCCCTTTGTGACAAGCAAAAAAGCGGCACCAAGTTTCATCGAACTTAGTGCCGCTTATTGTATATCACGTAAAAACTGTTATCCCTTCTGGTTGTAATCTGCATTGAGCATGTTCATGGCAGTGAGCAGCTTGTGGGTATACACCAATGGAAGGAAACCCACGAAAGCACCCAGAACGCACCAAAGCCAGTAGTCAGATGCACTGAAGGAATAAGGAATCTGACGGCGCTGGAGTTCGTTGCCGATGCGATTGCTGAGGTTGTGGAACCACACGAGGAATGCGATGCCACCAGTGAGCCATCCCCAAAGGAAGAAGAACCATAGATAGTTGGTAGTCTTACGACCATCATATCGGGTGGCAACGGTGTTGATTTCACTCGAAATCTGAGCAAGCACAACAATGCCATAAATACCTAATGTGACCATGCTCAACAAGAAGAACTTTGCCAATCCACGATTGATGGGCAACAATTGCTTAGGTACGAAAGGCTCACTCTCATGATGCGTGGTCACTTCGATGGGAGCGACTTCTTCTGCAGGCTCTTCTGCTGGAGCCTCGTTGGTAGCCTCAACGTATGCCGGGGCAACCGGCTCCTGAAAATCAGTTTCCTCCACTACAGCGGCATCCTCTGCAGGAGCTTCACCCTGTCCTTCGTATGCCTCAATCTTATCTTTATTAGAGAGAAGGAAATCGATGTCGTCGTAAGCATTCATGAGACAGTACTTCTTGTAGGAGTTGATATCGAAATGGTCAGAGTGACCTGTTGCGAGATTAGTCACTGTCTGGTTAGGTACGTCCACCTTCACCTCGGTCTGAGGATTAGCTGCGATGCTGTCGAAAAGCTCCTGCTGGAACTCCTTGCTGACAATGACGGGCAGCACGAAGCAGTTGAGGAGGTTGTTACGATGGATATCAGCAAAAGAGCTGGAGATAACCACACGCACACCATAGCCGGCAATCGCCCATGCAGCATGTTCACGAGAAGAACCAGAACCCCAGTTCTGACCACCCACAATAATTTCGTGCACACCCTTGCGAGGTGCTTCAGCATATTCGGGTTGGTTCATCACAAAGTCTGCCACAGCATTGCCATCAGCATCGAAACGGAGGTCGTGCATGAAGGCATCGCCGAAAAACTTGGGGTCACGTGTCGTGCTTGCCAAGTAGCGGGCTGGGATGATCAGGTCTGTATTGCAGTTGTCAATCTGAATAGGAATGCAGGTTGACTGGATGATGTCGAATTTTTCTTTAGCCATAACTTTACAATTTTCTTGGGTCAGTTACTACTCCTGTGATTGCTGATGCTGCCACAACAAGAGGCGAAGCAAGGATGGTGCGGGCACCAGGACCTTGACGACCGACGAAGTTGCGGTTGCTGGTAGAGATAGCGAGTTTGCCAGCTGGCACCTTATCAGGGTTCATGGCAAGACAAGCAGAACATGATGGGAGACGAAGTTCGAAACCTGCCTCTTCCAAAATCTTGTCAATGCCCTCATCAATGATTTGCTGACGCACAAGCCATGAGCCAGGAACAAGCCAAGCCACCACATTGTCAGCCTTCTTCTTTCCTTTCACGATAGAAGCAAAGGCACGGAAGTCTTCGATACGACCATTGGTGCAAGCACCGAGGAAGCAGTAGTCAACAGGCACGCCTTCCAGTTTCTGTCCAGGTTCAAACTGCATATATTCCAACATGCTGAGGAACTGAGAGCGGTCAGCCTCTGGAATCTCTTCCAATGTCGGGATGCACTCATCAACAGCAATGCCAGCACCAGGATTTGTTCCGTATGTGATGCGTGGTGCAATATCCTCTGCACGATAAGTCACCTCCTTATCAAATACGGCATCCTCGTCAGAGTAGAGTTTTTTCCACTCTTCCACTGCCTTGTCCCAATCTTCACCCTTAGGTGCATATTCACGACCTTTCAGATATGCAAAAGTGGTCTCATCGGGAGCAATCAAACCTGCACGGCTACCCATCTCGATAGAGAGATTTGAAAGGGTCAGACGACCTTCCATGCTCATGTTTCGCACAGCAGAACCAGCGTATTCCACAGCATAACCCGTAGCACCGCTGGTGGTCATCTGTGCCATGATGTAGAGGGCCACATCCTTAGCCGTCGTTCCTTCAGGCAGTGTGCCCTCAACATTGATGCGCATGGTCTTGGGTTTGCTCTGCAGAATGCACTGAGAAGCGAGCACCTGAGCCACCTCGCTGGTACCGATACCCATTGCAATGGCACCCACTGCACCATGTGTTGAGGTGTGTGAGTCACCACACACAATCGTCATGCCCGGCAATGAGAGTGCCTTCTCGGGACCTACCACATGAATGATACCATTGTCTTTCGTACCCATCGCAAAGTGCTTGATACCAAACTCAGCACAGTTCTTGGCAAGAGTTTCCACCTGCTTGCCACCTACAGGGTCGTTGATGACCTCCTGTTGGTCGGAAGGTGTGTTATGGTCAGGCATTGCCACCACATGATCAGGACGGAACACCTTGATGTTCTTGTCTCTCAGCGTGTCAAACGCCTGCGGGCTTGTCACCTCATGTGCATACAAGCGGTCGATGTACAATTGTGTGGGACCATCCTCCACGTTTTGTACCACGTGAGCATCCCATATTTTATCAAATAATGTCTTTCCCATTGTTCAGTTGCGGAATTTATTGATACAATCAATATATGCTTCTACGGATGCGGTAACGATGTCGGTGTTGGCGCCAAAGCCGTAGTAGAGATGACCATTGTATTCCACCTGCATGTGCACCTTACCCATGTCGTCAGAACCCTTCGAGAGAGCCTGAATGGTGAATTCCTTCAGCGTCATCTTGCGCTTGATGACACACTTCAGCGCATTGATGGCAGCATCCACAGGACCATTACCCGACGCAGCAGCTTCGAAGTGTTCATTTGCCACCTGCAAACCAATGGATGCCACAGAACGGACACCCTTACCTGTAGTCACCTGCAGATAGTCAAGCTTCACGTTATGAGTGGCACTGCGCTCTGCACCTGCCAACACAAGGATGTCATCATCCGTCACCTCCTTCTTCTTATCTGCCAACTTCAGGAATTCCTCATAAACTTGGTCGAGTTTCTCACCCTCCAATTCCACACCATTCACATGCAGACGATGCTTCAGAGCGGCACGACCAGAGCGAGCTGTCAGCACAATAGCATTGTCATCGATACCCACATCCTTGGGATCCATGATTTCGTAGGTCGAAGCATTCTTCAACACACCATCCTGATGAATACCGCTTGAGTGTGCAAACGCGTTCTTGCCGACAATCGCCTTGTTTGGCTGCACAGGCATGTTCATGAGGCTCGACACCATACGGCTCGTCGGGTAAATCTTGGTCGTATTGATATTTGTTTCAATGCCCAAATCAGGGTGAGTCTTGAAAATCATGGCAATCTCTTCCAACGAGGTGTTACCAGCACGTTCACCAATACCGTTGATAGTCACCTCCACCTGACGCGCACCACCCAGCACACCTGCCACCGTATTGGCTGTAGCCATACCGAGGTCGTTGTGGCAGTGGGTTGAGAGGATAGACTTACCGGCAGCAAAAGCATCCACGTGCTCATACAGGTACTTGATTTTCTCATGATACTCGTTGGGCACACGGAAACCCGTCGTGTCGGGTATGTTACAAACTGTTGCACCAGCCTTCGTCACAGCGTCTATCACACGAGCCAGATACTCGTTGTCAGTACGACCAGCATCCTCAGCGTAGAACTCCACATCCTCCACGTACTTCTTGGCATACTTCACCGCAGCCACCGCACGTTCGATAATCTCTTCAGGCGTGGAATTGAACTTGTACTTGATATGAGAGGGGCTTGTGCCGATACCCGTATGGATGCGCTTGTGCTTGGCATATTGAAGCGCCTCAGCAGCCACGTCTATGTCCTTCTCCACTGCACGGGTCAGCGCACAGATGGTAGGCCATGTCACAGCCTTCGAAATCTCTACCACACTGTTGAAATCGCCAGGGCTGGAGATAGGGAAACCAGCCTCGATGACATCGACGCCCAGCGCCTCCAACTGCTTAGCCACCTGAATCTTCTCAACCGTGTTGAGCTGACATCCTGGCACCTGCTCGCCATCGCGGAGCGTTGTGTCAAAAATAAATAATCTATCTGCCATATTTAATTTAGTTTTTAGTTCTCACCACCATGAGGCACAAGCATAAGCCCATATAAAAGTAAAACCTTCCCCACAGTTGTGAGAAAGGTTAAACATTTAATTTATATCGCTATGCACACGAACACATACGCACCTTTCTCACCTCCGACTTCGTAAGTCGTAGTGCCAAAAGGTTCAGAAGCGATGTGTTACTGTATGTTGCCATTATTCACAAATTTGGATGCAAAGGTACAATCTTTTCTCGTTTTGGCAAAACTTTTTTCCACATTATTTACTTTTTGCCCACAAAAGTAGTGACAGAACGGGCTGGCAAGACGAGTTTCTTCATGTCCACTTTGCCCACATGCTTCAGATTTTCGCCTTCCACATCAGAGGTGCGATATGCTGTGGCATTCTTCATCCCTGACGCATCAATGCTGATGGGATGGTCTTCTTTGCTGTAGTTAATGGCGACAATGGCAAGGGTGCCATCCGTGTTCTTATAGGCAGAGAGCATCAAGCCGTCCACTTCCATCTTTCCTTCCACATCAAGACGCACAGCGCCGGGACGTACAAAGCGGGAGAAGTTACCCATTGTCCACATCAGTTTGGAGTCGCGCACCCTATTTTCCTGCAAAGCTTCACGCCTTTGTCCACGCCCACCTATACGTTCTCCTCTCACATACATACGAATCAGGCCATCCTTGTAATTGCCACCGGCAGCACGCCACCACTGCCACGAACGGGCATTGGCAACCGTCAGGTCATAGTGCATCACACGTGCCACATAGAGTGCCTCCTCCATCGAAAAGTCGAAACCGCCACCACCATGAATCTCCTCATCGTTCGACATAATGCAGAGTTCAGTCATCCAAAAATCGGCATCCACCTTAGCAAATTCCTCCTTCAGCCTCTTTCTGTAGCCATACAACCCGACACGTTCATATCCTCTGTCACCCGGTTTGAGAATGGGTGTGTTCGTCCAATAAGAATGACCTGCCATCACCTTGGCGATGTTCGGCAGATTGCCCACGTAAGTATCTGCAGAGTCAGGATTCCAGAAGGCTTGAATCTCATAGCCACGCTGCCAATCCGTCTGGTGGGTGGCAAACATGCAACGAAAGTCACTCGACTCGTTCACCAATATCTTCGTCGTGATGCTGCGTTGCTGAAACACACGGCTCATCTCACGGGCGATGTGTGCGATTTCCCTGTTCGTGGCAGGCGAACCCTCTTGCTTCGGACCTAACCAGTTCCAATGTCCATCAGGTTCGTTCACGGGACACACATACTCAAAGTGGATACCATCCTCACGTTCAGCCGCTTGCAGCATGTCTGCGATATAAACTGCAAAATCGTCATAAGCATCCTCTTTCAAGTTGAAAGTTCCCCCACGCCCCGTGTTGGTGGCAAGCCCATTCTGAGTCAGATAGACAGGAGGAGAGTTATAGAATGCCAAGAAGGTGGGAACACCACGTTCCTTTGCCAATTTCAGGAAACGCCGCTGTCCCGTCTGCTTTTCAAAAAACTCCGTACGCGTGTCTCGGTTGATTTGTGCCGCATCACCCTGCGTCGCACTGCCAGCCCCTGCATTGAAACGCCAGATGCTCAATCCGATGCCTTTCGGAGAACCATCAGCAAAAACATCCGACGAGAAGAGCCAATCTGCCACCTTTGTCTGCAAAGAGTCCTCCCACTCCCCTATCTGCCACATGCTCCACGCATCGCTGGCACCAAATCCGTCAATGGTCTGTTGTACATGGTTCGTCACCGTAAAAGAAGTCGTTTTCTGTGCCGCCACATGCCCCACCATGCAGAACAACGCGGCACCCATCAAAATGGTGTTAGTAAAGCCTTTCATATCATGTTTGCGTTAGTGGGGACAAAGGTAGGAAAATTTCATGAGGAATGAAGAAGGAGGAAGGAGGAATTGTTACTTTTTCAACGAAAAAACACTCTGAATAGCAAATAATTTCCAATTCCTAATTCCTAATTTCTAATTCTTCACTACCTTTGCAAATTGAAAGATGCAATTCAGCGAGTGCAGAGAGCAAACTTGTTTGAACTATGCCGAGCGTAAGCATCATTGGCAAGCCAAACCCAAAAATCCTTACTACCTATGCAAATGCCTATTGAAAGTCTGAATTTGTTGGTGCTGAACGTGGGATTTGCCCATCACGACGGCGACTGGAACTGGCAGGGAGTGCAATCGCCCTTCACGCGCATCTATTATGTGACGGAGGGCAGTGCACGGTTGCATCTTGAAAATCCCCTCACCTCTTCATCAGAAGGAGGATTCGCTTCCACCCACACCATCATCAACTTACGTCCACACCATCTTTACATCATACCAGCCTATACCGTGCATTCTTATGAGTGCGACGGCGTGTTCTGTCATTATTATCTGCATGTGTATGAAGGATTCAAGAAGGAGACAGACGTGTTCGAGCGCTATGATCTTCCCAGAGAAGTGGCTGCCCAAGAGGGCGACGAAGGGCTGATGGCTGACATGTGTCGCAGGCATCCCGAGGCGCGTCTGCCGGGAAGCGACCCACGCTCTTATGACAACACGACAAAGTTCACCGACTATGTGCGCCGCTATAATGCTCTTCCCCTCCATGAGAAGATGCAGCTGAGAGGCGGCATCCTGATGTTGTTCTCAAGGTTCATGGAAGAGGCAACCGAGAAGGTGTGGACAAAAGATGAAAGGATGGTGAAGGTGCTGAACCACATTCACGGCAACATCTACGAAAACATCGACATAACAAACCTGGCAGCGTTGGCGTGTGTGACGAAGCCCTATTTCATCCGCATGTTCAAGCAACATTTCGGTGTGTCGCCTTTGCAATACATCAACCGCAAGAAGATGGAACGGGCACAACTGATGCTGCTGACAGAGGACATGCCGGTAAAGGAGGTGGCTTACACATTAGGGTTCAACGACCACTCGTATTTCATACGACTCTTCAAGAAACTGACGGGCAGAACACCGCAAGAGTATCGGCACACAATGAGGTAGGGCAACATTGTCCTATCTTTGTTTTTTATTATCCGATAACATTGGGGTAGAAGTCTGTACCTTTGCAACGGACAAATTAAACCCCATACCTATATGAGATATACAGAACTTGGTAAGACGGGAATGAAGATTTCCCATCTGTGTTTCGGAGCCTCATCGCTCGGAAGCGTTTTTCATGAGACCAAAGAGACTGAAAGCATCAAAGCTGTGGAAACAGCCATTGAGGGCGGCATCAACTTCATTGATGTAAGTCCATATTATGGCCACTACAAGGCTGAGACAGTGTTGGGCAAAGCGCTGAAAATCATTCCTCGCGACAAGTATTTCTTGAGTACGAAAGTGGGACGCTATGGCAAAGATGGCGTGAACACTTGGGACTACTCCGGCAAACGTGCCACAGAGAGTGTGTATGAGAGCATGGAGCGTCTGAACATCGACTATATCGACCTCATCAATGTGCACGACATCGAGTTTCAGGCTGCCATGGAAGGTGGTTTGCAGAAAGTGGTGGATGAGACCCTGCCAGCTTTGGTGGAACTGAAGAAGAAAGGTGTGGTGGGCCACGTGGGCATCACCGACTTGCAGTTGGAAAACCTGAAATGGGTGGTTGAGCATTCAGAGGAAGGCACTGTGGAGAGCATCCTGAACTTCTGCCACTACTGCCTGAACGACGACAAACTGACAGACTTCATGGATTTCTTCGAGAGCAAGGGCATCGGCATCATCAATGCCTCCCCTCTGAGCATGGGTCTGCTCACCGTACGTGGAGTGCCAGATTGGCATCCAGCACCCAAACCATTGGTGGACGTATGTGCCAAGGCAGCCCAGCACTGTGCCGAGAAGGGCTACCCTATCGAGCGACTTGCCATCCAATACTCTGCAAGCAACACCCGTATTGCAGGCACCCTGTTCTCATCGGCAAATCCAGCCAACGTGAAACGCAACATCGAGTGGGCAAACGAAGAGCCCGACTGGAATTTGGTGAAGGAGGTGCAGGACATCATCGGTGACCAAAAGAGAGTGAGCTGGGCTAATTCGTAAATTACAACATGACAATCATAGACGTACATTCCCACCTGTGGCAGAAACAAGACACATGGGTGGAAGGTAAGAGAATCCTGTCGTTGAAGAACGGCAGGAGCATCTTTATGGACGAGGAGGTGCAGATGCTGCCACCTTGGCTGGTGGACGGCGTGAACTCTGCTGAAGTGTTCCTTTCCAACATGGATTATGCACAAGTAGGGGGTGCCGTGGTGGTACAGGAAGTCATCGATGGCAACCAGAATGCCTACTTGACCGAAGTGCAACAGAAATACCCCGAGCGATTTTTCTGCATGGGCATGGCATGGAACCTCGAAGAAGCCAAAGCTGTGCATGCAGCAGGCTTGAAGGGCGTTGCCTTTCCCGGGCATCGCATGCACGACCCACTGCACAATCTCCTGCCCGTCTTCAAATTCATGGAAGAAAAGGGCATGGTGCTCTCCATGTGTCTGGGCGAAAGTGAAGCACAGATAGCCGAGATGAAGGAAATGATACAGGAATGCCCACGGCTGAAAGTGGCAATCGGGCATTTCGGCATGGTGACCACCAAGGCATTTGAGAGTCAGGTGAAACTTGCCCTTGCAGGCGAGAACGTGATGGTGGAGTCAGGTGGCATCACATGGCTTTACAACAGCGAGTTCTACCCCTACCCTTCTGCCATACGCAGCATCAAGCAGGCAGCCGACTGGGTGGGCATGGACAGGCTCATGTGGGGCAGCGACTATCCCCGCACCATCACCGCCATCACTTATCGGATGTCGTATGATTTCATCACCAAGTCGGCAGAACTGACAGACAAGGAGAAAGCCTTGTTCCTCGGAGAGAATGCCGAACAATTCTACGGGTTCCAGAACTTGCCCGATTTACCATACATCAAAAATATGTCAGAATGACCCTTCCACGCAGTTGGCATCATTTCCAACACGTGGCGGTCATCCCAACCAACAAATACATTTAGAACAATGAAAAAGAACACTCTTGCACTGACCCTGATTTTCTGTCTGTTCTTCCTTTGGGCCATCAGCAGCAACCTGCTGCCCACCATGATCAGACAGTTGATGAAGACCTGCGAACTCAACACCTTTGAGGCATCCTTCACAGAAAGTGCCTACTGGCTCGCATACTTCATCTGCCCCATCCCCATTGCCATGTACATGAAACGGTTCAGCTACCGTTCCGGCATCATCCTTGGTCTTCTGTTGGCTGCCTTCGGAGGATTGCTGTTCTTCCCTGCCGCCATCGTGAAGAGCTACGGAGTTTATCTGTGCATCTTCTTCATCATAGCCACAGGCATGTGCTTCCTGGAGACAGCGGCAAACCCATACGTCACCACCCTTGGCGACCCACAGACAGCCCCTCGCCGTCTGAACCTGGCACAGTCATTCAACGGACTGGGCGCTTTCGTGTCAGCCATGTTCCTCAGCAAACTGGTGTTGAGCGGACAGAGCTACACCCGTGACACCATTCCAGCCGACTTCCCCGGAGGATGGGAGGGATACATTCAAACTGAAACCGACTCGATGAAGACGCCCTACCTCATCCTTGCCTCCATCCTGATTGTCGTTGCCGTCATCTTGATGATGGTGAAACTTCCCAAGGTGGCAGAAGAAGAGAAGGAGAACCAAGAGGGCAAGAAGTTGATTGACTTCTCCACTCTTCGTCACCCTCATCTGAAGTGGGGTGTCATCGCCCAATTCTTCTACAATGGTGGTCAGACAGCCATCAACAGCCTCTTCCTCGTCTATTGCTGCACCTATGTGGGCATCGACGAAGACATCGCCACCACATTCTTCGGACTCTACATGCTGGCGTTCCTTCTCGGACGTTGGATTGGCACCATGCTCATGGTCAAGTTTGCCCCTGAGAAGATGTTGCTCGTGTATGGTGTGGCGAATGTGCTGCTGTGCATCGTGGTGACCAGCTTCGGTGGCATGGTCGGACTTTACGCCATGCTGGCCATCTCGTTCTTCATGTCCATCATGTACCCCACCCAGTTCTCACTCGCCATCGACGGGCTTGGTGAGCAAACCAAGTCGGGTTCAGCATTCCTCGTGATGGCAATCGTGGGCAACGCCTGTGTGCCACAATTCACTGCCTACATCATGCATGCCAACGAACACATCTATCAAATCGCCTACATCGTGCCAATGGTGTGCTTCGCCGTGTGCGCATGGTACGGATTCAGCTACAAGAAATTGAGAGCTAAGAGATGAGAGCAGAGAGTTTAGAGTTTAGAGATGAGAGTTTAGAGTTTAGATAATAATAGAGAACAAATGAAAGCAATTCAGATTAGTCATTCACAAGAACTGAACATCATTGACATAGAGAAACCTGCCGAGTTGAAGGCAGGCGAAGTGATGCTCCGATTGCAATATGTCGGCTTCTGCGGCTCCGACATCAACACCTTCATGGGACGCAACACCATGGCACTCAACCCCGTCATTCCCGGACATGAAGTGGGTGCCGTCATCGAAGCCGTGGGCAGCGATGTACCTGCAGAGCTGAAAGTGGGCATGGTGGTCACGTGCAACCCCTACACCAATTGCAACAAATGCGCTTCCTGCCGCAATGGACGGGTGAACGCTTGCCAGCACAACGAGACATTGGGTGTACAACGCAACGGTGCCATGAAGGAATTCATCGTGCTGCCATGGGAGAAAATCATCCCTGCCGGCACCCTTTCCGCCAAGACCAGCGCACTGATTGAACCCATGAGTGTCGGTTTCCATGCCGTGAGCCGTGCACAGGTGACCGACGTGGACACCGTGATGGTGATTGGCTGTGGCATGGTGGGCATGGGAGCCATCGTACGTGCAGCCCTGCGCGGTGCCACCGTCATTGCTGCTGACATCGACGACGAGAAGTTGGCATTGGCAAAGCAGATGGGCGCTTCCTACGCCATCAACACCAAGACAGAAGATGTGCACCAGCGTCTGGCAGACATCACCAGCGGGTTTGGTCCCGATGTGGTGGTGGAAGCAGTGGGTAACCCCTTCACCTATCAGATGGCAGTCAACGAAGTCGCCTTCACAGGACGTGTCGCATGCATCGGCTATGCCAAGAGCGATGTGACCTTCCAGACCAAACTCTTCGTGCAGAAAGAGCTTGACATCCGTGGTTCACGCAACGCCACACCACAAGACTTCCGTGCCGTCATCCGTTATTTGGAGAGAGGCACATGCCCTGTCGACAGCCTCATCACTAAGGTCATCAAGCCAGAAGAAGCCCTCGACACCATGAAGTGGTGGAGCGAGAATCCAGGCAAGGTGTTCCGCATCTTAGTGCAGTTCTAAATATTACGTCAGTTCGATGCTTCGAACTGACGTAAAGTGTTTTTTGTCCTATCATTTATAAAATATGTCCGATGAAAATGGTGGGGAAACGCGTATCTTTGCAAACAAAATAGATTTGGATATGGACGGATATGTGCAGAAACAATTTGAGGGCAAGACCAAACGGTATGTGCAGATATTGGAACTGCGCAATGACCCTGACATGATTAAGGAGTACCGGAAATGGCACTCAGAGGAATATCATTGGAAGGAAATCCGAGAAGGCATCAAGGCTGTGGGAATCCTCGAGATGGAAATCTACATCCTCGGCACCCGTCTGGTGATGATTGTCGATGCCCCCGAAGACTTCGATTGGCAGACAGCGATGGACAAACTCGCCACCCTGCCTCGACAAGCTGAATGGGAAGCTTTTGTCGCTGCATTCCAAGGATGTGCCGCTGACGCCAAGAGTGACGAGAAGTGGCAGATGATGGAACGCATGTTCCACCTCTACGAATAACGAATAACTCACATCATTTACACATTTTTTCCCTACATCGTTTCATTATTATTTTATATTTTTTTATTGAAGACGTTATTAAGTAAGGGACTAATTACTAACTAACTAAACTTATTGCATGTCAAGAAACAAATTACTAAACTTTTGCATGACGGTGGGGCTGCTTTCAGTTTTCGCACCCACCATGAACGCACAAGACTACAAAGTGCCGGTTCTGGAAAACGACGAGCCCATGGCAACAGGGCAGTTCACTCCTGACTGGGAGTCGTTGCGCACCTACGAAGTGCCAGAATGGTTCCGTGATGCCAAGTTCGGCATCTGGGCACACTGGGGGCCACAATGTGTGGAAGGCTCTGGTGACTGGATGGCACGCAAGCTGTATATTGAGGGGGAGTATCAATACAACTATCATCGTGAACACTATGGACACCCATCGGAAGTGGGGTTCAAGGACATCCTGCCCCTCTTCAAAGCAGAGAACTGGACACCTGAGGAGCTCGTGAAGTTCTACAAGGAAGAGTGCGGGGCGCAGTATTTCTTCGCACTCGGCAACCACCACGACAATTTCGACCTTTGGGATTCCAAGTATCAAGAATGGAACTCCAAGAACATCGGTCCCAAGAAAGACATTCTCGAAGGATGGGCAAAGGCTGCCAAGAAGGCAGGGCTGCCCTTCGGCATCTCCTTTCATGCCGACCACGCATGGACATGGTATGAGCCTTCACGGCGTTTCGACTTGAAGGGAGAGAAGCGAGGCGTGAAGTATGACGGGTGGCTGACGAAAGAAGACGGCTACAAACTGAATGCTGACGGTTCTGAGAAATGGTGGAAGGGGCTTGACCCTCAGAAACTCTATCAGCAAGACCACGACTTCAGCAACAACACATGGGACAACGGTGCCATTCATCGTCAGTGGGGCTGGCAAAATGGTGCGGCACAACCTTCGCAAGAGTTTGTGACCAACTTTTACAACCGCACCCTCGATGCCATCAACCGCTACAACCCCGACCTCATCTATTTCGATGTGACCGTGCTGCCCTTCTACCCCATCAGCGATGCGGGCATGAAGATTACAACGCACATGTATAACCACAGCGCAGCCACCCATCAAGGCAAGAATCAGGCAGTCGTGTTTGGCAAGATACTGGAGGAGGACATGAAGGATGCCCTTGTGTGGGATGTGGAACGTGGGGCACCCAACAAGATCATGGAGCGTCCATGGCAATGCTGCAACTGTCTGGGCGACTGGCACTACAACAACAGCGTGTATGAACGCAACGGCTACAAGAGTGCCCACACAGTGGCGAAACTGCTGGTGGACATAGTCAGCAAAAACGGCAACATGCTCCTCTCTGTGCCCTTGCGCGCTGACGGCACTCCCGACGAGAAGGAACTTGCCATCATGAAGGAATTTGGTGCATGGATGAAGGTGAACAGCGAAGCCATCGTGAAGACTCGTCCATGGAAGGTGTTCGGTGAAGGACCTATCGCCAATGCTGACATCAAAATCAACGACCAAGGCTTCAACGACGGGCAATACACCAAGGCTGGCAGTGAGGAAATCCGTTTCACACAAACGGAGAAGGCACTCTATGTCACAGCACTTGCATGGCCAGAGAATCACACCCTCACCATCAAGTCGTTGGCTGACGGCTCTTCCCTCTACCCTACTGCCATCAAGTCAGTAGAACTGCTCGGCTACGGCAAGGTGAAGTATGAACGCACAAGAGATGCCCTCGTGGTCACCTTGCCAGAGAAACTCAACAACATCATGCCCGCATTGAAAATCAAGAACCTAAAACCATAAAAATTGAAACATTTCATATCTGCTATTGCCCTGGCACTGAGTTTATCAGTTCAGGCACAGGAAAGCATGCACGACTGGGAGAACCCTGCCGTGCTGGGCATCAACAAACTACCCTACCACAGCACCTTGCAGCTGCCCTCGAAGGAATCAAAGTGCAAGGAAATCGTGTCCCTTGACGGACAATGGAAGTTCCGTTGGGCGAAAGACCCCGAATCACGCCCCATTGGTTTCGAGCGCGAGGACTTCGACGTGAGTGCATGGGATGACATCACCGTGCCAAGCAACTGGCAGATGGAGGGTTACGGCAAACCCATCTACATCAACATGAGCTACCCCTTTCACCGCGACCGTCCTTACGTCACTGGTGAGCCTGCAAAAGATTGGTATGCCTATGACCACCGCAATCCCGTGGGTTCGTATGTGACAACCATTGAGGTGACGAAAGAGATGCTTACCCAAAACCTCATCCTTCATTTTGGCGGTGTACATTCCGCATTCTATGTATGGGTGAATGGCAAGAAAGTGGGATATAGCCAAAACTCCATGTCGCCAGCCGAATTTGATGTGACCAGTCATCTGCGAGAAGGCAAGAACAGACTTGCTGTGGAGGTGTATCGCTGGAGTGACGGCAGCTATCTGGAATGTCAGGACATGTGGCGGCTCTCAGGCATCTATCGAGAGGTTCAGCTGTGGGTGCGCCCCTTGACACACATTGCCGACTATAAGGTGGAGGCTATCCCCAACAAAGATTTCTCACAAGCTCAGGTGAAGGCAGACATCACGCTGTGCAATACCGGCAAGAAAGTTGCGAAGGACTTTAAGGTCGTCCTCAGCATCAACGACAGGAAACTGGAGGGAACGCTGAAAAGCCTCGCTTCTGGAGACACCACCCACCTGCAACTTGCCTGTCAGCTGGACAAGCCGCTGTTGTGGTCGGCAGAAAAGCCCAATCTCTATCCTTTCAGTGTGGAACTGATTGACAAGAAGGGAGCAGTGGTGGAACATTTCGACTACCACCTGGGCGTGAAGCGAGTGGAATGCGTGGGCGAAGTATTAAAAATCAATGGGAAGAACGTAAAACTGCGGGGTGTGAACCGTCATGACCACCATCCTCGCACAGGACGTAAAGTGGATGATGCCACATACGAAAAAGACTTGAAGATGATGAAACTGGCAAACATCAATTTCCTGCGCACCAGCCACTATCCCGACCGTCCTTATCTGTATGAACTGTGCGACCGCTACGGCATCTATGTGATGGACGAGGCAAATCAGGAGAGTCATGGCTATGGCTATGCAAACAAGGTGATGGGCGAAGACCCTGCATGGCGTGAAGCCCATGTGGATCGTGCCGTATCGCTGGTGCAACGCGACAAGAATCATCCCAGCATCATCTTTTGGAGTCTCGGAAATGAAGGGGGTGTAGGCCCCAACTTCAAGGCGATGCGTGATGCCGTGGTTGCGCTCGACTCAACCCGACTTCCTTTCTGCGACACCGACCGCAGTCAATCCGATATATACGATGACAGTTATCTGACTCCCACCAAATTGGCAGAAGAGGCAAGGAAAGTGACCGACCGCCCCTTCATGATGCGCGAATATGCTCATGCCATGGGCAACTCGGTGGGCAACTTCCAAGAGTATTGGGATGTCATCTACAACGATTCCAGCATCTGCGGAGCAGCCATCTGGGATTGGGTGGATCAGGGCATCGCGAAGCCCATAGATGGAAGTCCACTGCGACCATCCACCAAGCTGTCTTTGGAGCCTGACGAGTTCTGGGCATACGGTGGCGACTTCGGTGACAAGCCCAACGATGGCGCCTTCTGCCTCAACGGGCTTTTGGCACCCGACCGCACAGAGCACCCCCATTACTTTGAGGTGCGACATGTCTATCAACCCATCACATTCGTCCTTGCCGATGACAAACAGAGCATCCGCCTCATCAACCGCGATTTCTTCACCGAACTCGACGAATACGACTACACCTACGAACTGCTTGCCAACGGAAAGGTGAAAGCATCGGGAGCACTGACCCTACAAGGAGAGCATCTCGTCTTTCCATCCATCCAGAAACCCGTGGAGGGTGGCAGTCCTTATCCTGAACTCGCCCTCAACATTGCGGCACGACTTCGCAACGCCACCACATGGGCAGATGGGGGGCTCGCTGTGGCTCGCGAACAGTTCATCATAAGTCCATACCAATTCCCTCAGTCTGCTGCACCTAAAGCCAAACCAACCACCAACAATATCACGATTGTGGGCAATGCCCTCACCTCCTGGATTGTTGATGGCAAGGAAATGCTGCAAGCGCCTCTGGAGCCCTATTTCTGGAAACCCGAAAACGACAACCAGCATGCCGCAGGGTTTGCCCGTCGCACCGCTGTATGGAAAGAAGCCACTGACGTGAAGGTGAACTACATCATCTTGAGCGAACGCCGCATCTGGGTGGAGGTGGATTATCGTCCCACAGGTGGCGAAAAACCCGTGATGCCCAAGTTCGGCATGAGGATGAGAATCCCTGCCACCTACAATCAAGTGAATTATTACGGCAGAGGTCCTTGGGAGAACTATCCCGACCGCAAACGTGGTGCATTTATAGGAAACTACAAGATGCCTCTCAAGGAATTTGAGACAGAGTATCTACATCCCCAAGACAACGGATGCCGCACAGATGTCCGATGGTTCGAACTCTCCGCTCCCGGCTCACTCCCAACCCTTCGTGTTGAAGGCAGCCAGCCTCTCTGCATCCGAGCATGGGATTATGGCGAGGAGGACCTTGAAAGCGCAACCCATCCCCACGAAATTCAGCGTGGCAAGTTCGTCAACCTGAACATCGACCTCAACATCCATGGTGTAGGCGGCATCGACACATGGGGACAACGCACCCTACCCCAATACACCATCGACGGGAACAAGCCATACCACTATGGTTTTGTACTCTCGCTCGACAATTAAACTGAAAACGGAAGATACACTGTGATTTAGCTTACCCCGCTTCCCATAGAACAGCGCACTTAGGGTAAGCTTTTTTTATTCACAGAATTCACAATTCACAAAATTCACAAAATTGACAAAAAAAGAAGTCGTATCACTACGACCTCTTTTCCCATTAAACACAAACTTTCATCAAACAGCAGAATAATATGGTATGCTGTAATTGTCGCCCTTACTCCGGCACAAGGCTTCCGTACACGTTTGCCTCAGGAGTCAGTGCACCGGAGGTGAGGGTGTACTGCGTGCTGCCTACGGTGAAGACACCATCGTCTTGGTCGGTGAGCTTGCCCACCACAGCCACCTCGTCGGCACCCTTCTTGCCACCAGTGCCCGAACCTGCAACGGTCTGATACACGTTGCCGTTCTTCTTGAAGCGGTAGTAGGCACCTGCACCATTCACCTGTGCAACCAGATACTTGCCCTCCGCATTCACCAGATAGGTGTCGCCGCTGGCATCCACGCCATCCATGGCACCGCAAGCCATCACAGACAGGGAAGTTGCCTCCTTCAGGGTGATGTTGGCACCGCTGCCCGATGCAGCCACTGCACCCGATGGCCAGAAGCGGAGCACACGTCCATGCTTCTTGATGGTGTGGGTGTCACAGGATTCTGCATCACGTGCCACCTTCACACGGGTCACTGGAGCGAAAGAGCCGAGGTTTGGCACCATCACGCGGCGACCATTGGCGCAGAAGTAATTGATGGCATCGAACAGGGCATTCTTCGCCATGATGATTGTTGACTCAGGCACTGCTGCTGCCTGTGCAGCATAGGCAATGATGGCATCTTCCTTGATGACGTTGCCGCGCACCACCTGCAATTTATAGACCTTTGGTTCATTCTCGTCAAACTTAAGGACGATTGGGCGTTTCATATAGGTCATTGCGCCCTTTACTACTTGGTTGATCATGATAAAACTTTTTTTATTGAGAATTGAGAATTGAGAGTTTGGGGTTGAGAGTTTAGGGTTGAGAGTTGCATCCCGCATGGCTCTCTCTCCCCCTTGGGGGAGTCGGAGGGGGCTTTTATTCCATCTCGAATACTCCATCGTCCACCACAGTGGTGCCAGAGCCGGCGATGACCTGACGGAGCGCCTCGTTGGGGGTGAAGTGGAGTACGAGAGACCTGGTCACATCCTTTGTCTTCAGTTCAGCAAGGGTGCGAGCCGTCTTAGCTTTGAGTGAACACCAGAAGCCACCGAATCCGGGGAAGGTCACCTGATGGCCGTTGATGGCATAGTAGAGGATGCCGTTGGCGATGCCGAGGATGGCAGCCTCAATCGTGCTTTCAGGTACATTGGCAGACTGCGAGATGTACTTGATCAAATCTTTCTCCTTGATAGGAGCATAAACCAGCTGTCGGAGCTGATACACAGTGGGCTTCCCTTCCATGTAGGTAAGCTGTCGCTGTGATTTACGCATTTTTACTTGTCCCATGATTTTTAGAGTTTAGAGTTTTTAGTTTAGGGTTTAGAGATTAGAGTTTAGAGTTTAGAGATTAGAGTTTAGAGTTTAGAGTTTAGGGTTCAGAGTTTCGGAGTCTTTGCGGTGCGCGCTTCCGCTTGCCTTTCTCTCCCATTCGGGTGAGTTGGAGGGGGCTCCTTCAACTGAATCCGATGCAAAGTTACGACATAACAAAGGCTG
>JAILDV010000007.1 GCA_024688885.1 Bacteroidaceae bacterium | reverse complement strand
AGTCCCACGTATCTTTCTTTTGTTTATTTTACTAGTTTGTGGATAGACCCACATGTCTATATGTTAAATATTTATTTACGGGTGCAAAGTTACACAAAAAAATGTTTTCAACCAAATCTTTCTATAGTTTTTTTGTTTTATTTCACAAATAAAAGATTAATTACAATATATAGGTATTAGAAAAGAGGTTCATTTCATTGCAGTTCCACCTCTTTTAATATTATAGAGTAGGGGATTATTCGTTGCTCCAATCCTCAGCAGCCTTGCGGATGTAAGTCTTGTAGCGGATTTGAGCCATCTTCTGAGCCTCGGCGAAGAGCCCCTCGGCCTCGTTAGGATAAGCCTTCTTGACAGAGTGGCACATCACCATTACTGTGGATGATGAGGCTGCTCATGATCCTCTGGCAGCGTAATCGCAAATGTCCGTTGCGCCACTGGTCGTGTATTATCAACCATCGTTCATCCTGCATAATATTCCGACCGTCCTAACTACTGTAATTCTGCGCCTCTCCAGAAGTCACTCTTCCATCAGCCACTTCCACACAGGCACCACAGGTATTCCCTCTTCCGTGCCCTCCTCATCATATGTAATCAGCTGGCACTTCCAGTCCTCGTGCGCCTTGGCATACTTCACCAGTGGCGGCACCTCCCTGTTGTAAGTGGTCTCCTCCCTGATGCTGTAAGATACCTGTATGGCCAGCTTCTCGTCAGGTACTATGAAGTCAATCTCCTTCTCCGCGTTCAGGAAAAACACATTCTTTTTGCCAAACCGCCTGCACAGCTCCACCGCCACCATGTTTTCCAGCAGCGACGTCTCAGAGTTCATCAAGAACAGGTTTAGCAAACCATTATCAACAAAATAATATTTCTTCTGCATTTCCTTCTCCGTCAGCTTTCCCAACTCGTTCTCCATGGGAAGTGTCAGCCAACTGTCAGAGGCGTAATCCGCATAGTCTATCGTTGTAGGCACACTGATGGGCGACCCTGTTGCCACTATCACGTTTTTCAGCCTGTTATACGACAGCGGTTGCTTCACGCTCTCTGCCATCTTCTTGATTAGAATATTCAGCACCCTGTCATTCTTAATGTTGTTTCGTGCGCAGATGTCGCCTAGATAAATCTTTTGATACAGACTCGACAGCATAGCCCTTTTATTCTTAAACGACAATATCTCTGGCAGACCACCATAATAGAAGTATTCATTCAGATGCCGCTTCACCTCGCTTCTCTGGATGGTGTCATACACCCAATGTTCCTTCAGTTCCACCTGTTGCGCTGCCAGATATTCTTTGAATGAATATGGGTACGCATCATAGATAAAGAACCGCCCGCCCAACGTAGTTGCCACCTCCTTGCTCAGCATCTTCGCATTGCTGCCCGTCACATACACCTTGTATTTAGCGTCAGCCAACCTCCGCACGAACTTATCCCAGTGCGGAATGTTCTGTACCTCGTCCAAAAACACCACCGGCTTTTTACCATATAATTCCAGATGGGCCTCCAGCAGACTATTGAAGTCCTCTGTCTGAAATTCCGCCAAACGTTCATCCTCAAAGTCTACAAACAGTATTTCGTCCCACCTCATTCCTGCAGCCTGCAGTTGGCGCACACGTTGGTACAACAGGTAAGACTTACCAGCATGTCTTACACCAACTATCACATAGTTTCCATTCTCCTCAAAGTCAATGGACCGAGGTACTATTACCGCCTCATCCACTTCACGCTGAGCCTTTCGCAACCAGACGCTCTTGTGAACACTTACCGTGTGTTGGGTTATTACACGGAAACACAGGCCATCCCCTCCACCACTGGCGCCGTTGTGAAGATTACCATCAAAGCTGATGCAGCGCTGGCTGTCGGCTCCACTCATGTGTGCAAACTCTCTGCCATCAATCTGACAGAGGCAAATGAGACGAAGCACACACCGGATGACATCACCTTCAACGTGAAGATTACGGAAAAGACCTACACCATCCTTGACGAGACCTCCACCACTGCACCTGTAGCCAGTGGCGGACCGGTGGACATCCAAGTGAAGCGCAACATCAAGGCGAACGAGTGGAGCACGCTGGTGTTGCCCTTCGACATGACGGAGGCACAGCTGAAGGAGGCGCTGGGCAGCGATGTGAAGCTGGCGGAGTTTGAGGATTACGAGGCAGAATACACTGGCGATGATGTGACAGGACTGACTGTCAACTTCGTGGCAACTGACCTGACGGAAGGCTTTTATGGAAACTACCCCTATCTGGTGAAGACTTCAAAAGACATCACGGAGTTCATCGTGACGTCAACGATCGACCCGGACGAGGAGGGTGCTGTGGCTGAGTATGACAACGGAAAGACTGGTAAGCAGAGGAAGGTGCTCGGCTCGCTGATTGGCACGTACCATGCAGGGGATGCCATCCCTGCCGACGGACTCTTCCTCAACGGCAACAAGTTCTGGTACTCAGCAGGTGCAACAAAGATCAAGGCATTCCGTGCCTACTTCATGCTTAACGAAGTGTTGAGTGGCGTGGCAGAGGCAAAGGTGCGCTTCATGGTTGACGAGGATGCAGCAGCCATCGAGGGCATCACTCCAGATATGGAGGATGGCGTATGGTACACACTTGATGGACGTCAACTCAATGGTAAGCCAACAGAGAAGGGCGTGTACATCGTGAACAACAAGAAGGTTCTAATTAAGTAATAGGAGGAAAAGATGATGAAAAAGACATATATGGCTCCCAAGATGGAGCAGATGGTAATGAAAGACGTGATGCCATTGTGTGTCAGCGGCGTGAAAGCTGGCGGTGGCGTAGTTGATTCAGGCTTTGGTGGTGTGGATGCTGGTGGAAGCCTTATTCCAGCAGCTAAAGAAATGCCAGACTTTGATGACCTTGAAGGAGAACTTGGATTGAACGGATTGCTCTGGTAATCAGTAATGTGATAGAAACACGGGCACTCAGCGCGAAATAACATGCGCTGGGTGCCCGTAATATTATGCGATGGGTGTGTGAAATGTGATGCGCACGGTGCGGGCGTAGTTCATCAACACCTTTCAGCGTCACTCGTATACACACTTCAATGTCACTCGTATACACCTTCAAACGTCACCAATATACTCAGCTCGATGTCACTAATATTCTCGTTTCTGTGTCAAGGCTATACTCGCTTGTGCTTAAGGGCTATTCTCACTTCTGCTTATGAGGTATTCTCAATCCTGTGTAAGGGCTATCCTCAAAGGGTATGTTTTATTAATAATGAAAGAATGACAATGGAGGGTGAGAATAAGGGGATGCACTGAAGACGGTTAAAATGGTAAAATGGTAAAATTTTTGTTTTTGCGATAAATGTCATACGGATGGCAGTGATGACACGGATATGTTTTTATTAACCACGGATTTGGCTTAGTTCACCTGATTGACGGGTTCACCGTCTAAGTAAGCACGTACGTTTTCTGTGCAGATGTTGATGAGACGCAGTCTTGCTTCTCTCGTTGCCCATGCAATGTGAGGAGTGAGATAGCTGTTTTTGGCAGAGAGGAGGGGATTGTCTGCTGTGGGGGGCTCGGTGGTGAGCACATCTGCACCATAAGCGGCTATCTGGTCGTTGTTGAGTGCATCTGACACTGCGGCGTCATCGACGAGAGGACCACGTCCTGTGTTGATGAGGATGGCGGATGATTTCATGTTGGCGAGGCGTTCTGCATTTACCAGATGCAGCGTGTCTTCTGTGAGAGGGCAATGAAGTGATACGATGTCGCATTGCTCAAAGAGGGTGTCGAGGTCTGCCTTCATGATGCCGTAAGGAAGGTCATCTTCATCCTTGGAGGTGTATGCGAGCACTTGAAGTCCGAAGCCTGCAGCGATACGTGCGGTTGCCATGCCTGTGTTGCCGAGCCCTATGATGCCCATTTTTTTACCATTGAGTTCGAAAAGGTCATGGTCGAGATAGCAGAAATCAGGTGAGTTCGTCCATCTGCCAGAGCGGTTTTCTATGGCATAATAGTCCACATGGCTGACAATGTTGAGGATGTGGCAAAAAACCATTTGAGCCACACTCTCTGTGGAGTAGGCAGGAATGTTGGTCACAACGATGTTCTGCCGACTTGCCACTTCTAGGTCAACGACATTATATCCAGTGGCAAGCACACCGATATATTGCAAGCGTGGAAGCATGTTGAGTGTGGTGGCATCGAGCACCACCTTGTTGGTGAGCACCATCTCTGCTCCTTTACATCGAGCAATCACTTCATCGGGTGCTGTGCGTTCATAGACTTCCACTTCTGCCAATTCTTTCAATCCGTCCCAAGTCAGTTCGCCTTGGTCAACGGTGTAGGCGTCAAGTATTACAATCTTCATATGTCAATGTTTTCGATGCAAAATTAGTCAATATTTGAGAAAAAAGCATTATCTTTGCACGATATTTTTTTGGAGATGGCAGAAAATACTCCCAATAATTCTATAGATGGTGCAAGAGATAGTGATGCAACTTACGACCACGTGATTAAATACACGGGGTTGTTTGGTGGTGTTCAGGGCATCATGATGCTTGTTTCTGTGGCAAGAAACAAGATTGTGTCGGAGCTGTTAGGACCATCGGGATTGGCAATTATCAAACTCTTCGACAATGCCATCAAACTCATCAATCAATCCACAGATTTGGGCATTTCTTTTAGTGCTGTTAAGCATGTGGCAGAACTTTTCGACCAAGGGACAGAAGAAGAGGTAAGGAACTTTGTGCGCACCGTTCGTACCTTCTGCCTGATGACCGGTTTGTTAGGCATGTTGGTCTGTTTGGCTTTGTGCCAACAGATCAGTTATTGGACATTTGATAGTTATGACTACACGTGGCATTTTGCAGTGTTATCGCTGGTGGTGTGCATGCTGACGGTACAGGGAGGTGAGATGGCGATTTTGAAGGGCATGAAGAAGTTGAAGAAAGTGGCTGTCATTGCTGTTTTCGGAGCGATTGCCACGCTGGTCATCTGTGCACCCATCTATTATTTCTGGAGAATTGATGGTATCGTCTTTTCGCTGCTATTGTCGGGTATGGCAGTTTTGGCGATTCATTTGTATTATTCCACCAAAGTGATTCCTTGGCGTGTATCCATTTTCTCCAAAAAGGAATACTCGAATGGCATTCCGATGGTGAAACTGGGCATCGGCTACATCATTGCGGGCATCTTCGGACAGGGTGCCGAGTACATCATCAGAACACTCATCCTCCGATATGGTGATCTGGCCGATGTGGGGCTTTACACTAGTGGTTACACGATGGCGGTCAGTTATGCCAATCTCGTGTTTGTTGCATTCGAAGCTGACTATTTCCCACGTCTCTCAGCCTCTCACCATGACCCCAAACGGATGAATCAGACCATCAATCAGCAGATAGAAGTAGGATTATTGCTCATGGCACCTCTCCTCACGTTCTTTGTGTTGACAATGCCAATTCTCGTGCCGTTGCTGTTCTCCTCGAAGTTTGTTGATGCTGTGCCGATGGCGATTTGTGCGTCGTTCTATATTTTCTTCAAAGCATTCACATTGCCCATTGCCTATCTGGCACTTGCCAAGGGTGATTCACGCATGTATATGTTCACAGAACTGGTTTATGATATCTTCATTGCCATTGCCATTCCATACGCCTTCAAGTGGTGGGGATTGGAAGGTGCCGGTTGGGCATTGTCAGTAGCAGGCCTTCTTGACCTGCTACTGATTCATATCGTCTATGGTGTTCACTATGGTTACCGTTTCAATTTCAGCAAGATGAAGATATACGTGCTCCTCTTCGTCTGTTTCACGGTGGCGGTGTTCACTGCGCTTCACGAGAATCCTTGGATGAAACTCGTAACGGGCTTGATGTTGGTGGTGTCGTTCATTGTCTCTTTCAGGGTGCTGAAGAACGAAACGAATATTATCTCTGATCTCAAGAAAAAGTTATGGCGGAAGTGACTGTGTTGACTGCGGTGTATAACGCGGAGAACTATCTTCGGCAATGCCTGGATTCCCTAAAGAACCAGACACTGAAGGAGTGTCAGTTCATCTGCATCGATGACTGCTCAACAGATGCTTCCTATTCCATTTTGCAAGAATACGCTCAAGAAGACAAAAGGTTTCAGGTGCTTCGAACTCCTGCAAATAGTGGACAGGCAAAGGCGAGGAATCTGGGCATCCGGTTTGCAAAGGGAAAGTATATAGCCATGCTGGATGCTGACGACTGGTATGCTCCTGACACGTTAGAACAGGCGTGCTGCTCTTTGGAGGAAACGGGGGCTTCCTGTACCCTGATGGAACTGATTCTGCATCGTGAAGAGGACGGATGTGAAGAATGCTACCCACTGCGTACGACGAAGACTGGATGGAGTGGGGAAGAGGCTTTCCGATTGAGCCTTGACTGGTCATTGCATGGCTTGTATGTGGCGAAAGCAGACCTTTTCAAACGCTTCCCATACGATGACAGTTGCCGGCTCTACAGCGATGATAACACCACACGCCTACACTATCTCAATGCAGGAAAAGTGGTGAGCTGTAAAGGACGTTACTATTATCGCAAGCATGCCGCATCAATGACCAACGCCTGTTCCATCCGTCGTTTCGACTATATGCCCGCCAATCTCTCGATGAAACGCCAATTGGAAGCTCTTCCCCTGACAGACAAACAGGATGTGCTTGATTTCTACGAGCGTCACCGTTGGCTCAATCTTGTGGATTGCTATTGGTATTATCGTCTGCACAGAGATGCGTTCAATGCAGAAGAACAACAAGAGATACGGGAACTGTTCGCCAGCATGCTTCAAACCATCGAGCCTCAACGTCTTCCTTGGTCACTCAAAGCTAAACTGGGCTATTATCCCTTCCGCACCTATCGTGTGTTCTGCTTTTGGGAAGACCTGTATTTCCGCTTGCGGGAGTTGATGGGAAGATAAATGAATGGAAGAATGTCAAAAAAGAAAAGGAGACCTCACGATGGTGAAGTCTCCTTTGTGTTATGTTGAAGTGTCTTTTACTTCTTCTTCATGACAGCCCAGCGGTTCATGAACTTATCAACGCGACCTGCAGTGTCGACAAGCTTAGCCTTACCAGTGTAGAAGGGGTGAGAAGTAGAAGAGATTTCAATCTTGATGAGTGGATATTCCTGACCTTCAAATACTTCAGTCTCATTAGACTTAGCTGTAGAGCGGGACAGGAACATATCGCCGTTTGACATATCCTTGAAGATGACAGGGCGATAGTTTTCTGGGTGAATACCTTTTTTCATTTTCTTTTTTTGTTTTATACAGTCAATATAATACTGCTGGTGTAACAAATAATATTTCTAAAAGCGGTGCAAAGGTACAACTTTTTATCAAACAGACAAAACAAAAGAGGGGATTTTTTATCTTTATCCATAAAAAAGCACCCTGTAAAGAAAAAAACTCTCATCTCTAATCTCTCATCTCTAAACTTTTTCGTACCTTTGCATTCGTTTTTAGAGACACATATATTTATTTTTAATTTATAAATAAGAAAATTATGATTAGCTACAAAGAACTTGGTCTCGTGAATACACGCGAGATGTTCAAGAGAGCTGTTGCTGGCGGTTACGCCATTCCAGCTTTCAACTTCAACACAATGGAGCAGATGCAGGCTATCGTGATGGCTGCAGTTGAAACTAAGTCTCCTGTCATCATGCAGGTGTCAAAGGGCGCACGTAACTACGCTAACGGCACTATCCTCCGCAACCTTGCCAAGGGTGCTGTGGAGTATGCAAAGGAACTCGGCTGCGAGCATCCAGAAATCGTGCTTCACCTCGACCACGGTGACAGCTTCGAACTCTGTAAGGATTGTATCGACAACGGTTTCTCTTCTGTGATGATTGACGGCTCTTCACTTCCATACGAAGAGAACGTGGCTCTTGCAAAGAAGGTGGTTGACTATGCTCACCAGTTCGACGTAACTGTTGAGGCTGAGTTGGGCGTGCTCGCTGGTGTTGAGGATGAAGTTCAGTCTGCTGAATCTCACTACACAAAGCCAGAAGAGGTGATTGACTTCGCTACTCGTACAGGTTGCGACTCTCTCGCTATCTCTATCGGTACTTCTCACGGTGCTCACAAGTTCACTCCAGAGCAGTGCACACTCGTAAACGGCGTTCTCGTGCCACCACCATTGGCATTCGACATTCTCGCTGAGATTGAGAAGAAGCTCCCTGGTTTCCCAATCGTGCTCCACGGTTCTTCTTCTGTTCCAATGGAAGAGGTTGAGACTATCAACAAGTACGGTGGCAAGCTCGATGCAGCTATCGGTATTCCAGAAGAGCAGCTCCGCAAGGCTTCTAAGTCAGCTGTTTGCAAGATCAACATCGACTCTGACTCTCGTCTCGCTATGACTGCAGCTGTGCGCAAGCACCTCGCTGAGCATCCTGGTGACTTCGATCCTCGTCAGTACTTGAAGCCAGCTCGTGAGAACATGAAGAAGATGTACATCCACAAGATTGTGAATGTGCTCGGTTCTGACGGCAAGCTCGCTCAGTAATTCTCTTTGAAAGTGAATAATTAAAATAAAAACTAAAAGTGAGGGTATCTTCCATTTTGATGGTAAGTGTCTTTCACTTTTAGTTTTTTTAGTTGGTGGTATTATCCGATGTCTCGTATTTCATTTCTCGCCATTTTTCTTTTTTCTTTTCTGCCTGCAACTTATGCCCAGGTAGAACTGACCGATTCTAGCTTTATCACGGAAGTGGATTCCATTATAGCAGAGTTTGAACGGACTGAGCAGCAGAAGAAGGTGGAGAAAGTGATTCAGTCGTATAATGAGACGCGATTGAAGAAAGAGATGTCGTTCCAGACGGATGGTGCCCTGCATTTGGTGAGAGGGCTTCTGCTGTCATGGACAGACCATAGTTTCATCACGCATGATGCCCGTTTTGAGGCGAAAGGTGATGCTTGCAACTGGCGTGACTACGGAGTGGCAGGTGTTCCGTTGCTGGCAAACTGGGCATTGAAAGCAGCAGGTGTGAAAAGTCGTTCAAAGACAGAAAGAATGCTGACAGCCAACGCAATGGCGTTTGGACTCTCCTTTGGCGTAACAGAATTACTGAAGCATACGATAGACGAGGGACGCCCTGACCAAAGTGACTTGCATTCTTTTCCATCAGGTCATACCAGTTTTGCCTTTGCGTCTGCCACAATTTTGAACCGTGAGTATGGTTATATTTCCCCGTGGATTGCAGTGGGAGGGTATATGACGGCAGCTGGAACAGAATTTTTACGTGTCAATCACAACAAGCATTGGATGAATGACCTTTATATGGGTGCGGGCATTGGTGTGATGAGCACGAATTTGGCATATTTCCTCACCGACAAGATTTTCGGAGAGGATGGCATCAACAAACCGGAATTGCGTAAGAGGGATGTGCTGCGCTTGATGAAGTTTAACGAGAAAGCAACAGGCTTTTCGTTCATTATGGGAACAGAGATAGGTGACCGTAGCATCCGTTTTGCAGATGCTCGTGTCAAAACAGGTGCAGCGGTGTCAGCAGGTGCAGACATGACATGGTTTGTCACTCCTAAGGTGGCGGTGGAATTGATGACTCGTGCAGTGGATGCCCAAGCAAAGGTGTATGACACGAAGAACGTCTTTAGTGGTGGTCATCTCAACATCTATCACTTCGATTTGGGAGGTAAGCTCTCCACACCTTTCACGCTGGGACAACGCCTTGCCACACGTGCCTTTGCAGGTGTCCGCATGGTGGATGGTGACACCTTCACCGATGGTACTAAATCCTATACCATTTCTGATGAGACTAAGTTTGAAATAGGACTTGGCATCACTTATGAATGTCTGGATTCCCATAACTATGCATGGGGTTTCACCTGCGACTATTACCACACATTTTCCTCTTACATGAAGAACCGCTACAGCATTAGCTCTTCATGGAAGATATTGTTCTGATAAACTTTTGAGGGAGCATGCATTTTAGGGTGCATGCTTTGTGCTAATGCATGCTGAATTCACAACCACAATATTGCTGGTTGTAGAAATTGTATTCGTGAAGGAGTTCATTCCGACGGTCTTGCAGTCCTCCTTTGCGCCAGTTTTGTGTCCAAAAGAACGTACCTTCCACAGTTTCCTGAGCAGCGAGGCCTGCTTGTGTGATTTGCTCAAGGCTCTTCCAACGGGAGGAGGCGAGGGTGGTGGCGAAGTAGGGGATGTTTAGTGCTTTTGCCTGCAATGCTGTAGCAGTGAGTCGCATGCGGAAGCACTGAAGACAGCGGGAACCTCTTTCGGGCTCATTCTCTAAACCATGAATCTGTTGTAACCATTGTTCATGATTATAATCACCGTCTATCCAAGTGATGTTGAGATTGTCGGCATGACGTTTGCTTTCATTCTTTCGGATGTCGTATTCTTCACGGGGATAGATGTTGGGGTTGAAGTAGAAGATTGTGGGACGAATATCGTGCTGGAGCATCCATTCTACAATGGCAGAGGAGCAAGGAGCACAACAGGCGTGGAGGAGTACCTCGTGGAGTCCTTCGGGAATGATGATATCGTTCTTTTTCTTCATGTTGAGTGGTTTCGTTGTGCAAAGTTATAAAAAGAAAGTGAAAAAATCCTTATCTTTGCAATTGAAAATGAGAACGGACATGAAAGTGCTTGGATTTGTGAAGAACTGGATGCTACCGATTGCGATGTCAGCAGGTGTGGCGGCATATTATATATATATGAACATCCCTGCATTGGATGGTACGCATGTGTTGGTGAACCGTGCGATTAGCTATGTGCAACCAGCATTGCTGTTCTGTATGTTGTTTGTGAGTTTCTGCCGTATGAGCATCAGGGAATTGAAACCACGTGCATGGATGCTGGAACTGTTGGCGATTCAGGTGGTGAGTTTCGTGGCGATGGGTTTGTTGGTTGTGTGGATGCCTGATGTGGCAGGACGTGTAGTGATTGAGAGTGCAATGATATGTATGATATGTCCCACAGCCACAGCGGCAGCAGTGGTGACGACAAGATTGCATGGCAATGCGAATGTGGTGGTGAGTTACACCTGTCTCATCAACATGGCGGTGTCGTTGGCAGTACCTGCGATGGTGCCATTTCTGCATGAAAGTGCCCATGCTGCCATGGGCTTTGAAGTGTCTTTCCTGCTGATATTGGCAAAGGTGTTCCCATTGCTTATCTTACCGTTAGTGGTGGCATGGTTTGTGCGTCATCTGTTTCCTAAGTTTCATGCTTTCATTCTTCGACAGACGAATCTGGCGTTCAATCTGTGGGCTGTTTCATTGGCATTGGCAATAGGAGTGTCTGTAAAAGCCTTGGTGCATAGTGAAGAAGGTGTTTGGACGATGGTGGGCATAGCTGCCGCATCGTTCATTTGTTGTCTTGTACAGTTCGTGCTTGGACGGCTGATAGGACGTCGGCATGGAGAACCTGTAGCAGGCACACAGAGTCTTGGACAAAAGAATACGGTGTTTGCGATATGGATGGGCTACACGTTTTTGGATCCCGTAACTGCCTTGGCTGGTGGTTTTTATTCACTATGGCACAATTTTGTGAACTCGTGGCAGTTGTGGCGAGAACGGAAGAAAGAGCATTGACACTTTTTTACTTGCGCCCAAAGAGTTTTTGGATGAGGTCAGAGCGTCCCATCTGACGGAGCAGACGGGTGATGTTTTGACGTTCGGAAGGCTTGTACCAGAAGAAGAATTGACGCTGGGCAAGCTTTTCTTTTTGTGTCTTGGCAGAAAAGACGGGTTGGAGAGTGTAGGGATGAAATCCTGTGTACCAGGCTTCGGTTGACACCGTCATGGGGGTGGGAGTGAAGTCTTGCACCTGCTCCAATTGGAAGTTGAGGTCTTTTGTCTGTACTGCCAGCTCTGCCATGTCCTCTGCTGTGCATCCCGGATGACTGCTGATGAAGTAGGGGATGATTTGCTGATGCAGATTCTTGCGCCGGTTGAGTTCGTCAAAGATGCGTTTAAAGTCATGGAAGAGTTGGAAGGAAGGCTTGCGCATGAGGTTGAGCACACGGTCAGAAGTGTGTTCTGGAGCCACCTTCAGACGTCCGCTGACATGCTTGGTGATGAGTTCCTCCGTATATTTCCTGTTGTTCTGGTTGATGCGTTCATCACCCGTATCGTGAAGCAGAAGGTCATAACGTACACCCGAACCGATGAAACTCTTCTTGATGCCAGGAATGGCATCGACAGCACGATAGATGTCAAGGAGTTGGGAGTGGTCGGTATTGAGATTCTTGCAGATGTGCGGATGGATGCAGGAAGGACGTTTGCACTGATGGCAAAGGTCAAGGTTCTTGCCATGCATGGCATACATATTGGCAGAAGGACCGCCCAAGTCACTCAAGTACCCCTTGAAGTCTGGCAGTTGCGTGATGGCTTTGACCTCCTTCAAAATGCTTTCCTTGCTACGTGAAGTGATGAACTTTCCCTGATGGGCAGAAATGGTGCAGAAAGCACACCCACCGAAACAGCCTCGATGCAGACACACAGAGAACTTGATCATGTCGTAAGCGGGGATGCGTTTTCCTTTATATTTAGGATGAGGCAGACGGGTGTAGGGTAGGTCGAAGGAGTGGTCAAGCTCATCTTGTGTGAGGGGTTGATAAGGTGGGTTGACCACAGCATAACGTCCATCCACTTCCTGAATGATACGCTGTGCAGCATATTTGTTCGACTCCTCTTCTATATGACGGAAGTTTTCTGCCTGTGCTTTCTTGTTGCGGAGACATTCCTCATGGCTGTGCAAAAGGATGTCATCAGGACGAATTCCACCTGGTATCTCATTCTTTTTCAGCAAAGAGACTGTTTGTTTCTGCGGAAACCTTGCCATGAGGTTTTGGAACATCTTCACATCAATCTCACAATCCTGTTCAACAAGGAGTTGTGCCAAAGACACCATCGGTTTCTCACCCATACCGTAGATGAGAAGGTCTGCTCCTGAAGGGTGGAGAATGGTGGGCAAGAGGCGGTCTTGCCAATAGTCGTAGTGGGTAAGACGTCGCATGCTTGCTTCAATGCCGCCAATGACCACTGGCACATCGGGGAATAGTTCCTTGAGAATGCGTGTATAGACGATGGTGGGATATTCGGGTCTGAGATCATGACGACCGTCAGGCGAGTAAGCATCTTCTGAACGGAGACGTTTATTCGCCGTGTATTTGTTCACCATTGAGTCCATCGCACCAGGAGCAATGCCAAAGAAGAGACGTGGTCTCCCGAGTTTCTTGAAATCACGGAAATCCCCGTGCCAGTCAGGTTGCGGTACAATAGCCACCTTCAGTCCTTCCGCTTCCAAAACACGTCCAATGACCGCCGCTGCAAAAGAGGGGTGGTCCACGTAGGCATCGGCAGAAAAGAGGATGACATCAAGGTGATCCCAACCGAGGCGTTCGAGTTCTTTTTTTGTTGTTGGAAGCCAGGTCATGGAAGTTGACAGTTGAAAGTTGAAAGTTGGGACTTGTCTATTCAAGGAAGGTGAGGAAGGCTTTCGTGAGGGCGTTGAGTTTCTTGCGATCAGCGATGCTCTCCAATGGGAAACCGAGTCGCACAAAGCGTTGTTGCTGTGCAATGGCGGCACAGTTGCCATTATTATAAGTGAGAATGGCAAAGGCTGAGCCTGCAGGTGCCAATATCGATGGTGCAGGCACACAGTAACTCTTAGGGTTCATGCCACGATAGATGTCAAACGTGAGACCACAACCGGAGAGAGTGGAGAGTTGAGAGTTGGAAGTTGACAGTTGACCGGCAATGGTGCCACCGATGGAGGGGCAGCCAGCGTTTGCAGCACTCATCAACACCTTGCCACCATTGTTGTAGTATTGTTCAACGAGTGAATTGGTACGGCTTTCAAATCGCTTCTGAGTGCCGTAGATGAGGTCGATGATAGGGTAGTCGGAGAGTTTCACTTTCCCTTCCAGTAGAGCCTTCTCACTGCATGAGGTGAAGGAGTGGTTACCCGTGAGCATGATGGCGCGACCATGAATGACAGGATAGTCAAACGTGTTGCCCATCATCAGTTGTCCTTCCAGTTCCATACCACTCATGCCCAGTCCGTCAGAAGCTTCACTTCCAGCCTTCGAACGGTCGAAGTAGCGTTGTCTGCCACAGAAGCCCGTGTAAGCACCATAAGGCACTCCAGGGTCAGCATCTAAGTCAAACCCACATTCCATCTGCGTGTCAATCACCTTAGGACCTTCCAGTCTTGTGAAAGCATTCACCACCAGCACCGTGCCCTTGTTTTGTGAGGAAATGCCACAAGAAAGCACCTCTGATGGGAAACTCTCACCTCCCTCGTTGAGGGCAGTGACCTTGAAAGAATAGACCTCGTCGGGATTGAGTTCCACAGCGTGGGATGTTCCTTTCACAACCACACCATTGTCAAAACCCTGATGTCCACGACGCGTATAGAGAATGTATTCCTTGGCTTTCGCAGTCGGTTCCAGTGGGTCATCGACAGGTGTCCACGACAGGGTGGCGGTGTGCTTCTGCTCATTCAGTGTGATGGCAAAGTTCTCTACAGGCAGTGGTTGAATGACATAATCGCGCTGATATAGCGTGGCAATATATTTCACGATGGTCTTATATACCGAACGTGAGAGGTCAAACTTGAAGTGAGGGTCATACGCCATGTGCATGTCGGCAAAATTCTGGTGGGAAAGCATCTCGAGGATGCATGCAGGAGGCATCGGCGCTCTTGCTTCTCCATAGTTTCTGTTCCAGAGTTGACGTACCTGCCAACGGTATTTCTTCAAGTCGGTGGTGAAGTTGGTGAGGAACATGCTGATGAGGTCTCTCGACACAAATCTGTCCATTCCTGCACCCGTCTTTCCCTCATTGAAATCTGTCATATAAACACCCAACGAGCCCACAAAAGCATCATCTGTTTTCACACCTGCATCTGTGTGGAAAGCCACCGAGATGTCGAGTGGCACTTTCAGTCCATCCTCCCGTTTTGGGTTATAGACAGAACCTCCTGAAAGGTAGTTGACAGCAGCTGAACGTGAGTTAATGTCATTGTTGTAGTCATTGTCTCCAAATGGTTCAGTATGAATCTTATATGGAAATCCAAACCATTGCACGCTATACTTGGCAGCTTCTGCCCATCGAGGCAATCCGGAGGGGCGCACCCTTCCGTTGTGACCTTCTGGAACGATGTTGCCCATACCACCTCCAAAGCGTACCGCATCGGCACTCACCACACCCTTGTGCTTGCTGTGGTTGGAAAGCGACACCATGCCGTAGTTATGTTCTCCCTCGTCAAATTCAAACGTTCCGAGATACACCCATGTGCCACCACCCATTTGCTGGTTCACCTTGAATTGTGTCTTTCCTCCCTTATGATAGACCGTATAGGTGGCATCCTCCACCGCCTTCTTGTGGGTGGGGTAGGTCACATACACGGCATACTTTCCCTCTTCCGGAATGTTGGGAATCCATTGCGCAATGCCTTCATCTTTGGGTGACGATACGGTGGGCACATAACGGGCACTGCCGTCTGTGAAAGGCGAATCACACGACTCATACACCGCCTTGTATTGTGCAAATCCATATCCTTCAGCCGTTTGCCACTTCACATTCTTCTGCTTGTGTCTGAACGACTCGATATAGGTGCCACCCTTGTGCGGCTGGTCATTGTCCACAATCACCTCATGTGTCTGGTAGTCACGTTCCCTTGGTGTGAACACCACAGCACCGGCATTCTCCAGCATAGGGATGATGAACGGGATGACAAACGTCTGTGAAAACAGGTCTTCCGTTGTGCAGAACAACCTTGGGCGTTGCCAATACCAGTCATCCTTCTCCTGTCTGTAATAGCGCCCATGACTTTGCCATAGTGCGATGTGGTTTCCTTCCAATCCTTTCTCGGCAGAGTAGGGGCGTGACGTATTCCTCACCCACGGCTCTCCCTCATAAGTTTCTTCCAATAGTCGCGATGCATCTTTCTTTCCTTTTCTGAAAAACATGGGCACCAAATCCTCGATGGCACGTCCGTCCGTTTCCACCACCACCTCATATCCTTTCTGGGTGATTGGCAAGAACGAGCGGATGTCCTTATACACATTCTCCACCACTTCAGGTGTGAAATGCTGTTCCTGAAAACCGCCACCCAACACGATGCGGATGCTTTCCTCATCGTTGTTGATATCACACGACACCACTGTCGATGGTTTGATGTTACAGTCCTTTCGTGTATAGTTTTCTGCCCATGTGGTCAGTTGGCTCTGCAGACTCTGCGAATTGCCGTAGCAGGGTAGTGCCAGCAGTATGAAAAGTAAGAGCTTTCTCATCATTTGCTATTGATTTTCCTGAATCCCACCAGTCGGTCATATCGTTCTCCGAAAGGACGGTGGTACACATACACCTCATATTCATTCTCTGTCAGATGGAAATCTCCCTCACAAGGACGTGTCAATCCCACCTCCTCGTCATCGCGCTTGAACATGTACATGTAATTGTACGAACCTTGCTTCAGTGGCACCACCAGTTCATACTGATGGTCTATCAGGTTATATTCCATCTTGTATCTATCCTCTATGCGGTTGTTCGTCAAGTCACCGAACAGATACACCTCTCCTCCTGCCACCTTCGGCATCTTCAAGGTGAAGTGTGTGAAGAAATAGTCACTCTCCGTGTCGTTCTCCACATTGTCCCCATTCCTTACAAGGTAGCGTCCGTTCTGATCCTCGTCATACAGGTAGTTGATGCGCTGCGCATCGTCATACAGCACAGCGTGGTAATAGTCACCGTCAAACTCCATGTGTTCCACCCGCATCGTCGGCACATACTCGTCCAGCATCTCGAAACGTCGGTATTCGTTGCCAGCATCGAAGATGAGCGCACGGTTATGATTGAAAATGAGCCTGTCCACCTGCATCAGCGTGGGGCGCAAGTCCTCCACATGGTTGTCCCAACGTCGGTTCTGCTTGACGATATATTTCAGTTCAGTCACTGGATTGCTCATTGCATAGCCCCTGTGGTTCACCGTGAAGTTCACCTGCTGATGACTGTCAAATGTGTCGATGTCCGTATTGGCAGTCACATCAATGTCCACCCCCACACGTGGTTCCAACACTGAGAAGCACGCCTGTGCCACCGGTTCGTCCTCTCCGTCTTCGAAGATGTCCACACGGTAGTTGCCCGACACCAGCAGCTTGGTGTCCCTGTTTGGCAGGTTCAGCCAATAGTGGCAGTATTTCACTTCTGTGCCCAATGCTGGCTCATAGTCGTCAATGCGTTGTTCAGCGAATCCTGTCATGTAGTCGCTTGTCAGCAGGTCGCTCGGTGTCCAGTCGGCATTGCAGTGCGTGATGGTGTAGGTGTATCGCTCATACTGCGCCTGCAAGTCATCGAAACTGATTTCCACACTATGCCCCTGACTCAATAGCACCACCGACGGCTTACCCCATTCGCCATCCACCTTCACCTGCAACGTCTTGATGCGAGGCGAAAAACAGATGTTCTCCTGAGCATAACCCGCCAATCCCCACATCGTGAGGACTAACGCACCGATATATCGTCCAATAGCATGCATCTATCCAAGTTTCAAGTTTCACGTTCCAAGTTTCAACTGTCAACTGTCACCTGTCAATTGTCAACTTCCACTTTTCCTCTGATGTCTTCCACGCTGGCTCCCACATTCAAGGTGTATGGACCCATGATTCGTGCCCATCCGTTCTTTGTTTCGTCCCAATAGTTCAGTTCGTCCACAGGAATGGTGATGCGCAGCGTCTCGCTTTCGCCCGGTTGCAGCAGCTTGGTCTTGCCGAAGCCCTTCAGTTCCTTCACAGGGCGTTCCACATTGCTTTTGGGAGCCGACACATACACCTGTGCAATCTCCTTGCCAGCCACCTTGCCCGTGTTGGTGATGGTTGTCTGCACCACGATGTTGTCACCCTCCACCGTTGTGGTTGGCTTGCCATAAGCAAACTTCGTGTAGCTCAATCCGAAACCGAATGGGAAGAGTGGTTTCACGTTGTTGGAGCTGAAATGGCGGTAACCCACAAAGATGCCCTCCTTGTAGTACACCTCCTTGTTCACACCTGGATATGCCTCCTTGCCATACTGCACGTATGGATAATCCTCATACTTCTCAGCAAAGGTGACAGGCAGTTTTCCGCTTGGACACACCTCACCGCTCAACACATTGACAAGTGCTGTTCCTGCTTCGCTGCCCAAATACCAGCAGTGCACCACTGCTGCCACCTCTTTCAGCCAAGGCATGGAGTAGGGGTTGCCACCGAAAGTCACCACCACGATGTTCTTCTGAATCTTTGCCAATTCCGAAATCAGCTCGTTCTGTCCGTATGGCAGGTCATAACTTTCACGGTCACCATTCTCACAGTCCTGACGTGTGTTCTTGTTCAGACCGCCAATGAAGATGATGAGGTCAGCGCCCTTTGCTGCTTCCAATGCCTGTGCCTTCAGTTCAGCCTGCTTTGCCTCGTCAATCTTGTCCACAAAGTCATACATTGCTCTGCCCGAATAGTAGCCCTGTGCATAATCCACCATCTGCTCATATTTCTTCTTGAACGCATCCAGCGGGCTGATGTCGCGTAATGTCTTCAGTTCCGACGAACCACCGCCTTGTGTCAGCGAACGTGTGGCATTCTCGCCCACCACCAGCACGTTGTGGTATTTCGTCCACTTTGATGGGTCAAGAGGCAAGATGTTCTTCTCATTCTTCAACATCACGATGCCCTCCTCGCCAATCTGACGGCACACATCGTAGTGCGCTTCCGAACACTGGTTGCCAATCACCTTCTTCGGATTCATCGACGTGCGGAAGATGGTGCGCAGCACACGGCTTGCCTTCTCATCCAGCACGCTCATTGGCACCTTTCCCTCCTTCAGCAATTGTTCGAACGGATTGCCCAGATGGTACATCTCATAGCCAAATTCGCTCTCCTTCGTCTTGCCATCCGTGTAGGTGCCCATCTCGATGTCCAAGCCACCCGTGGCAGCTTCCAGCGTATTCGTAGCACCGCCCCAGTCGCTGACGAGCGCACCATCCCAATTCCATTCCTTCTTCAGGATGCCGTTCAGCAGTTCGTCATTGTGGCAGCAATGAACACCCTTCCATTTGTTGTAGGAACCCATGATGGTATAGACATGTGCCTTCTCCACCGCCTTCTGGAACGGGCGCAGATAAATCTCGCGCATCGCACGGTCAGACACATTCACGTTGACGCCAAAACGATCCGTCTCTTGGTCGTTCAGCACGAAATGCTTCAGACAGCAGGCAATGCCGTTTGCTTGTGCAGCCTTGATGTAAGGCACCACCATCTCGCCCGCCAAGAATGGGTCTTCTCCCATATACTCAAACGCACGTCCGTTCAGTGGGGTGCGCTGGATGTTCACACCAGGGCCTAACATGATGTCCTTCCCTCTGAAGGCAAACTCCTCGCTCACCGCGTTGCCGTATGCTGTTGACATCTCTGTGTTCCATGTGGAAGCCAGACACGTCAGCGATGGGAATGCCACGATGTAATCGTTCGTCCATTTCGCAGGGTTCCACGTGTTCCATTCCAGTTCCTCGCGCACACCGTGAGGACCATCGTCCATGTTCAGCTGACGGATACCCAACCTTGGCACGCCCGCACTCGTGAACTTACTCTGTGCATGCAGGATTTGTACTTTTTCATGTGTGGTCATGCGGCTCAGCGCATCCTTCACTCGCTCTTCCAAAGGAGCGTTAGGGTCAAGATAGGTTTGTGCTTGTGCTGTCATTGCAGTCATTGCCATCAGCACTGCGAGGATAGTGTTTTTTTTCATTGTTATTTTTCCTTGTTATACATGTATAGGCTAAGTTCTGCTCCCTTCTGGAGCCTTCAAGTTGCAAAAATACGGAAAAATACCTGAATCCAAGCATACTCCTTCATTTTATTTCTCCAAAAACCGAAAAAAAACTTTTTAGTCACCATCTTTTGACAAGAATCCCTCACGCTACCATCACTGGCAGCATGAGGGAAGTGTACACTGAATGTTTAACTAATATAATTAATTACTAACACGTGCTTTACTTGAACATCACCTGCTTGATGCTCTGCTGAATATTGGCGGGTGTGTTCTTCGACTTGCAGGCATCAACCATGTAGCGGACAACGTTCTGAGGAAGGCTTACTTTCTTCCATACATCGTTACGGGTCATCCAACGCCCTTTGAAAGTGGTCTTGTCAATCATTTGCATTTCTTCGGGCTTCACAACAGGGCGCCCCATTTCACTGTATTTCCCGTTTTTGAACGTGTATGTTCCATACTCATGTGGCATTAGTACGACTTTGCCATCCTTCGAGAGTGCAATCTCGGCACAAGCATATTCCCCGTCCGCACCATAATATTTAAATTGGGTGTAGCCGGATTCCTTGCCACAGATGGTTTTCTTTTCGCCGTCCCATTGCATGGACTCCATCATCCATACGCCGATGAGTTCTTTGTCTGCCACTTTGGTGTTTTGGGCACATACCTGGAGTGCGCTCATGAGCGCCACTGCCATCATAATCATTGTCTTCTTCATACGCTTTCATTTTTAATAGGTTTGTAATAAGGTGAATTGAACGATGCAAAGGTACGGGCTTTCTACGCCGTCACCAAACTTTTGAGTTTGCATCTTCTTTGCATTTACGATGCAAACAATTTGCAAACTCCTCGTTCATTCACTAAGCACCGATGCTTAGCACAAAATCATCCCATTCTTTGGAACCGCCTTTCTTTCCGAAAACCTTTTGGTAGAGGCGGCTGCGCACCGTGCTGATGGTGCTCATGTCGCGGCTCATCACAGCGGCGATGTCTCTTGGTACTATGCGCAGTTTGATGAGCAGGCATGTCTGGTATTCGAGTTCCGACATGGGATAAAGGTTGCGCAGTTGACTGGTGAAGCCGGGATAAATCTTCTTCAGTTGTGTCTCCATTTCGCTCCATTCCTCATCCTTCAGTCGTATGCCTGTGGAGAGGCGCTTTTGCAGTGTGTGATATTCGTCAGAAGAAAAATAGGTCGATTCCACCGATTCGATGGCTTGACGCACAGGTTGTGGACGTTCATCGTGTTCTTCGTGAATCTGTTGCAACTGCAGCTGTAGGCGGCGTTTCGCTTTGCGGTTGGCAAGGGCTATCTGTGCAATGATGATGACCAATGCGAAGACACCGATGATGGCATAAATGAGTTTATGGATGATGTCAGCCTGCTCACGCTCCTTGGCTGATAGCACATAGTTGTGCATGTCGTCAGAGGTGGCTCCGTTCACCAAATCACGCTCAATAATGGCACGTATCTCTGTGCCCCATTCCCGTTCGATGTTCTCCGCTCGTTGCCAAGTGGAAACCCTTCCCATGCGTTGAATGGTGATGGTCGTGTCGTTCATGACGATGAGTGGTCGTGGGTCTTCCTCCTCCAAATAGAGATGTTCGTCGTGACCTTTGTCAATCAACGTCACGCCACACTTGCTTTCTGGTTTCACCACCAATGCCTGTTCTGTCAGCGTCAGCCTGAACTCATACATCATGCTGTCGCCTTCATAGAGCCGCATCCATGTTCCTTCGTCGGCAGGATACTCATAGACGTAACCCTGTGGAACGACCACCTGCTTCATTACCCACACGCCCTTTAGTGAGAAGGGTGGACGCTTTTCCCTCATGCTGCAATCTGCCAGCAACATGCCTGCCATCAATAACAGAAGAAATTTTTTCATGCTTTCTCTCTCTAAATGAATTTGCCCACAAAGTTACAGCTTTTCTTCATGATATGAGGGTAAAAGGAGTTTGCATTTAGTTTGCATTGCCCAAATTCACGCTCAGAGATTTCCCTGTGTAGTTCACAAGCCTGCCGTTTGCCTTTCCCGATGCCAATGGTTGTGCCTGATGGGGTGTGACGAGCACGATGTTGAAACGTCGTTGCTTCAGCATCCCCTCAAACTTGCCCTTCCGCTCTCCGATGGTCACCACCTTTTTGGCATCGTCATACTGGATGTTGATGGTGCTGAATGCGCCCTGCTCATAGTTGTAGTTGGTGCCCTCATCCTCGTAGAGTTCAAACTGTCCGTCACGTCCGGCATAGATGTAGAGGTCGATGAGTTCCGCAGGCTTCTCGTCGCTCCATTCCATGTCGGGACCGATGGGCAGGATGGCACCTTCCGGCACAAACACGGGGATGCGCTCGTAAGGAGCATCGATGACCAAACTGCGGTTGGAGGGTGTGGGGTTTAGAGTTGAGGGTTTAGAGTTTAGGGCTGAGGGTTTAGGGTTTAGGGTTGAGGGTTCATTTCTGTTGGCACTGTCAATGACCTTCTTGCCCGTGTAGAGGTCGTACCAGCCGCATTCCTTCGGGAAATACACCTCCCTGCTCCTTGCCTGATATGTGCTCACAGGACAAGCCATCAGTGAAGGACCGAACATCCATTGGTCTTTGATGTCCTGCACGTTCTTGTCGCCATTGAAATCCATCACCAGCGCACGCATCATCGTGTAGTCGTGCAGATGCACCCACCCAGCCATCGAGTAGAGGTAAGGCATCATCCGATAGCGCAGACGATGATACCACACGATGCTCTCATAGGCAGGATGCCCTTCAGGTGCGATGTTCCACACCTCACGCAAGGGCCACTGGCCATGCGCCCTGTAGATGGGGATGAAACAGCCAAACTGGTTCCATCTCGCTTGCAGTTCCCGCCATTCCTTCAGGTCATCATTCTCCTGATGCGTCTGGTCGTATATCTGCTGTGCCCTCACATAACGGTTCTCCACACAGAAACCGCCCTGATCCATTCCCCAGAAGGGAAGACCTGAGAGGCTGTAATTCATGCCTGCCGTCATCTGTGCCCGCATGTCCTCCCAACGTGTGCCGATGTCGCCGCTCCATGTGGCAGTGGAGTAGCGTTGCTCTCCAGCAAAGCCGCTGCGTGTGAGCAGGAACACACGGGGTTCAGCCCCTTTCTTCCCTGCCAATGCTTTCCATGTGCTCCGTTGTCCGTTGTAGATGGCATCGGCATTCACGATGCTGTAGGCGTTGAAATATTCCGTCGAGGTGCCCAGAGCTGTCGAACCGCACAATGCCTTGCGATACCACATCGGGGTGCAGTCTCTCACGTTCGGTTCCGAGGCATCCATCCACCACGCATCGATGCCGTAGTGATATTTCGAATAGAGATGCTCGTCCATCTGTTGCCAGAACAGTTTCCTTGCCCCCTCCGCATAGGCATCGTAGAACGAACCCACATAACCGGGACCCACCCAGTCGCGTATGTCGTCCTTCACAGCCTGCTGATACATCCAACCCTTGCTGTCCAGCTCCTTGTAGTGGTCGGTGCTGCAGTAGAACTTAGGCCACACGCTGATCATGTACCTGCCATGCAGCTGATGCACCTTGTCCAGCATGCCCTGCGGGTCGGGGAAACGCGCTGTCTCAAAATCGTGGCTGCCCCATTCGTCCTCCTTCCAGTAGTTCCAGTCCTGCACGATGTTGTCGATGGGGATGTGGCGTTTGCGGAACTCTTCCAACGTGCCCGTCAACTCGTCAGCCGTCTTGTAGCGTTCGCGGCTCTGCCAGAACCCCATCACCCATTTCGGATACACAGGCGCCTTGCCCGTCAGGGTACGGTAGCCACTGATGACCTCATCCATATTTTTGCCCGCAATCACATAGTAATCCATGTCACGGCTCATCTCGCTCCAGATGCTCAGCTGTCCCTGTTCCTCCGTTGTGCGAGGCGCAGCCACACGCAATCCGCAGTAGCTCACACTGCCGTCGGGTTGCCACTCAATGCGCAGCGCCGTCTTCTCACCCCGTTTCAGTGGCACAGCAAACTTATACGCGTTCGGATTCCATGCAGTGCGCCAACGCTCTGCCACCACTTCCTTGCCACCCACATACACCTTGATGTAGCCTGCATAGTAGAGGATGAACTGGTAGTTGCTCGTCTCGGGAGCCTCGATGCTGCCCTCATACACCACCTTCGCACCATCCAATCGGAACCCCTTCGGCAAGTTCTGAATGCCGCCCTTGTCGGTCTTGCCAATCTCGGAGTGGTCGGGTAGGGCATACTCAAAATACAGCGAGTCCTCCTCGCGCACCAGCTGCCTGCCCCCTCTGTCCGTGTAGGTGCCTGTCAAGTGACCTTCCTTTCCCTCCTTGTCGTAGAGGCGGAACGCGCGGTTCAGTTGCAGGTAGTCCTCAGGATTGCCGAATCGGCAGTACGAATAGCTGTCCCACAGCACACCATAGTTCTTGTTCGACACCACAAACGGCACTGCCACCTTCGTGTTATACTGAAACAAATCCTCGTCCTTTCCCTTCATGTTCAGTTCCTCCGACTGATGTTGTCCCAATCCGTAGAACGCCTCGTCGGCAGGGCTGTCGAAAAGCAGTCGCCAACTCAACCCCCGCTGTTGCTCCTTGGTGGGTTGTCCACTGCCCAATTCACGTTCAGGCACCTGAAACTCCTTGAACGTCTTTCCGTCCACCGCCTCCCTCAGCAGCACCTGTCCAGCAGCGTCGTAGAAGACAATTCTTCCGTCGCTCTTCGCCACCACGGCACTCATCTTCTTCGTCCTCACCGTCACCTCATCCTTGCCCTCCTTCACTTCACACCAGGGCAGCTGACCTCCTCGCTTCATTCCCCTCTCCCTCATCTCCTTCAGCACGATGAGGCTCTGTTCTTTCTCCGGAAGCACCTCCTCGCTGGTGGCACGAACACGGATGATGCCGTCATCCACCACCTGCAGACGCACCACACGCGCCTCACCCCTGTCAGGGCAGATAGTCACGGCATTGCCTGACTGACTCACCACTGCGGCATACCCGGTGATGCCCCACACAAAACTCACGATGCTCAAAAATATTCGTTTCATTTGCCTTCCATTTTACGTTGCAAAGTTACGTCAAGAAAAAGTGACCACCAAAAAAATCCCCCAAAAAATGAAATCCTTGTACTTTTGCAAACATTGTCCCCAAATCTTGTACTATTCCAAAGGATGCAACTCGTTTGTGGGGAACACTTGTGTTTAGAGTTTAGAGTTTGGGGTTTAGAGTTTAGGGTTCAGAGTTTCGGAGTCTTTGCGGTGCGCGCTTCCGCTTGCCTGTCTCTCCCGTTTGGGTGAGTTGGAGGGGGCTCCTTCAACTGAATCCGCTGCAAAGTTACGGCGAGATGATGGGCTGGCAAAAATATTCTCGAAAAATCGAAAAAACGTAGAATATTCTACATTTTTGCCCTAAAATCGAGAATATTCTCTATCTTGCAACTCGTTTGTGGGCAAGACTTACGTTCGTTTGTTAGCAAGACTTACGTTCGTTTGTGGAATACACTTGATGATGGCTGTGAGGAACACTTGTGTTTAGAGTTTAGAGTTTAGGGTGTAGGGTTGAGAGTTACACTTCGCATGGCAATTCCTAACTCCTAATTGGCTTCGCCGTAGATGCTCACGCTCGGCATAGTTCAAACTATCTTGACCTCTGCACTCGCTCAACCGCATTCCCTAATTCGCCCTGTTGGGTGTTAAATTGTTAAATTGTTAAATTGTTAAATTTTTGTTTTGCGTACACTGATGATTGTTATATAATAATATATAATATTACACTACTGTCCCGTTAAAGTGGACTAATCGTTCTTTGAAATCGCTGAAATAAAGTCTTTTACGAGTAGTTTTAAGGGTGCACGGATTTGAATTTGTACTTTTGCAGTCAAATTGAAAGGCTGCAAGATGAACAAAGACAAATACGTATTCGCCCAATTACTGGAGTATTTAGACTATGACAAGTTCCGCCACCTTGTTGACAAGTATGACGGGAATCGTTATGTCAGGCATCTCACCTGCTGGAACCAACTTCTTGCTTTGATGTTCGGTCAACTCAGTAACCGTGAGAGTCTGCGCGATGTGATAGTGGCTCTTGAAGCCCATCAGTCCAAGTGTTTCCATCTCGGCTTGGGGCGAAAGCCCATCGCCAAGACGACGCTGGCTACTGCCAACCAGAACCGCGACTATCGCATCTTCGAGGAGTTCGCTTTCTACATGATGGCTCAGGTCAGGGAGAAACGGGCGGCAGACATATTCAAGCTCGGAGGCAAGGTCTATGCATTCGATTCTACGACGATACCGCTCTGTCTGTCGGTGTTTTGGTGGGCGAAGTTTCGCAAGAAGAAAGGTGGTGTCAAGGCTCACATCCTCTATGATCTGGAGGCTCAGGTGCCAGCCTTCTACCACATCACCACAGCTTCCGTCAATAATTCCAAGGCTATGCAGGAAATTCCCTATGAAACAGATGCTTACTATATATTTGACCGGGGGTACAACAACTTTGGAGAGCTTTACCGCATACAGCGGATGGAGTCCTTCTTCGTTGTCAGAGCTAAGTCCAACCTGCAGTACAGGTGTGTCAGGCGGAAACGACGGATGCCTAAGAACATACTCACCGATGCAGAGATTGAACTGACGGTCTATAAGAGCCGCAAGGACTATCCCGAGAACCTGCGTCTCGTCAGATACTATGACGAAGAGCAAGACAGAGAGTTCATGTTCCTGA
>JAILDV010000004.1 GCA_024688885.1 Bacteroidaceae bacterium | reverse complement strand
GTGATAAGTGACTTCCACTCGCGTGCACGTAAGTCTTGCCCACAAACGAACGTAAGTGTCCCTCACAAGTCTTTTATCTCCTTTTATCTAATTCTATCTCCCTTTATCTACTCAAGCAAGCTGAACTTGCGAAAGTTGAGTTATAACAAATATGGTCTATATGAAGAAAATCACACAATGGGTGCTTGCCGCCATCTTTGTATGCGACACAACAGCACAGGCTCAGGAATCATCTGACATGGTTTATCCGCAGGCTGAATGGGCGAAAGCAGGCGACATATTGATGCATACGCCCGGACAGGAACTGTTCAACGGGGTCATTCACCCTACGGCAGGACTTTTTGAGCATTATTTCGATGTGGACAAGGCAGCAGAGGAGCATGCCGAGTACATCAAGATGCTTGAGGGAAATGGTATCTGCGTACACCGCGTGTCTGACATCCTTTCAGAGGTGGGCATTGACAGCCTGCGTGCGCTTGCGGCAAGTGTGCTTGTCTATGACATCAGCAGCATTGAAAATGAAAGTGTGGAAGACACTGAGGAGTACCGACAGGACGTTCTCTCGAAGATGAGCCGTGCCGACCTCATCCGCTGTATCTTGCTGCAGCCGGTGGTGAAGCTCTTACGTACGGACAACAACACAGGCTATGAGGCGCAGTACATCCAGAATCCACTGATGAACCTCTACTTTACGCGCGACCAAAGCATCACAACGCCTCGTGGCCACATCATCTGCAATATGAACTCCAGTCAGCGTGCGCCGGAAACCAGTATCATCAACCTTTGCTATGAACATCTTGGGCTGAAACCAATCTTCCACGTCGAAGGTGAAGGCAAACTGGAAGGGGGTGACTACATTCCTGCTGGAACTATCTCACTGATTGGTTGTGGCATGCGTACCAACGATGAGGGCATCCGGCAGTTGCTGGAGGCTGATGCTTTCGGACATGACACCGTGGTGGTGGTGCGCGACCATAAGTTTTGGCAGATGCAGATGCACCTTGACACGCACTTCAACATCATTGACCGCAACCTCTGCACTATGGTGCGAAGCCGCTTGGAGGCGAAACCCGGACAGCCGGAATTTAACACATGCGACATTTGGGTGCGCAAGCCTGGAAAGGTGAAGTATTCGCTGTGGAAGAAGGATAAACCCTTCGTGGAGTATATCAAGAGCAGAGGTTTCACCATCATCCCTATCGATTACGATGACGAGATGCATTATGCCAACAACTTCCTGACCATCGCTCCACGTCACATCATGGCAGTGGGTGGTCAGAGTGAAGAACTGCAACAGCGTTTCCGCGATGCAGGTGTCACAGTGGAGTGGATTCCATTGGAAAGTCTCATTGACGGGTATGGTGCTGCCCACTGCATGACGCAGGTGCTGCAGCGTGCAAAGCAATGGTAAGAAGGGGGTCGTGAATAATTAGAAGGCTTTATCTTCAAAGTGCATCCACTTGCCGGTGAGGGGATGGCAGAAGGAGAGGCTTTCGGCATGGAGGTAAAGACGGTCGGAAGCACTCCCGTAGAGGATGTCGCCCTTGATGGGCCTGCCGAGTCCTTCGGGATGGGCACAGTGGATACGGAGTTGGTGAGTCCTGCCACTTTCAGGGAAGAGTTCTATACGCTGTGGCGAGGTGAACTCATAATAGGTGAAGGCGGGTTTTCCGAAACGATGGTCAACCACCTGACGTGGACTGTCGAATGGATTTTTTGAGAGAGGCAGGGTGATGGTGCCTTTGGGGAAACTATTTGCAAGGTGCTCCCCATTCAAAGGTTCGTCGAGAATGGCAACGTATTTCTTGATCATCTTGTGTTCCATGAAGAGCTGCTGAATCCAATGGCATGCTTCACGGTTTTTGGCGGCTATCATCACACCCGACGTGTCTTGGTCGAGACGGTGCATAAGGACATAGTCAGGATTGAGGTTGGAAAGGTATTCCATGAGAGACGGCTCACCATGATTCTTGCTAGGCACGGAGAGTAGCCCTGAGGGTTTATAGACAATCAGGAAGTCGTCTTCCTCATGTAGGATGCGCACCTGCTTGAGCAATTGTACGGAACGGTGGATTAGGGGATTCTCTTCTACGTTCAGCCCCTTGAGCATGAAGGTGAGGATGGGTACGCACTTGTGCTGGCAGGATGGGTAAAAGTTTCCCTCTATACGCATTTGGTTACCCATTGATGGCCCCATCCAGAATTCTCCCATGCAGATGGGTTTCAAACCATGCAAATAAGCGTATTGGAGAAGTTTAGGCGCACAGCATTCACCAGCACCGCCAGGTGGAACACCATATTTCCCCCTGGGTTTGGTAGTGATGCGTCCCTCCTTGTAGGCAATGTATTCTTCTTCTGGAAAGGGCGATTTGTAGTCCTTGAAGATATCGATGAGGTCGGCTTCCTCTCCTCGGGCGTTCCTCATACGAAATTGGTGGAACGTCCATATTTGGAGATCTTGCGATTTCTCTTTCCGTAGTCTCTTCAGTTCCTGTCTATCTGCCTCATTGCTGCAATCGTTGATTTGGTGTGTCAGTTCAACGATGCGTTGTTCTTCTTCCCGGAAATAGCCTTGCTGCAGGTCGTAGACAGGAGGCACAAAGCCCTCATGGTGACAGGTGCCGTTGCAGATGCCTGAGAAGGCACGAAGGTAGTAGCGCTTTCCTTCATGCTCCACGATGAGCACACCAAACATTTTCCCTTCGTGGGGGTGCATGTCTGGGGTATTGTAGCAGTGGTCTATCACCTCCTTTGCCGCCAGTTGACAAAGAGGGTGGGGACGATAGCAGAAAGGGTAGGTGAACTGGGTGGGTGAGGGAATGCTTTCTGCCTCTTTGGGGAGGGGATGCAGCATCATTTGCTCACCTCAATTCGTTGGGTGGGTGCCATCTCCACATTCCGTTTGTCCACCTGCGTGACCACCTTGGCTGCAAGACTCATGAAGGCAATGCCCTCGGGAGAGGCGGGATTGAGCACAGCAGGCTCACCTTTGTCGCCATCCTCGCAGACAGACTGGATGAGAGGAATCTGTGCCAAGAGAGGCACATTGAGTTCTTCGGCAAGCTGCTTGCAGCCATCCTTTCCGAAGATGTAGTATTTGTTTTCGGGCAGTTCGGCAGGCGTGAACCACGCCATATTCTCCACCAATCCGAGAATGGGCACGTTGACCTTGTCGTTCATGTACATGTTAATGCCCTTGCGTGCGTCTGCCAAAGCCACCTGCTGGGGAGTGGAGACGATGACGGCCCCCGTGATGCCCAGTGTCTGCAAGAGGGTCAGGTGGATGTCGCTGGTGCCGGGAGGTGTGTCGAGAATGAAATAATCGAGTTCACCCCATTGGGCGTCTGTAATGAGTTGCTTGAGGGCATTCGATGCCATGCCACCACGCCACAAGGTGGCTTGGTCGGGATTGACGAAGAAACCGATGGACAGGAGTTTCACGCCGTATTTCTCAATGGGCACGATGAGGTCTCTGCCATCCACCTGAACGGCGTAGGGACGTTCTTCTTCCACACCAAACATCTTAGGCATGGAAGGTCCGAAAATGTCGGTGTCAAGCAATCCCACGCGATAACCGAGTTTTGCCAATCCGATGGCAAGGTTGGCAGTGACAGTTGATTTACCTACACCGCCTTTGCCGGAACTGACAGCAATGATGTTCTTCACACCGGGCAGAAGTTTATCAGGCTCTGGCGGCAGTGCTGTCTTGGCTTTCGTGCCGATGGTCACTTCCACATCGGGATGTACAAATGTCTTGATAGCTGCTTCTGCTGCTTTCACAACAGATTTCTTGAAAGGGTCGGTCTCTTTCTCAAAAATCAGAGAGAAGGACACCTTCATGCCGTCGATGCGGAGGTCGTCCTCCAGCATTTCGTTTTCCATGATGCTCTTTCCGTTGCCTGGATAGCGCACAGTGGATAGCGCATCGTGTATGAGTTTTGGATATATAGTCATGTGTTTATTGACAATTAGACAATTTACTATTTACAATATATTATTTCCCTGTTTTTTTGGTGCTGACAACTTGATGGTTGTAGGAGCGATAGCCATCGACGGGTATCTCGATGTCGGGTTCTTCGAGAGTGCTGTGGCGAGGCAGTTCAAATTGCAGATATTTGATGGGAATGCCGCGTTCAAGCCACATGCCTTCGTAGTAAGTGCGAATATCCGTCAATGATGTATCTACTGCCTTCTCAGCATAGAGGTCAAAGGTGCATTGCTTCATCGGGAGTCCGTTCTTCTCCACCATGTATTTTGTGTAGGTGGCAAGGAAGTTGGAGTCTGTCTTCACGTTGATGATACCGCCATCTACGAGGAATTTCCGGTAGCGTTCCATGAAGTAGGTGGAGGTGAGACGCTTAGTGGCTTTCTTCATCTGAGGGTCGGAGAAGGTGAGCCAAAGTTCTGACACCTCGTCGGGAGCAAAAAAGGCATCGATGATTTCGATGTTGGTACGCAGGAATGCCACGTTCTGAAGACCTTCTTCCATGGCTGTTTTTGCCCCATGCCACATACGTGCTCCTTTGATGTCAATGCCAATGAAGTTCTTGTTGGGAAAACGACGAGCCAATCCAATCGTGTATTCTCCGCGTCCACACCCAAGTTCAAGTACGATGGGGTTGGAGTTTTTGAAGAATTCCTCATGCCATTTCCCCTTTAAGGCAAATCCTTCTTGTTGCAGTTGCCAGAAAGGGCATTCCACCACCAGTGGATTCTCCGCCATCTCTGCAAATTTCGCTAATTTTCCTTTTCCCATTTATGCGAGTTCCAATTCAAATTCTTCTGTTAGTTTCCGTAGCGCATCATTCTGTTCAAGCATCATGTTGAATATTTCCCGACGGCTGTAGAAATGACGCTTTTCTGTTGCTTCACGCTGTCGGGTGATTAGATGTAGCAAGTTGTTTTGCAACCGCTGGCGCAGGTATGCTTCGATGCGTGGCTGCATCTTGTGGAGTTCGCTCTGCACGGAGGGGTTCTCCACAATTACGAGGATGGTGTGTCCATCTTCTTGCAGGAGAGGCTCCATGTTGTCCATCTGGAATGACATGGCTCGGTCTTCCTGAGGCAGGTTCTGGGCAAACTCCCTCCATGCCACTGTCAAGTTCGTCGGATTGACGGGCTGGTTCTCGTAAGTGGGCTTTTCCACAGCAGCCTGTGTGGCTGTCTCCTGCTGTTTCTGGCTGCTCTCCTGTTGATGGCGGATGGAGAAACCTCTTAGTCCTCCACCTCCCAAAGAGGGAGTAGTGGCACTGCGGGGCGTATTGACGCGTTTAGGTTGGGCTGCAACCTCTGTCGTTGTGTTTGTTGGAGCCGTTTGGTTACTTGCTGCTTTCTCTTGAACGACATGAGGAGCACTAACCTTTTGGGGAGCCTGTTGTGCCCGTAATGCCTGAAATATGGGTTTTAGAATCTTCGTAGGGCAAAGCCCGGAAGACTCCCCGTCATCGGAGGAGAGTTGCGCCATCTCGATGAGGGTTAGTTCCACCAGCAACCGTTTGTTAGGACTCTGCTTGTAATTCAGGTCGCAGGTGTTTGCCAATTTCATGGCACGGAAGAGGAACTTGGGTTTGCATCGCTGTGCCTGTTCCTTATAACGGGCACGCACTTCGTTGCTTGTCTCAATCAGTTCCACCGTCTGCGCATCCTGGCTCACCAATAGGTTGCGTAAGTGACTCGAAAGACCTGTGATGAAATACTGCCCTTCGAAACCCTTGGCAAGGATTTCATTCAAGGTCAGCATGCATTCTGTAATTTTCCCTTCGAGGAAGTAGTCTGTCAGACGGAAATAGTAGTCGTAGTCGAGCACGTTCAGGTTCTCGATGGTCTGCTGGTAAGTGATATTTCCGCCACAGAATGATGCCACCTGATCGAAGATGCTGAGTGCGTCGCGCATGCCTCCATCTGCTTTCTGTGCAATGATGTTGAGGGCGGCATCTTCTGCTTTGATGTTCTCCTGCTCTGCCACATGCTTCAGATGTCCCACGATGTCGTTCACACCCATGCGTTTGAAGTCATAGATCTGGCATCGGCTCATGATGGTGGGCAGAATCTTGTGCTTCTCAGTAGTAGCAAGGATGAAGATGGCGTGCTGGGGCGGTTCTTCCAGTGTCTTCAGGAAGGCGTTGAAAGCAGCCTGCGAGAGCATGTGCACCTCATCGATGATGAAGACCTTGTACTTGCCAATCTGAGGTGGAATCCTCACTTGTTCGATAAGTACACGGATATCTTCCACAGAGTTGTTCGATGCAGCATCCAGTTCGTGGATGTTGTACGAGCGTCCTTCGTTGAACGCGGCACACGACTCGCATTCTCCACATGCCTCACCATCTTTGCGGGGATTCAAGCAATTGATGGTCTTTGCAAAGATGCGGGCACATGTAGTCTTGCCCACGCCGCGTGGACCGCAGAACAGGTAGGCGTGTGCCAAACGTCCGCTCTGGATGGCATTCTTCAGTGTAGTGGTCAGCGCTCCCTGTCCCACCACTGTGTCGAACGTCACCGGACGGTATTTCCGTGCAGAAACAATATAGTTTTCCATGTTGCTACTAATTATTTTTGCAAAGTTAATAAAAAAATTCTTACCTTTGTACATAAAATATAAAAAACTATGACAGAGGAATACCAAATAAGGGTGCAGCCCCAACAGGCGGCAAGTGAAGAAGACATCAGGCAGTTCTTGCACGAAGAAAAGGGACTGGCATTGGAGAAGATGACGGCGGTGAGGGTGCTGAAAAGGAGCATCGATGCACGTCAGCGCACCATCTTCGTGAATCTGAAAGTGCGGGTGTATGTGAATGAGGAACCGGCTGATGAGGGGTTTGTGCGTGTGGACTATCCCAACGTGGAGGACAAGCCGCAAGCAATTGTGGTAGGTGCGGGCCCTGGTGGACTGTTTGCAGCTTTGCGACTGATAGAACTGGGGGTTCGCCCCATCGTGGTAGAACGGGGAAAAAGTGTGCATGAGCGCCGGAAGGACATTGCGCAGATTTCCCGTACACAGCAGGTTGACCCCGAATCGAACTTCTCTTTTGGTGAGGGAGGGGCAGGTGCTTTCTCGGATGGGAAACTCTACACGCGCAGCAAGAAACGAGGCAATGTGGAGAAGATACTGAACGTGTTTTGTCAGCACGGGGCGAGCACGGTCATTTTGGCAGACGCCCATCCGCATTTGGGAACCGACAAATTGCCAAACATTATTGAGGCGATGCGCAACACGATTATCCGTTGTGGAGGCGAGGTTCATTTTGAAACGAAAATGGATGCGATTCTGGTGGAGAAAGATAGGGTGGAAGGTGTTCGTTGTGGCGAACAAGTGTTTAAGGGTCCTGTGATTTTGGCGACAGGGCACAGTGCCCGCGATGTATATCGCTACTTGTATGCTCAAGGCATCGAGATAGAGGCAAAGGACATTGCGGTGGGTGTACGTCTCGAACACCCTTCGTCACTGATTGACCAGATTCAGTATCACCGTAAAGAGGGGAGAGGTGATTATCTTCCTGCTGCAGAGTATTCTTTTGTGACTCAGGTGGATGGACGTGGTGTCTATTCCTTTTGCATGTGTCCGGGAGGAACAGTGGTGCCTGCTGCGAGCGGTCCCAATCAATTGGTGGTGAACGGTATGAGCAATTCGCAGCGCAACAGCCCATGGAGCAACTCGGGCATGGTGGTGGAACTTCATGTGGATGATTTGCAGAAAGACCGCTCGTTGATGGAGCTTCCTCCCGTTCCCGATATGGATACGAAAGGCGGAGCATTGGCGATGATGGAGTTTCAGGAACGGCTTGAATATACGGCATGGATACAGGGTAATCGCAGACAGACGGCACCGGCACAACGGATGGCTCATTTTGTGAATGGTAAGGGCAGTTATGACCTGCCGACGTCTTCATACACCCCTGGACTTATCAGCACTCCGATTCATTTCTGGATGCCTGATTTCGTGTCGAAACGGCTTCAACAGGGTTTTCGCAATTTTGGCAAGATGTGTCACGGTTTCCTAACGAACGAGGCGGTAATGATAGGTGTGGAGACGCGCACGTCAGCCCCTGTGCGCATTTTGCGTGACAGGGAAACCTTACAGCACATCCGGTTGAAGGGATTGTTTCCATGTGGAGAAGGTGCTGGATATGCAGGAGGCATTGTGAGTGCAGGTGTGGATGGAGAACGGTGTGCAGAGATGCTGGTGGAATACATGAAAGGATGAATTGGCGAGACAAGCAGATATTATCTATCGCTCTGCCGAGCATCGTGTCGAACATCACAGTACCATTGTTGGGATTGGTGGATGTAGCTATCACAGGCCATCTGGGTTCTGCTGCATACATTGGTGCCATCGCAGTGGGTGGAATGCTGTTCAACATCATCTACTGGATGTTTGCATTTCTGCGTATGGGTACAAGCGGTATGACAGCACAGGCGTTTGGTGCGAGGGACTTTCCCGAAGTGGTGAGTGTGTTGTTGAGGGCTGTGCTGGTGTCGGTGATGATATCGGGCGTGATGCTGTGTCTGCAAGTGCCAGTGAGAGACTTGTCTCTGTCCATTATCATGCCGTCGGAGGAAGTGGCTGCTTATACGCGTGTTTATTTTAATATATGTATATGGGGTGCGCCAGCTGCCTTGGCACTATTTGTTCTGACGGGATGGTACGTGGGAATGCAGAACTCGAAAATTCCGATGGCTGTTGCCATCATTCAGAATGTAGCCAACATCGTGATTAGTTTCGTGCTGGTGTATGGACTTGGCATGAAGATTGAAGGAGTGGCGATGGGCACGGTGATAGCACAATACATCGGGTTATTGGTGGCAGTCGTGTTACTATTCAAGTATTATTATCGTCTTAGGAAGTATCTGTGCCGCCAGTTCATCCTGACCAGAGAGGCGCTGCAGAAGTTCTTTCTGCTCAACAAAGACATTTTCTTCCGAACTTGTTGTCTCATTCTCGTGCATTTCTTCTTTATCGCGGCAGGAGCTAAGCAGGGTGACAAGGAACTGGCGGTGAATACGATGCTGATGCAGCTGTTCACACTCTACAGTTACATTATGGATGGTTTTGCCTTTGCAGGCGAGGCGATGGTTGGAAAGGCAATCGGTGGTAACATGCGAGGCGTCTATGACGAAACGGTGCGTCGGCTATTCCGTTGGGGGTGGGGTGTGGCTGCACTCTTCACTTTGGCATATTTATGCTTTGGCAGAGCTTTCCTGTCTCTCTTGACCAATGATGCGGCAGTACTGGATACAGCCCATGTGTATCAGCCTTGGACTCTTTTGTTTCCCTTGTGTGGCATGGCAGCTTTCATCTGGGACGGTATTTATATAGGTGCGACGGCTACAAAGGGAATGCTCATCTCAATGGCTTCGGGCATGGCGATTTTCTTCATGCTTTATTTTACATTGGTGCCTTGGTTAGGTAATCATGGGCTGTGGATTGCCTTTGTGGTGTATCTTGCAACGAGAGGAATTTGTCAGACTTTCATGCGGAAGAAAATCTGGGAAAGGTGATTTCGTTCATTTTGTTGTGCTGATTTGACATTTTAAAGCCACTCTTTGCGGAAAAATTGGGGTTTCTTTCAAAAAAAAAAATCTTTTTATGCTTTTTTTTTGTTTTTTATTTGTGGCGATAGATTTTTTTGTATCTTTGCAAGCATAATCTTAAAGAAGATGAAAAATAATAATATGTCTAAAATATTACCTTTACTGTTTGTTGTCCTCATCACACTGCTCGGTTCGTGCAGTAAGGTGAGCAATATTGCAAAGCCGTCCGGACCAAGTCATAGCGTGGTAGTCATCCATTCATGGGATAGTATTGGGGAGGAGAAGGAAATCTTTTCCAAAAGTATGGAAAAAGCCTTTAAGGATCATGACATGGCTGTGGAAATACACCACATCTATGCCAACATGATTCATCGTCCCAATGAGGTTTTCACGCAATTTGACTGGCCAAAATATTCAAAGCAGATTCAGGAATGGAAACCGGAAGTCATTCTGCTGAATGATGACCCGATTGTAGAATGGCTGTTCGCACGTACGGAAATTGATTCGATTTTTTTGAACACACCGGTTGTTTTTGCAGGTGTGAATACGTTGTTGCGTGACTCGCTTTACCGTTTCCCCAAGATGACGGGCTATGAGGCAAAAGTGGATTTGGGACGTAATATTGAGCTGATGATGAAAATTGCCAAGACGCAATGTGTGACGATAGAGTTGGACTTCAAAGCAAGCGACCTCAGATTGCGCCAACAATTGTATGATGAACTTCGTGATTCCACGAGATACGTGAACAATTCCGACTTCAAGATCATGAATTTTGATGATGATTATCTGAAGAGAAACTATCCTGGTCTTGCCGTGGTGAATTTTGTGTCTTGTGCCTTCCCTTATAAAAATTGTCTTGAAGGAGAACCCGATTCGGTTGGTAAGGCGACAACAGGTCTTTTCTACCAGAAGGCAAAGGACATGTGGCAATTGCAGGTGAGGAGCGATGGTATTGTCAATAATGCAATCATTGACCACACAGACCTTCCACAATTCACGTGTGTGCGTGAGCAGTTCAATAACCCGAAGAACATTCGTTTCCTGGGTGGTTATTTCACCAGTACGGAAACGCAGGTCGAAGATCAGGTAGCCTATGCTGTCCGCATCTTAAAGGGTGAACAGCCGAAGTCTTTGCCTATCAGCATGCATTCAAGCGACTACTATCTCGATTGGAACGCCATGCAGATGATGTTCCCGAAAATGTCATACAGCAACTACAGCAATGACTTCCACATCGTCAATGCACCATTCTATTTGGAGGAGCCTCTGCAGTTCGCCATCGAAGTGGGTGTCCTTATCTTGTTGATTGGTCTCATCATCTATGGAATTGTGTATACTATGTTGCGTTGGAAATGGAAGGGACAGATGAACTTGGTGGATGAATTGCAATATGAGGAGAAGGTGCATGACTTGATGTTCTCTAATACGAAAGACACTTTCTGGCTTTTCAAGGACAATTCTTTCACGCTGAGCCAGCATTTCTCTGATTACTTCAAAGTGCCGAACCGCTTGACTGTTGAGCAAATGGAGTCCATTGTGCATCCGGACAGCAAGGTCTCGTTTGAATTCTTGATGAACTTCCGTAATCAGCGGGGAAGGAAGACCGTGCGTCTGCATCTTTCACCCGATCAGGGCCAAACATGGTATTGGGCTGAAGCAATGTACACAGCGACGGATGAGAGCGCGAAGACGGGTGAGTTGTATGGTCTGCTGCTGAATATTGATACGAAGAAGGAAACGGAGGAAAAGTTGGAGCAGGCACAGATTCTGGCGAGTCAGGTGGCTCTGAAAGAGAATTTCCTTGCCAACATCAGTCACGACCTCCGCACGCCTCTGGGCGCTGTCACAGGTTTCTCTACTATGTTGACCACTCCGGGCATGACTTTTGAAGAGGGTGAACGTGAAATGTATGGCGAGGTGATTCACCAGAACACAGACATGATTCTGAATATGATTGATAGTGTGATGGAGAAGGCGCAAATTGAGACTGGTGATTTGGAAATTATCCAAAAGCCAGTGTCGATTCAGAAGTTGGTGGATGAATGTTACAAGACTAACTCTATCATTGCTCCGACACATCTTGAGTTTAAGTTGGAGACTTCAGAGCCTGATGCCACTGTCAACATTGATGTCACACGTACGAAGCAGGTGGTGAATAACTTCTTGAGCAATGCCTTCAAGTTTACAGCAGAAGGAAGTGTCACTTTGGGATGGAAGTATATGGACGATGATCCGGATAAGGTGGAAGTGTATGTGCGGGATACCGGTATCGGTGTCGCACCAGAGAAACAGGCACAGCTGTTTGAACGCTACATCAAGGTCAATGAGACGGATAAGGGTACAGGTCTTGGTTTGAACATCAGTAAGACGATCATGGAGAAGCAAGGCGGTACGATTGGTGTGGAAAGTGAGATAGGAAAGGGTAGTAAGTTCTTCTTCCGCTTGTCAAAGATAGTCCAGTGCTTGTTGTTGATTGTCACGATGGGTGTAGCACTGCTGTCTTCATCCTCATGCTCTTTCGGTTCTGACAGACAAGAGAAGACAGCAAAAGTGCTGATATACCATAGCTATGATAAGGCTTATGGCGGTTACAGAGACTTTAATGACAAGATATTGCAGACTTTCCGTAGCGATGGCATCAATGCAGAAATCAAGCATGTTTATCTTAATTTGGAGAATCCTTCCAACAATACAAGAAGAATTCATATTAGCATGGAGGATTCCCTTAAAGCTCAGAAGTGGATACCAGATGTTGTGATGACAGAAGGTGACCGTGCTGCCTGTGATTTGATTGCATGGCGTGAGGAAGGTGAGTTGGTGGAGTATGACACCATTCCAATTATTATGGGTGGTTTGCACCATCCTAAATGGGAATACATCAGAAAACACAACAACATGGTGGTTATCAATGACCCCATTGATTATTGTGCGAACATCAATTTGGCTGCTGAGATGTCAGGAAAGAATTGTGTGGAGATAGAGCTTGATTTCTTCCAACAGGACTCGATGATTCGAAATGAGTTGAGACAGGCAATAGCACGTCCTCCATACGTAGACAACTCAGATTTCCATGTGCAGATTACTGGTGATGAAGATTTCCATACGATATGGAAAGATAGTGTTGTGGTGCTGGTTTATTCCACAGAGTCACCGGAACGAAATTCAGCAATAGCCCAGAAACATGATGTGGCAAACGAACAGGATCGTGAGGATGGATACCAAGCTTTGAGACGCATTTATGTACATTCTTGGCAATACCCATCTGTGGCTGTGAAGAGAGACCTCTATAGCTCTGCCATTGCTGATAAGACAGGACGTCCGCAATATACAGCGGTGAAGGCTGGATTTGCTGATGGAAAGGGCAGGTACCTTTGTGGATATTTTGCCAACTACGAGACGGTGGGTGCCGACATGGCAAGGGTTGCTTCCGAGATTTTGAGAGGCGCAGACATGGCTTCTTTCGTGGGGATGACGCACCAGAAGCAATACTACATGGACTATGATGCGATGGAGAAACTGGGCATGGAATACAAGGACTATGAGAGCCGTTTCATCATCGTCGGTGCGCCGATGGAGAAGATATCTCCTATCTACACCTATGCCACATGGATTATCATCGTCACCATCTTCATCGTTGCTATTGCATCCATCATCTTGGTTCTTCAATCATGGAAGAGCAGGACGGCCCAGATACTGCTTGACAGTGTGACGAGACGGGCTGAGATGCGTCAGATGGCATTACATGGTGCTGATAGCCACACGGTGCGTACAGAAGCAAATTTGAGGGAAATCATCTCTCACGTGCATCCTGACCACTCCAGTGAGATTCCGCTCATCATGCAGGCAATTGACATTGCCGGCATGCATAGCTATGAGATTTATGCTGATGTTGACCAGAAAGATAGTTACCGCTGGTGGCAGTTGCGTTTTGTCGTGCAGTTCGATACGAAGACGGGTAAGAAGAATGTGGATGGTATCTTGATTAACATCGATGAAACCAAACGGTATGAAGAGAATTTGCGTAAGGCGATGCTCTTGGCTGAAGAAGCGAAGCAAAAGGAAGACTTCCTGACAACCATCAGTCATGAAATACGTACACCTCTGAATGCTGTGGTGGGATTCAGTGATGTATTGGTCAGCATGCCTGCCGATTCGTTCACGGAAGAGGAAATGGCAGAGTATGCCAAGATTATCAAGGCGAACAATACGAGCCTCTCTGCCATGATTGAGGACATCCTGATGTTCTCGCGCATTGAGAGTGGACGTATTCAATATGTGAAGAATGAATTTGATGCTGGAGAATTGGTGCGTGAGTTGGTACACGAATGGCATGACATGGTGCCAGAAGGGGTGGCGTTTTATGATATTCCTGTTTTGCCAGGCATCATCATCAACAATGACCGTACACGTGTCAAATATATTTTGAGTCAGTTGATGAGCAATGCAGTGAAGTTCACGAAGAGTGGCTCAATTGCCATTGGTGCGGAATATCACTTCAATACTGATGAGTTTGAATTCTTTGTGTGCGATACAGGTTGTGGCATACCGAAAGAAAAACAGCAATTGGCATTTGGCTTGTTCTGGAAAGATGACGGTTTCATTCCAGGTCTGGGTCTTGGATTGCATGTGGCAAAGAAAATGGCAGACGGCATGGATCTGAAATTGGAAGTTGAGAGTAAGGCTGGATATGGTTCCAAATTCTCGCTTTACGGTGAAGCTTACATGAAGAAACCGACGGAAGAATAAGGGATGTTGGTTCTCATCACAGTGATAGTGTATTTTGCGGTATTGCTGCTTCTCTCCCATCTAGTGGACAAGAGAGGTGGCAATGCCGCTTTTTTTACTGGCAATCGTCAGTCCCCTTGGCCTTTGGTGGCATTTGGCATGATAGGTGCCAGCATTTCCGGACTCACCTTCATCGGTGTGCCAGGGTGGGTAATGAGCATTGACATGACCTACCTTCAGATGTGTCTCGGCTTCATCGTAGGCTATCTGATTGTGGCATTTGTCTTGTTACCTTTGTATTACAAGTTGAGGCTCACTTCCATCTACACTTATCTGGCGCGTCGTTTTGGTTCGGTCAGTTACAAAACAGGCGCTTCTTTCTTTATCCTCAGCAAATTGTTGGGAGCAGCTGCCAAGTTCTATGTGGTGTGCCGCATCCTCCAGATGTGTCTGGCTGATAGTTTTGAGGTGCCTTACATTGTGGTGGTGCTGGTGGCTTTGCTGCTGATATGGCTTTATACACGCAGAAGTGGCATTCGTGCATTGGTGTGGACAGACTTCCTCCAGACGCTTTGCCTCTTGCTGGCGATGGTCTTGATACTGGTGAAGGTGGCAGACATGCTCCAAATGAATTTCTCCGAGGCGATGGCAACGGTGTGGAATGACCCCCATGCCAAGATATTTGAGTTTTCTGATTTTGCCTCTAAGCAGAACTTCTGGAAGCAGTTCCTCTCAGGCATCTTCATTGTCATCGTCATGACAGGACTTGATCAGGATATGATGCAGAAGAACCTCACTTGTAAGGACTTACGTTCTGCCCAAAAAGACATGTGTTCTTATGGTGTGCTCTTTGTTCCAGTCAATTTCCTTTTTCTTGCACTGGGCATCCTCCTTCTGCTGCTCTATCAGCAACAAGGGTTGCCGCTTCCAGAGAAGGGGGATGATTTGTTGTCTGGCATTGTGCTCAACGGTACGATGGGTACGGCTTGTCTCATCTTCTTCACCATTGGCGTCATTGCCAGTGCATTCTCTTCTGCCGATTCAGCCATGACTGCCATGACCACCAGTTTGTGTGTCGACATCTTAGGCAAGGAACAAGATGAGAAGATGCGCAAACGTGTTCATTTCAGCATGTTTTTGGCATTCTTCCTGGTCACTTTGGCTTTCAATGCCATTGGTTCAGGCAGTGTGATGGATTTGATATACACTTTGGTCTCCTACACCTATGGACCCTTGTTGGGACTCTTTGCATTTGGCATGTTTACCAAGTGGCAGCCACGCGAGAAATACGTACCCTACATTGCGATAGCATCACCCCTTGTCTGCTATGTCATCGATGCAGCTGTGTTGCAGTTCACGGGGTATAAGTTCGGGTATGAAATGCTGATGTTCAACGGACTTCTCACTTTCATCGGTTTGTGGGCTGTCTCACACAGAAAGATAACGATATGAGATTTATAGATTTGTTTGCCGGTCTTGGAGGTTTCCACCTCGCCCTGTCCCGTTTGGGGCATGAATGTGTCTTTGCCTCTGAGATACAGCCCAAACTGCAAAAGCTCTACAAACTCAATTTCCCCGATGTCCCCATCTATGGTGACATCACAAAAATCAAGGCAGAAGACATTCCGCCTCATGAGATTCTTTGTGGAGGATTTCCTTGCCAACCTTTCTCCTTCTCGGGTAAGAAGCAGGGATTTGAAGATGAACTGGGACGTGGCAACCTGTTCGACGAAATATGTCGCATCCTGCGTTATCATCATCCCAAATACATCTTCTTGGAGAATGTGTCAGCCCTCCCCGGACATGACGGAGGACGCACATGGAAAGTGATTCGTCAGAAATTGGATGAACTAGGCTATGACATCCGTAGCCACATCTATTCTCCCCATGATTTCGGCATACCCCAGCATCGTCCACGCTTCTACATCGTGGGTATGTTGCGCAACGAGCAAGGTGTCAGCGGCATGCACCAATTCCATTTCATGCGTATCAAGAAAGACGTCATCAGCGATGTGCGCACCATTGTCGATATGACAGACAACGACAGGGTGCAGGCTGTTCGTCGTGACTTGCATCCCGTCTTCGATGCTTGGCAGGAGTTTGTCTATAATGTGACGCGACGTGATGGCTATATGCCTTCTCATTGCATCTTCACGATGGAGTTTGGCGCTGATTATGAATTTGAAGACACACCTCCTGCCTTCCAGTCCCTTGAACGTCTGCGGGGGCGTCGTGGAAATTATGGTCAAGTGCTTGAAGGCAACACGCGTGAGGAACTCATTGCAGGACTTCCTTTCTATATGCGGAAGACCAAATATGAAGACACCTATCCAGAGTTCAAGAAAATCCTTATTCGCCAGAACCGAGAACTCTATCAGCGCCACAAAGATTGGATTGATCCTTGGCTACAAAAAATAAGGCAGTTCCCACGCACCCAGCGCATGCTTGAGTGGAGCACCAATCAAGACTGGGACTTCAAGCATCATGTCATCCAGCTTCGTCCATCAGGCATCCGTATCCGTTCGATGAACTATATCCCCACCATCACGCTCTGCACCACTGCCACACCCATCCTCCCCTTTGTCCCTTATCCGCCCAAGGGGGCAGTGGACAAGAAAGGGCATCCTTACACTCCGGAAGATTTTCGGTGGGGACGCTATATCTCTCACAACGAAGCGGCTCGCATCCAGTCGATGCAGGAACTGAATTACGGCAACCTGTCAAGGGTGCAGAAGTTCAAGGCATTAGGCAATGCCGTCAATGTTGATGTGGTGGAACTCATTGCTCAGCGCCTGCTTCCCAAAGTCCGTCGCCGCTAATCAGTTGTATGCTTATCTGCACGTCAAGTGGAAGCATCCTTGCTTTCGCTCATACTTCACGTAGCATTGTCCCTCCATTCTCAAGTCGTTCAACACCTCCGACAGCACCCGTTTCATGGGTTCGTTCCATCGGAGAAGGGCAGCCCGTGACTCATACGTTCCCGTCATGGGCATGAATTTGTTATAGGCAATGTCCACCGTCGTTCCATAGCAGTGGCATGAATTGGTCGTCGCATTCTTGTTTCCCCTCTGCAGGTTCGACACATCATCGGTTGTTCTCAGCACCGAGGTTACGATAGGCAGGTGAATGGGCAGACCTTTCACCTGACATGAATCGATGAAATTAAGGCAAATCGTGTTCAGCAGATGCTGTGCTCGTGGAACCAGATAGGGGATGGAGTGGGTGAGGTCATCAATGGCATAGAACGGAGAGTGGCAGATGTTCACTAACCGATGCTCTTTCACCAGCACCTCCGCTTCCATCCTGTTCTGCACAGGTGTGATGCCATTCTTCTGCGCCGCTTCAATCTGCACACTCTGGCTGTCAGGGAAACATGCTGAATAGCTCCACACACCTCTTACCCTGTGTGCTCCACTCAGCACAGAAGGTACCACCACAGAATCCTCTTCCTCCTCAAACAACACATCATCCTCCGTATTCTCTATATCATCCAGCACCACCACTTCCTCTTCCACCACATTCTCTTCCTCCATCACCTCTTCCTTTATATTCGCCCATCTCGCCTCAGCCCTCAATCCTCTTTCCACAACCTTCACTGGCACCTCAATGCCAAACCCATACTTCACGCCCGCAAACAGTCCCATCACCACCACAAAGGCAGCAATGAACTTCCATTGACTATATTTTCCCTTCTCTCTCATTATGCATTAAAAATTATGAATTATGCATTATGAATTGTGAATTAAAAATTATGCATTCCCTTCTCTCACCCTCTTCCCGAATTCTCCACCAGCTCCTTCACCAGCACATTGAATCGTTCTGCACCCATCAACTGTTCAATCGTTAGGTGCATCCTGTATCTCCAGTAGTGTCTTGGTCTTGCAGGGATGTTGATTCTCTCCCCGTTCGGGTCGGGCAATCGCAGTTCCTCATCCATCGACAGCCAGTCCTGCAACGACAGCAATGCCAGCGCAGAAGGGCAGAACAAGTGTGCCGACACAATCTCCTCACACAGCCATCCAGGGGCAGGGTGGGGAGCCGTTCCGTCTTTATACAAGGCATTGTTGTAGAACAGCTGTGCCCGTTCCGTATCTTCGTCCCACCACTGGCGTAATGGCGGCATGTCGTGAGTGGCAATGGTCGCTACCGAGCGGTATGGGTTCTCCCACAGATGTCCGAACTGCAAGTGAGGCGACTTAGGCATCGTTTGAATCTCCAGCGACAGCATCTTCAGGTCATTCATCACCCATCCCACACTTTCGGGCACCATACCCAAATCTTCTGCACACACCAGCATCCTTGTTGATTGGGTGAGAATGGGCAGTTTCTTCATTGCCTCATCATACCAGAACTTGTTATGTCTGTGATAATAATATTCGTTGTATAGCCGGTTGAACGCCTCCTTCTCATGCAGCAGCAGTGACTCATACACATAATCCTTCTGTGCCGAGATGCGCGGGTGGTACATGTTGGGCTGTTTTCTGTCGGGCAGGAAAAGTACGCACGAAGCCAGGTCATACAGCCCGTCTCTGATGGCGATGCTGTCCTCATCCTTCTTCTCGGCAAAGGCAGCCTCAATCTTGCGTTGGGTGGAATACTCCTCTTTCAGGTCATATCGCCCGTCCGAGCGAGGTATCAGATAGATGGCCTTCACCAAGTCGGTGCGATAGCCGAAAATCTGTCCCAAAGTCCAGTCGGTGATGTACGGACGTGTCATGTACTCCGCATTGAAGCGCATGCCATAGCTCTCAATCTCTTCCACCGTCATGGGAAGGGAAGGGGAGAACTGTCCCAAAAGTCCGTGAACGGAATGCAGCGGAATGTCCCAGATGCGGAAGAAGCCCAGCACATGGTCAATGCGGTAAGCATCGAAATACTCAGCCATCTTCTGGAACCTTCGTGTCCACCACCGATAACCATCCTGTGCCATAGCCTCCCAATTGTAGGTGGGGAATCCCCAGTTCTGCCCGTTCTTCGAGAAATCATCCGGTGGTGCACCCGCCTGTCCATCCAGATTGAACAGATGCGGTTCCGACCATGCCTCCACGCTGTCGCGCGAAATGCCGATGGGGATGTCACCCTTGATGATTACCCCGCTCTTCCTCGCCTCGTTCCTCACCTCCAGCAACTGCAGGTGCAGCTGATACTGCACATAGTGGAAGAAAGCCACCTTCTTGTAATCCTCAGCACTCTTCCCCGCCAGCTTATCCACAGCCCGCTTGTTATAGACGCTATGTTTCGGCCATTTCCCGAACTCAGCAGTTCCATATAGGTCTCTCAGGTATGAGAAAACGGCATACGGCACCAACCAGTCTTTGTTGCTCTCGAAGAATGCTTTGAAGCCCTTGCTGCCTAGCACCTCGTCACCCTCCTGCTGATAAGCCATCCGCAGATAGTCCATCTTCAGGGCAATCACTTGCTCATAGTCCATCTCTTTCAGGGCATTCACCTGCTGCTGCCTCATCATAAACTTCTCCATTGCCAGTTTGTCCTTCAACTTGGGCAAGGCATTCAAGTCACAATAAAGCGGATGCAAAGCAAACACCGAGATGGCATTATAAGGATACGAATCCTGCCATGTGCCCATCGTGGTCGTGTCGTTGATGGGCAGAATCTGTATGGCATGCAGCTTCGTCTTCACCACCCACTGAATCATCGCCTTCAAGTCACCGAAATCGCCCACGCCATAACTCTTTGCCGAGCGCAGCGAGAACACAGGAATCACCACACCAGCCACCTTCCAGCTGTCCCTCGTCAGTGTCAACCGTTCGTCTGTCTTGATCCACATCTGCTTCGCTTCCAGTCTCGGACAGCGCATATGGCGGTTCTCGCCCTCCTCCCAGCGCAGAATCTCGTTCTCCGCATTCACGATGACATACTTATACTCCACCTCGTCATACATCAACTCCGCATCCATGTTCACAGCCCACTCTTGCAAGTTGATGAGCGACATCCGATTGGCGCGTTGCCATTCGCCCAATTGTGGCGAACTGCCGCACACTGCTAAAAACTCGCCTTTTCGCAGACGAGGCTCCACCACGCGCAATTGCAGGGTGGAGGAGTACTGCGTGTCTGTCGCCCCACACCCGTCAGCCGTCGCACCCATACATTCCGTATAGGCAGACGAGAACAGCGGCAGGTCTTCAGGAATTGGGCGCCATTTGTCGCTCAGCATATAATTGTTGGTGGCACCATCAAACTTCACCTTGTGGGGAGCCACCTCCCATTCTGTCCAAACCAGTTTGCCATCCCGATACATCGCATACTTATACTCGATGCCCTCCTTTCCCTTCAGCTGCTCCTCCAGCACCATCTCTCCATCCCACATCTTTCCGTCCTGCGTTCCCAGGGGCAATTCCTCCACAGCTTTCCTCTGTCCGCGCTTGTCCACCACCCACAGTTGCACACGCAGATCCTCACCCCATCGGGTACGATACTCTATGTTGAAATGAATCCTCATCATACTTCATGTATTTACTTAACTTTGCAAAGATACGAATCTTTCTTTAAACCAATTCCCATAATATGCATAATTCTACTCACTAATATTTATAATTATAGGTATTGGTGGACAAAATTATTCAGATTATTCAGATTAGTTTCTTAAAACTGTGTTTCTTTGCCACGAAAACAATAATCCGTGGACTGCCATATTTTCCACACGAGGGATAAGGGGGAGAGACCCCTATGTAACAGGGAAAAGCCCCGAGGTAACAAATAATGCAAAAATCCAAAAGTGGATGTTCATCCTATATGTCCTTAAATATAAGCCTTTCCTATCCCATAGGCTTCAAGGTTTAATTATACTTTATATTGGATTCATCTTCAGCCACCCTGCTGAATTCTTCATCTTCTCCATCTTTCTTCTGATAGTACAATTCATAATAGACGGAATCTTCGGTTGGAGTTCGTTCGCACAATCCCGCATCGGCAAACATGCCCTCAAAGCTGAGGTCTTCATCAATGTCGCGCCAATGGATGCCCGCGTAGGAAAGGTAGAAATTCTGGCGTTGCTCAGGCGTGGCGTTGGCAAGGCGTTTCCACATGGAGAAGGGATAACTTGCCTGCAAGCCATCCACCGTGAGTGCATGAACGCTGGTGTCATCCACCCATACACGCTGTATCTTGTGCTTCTCCGTCATTCCTCGTATATTGTTTCGCTTGCAAAGATACAGTATTCTCTATTACAGTTCAACGAAAAATGAAAATTTTTTAAGAAATATCGGAAAATGTTTGGAAGATAATGAAAAATATCTTTAATTTGCACCTGAACTTGAAGAGTCCCTGATATTAACACTTAACCTATATGATTATGAGAGAAAAACATTTATTCAAGTTAACCTCATTGCTCATCGCACTCCTGATGGGCTTGGCAATGGTTGTGTCGTGCAGCAAGGACGATGATGATGGTGGTGGGTCTTCATCACAAGGACAAACGCAGAAGGACAGCGACTCTCCTGGTGAGGGATATATCAAGGTGGATTGTCCTATTTGTGATGCTACGGGACAATGTCATGATTGTCATGGAACAGGTAAACATTGTTTGTTATGCGATGAATCTGGTGTATGTTATCAATGTAAGAGTAGTGGCATTTGTAATCAATGCAATGGTGATGCTCGTCACGCATGTGCTTCATGTAAAGGCAGTAAAAATTGTAATCTGTGTGGTGGCAGCGGACAATACATCATTCGGGCAAGCAACGGGAAAATCATGTATATAGATGAATGCTTTGGTTGTCTTGGAACAGGCGATTGCGAAACTTGTAAGGGAACGGGCGAATGGACTTGCCATTGGTGTGATGGCAGTGGGAAATGCGCTGCATGTAATGGCAACGGGAAATGTCCTAATTGCGGCGGTGATGCACATTGCCAGACGTGCAATAACAGCAATGGCAAGTGCACAAATTGTGAAGGGAAAGGCTATATTTGGATAGAACAGGAATCCAATAATGGCGGTGGTAATGGCGGCGGATATAGTGGTAATGACTGGTATGATGATGATGACAATAATAATTCTAATTCTGGTACAAATACAAAGGCAAAATGCTCTTATTGTGGTGGTTCTGGAAAATGTCGTGATACGTATGGATGTCGTGGCGATGGAGAATGCTATTGGTGCGGTGGAAAAGGATGGTATTGGTTTGCCGGCTTAGAGGTGTCATGTCCCAATTGTGATTCTCCTGGTAATGATTATAGGAATGGCAATGGAAAATGTGGAATCTGTGGTGGTACAGGAAAATGTAAACATTGTGGTGGCTCGGGCTATAAATAGAAATGACGTTTTGTAAATAACAATCAAACACCTATATGATCATGAGAGAAAAACATTTATGGAAGTTAGCTTCAATGCTCATCGCTGTGCTGATGGGCTTGACAATGATTGTGTCGTGCAGCAAGGACGATGAAGATGGTGGTGGTCAAAATAGCGATGGTTCTCCTGGCAAAGGTTATGTAAAGACCACTTGCACAAAATGCTCTGGTAAAGGTGATTGTAATTTATGCAATGGGAGTGGCAGGTGGTGTTACTCATGCAACAGTACAGGAAATTGTACCAGATGTGAAGGAAATGGAAAATGCTATTGGTGCAAGGGTGTTGGCACCTATCAATGTACATGGTGTAAAGATGGCAGTGGAGTGTGTCACTTTTGCAACGGAACAGGGATAGAACACTTTATAACCTCTTACACATGCACATCCTGCAAAGGTTCAGGTATATGCAGTATCTGCCATGGTGCCGTGACAATGCAGTGTTCCATCTGTGACAGCAGCGGTGGATGCCCCGAATGCAATGGCACGGGCAACTGCAAGTCGTGTGGAGGTAAAGCCTATTGTCCGAATTGCACAAATGGTGATGGTAAATGTAAAACATGTGAAGGTAATGGTTATATATGGGTGAAGTCTAGTTCTGGTGGTAGCAGCAGTAGCAGTGGAAGTGGGAGCAGTAGCGGAAGCAGTTCTAACTATACAAGCAGGTGTCAGAAGTGTGGTGGCTCAGGAAAATGCTCGAACGTTAAATCATCTGACAATATTAAATTGTACTGCCAAGGGAACAAGAAATGTAGACCGTGCAGTGGAACAGGACAGCTTAATTACATATTTGGATCTGGTTACATTGGTTGTACGTATTGCGACAAAGAGATTAGCAAAGACCTTGGCAACGGTGTATGCGGATTCTGTCATGGCACAGGTCAATGCACAAGCTGTAATGGCATGGGCTATAAATAACCACTTTCGAGAAGCTAATTATGCATTGTGATTTAACAACTTAATACCCAAACTACTATGAAAGAAAAACAATTATGGAAAGTTGCTTCAGTGCTCATCGCTATGCTAATGGGCTTGGCAATGGTTGTGTCGTGCAGCAAGGACGACGGAGACGACAATGGAACAAATCAAAATCAGTATTTATCAGTAAACGGAACCATGTGGAAATTTTTGTCGAATTGGGCTTGGGATTCTGAAAGATCTGAGAACTATAAATTGTCGCTGATTTTTTTGTCGTTTAATAATGATGACACTGGGGAGGAGATGTTGTTTTCAACGGATGACGACAAGTACGATAACAACAGACATGAACATTATTACACCTTGACGGCACGATGGCATATTACATTTAGCAAGGATGACACAAAGCCCATTACTCTGTATAATATATTTCTTCAGGGGTATTACCCCACGGAGACTGCTGTAGAGGGGCACCAAATGTATCTCTATCATAACGAATCTGACAATGAGCACGAAATCTGTTTGTGCGACAATTATGGCACTCCCGAATATCATGGAGATCGTTTTACAACTGAGCGTGTTTATTCTCTTCCAACCGCTGAGGCTATTTATGCCGACGGAACGCCTTACACTGGCAGCAGCAGTGGTAGTGGCGGCAGCAGTGGAGGAGGAAGCTCCTATAGTAACACCGAAACAATAAAGTGTTCTTTATGCAATGGTTCTGGAAAATGCAACTTCTGTAGCGGCAAGGGGTATATCGGTTCTACCTCTTTCGGCACGCAATGCTTCCTGTGCAAAGGCTCCGGTAAGTGCACTTCATGTGATGGACATGGATATAAGGAGGTGACGGTCAATCCGAATAGCGGTGGCAATAGCGGCGGCGGTTCATCTTCTGGTGGTAGCTCATCGGGCGGCAGTTCGTCAGGAGGCAGCAATAGTTCGACGAGAACGTGTGCCGTTTGTGGAGGTTCCGGCAAATGTATGTCCACCAGTTACGATAGTCAGCATTGTTACGGCACTGGCACATGTCAGACTTGTAGTGGAAGAGGTTATTATTGGTTTGCAGGTAATGAGGTGATGTGCCCCAACTGCGATATACCAGGGAATAGCAGCAGGAATACCCCTGGAAATGGCAAATGCGGCTTCTGTGGAGGTTCAGGTAAATGCAAATATTGTAAAGGTAAAGGCTATAAATAGAAGTCCTACTAACCGACTATAAATGTGGACCCCAGAGGCAAGAAGAATGCTTTTGGGGTTCACTTTGTGTGATGCCTTTGGGTGACGTGGTGAGAAAGTCTTTTGTGAAAGATTTGGTGGGTATGGGAAACTGTTGTACCTTTGTGGGGTCATTTCAATATTGATGTCATCATGAAGGAATATCAGTATCATATCTATTCGCCGTACAGAGTCTGTCCGCTGGGGGCGCATGTGGATCACCAACATGGGTTGGTGACGGGTTTCGCCATCAATAAGGGTGTGGACTTGTGGTTCAATGTGAGGGAGGACGCACATGTGCATCTGGCTTCTCGCTCGTTTGAGGGTGAGGTGGATTTTGAGCTTGATGTGCCCACACAGGTGAAGGAGCACCATTGGGGTGACTATGCCCGTGGCGCGAAGTATGCGCTGCGGAAGAGGTTTGAGTTGAAGCGGGGTGTCGATGGTGTGATTCAGGGAAGTCTGCCTGTGGGTGGATTGTCGTCGAGCGCTGCAGTGCTGATTGCCTATGTGATGGCATTTGCGAAGGCGAACGGAATCACATTGCGGCCGTTTGAG
>JAILDV010000052.1 GCA_024688885.1 Bacteroidaceae bacterium | reverse complement strand
CCCTATATGCATATCTGCTCCGATTTAGAATCGGATGCAAAGGTAGGCATTTCAAAACCCGGACAGGGTATCGGAGGGCTAAAACGTTGTGCATGAGAATTTTAATTTCTAATTTAAATAATTTTAAGAGACACTAGTGATTTAATATATGCTTTTTCTAATACATTTGTAAAGATGGGTGGCTTCTAAGTCTCCTATTTTGTATTCCACCATCGTCGCATGGTGCTAACAAATAATGTGAAGTTAGCAGCAATCCAGAAGTAGTAGCCGATATGCAAGACCTCTTCATGGCCGGAGATTTGAGTCATGAATGTAGCGATGAGATTGACAATGGTAGTGAGGAAAGTCAGCATTGTAAGCACTACAGGACCAGGACTGGGTGTTGGTTTTTTGAAAGCCATCCATAGCCCTGCATAATAGAAGAAACTTGTAAACCATATCAGCCACACATTGAAGGAGCCTAAAACCCCCATCCATCCAAGTACGATGCACATAAAGCCAGGCGCACCGTATTCTCCGTAATTGTGTGCCACCATCGGGCAGATGCAAGCCAAACAGAAAAAGACGAGACTTGCTGTCAGCCATTTGTTCTTCTTCAATTTCTTTTCTTGCATCGTGATTGCGGTCGGTTGTTCCTCCTCGTAAGGGATGATGGTTGATGGCTCGCTCTGTTTTCTCTCGTATACGGGATTAACAACAGTCTTTTCCTCCTCTCCTTTCTTGCTGAACCAGAAACAGACAGCCCCGACAAGTGCAGTCAAATAGCTTGCCACCCATAAATAGCAACCGACCAGCGGAAATCTCTTAAGTCGAAGGGAATAATAAATAAGGAGAAAGGCAAGAGCGGCCGCGAAGGCTATAGCACAAAGGATGAGCGAGCGTTTGGCTTTCCGTTCTCGAAATAAATCGAACATTGCCTTGAAATAGAGCAGGTTAGAGAGCCACGCCCAAAGTATGGCAGGGGCTGTCAACAGTGATGTCAGGAAAAAGGACCATTTATCACCAACCATCTGCATCCATCCACCCCCAAGCAGGGTGTACTCGCTAAAAGCACCAAACCATCCCATTAACAAACACACGATGCCTCTACATCCCATGCTTTTCTCATTGCCGTAGCCCACCCCTGTTGGTAAAAAACAGGCGACCACGTAGAGCAACACGCTGATGGTTACTGCATAATCGGAAATCTGTTTAGCTTTCATGCCATTCATCTTCTGCGTCTTAATAGAGCTGATTCAAGTTAGTGGCATTGAATATCTGTCTTCGTCATCTCAGCAAATGCTTCTTTCCGTGTTTCTGTGAGGGTTTGGAGGAAAGGAATGATTTCCTCGCCATACGCACGGCGACTATAGAAGTCAAGTTCGAGAGCCTTCTTCCCATTGATGGTGACCTGCCGATAGAGATACAAATTAAACTCCACTACCGAAAGCAACTCAGGGTTCTTCTCATCTTTCTGACTTACCAAGAAGTCAACCATATAGCTGTCACCGTTATTCAAGACCTTGTAATTGCAGCATGCATCTGTTGATTTGCGCAATTCAAGTTCAGCCACTTTTGTATCCGCTCCCACCTTGGGAGTGAGTGCATCCCCATACAGAATGGAAACGGAGAACATCTGATGATATGATTCCGCCTTCTCATCCTTGGGGAAATACTCCTGTATGTAATAAATGTCTGTCGGATGTGAACTCCACCCAAGATAATACGTCTCTTTATTAAACTGCAACGTGTTCCCCACTTTCAGATAGTCCGTTACGCTTTCCGCTTGCAGGTGACTAAGAACTTCTTTTGCGACGGGACTTCCCAAGTTGGCTGCCTTCTCCGCCCAGAGCAGGGCTTTCTGATGATCCTGAACTCCCTCACCTTTCATATACATCACAGAAAGGTCGAGCATAGCCTGTATGGCATTATCAGGGAGGGAATTTTTGTCTGTGGCTATTTTCTCCAACAGGGAGGAGGCTTTCTGATAATCCTGAGACACTCCCTCACCTCTGAGATACATCTCACCAAGCTTCAATCTCGCTTGTTCATATCCATTTCCCTGTGTGGCAGCCTTCTCCACCCAGAAAAAAGCCTTCTTGTCATCTTTAGCCATACCTAACCCTTGATAATACATGAGACCAAGCCCGAATTGGGCTGGCGCAAATTGTTGGTTGGCAGACTTTTCCAGCCAATACTTGGCTTTCTGATAGTCCTGAGGTACTCCCTCACCTTTCATATACATGGAACCCAGTACGGATTGCGAGGAAAATTCTCCCAAATTAGCCGCTTTCTCAAGATAGCTGGCTGCCTGAGTATAATTTTTGGCACGGTAATATTCCATACCCTTTTTGATATACTCATTTGCTTTCAAACGGTTGGCGACATTACTCCTTGACGGAATTGCGGTGAGATGCTGTGTACTGGTGGATGGTTTTGTCTTGGCAACACCTTGAGCGTGAAGATTTAATGCCAGGCAAAAGAGTGGCAACATCTTCAGCAAAAACATAATATCCTTTTTCATGATTGACATTTGATTTAGGAAACAGACCGTTTCGTTTTTCGTGTTAAAGATACTATCGAACTCAGGTTAAGTTACATAAAATAAACACAAATATTGTTTTCCCCATTTTTCCATGCAAAGATACGAAAAGAACCTGACTTCCGCAACACATGGTCGCCAAAAACTTACACGAACAACCCCAAAATCGACATCGTCGACATCGGTTTGCCGCAATCTCTTGTGTCGGAACTCACGTTATGACAGGATATGGAAGGGTTACTTCACGATTACCTTCTTACCATTCTTGATATAAATTCCACTTACCTGTTTTGATGTTTGCCTACGACCAAGCAAATCGTATATCTCAGAAGGTTCTTCCACCTTTGCCGGGGTGATACTTCGAACGGGGGTGTGCTGTAAAGATTCAATAACATCAATGTCCAAATAATAACAATCGGGATTGCCCTTATTATCCCATGGCATCATCAATGTCGTATAGAGTTCCCCTGAGAAAACCACAGACACACCTTCTGCCAGAAACTTTTCAGCCAAGGTCAATGGGTAATAGTAGATTCCTCCATGCTTGTCATTCATTGCATCGTCAATGATAATCCATCCCATCCGCTGGTCGTTATGTATTGTGCCCACCCTGTTGGCAATACGCTCAGAGCCCTTACATGGCTCGACTTTCAGTTGATACTCTCTGCCATTCTCAACCTTTAGTCTCTTGAACTCGACAATCCGGAAAGCCACCTTATCACCAACTTCAAGCGATTGACCAGCGATATCAGATGCCACAAAACGGCCGACTTCATGATTACCCACAGGAGGCATGGTACGGGAATAAAAGACCACGTACGATGGACTATGGATGATTTTCACCTCAGCCGTTCCGTCATCTAAAGAAGTCACTTCTCCAATAAAGGGATCAATTGGTCCTTTTTTCCATTCATAGCCATATTCCTCGCTGTCATCGAAATCTTTGGTGAATACGTAGTAATCGTCATCCGTATAATATAACCTTAACAGATCACCGTCCAACTGATGGGACTTGATTTCACCGATATGGTCTTCAAAAAATAGATTCTCCGCGATGTTACAATAAACTTTCGTGGAACTGCCGCGCATCTCACCACTGAAAATCATTTCATATCCCTTGACGGCAAGTTCGCCAAGCATAATTTCGTTGACCATTGAATAGGCAACAGCAACTCCCTCTTTGGGTATTTCGATACTTAGATGTTTGTGGCTGACATAGTTGGTGTCAACCTCTGACCATGTTCCCTTGTCGTTCCATCCCACCAGCCACCATTCACCATACAACGATTCCGCAGGGTTGGCATTACTCTCATTGCCATACGCAGTCACACCAACAAATGCCATCAGGATGACCACTATTCCGATAAATGTCTTTGTTCTCATAGGTTTTGATTTTATTTGTTTCTATCTATATAACGAAAAAGAGAGGCAAAGTTAAACAAAAAAAGATAGTTTTTTTTGATTGTTATTGTTTTCTATTCACATATTACCCCTTTTTAGGAAAATGTATAATGAACACACATCTTTTTTAAGGTAAAGGGTGTGTTTTTAACATTGTGCACGGCAAAGTTAGTTCTTTCCTTTCGGTAAACAAAGAAAATCAGCAGAAAAATGAAGTCGCCCCTGTATTTCTCAAACTAGTTTAAGCGCAATTCTTAAAGAGTGTTAAGAATTGAAGACGGGATAGATGTGCTATCGATGTGTTGCACAAAAGCAAAATTCGAAAGGAACTATCGGAAGAGAACAAATCATTTGAAGAGTGATGAGTCGGAATTAAGAGATAAGATTTAGGAGGGAGGAGGGAGGCACACGCTTCTTGTGCTCACTTGCATCCACATAAGAGGCTCAAAGATGTTTTCTCCGGCGCCTCAGTCGTTATCTCTCGGGAGATGACGAGCCTCAGAGCTTGGAGATGACGAGCGTCAGAGCTGGGAGATGACGAGTGACAGAGCTGGGAGATGACGGAAGGGAGAACGAAGAGATGACGAAAGGGACGAAGCGGAGATGACGAGTATGAGGCTGTGGTGGATACGAGCAAGCGTAAGCGGAGATGACGAAAGGGACGAGGCGGTGATGACGAGTGCGAGGAAGTGGTAGATACGAGCAAGCGTGAGCGGAGATGACGAAAGGGAGTCTTGTGAGATGATGTTGAGAGGGAAGAGGCGACGCCCAGATTTGCGGAAAGTTCTATGAGTGAGACCTCATTGTGTGTATGGGTGAGACACCGACACCTGTATGGGTAAGACACCAACACCTGTATGGGTAAGATACCAACACCTGTATGGGTAAGATACCTCAACAGCTGTGGGCGAGCAGACGAGGAACTGCAGAATTCACGTTATTATAACAGCAAGAGCAGAGTCTCATGGGCTCTGCTCTTGCATATTGAAAAAACGAATGCTAAAGGCTTGACAGTTGTTCCGAATGAGGAATTTACTTCACTTTCACAACCAGATATTTGCTGACACTCCAGAACTTGGCGGCATCGGTGATGCGGAGGGTGTACTGTCCTTTGCTGTCTTTGAGCAAGGTGTAGGAGCCTGCGGGATGGTTGGTGAGGATGGAGGCTGACTTTGACTCCAATGGGATGACGCTCACCCTACGGATGTCAATCTGGGTGAAGTAGTTCTTGTTGTAGTTGCCCTGCAGCACTTCGCCCTTGCTGAGGATACCTTCTGCCTTGAGTTCCTTGCTGGTGCCGAAGACATACCAAGCGGTGTTGAGCTGTGCATCTTGATTACGGGCAATCTGTGCCGTTTCGTCGCGCTGCTGCTTCACCTGCTCGTTTTCGGTTTGCAGGTTGGTGACTGTGCCTGTCAGCTCTTCAATCTTCACTTCCTTCTCAGCGAGTTGCGCACGCAGGGTTTCCAATTCGGCATTCTTCTCGTTGAGCTGCTGTGTGAGGCTGTTGATGGCTTCTTTCAGTTTGGAAGAATTGATGGAGCTGGTCTTGAGTTTGCTCTGCAGTTCCTCAATCTTGCGCTTGTTCTCGTCGAGAGTTTCCTGAATGAACTGCATGTTCTCGCGGATGTTCTCGGCAGAGTTGTTATTTTCAGCGCCCATACGCATCATGTTGACACGACCTTCTGCCTCGTTGATGAGGTCGAAACCTTGCTGGATTTCGTTGAAGGTGCCCATCAGGTCGTTGATTTCGCTATCCTTCTGGTCAATCACATTGCGCAGAGAGTCACGTTCGCGATCAGCGTTGTTGTCGCTCTTGAATCCGTCAATACAGCTGGCAAGCATAGACACAAGAGCTGCCATAAAAATAATCTTTTTCATTTCCTTAAAATATTTTTTTAATTGCTCATTTTGGGGGGAGTTAAGGAGTTAAAGGAGTTATCGCTTCGCTCAGGAGTTAAGCCATTACCTTGCAAATGAGATTTCCACCAGCCTGAGTATCGGCTTAACTACTTAACTACTGACTACTTAACTACTTCCCAAAGTGAGTTATTTATATTTGTTCTTTTTCTTTCCTGTTCCCATGAGGAGTTGAGTGTTGACAGTTGACAGTTGAGAGTTGACAGTTGGGGGTTGGGAGTTGGCATCATCTTTGGGGGTGTTGCCTGCGAGGATGATGACGATTTCCCCGAGTGGCTCTGTCTTCTCGAAGTGAGTGAGCACTTCTTGGAGGGTGCCTCTGACGTGCTGTTCGTGCAGTTTGGAGATTTCGCGTGCCACACTCACTTGCCGCTCTTTGCCAAAGACTTCACAGAACTGTTGGAGTGTCTTGACCAACCGTCGGGGTGACTCGTAGAAAACGATGCTGCGGGGCTCGTCTTTGAGTGTTTCCAAGCGTGTCTGCCGTCCTTTCTTCTGTGGCAGGAACCCTTCGAAGCAGAATTTGTCGCAGGGAAGTCCGCTGCTCACAAGGGCTGGAACGAAGGCGGTGGCACCCGGAAGGGTTTGCACCTCTATGCCCTGTTTCACGCACTCGCGCACCAAGAGGAATCCCGGGTCGCTGATGCCGGGTGTTCCTGCATCGCTGATAAGTGCGGCTGTCTCTCCTCCTTCAAGGCGTCTGACCACCTGTTGCACGGTTTCGTGTTCGTTGAACTTGTGGTGGGAGAGCAGTTCCCCGTGGATGTCGTAATGTTGCAGCAACACGCTGGAGGTGCGGGTGTCTTCTGCCAATATGAAATCAGCCTCTTTCAGCACTCGCACCGCCCTGAAGGTCATATCTTCGAGATTTCCCACAGGTGTCGGCACAACGTAGAGCATTCCCACGGTTCGTTCTTTTTGTGTGCAAAAGTAGGAACAAAAGTGAAAAGTGAAAAGTGAAATGTGGAAAAATCCACGAAAAACAACTTTTTTTCACATTATCAATAATGAAACAACTATTTTTTACGTATCTTCGTAGCTAAATTTTTCATTTCTTTCGACAATGAAGACCAAGACATTCACTTTTGACCGCGTGGTGCGCATCCTCATCAGCATCGCCATCCTGATTGGTGCCTATCTGCTGATTCAGCGGCTCAGCGGCGTGCTCATCCCCTTTCTGGTGGCATGGCTCATCGCCTACCTGCTCTACCCTATCGTTACGTTCATCCAATACAAGTGCCACGTGAAGTCGCGTGTGCTCAGCATCATCATCACGGTGCTGCTCATCGTGGGTATCATCGTGGGTGGGTGTTATCTCATCATTCCGCCCATCCTTCAGGAGATGGCGCATCTGAAGGACATCATCGTGGAGTATGTGACGACAGACTCGACGGTGGCTTCCGTGTCGGAAGAGGTGCAGAACTACATCAAGCGCAACATCGACCTGAACGAGATAACGAAGGCGCTGACGGTGCAGGATGTATCGCAGTTCCTCGAAGAGAAGGTGCCGCAGGTCTTCTCCATCGTGAGCAGCAGTGTGAGTGCCATTGTGGGCTTCATCGCCTCGCTCATCGCCATCATCTACCTGTTCTTCATCTTGGTGGATTACGAACTGATGGCTGAGGGGCTTTTCAAGCTGGTGCCTAAGGGTAAGCGCAGCATCGTGCAGGACATCATGATGGATTTGCAGAAGGGCATGAACGGCTATTTCCGTGGACAAGCCATCATCGCCTTGTGTGTGGGCATCCTCTTCTCCATCGGCTTCCTCATCATCGGGTTCCCCTTAGCCATTCCGCTGGGACTCTTCATCGGGTTCCTCAATTTGGTGCCTTACTTGCAAGTTATCGGTTTCTTCCCCACCATCGTGCTGGCATTGCTGAAAGCCTACGACACAGGACAGAGTTTCTGGGGCATCATCCTGTCTGCCATCATCGTATTCGCTGTGGTGCAAGCCATTCAGGACTGGGTGCTCACTCCCCGCATCATGGGTAAGGTGACGGGGCTCAACGCTGCCGTCATCCTCCTGGCACTGTCGGTGTGGGGCAGCCTGCTCGGCTTTGTTGGACTCATCGTTGCCCTGCCACTCACCACCCTCATTGTGTCTTATTATAAGAGATATGTGCTGGAAGAGACGGAGGAACAGGAGGAAGTGAAGGGGACGAAGGATAATGCATGAAGTGGGAGGAAAGAAAAACAACTGCATCATGAAGAAATTGTTGTCATTGCCACCCAATGCTGTCGGGCAATATCTGAACATCCATCACTTATCGGAAGAGGAGTATTTCTGTACATCCGACCCCGTAGGGCACAAGTTGGGCAGCGGTGGTGGCACCACATGGCTGCTGGAACAAGCTGCCGCCCATGAACAAGCCTCGTCGTTTGACACATGGCTATCTCAGGAAAAACGCATCCTTGTGCATGCAGGAGGACAATCACGACGTCTGCCTGCCTATGCAGCAAGCGGAAAGACATCCATTCCCATTCCTGTGTTCCGATGGATAAGGGGACAAAGAATTGACCAAACCTTGATGGACTTACAGCTGCCACTTTACGAGCGAATCATGCGTCAAGCCCCTGAATCGCTGCACACGCTGATTGTGTCGGGCGATGTTTTCATCCGTTCGAGCCGTCCGCTGCAACCCATTCCGGAAGCTGACGTGGTGTGCTACGGCTTGTGGGTTGACCCTTCGCTTGCCAAGAATCACGGGGTATTCTTCATGAACCGCCACACTCCCGACCAACTCGACTTCGTACTACAAAAACCTTCTACAGGACGGTTGGCGGAATTGTCGCAAACACACCTTGCCTTGATGGACATCGGCATCTGGCTACTGAATGACCGTGCCGTGAAACTGCTGAAGGAGAGGTCTGACCGACCTTATGACCTATATTCTGAATTTGGCACAGCATTGGGACAGCACCCCACTTCCACAGATGCAGACCTCAATGCCCTGCGAATCGCCATCCTACCCCTTGAAGGAGGTGAATTCTACCACTACGGCACCACCCCCGAGATGATTTCCTCGACGCTCACCTTGCAGAACCTTGTGCTCGACCAGCGCATGATTATTCAGAAGAACGTGAAGAAGCATCCTGCTGTGTTCGTGCAAAATGCCATCGTGGAGACGGAACTCTCCGAGCAGAATTCTGAAATATGGATTGAGAATGCACATGTGCCTGCATCATGGAAAGTGTCGTCACAGAATGTCGTTACGGGCATTCCACGAAACGACTGGAACATCACCCTGCAAGTGGGACAATGTGTGGACATCCAAGCCATCGGAGCATCTTCTTATGTGCTCCGGCCATACGGCTATCGGGATGCCATGCGCGGCGACACCACCAAGGCTGAAACGGTGTTCCTCGGTCAGCCTGTCACCGAATGGTTCAAACAGCACAACATAGACGTCAGCGTCATGGACCCATCAGCGGAAAGCACATGCATCGACCTGCAAGCTGCCCGCCTCTTTCCCGTGTGTGACGACATCGGGCAGATGGGACGCCTGCTTGCATGGATGCTCTCTCCACAACCTCTGGAGGACATGAGCGGAGAATGGGCAAGCCTCCCACGCCTCTCGGCTGACGATATTGCCGCCCAAGCAAATCTGGAACGGCAGAGCCGCCAACGGGAGGATTTCCTTGCCGAGAACATTCCCAACCTCGCCCGCAACTACCAGAAGTCAGTCTTTTACCAAATTGACTTGAAGGACATTGCCGAGAAATGCGTGAAACAGCAGATAGACATGCCTTCATGCCTCGCGAAGGAGGCGATGCCGATGCAACGGATTCATGATGCCATGTTCCGTGCACAGATGCAGAAACTGCGAGGAGAGGCATGCGAGGAGAATGAACAGAGGGCTTTCTCCATTCTGCGAGAAGAGATTGTCGGCACAGCCATACAGCACCCCCAGTCTCCACGTCTGAATGCCTATAAAGACCAGATTGTATGGGGACGTTCGGCTGTACGCATCGACATTGCGGGTGGATGGACAGACACCCCACCCCACTGTCTTCTGCGAGGCGGGAATGTGGTCAACCTCGCCATCGAACTGAACGGACAGCAACCTCTGCAGGTGTATGTGAAGCCAACAAAGGAACTGCACATCAAGTGCCGCTCGATTGACCTCGGTGCCGTGGAGACACTGACCTCCTATGACGAAATCGCTCAATACAACAAGGTGGGTTCTCCTTTCTCCATTCCGAAGGCAGCATTGGCATTGTGCGGTTTCCTGCCACAGTTCTGTACAGAGAAATACGCATCACTCCATCAGCAACTCTCGGCATTCGGTTCGGGCATCGAAATCACCCTCCTCTCTGCTATCCCGGCAGGGTCAGGATTGGGCACCAGCTCCATCTTGGCATCTACCGTCATCGGAGCATTGGCAGACTTCTGCGGACTTGGATGGGACAAGTTCGAGATTGGCAACCGCACCCTCATTCTTGAACAATTGCTCACTACGGGTGGTGGTTGGCAAGACCAATACGGGGGTATCTTGCCAGGCATCAAACTCCTGCAGACGGAACAGGGTTTCAATCAACGACCTGTCGTGCGTTGGCTGCCCGACACGTTCTTCCGCCAACCCGATGAACAGATGTGCCACCTGCTCTACTATACAGGTGTAACCCGCACAGCCAAACAGATTTTGGCAGAAATCGTGCAGGGCATGTTCCTCAATTCTGCCGAGCATCTTGACATCCTTGCACAGATGAAGCAGCATGCACTTGAACTTTTCGACGCCATCCAACTGGGCAATTTCCAGCAGTACGGCAAACTCATCCGCAAGACTTGGCAACAAAACAAGGCATTGGATGCAGGAACCGAGCCACCTGTCATTGCGAAACTCTGCCAACAGATTGACGACCTCTGTCTCGGCTACAAGCTTCCAGGAGCTGGTGGCGGCGGTTATCTCTACATGGTGGCGAAAGACCCTGAAGCGGCAGGACGAATACGCGACATGCTTGGGCAAAACCCACTCACGGACTCTTCGCGCTTCGTGGACATGACTCTTTCACAAAAAGGACTCCAAATTTCAAGAAGTTAGAAGCTTTGTTAAAAGGCTTCGGAGAAGCCAAAGTTAAAAACTAAAAACGAAAAGTGAAAGTATCCATAGTAAACAGGATTCCAACACGCCGCATGGCAACTCCTAACTCCTAACTCCTAACTTTTAGTTTTTAACTTTCAAACTCTAAACTCTAAACCCTAAACTCTAAACTCTCAACTCTCATCCAATATGTCTCTTATTAAAACCAAAGACGGGAAATCATTTCTTCTTCCCTTCATTCTCATCACCTCACTTTTCTTTCTGTGGGGTTTTGCGCATAGTATTCTCGATGTGCTCAATAAGCATTTCCAAGATTCCCTGTCCATCAGCAAGACGGGGTCAGCACTCATACAGGCTGTCGTGTATGGCGGCTATTTCCTCATGGCAATACCTGCTGGGAAAATCATCTCCCGATATGGCTATCGTGCAGGTGTCATCACAGGATTGCTGCTTTACGGCATCGGTGCTCTGCTCTTCATACCGGGTGCACAGATTCTCACCTTCGAGTTTTTCCTCTTGTGCCTCTTCATCATCGGTTGCGGACTAACCTGCCTCGAAACGGCAGCAAACCCCTATGTGACTGTGCTGGGTGACCCCGAATCGGCGGAACAACGCATCAATCTCTCTCAGTCACTCAACGGACTTGGATGGATTGTCGGTCCCCTCATCGGAGGTATGCTGCTCTTTGATGGTGATGAAACCAACTCATCTGCCACCCTATCCATTCCTTATGCCATCATCGGTGTCATCGTTCTCATCATCGCCTTTGTCTTTTCTCGCATCAAGCTACCTGAAATAGCAGAAACGGCGACAGACGGGGGAAGCACACCGGAAGTCAGCATTTCCCTGTGGAAACACAAGCATTTCATTTTCGGACTTATCTCCCTCTTCCTGTATGTGGCAGCACAGACGGGACTTAACAGTTTCTTCATCAACTTTGCCACAGAGAATGCAGGCATCACCCCTGCTACGGCATCCCTGCTGCTCGGTTTTGTCTGCATGGGACTCTTCATGCTCGGTCGCATGGGTGGAAGTTGGGCAATGAGCAAACTTCGCCCTGAATTCTTATTGGGCATCTGCGCGATAGGTGCCACACTCTCCATGGTGCTGCTGCTCTTTGCTTCAGGCACCATCGGCATCGGCGCCCTCTTCCTCTGCTACCTCTGCGAGAGCATCATGTTCCCCACCATCTTTGCCCTTGCCATCCGCGGTGTAGGCATCCACACCAAACAGGCTTCCTCTTACCTTATCATGAGTATCGTCGGTGGTGCGGTTGCTCCTGTCTTGATGGGATACATCGCAGACACAACCGGCAACATGCGTCCTGCCTTCATCGTACCGATGCTCTGCTACATCGTCATTGCCGCTTTCGCCTTTTGGCTCAAGAAACGGCATCGCGTCACCAATTAACCCCTAAAAATAAAAAAAACTCGAAAAATAATTGGTAGTGTCTAAAAAATGCACTACCTTTGCACCCGCTTACGACAAAAGACAGGCACAAAACCCTGTCAATTCTTTTTGCAACACAACAGTAATTCATTTCGTTTTGTCGTAAGCTTTTTAGGTAGATCCGCTAGCTCAGTCGGTAGAGCACAACACTTTTAATGTTGGGGTCTTGGGTTCGAGCCCCAAGCGGATCACAGAAAAAGGAGAGGTTCAGCCTCTCCTTTTTGTATTCTTATTTAACAGCATATCAGACAGTCACTTTCCGATAGTCACGGGTAAGCAGCTCCCACATCTCCACAAACCAGATGAGGGTGACAGGCAATGCTTTGAGGGCATAGCGAGGCATAATGACCATGCGGAAATCCTTGGGGAAGATGTCTGTGGAAGTCAAGCTGGTCAGCACAAAGGCAAACACCATCAATGCAATTGCCCACTTGCCTCGTTTCCAAGGAGCAGCCGTGTACCAAATCACCACACCCAGCATTGCGATGATGTAGCCATAGACTTCCGTGCTGGTGCTAAGGATGCAGATGCAAATAAGAGCAGAGGACAGCATGGTCTCTCTAAAAGCGATGTAGCGGTATTGTTTCGTCCTGAGCAGAGGAGTGAAGAACAGCAATGCACAGGGTGCAAACACCCAGATGTCTGAATAGGTTGTACAACCGCTGAAGTTACGCACCAAACCCAGCAGCGAGATATTCTGCTTGGTCTCGAAGAGAAGATTGTGGTCATTTTTCACCGCTAACGCCTTCATCCACTCCACATACTCGTTGCAGGTGTAGTCAAAACCAAACATCAGCATGGGAAGTACAGCAAAGAGAGCCATCCATACCACCCATGTCCATATAAAACGTCCCTTATGTTTCGAGAAAAAGAAGAATAACAAGCCCACGATGCCGAAGAGTTTGGTCATCGTTCCCATGGCAATGAAAAATGTCGCCCAATGGTCCTTCTCCTTCTCCACCATGAGGAAACTGAGCATGATACCCGACACAACCAACGTATTCAGTTCGGCATCCAACACACAGTTCAGGACTTCCTGAATGCAAAACCAGAAAATGAATATCTGCTGGTATTTCGTGAGCCATGAGACACGGACGGTGAAAAACAAGAAGAAGGTGATGAAGAATTCCCATATCACCTGCCCCACCCAATCGGGCATCCATGCAAAGGGAGCAATGAGGGCAGCAAATGTAGGACCATAAAGGAAATAGTTCGTGTCTTCCTCATACAACGGGTAGAGCGGCATATTTGCCCAAGCGTGGTCGAACGAATGGGTAAAAATGAGATAATCGTAGTCGGGGTGACCACCATGTATAATCTTGTAGATGCAGAACAATGTCAGCAATCCCCAAAGCACTGCCAGTGTGCGGTAATCACTCAGCCAAGGCTGTTGGAAAAACTTTTCAATCTTGCTTTTCATGGTCTTCACGTTTTACATTTCTTTCTCCGTTATAGCTACTTATGAAATAACCAGGGCGATGCTTGGATCCGTTGAACACTCTTGCCAAATACTCTCCTATCACACCGATGCAAATCATCTGTGCACCACCCAAGAAGAGCACCGTCACCATGATGGTAGGATAACCCGCTACAGGGTCGCCGTAGAGGTTAGTCACAATAATGATGTAGACGAGATAGAGGAAGGCACAGAGGGAAATCAGTACTCCCAAGATGCTGGCAAGTCGCAACGGAGCAGTGGTGTATGCCATGATACCATTCAACGCAAGATTCAGCAACGCCCGGTTGCTCCATTTGGAAGCACCTGCCTGTCGCTCCTGCTGCTGATAGTAGATGCCTTTCTTACGGAAACCTATCCACGAATACATGCCTTTTGTGTTGCGCTCCACCTCACGCATCTGCCTCAACGCTTCTATGCAAGAACGGTCTAAGAGGCGGGAATCGCCCGTGTTCTGTTGGATGGGCACTCGAGTGAACATCTGCAACACCTTGTAGTACCACTGGGATGACTTGCGCTTGAACCACTTCTCTGTAGAGCCTTGACGGGTGGCATACACATCGTCATATCCTTCTTCCCACCACTTCAACATCTCAGGTATTACATCGACAGGATGATGCATGTCAAAATCCATGATAATCAATGCATCACCCTTGGCATAGTCAAAACCTGCCATCATCGCCAATTCCTTTCCATAATTGCGCGACAGATTGCTATAGTTCCAATGCGCAGGGTCTTCCTAACGCAGACGAACCATCTGCTGCAAGGTGTTATCGGTGGAACCATCATTCACCATCAGAAACTCCCAATCATAGCCAGGATTCTCCTTCAAAACCCGTTGCATGCATTGCTCCAGAACGGGAAAAGATGCTTCCTCATTGTAGGCTGGAAGCAGAATCGTCACCTTTTTCATCTCTATTCTTATTTCTATACACGAAACGCAAAATCAAGAAATTCGTGGGCACAGCCACCATGAGCACCAACACAGGGGCTATCAGACGATGAACGCCCCATACGGTCAGAAGGTGGAAGAGCACTACATGTATCAAGTAGTTCACCACATGACTGCCACTAAATCCCAAAAGGCGCGTCCAAGTGGGACGAGCATGAAAAGTCCAGTAGCACGTAAGGAAAAAATTATAGACAAACGACACAACATAACCGATGGAATAAGCAATATCTATCTGTATGAACTGCATCATCAACACATACACCCCATAATGGATGCCAGCTGACACACCGCCATTCACGCAGAATCGAAAAAACTGAGCCATTCTGGAATGTCGATTATATAACTCTATTATCCACCTGAACACCTTCAATGCGCTTTTTTAAGTCATCATTCGGCACTTCTCTCTCTTGTCCATTACATGAACTACATAAACAAATACAAAGGTAGGGAAAAAATCTGTATTATCAATAAAAAAACACAAAAACAGCCCCCGCCGTCTTCATTCCTCTTCGGCAGCCACGCTTCTTTCTTCCTCCAAATCAAAGTTGTAGGTCACCTTTGCCCCTTGATTCTCCAAAGCAATGTAGTTAAGGGTACGAAGAAGTCCTTGCAGGGTTTGTTCACGTTCATGGGGTTTAAGCTGACATTCCCATATCTCGATGGTGTGCCAGCCTTTTGCCTTGAGTGCCAAAAGGTTTTCGTGGTCCCGCTCTTTATTACGCAGGATTTTGTGTGTCCAGAAATCCACGTGGGTTTGTGGTATCTTATACATAGAGCACCCTTCGTGTCCGTGCCAGAAACAGCCATTGATGAAGATGCAGGTACGAAGACCTACAATCGTCAAATCGGGTGTGCCTGGCAAGTTCCTTGCATGAATGCGATAGCGGAAACCATGACTGAACAAGAAACGACGCACAAGCATCTCAGGTCGCGTGTTCTTCGACCTAATTCTGCGCATACAATTGCTGCGCTGCTGGGGTGTCATCTTGTCTGCCATAATTGTCCTTATACTCTAAACCCTAAACTATACTAAAGGTTCTTCTCCGTCATATATTTCCAGTAGCGTCGGGGCATATCGCTGAGCTGCTTCTTCGGATTCATACGTTCCCGAATGCAGATTGCCTTGAAGTAAGTACGCCACAGGTCTTGAAAGAGTTTATCATCCTCACTCAGCACTTCGTCATTCAACTTTCCACTATCAAGGTCAAAAGGCAGAGCATCTTCTCCCTGAAACGTGACACGTGTCACTTCCTGCAGGTCGTAATAGAAACCATATCGCCGTTTTGCATCGTACAGAAGCCAAGGCTGGTCGCCAAAACGGTCTTTGAAATGACTCACCACCAAAGGCAACACATTGTGGTCGGGCGACACAACACCCAAGTAAGTCCCATCTTTCGCTTTCTGAAAACGTACAAATTGCATCATCCGCAACCGCTCATGCATCACCTTTCGGAAGATATTCGTCACCGTCAGCACATCGGGGTCAGAAAAGTTCCGTTCGATACTTCTGGCTCCTTCTGGTTGACGAAACACCTTACATATATAATTAAATAAAGGTGTGTGCAGTTCTGGCATTTCAGACAAGAAACTCACTGACATCAACCTCATTGCCTCCTTCGTCACCCGCTTCTCCAATCCTGTCCACACACGTTGAGCTCGGTCATCTGCAGTCATCACTTCATGCACCTCATCGCAGAATAACGGCAAGGGTTCTTCCTTCCCCACCAAGGCATCGGGCTGTTGATGCAGCGAGAATGCATCGAAGACGGCAGAGAGCACCCCGTCAAGAGTTCTGTCTATTGTGTATATGAGCATCTTTTCATGTACAATTTATCCTTTCTTCTCCTCTTCAAAGTCAAGCGTCAGTTGCAGTTCTGCTGCCGCTTTCTTTTGTTGGGCTTTCGAGATGAGAAGGGGCTTGAGGCGTTCTGGATGAAGTTCGTTAATGCCAACGATGGGATTGGCATAGCCATCGGTGAGTTCGTGACACGTGATGAAATACTTGGCTTTCTTCATCACCACCCCCATCTTTTTCAGGTGATAGGAGGTGATGCGATTGAAGCGGCGGGAATTGACAATGAGCATGGCAGATTTCACGCCGATGCCTGGCACACGGAGAATCTTTTCGTAGTCATCGCGGTTGATATCTACAGGGAATTGCTCCGGATGCCTCAATGCCCACGCCAGTTTAGGGTCAACTTCCAAGTCGAGGTTGGCATTGGCTTCATCCACTATCTCCTCCACCTTGAACTGATAGAAACGCATGAGCCAATCTGCCTGATAGAGTCGGTTCTCACGTACCAAAGGAGGTTGTTTCAAGACGGGCAAGCGAGGGTCGTAGGTGTTCACACTCACATAACCCGAATAATAGACACGTCGCATGGTGGGTTGTCCATACATGGCTGATGACATGTGCAGGATGTCACGGTCAGTCTCATTCGTTGCCCCCACAATCATCTGGGTGCTCTGTCCCGCTGGCACGAAACGGGGGACATGACGCAAGTGTTTCCTGTCTTCCTTATTCTCCAACACTCCTTGTTGGATAAACTTCATGGGCGTGAAGACGCTCTGATGGTCTTTCTCTGGTGCCAACATCTTGAGCGAGGTCTCGTTCGGAATCTCAATGTTCACGCTCATGCGGTCGGCATAGCGCCCCGCCTCACTCATCAACTCACGACTTGCCCCTGGAATGCTCTTCAGGTGGATGTAGCCATTGAAGTGATGCACCGTGCGCAAGTCCTTGGCAATAGCCACCAAGCGCTCCATCGTGTAGTCGGGATTCCGCACCACCCCGCTGCTCAGGAAGAGCCCCTCGATGTAATTTCTCCGATAGAACTCCATCACAATCTCTTCCAATTCATGCACTGCCAAGGTGGCACGCTTGATGTCGTTACTTCGCCTATTGATGCAATAGGCACAATCATACATACAATAATTGGTCAACATCACTTTCAGCAGCGAGATACAACGTCCGTCGTCTGCAAAAGAGTGACAGATGCCGACACCACCCACCGTGTTTCCCACCATACCTTGCTTACCACCACGCACGGTGCCACTCGACGAACACGACACATCGTATTTCGCCGATTCAGCCAATATGCGCAATTTTTCCAAGGTCTTTTCTGTCAGCATCTCCTTATCGTATATAACTAACTCGACTTTCTGAAGTAGTTAAGTAGTCAGTAGTTAAGCCGATACTCAGGCTAGTGGGAAACGCCCTGAAACAGGTAATGGCTTAACTCCTAAGCGTAGCGATAACTCCTTTAACTCCTTAACTCCAAAGAAGTTGAGCTTGCGAAACTTAAATAACTAAAACAAGAGTGGTATCCTAAAACACCACTCTTGCCCTTTTCTTGTCGGGAAGACCAGACTCGAACTGGCGACCACACGCCCCCCAGACGTGTACGCTAACCAACTGCGCTACTTCCCGATTTTTCAAATCGACTGCAAAGGTAACACTTTTAATTGATAATTGATAATTGAAAATTGAAAATTTTTCTTTTTTCTTCGTTTTTTAACTTAGAGTACACTGTTTGACATGCGGAAAGGCTGCCAGAAACACCCCGCAAGGCTAATTTTCAATTTTCAATTCTCAATTCTCAATTATTTTTCGTACCTTTGTCTGCAGAAACAAAAAAACCTTACAATAGAAATGAAGAATATTATTGCCATATTGCTGTGGACTTGCTGTATGGTGTGCATGGGATGCACCGAAGGAGGGCAAGAAACGGAGGTGGTGTTGGAAACTACAGCAGGTGAGATTCGTGTGAAACTCTACGATGACACACCCGGACATCGGGACAACTTTGTAAAGAATGTGAAGGACGGGATGTACACAGGCGTGACATTTCATCGTGTGGTGCGTGACTTCATGATTCAGACGGGTGACCCAAAGACACGTCCAGAAGGATATAAGGTGAAACTGACTCCTGAAGGTGACACCATCACGGAGCGAATTCCTGCGGAGATTGTGTGGCCAAAGCATTTCAACAAGCGTGGTGTTCTGGCTGCCGCGAGGGATGGTGACGAGGAGAATCCTGATAGAGCAAGTGACAAGTTCCAGTTCTACATCGTGACGGGCAGAACGTGTCAGGATGCAGATATGGATGCATTCGAACAAGCAAGGGTGCAGCGCGACACAGAGATTCTCTATATGAAAAAGCAACTGGCAAATAAGGAGAAGCTGGAGGCGCTGCGTCAAGCACGTGACCGCGAAGGGGTGAGCAATCTGCTGGAAAAGCTGCTTGACGAAGCGAAATGGGAGGTTTCTGAGAATCCACCTATCACGTATCCACACGACCTGCGCCGCAGTTACGGCATTCATGGAGGTGCTCCTTGGTTGGACAATGAATACACCGTCTTTGGTGAAGTGGTGGAAGGAATGAAGGTGGTGGAAACCATCCAGAAAATCAAGACGAATGCACAAGAGGTACCTTTAAAGGAGGTACGCATCGTCAAGGCATACGTAAAAGAATGAAAAAATGAGATTCTCTAAACTCTAAGTTCTGAGCTATACAGAGAAGGATTTCCATAGATTGTCGTCGGGCAGTGGTGCTTCGACGGCAATTTCTTTTTTGCTGACAGGATGAATGAACTGCATAGAGCGGCTCAGCAAGGAGATGCTGCCATCAGGGTTTGAGCGTTTGGCACCATATTTGAGGTCACCTTTGATGGGGCAACCTATCTTTGCCAACTGACAACGTATTTGGTGATGGCGCCCCGTCTTCAAATCCACCTCCAGAAGATAATAGTTGTCTGACTTACCAATGACTTGATAGTGAAGAATGGCTTTCTTGCTGCGAGGCACTTCGTGGTCGTAGGCATAAGACTTATTCTGTTTCTCGTTACGCACAAGCCAATGAGTGAGTGTACCTTCCGACTCTGCAGGAGCATCTTTCACAATCGCCCAATACTTTTTCTTCACTTCGCCGTTTGCAAACATGGCATTGAGACGTGCCAATGCCTTAGAAGTACGCGCAAACAAGACAAGTCCGAACACAGGACGATCAAGACGATGAACAACACCAAGGAAGACGTCGCCCGGTTTGGCGTACGCTTCCTTGATGTATTGCTTCACTGTTTCGCTCAGAGGCTTGTCACCAGTCTTGTCACCTTGTACAATTTCCCCTGTCGTCTTCGAAACAATGATGATGTGATTATCTTCGTAAATTACTTCCATTACATGTTCATGCCACCGTCAATCTGGATGACCTGACCAGACACGTAGCTGGACATGTCAGAAGCGAGGAAAAGACACACATTAGCGATGTCCTCTACCTGACCACCACGACGAAGTGGAATCTTCTTCATCCAGTCAGCACGGATCTCTTCTGGCAACTGGGCTGTCATAGCTGTCTCGATGAAACCTGGAGCAACAGCATTGGCACGTACACCCTTAGGACCAAGTTCCTGAGCGATAGACTTAGCCAAACCAATCATACCAGCCTTAGACGCTGAATAGTTGCACTGACCTGCATTTCCGTGAACACCTACCACTGAAGACATGTTGATGATAGAACCACCACGCTGACGAAGCATGATAGGAGCACATGCATGGATGAAGTTGAAAGCTGACTTCAAGTTCACATTCAAAACAGCATCCCACTGCTGCTCAGTCATACGGAGCATCAAGCCATCCTTGGTGATACCAGCGTTGTTGACCAATACGTCGATAGAACCAAAATCCTCGTGAATCTTCTTCACCACAGCCTCCGTTTCAGCAAAGTCTGCTGCATTGCCAGCATAAGCACGACATGTTACGCCCAAAGCCTCAATCTCCTTGCGGGTAGCTTCGAGACCTGCAGCCATATCATCGTTCAACACCAAATCAGTAAATGCGATGTTCGCACCTTCCTGAGCAAACTTCATAGCGACAGCTTTACCGATGCCGCGTGCAGCACCTGTTACCAGGGCTGTCTTACCACTTAAAAGTCCCATATTATTTTTTATTTATAAATAATGAATCAGTATTTCCCATATCTCGGTGTACGGCAAAAATGCTTGAACACCATGCTGCGCACATACGGATACAGCTCTTCTGCATTCTGTGCTGCATATCGGCCATAGATATAAGGCACCTCACACCCCTTCAGACAATAGTGCATGATTTCAGCAGCAAGGCGCACATTACGAATCTCGAAGAGTCCTTTGTCAATGCCTTCATTCATAATGCGACGGAAGAGGTTGATTTCGTTCTTGTCAAACGTCTTTCGCACAGACTCCACCTTCCACACATCACGGAAGAATTCTGCGCGCAAGTTACCATTACGATAAACAGCCTCCTTCATCACATCGAGATGGGCAAAGATGAGCTGCACCAACTTCTCTTCGGGAGAAATGTTCTTGCGAGCCACCTCTTCCATACGTTCGAACAGACGTTCCAACTCTGTCTGGATGACTGCCAGATAGATTTCTTCCTTGCTGTTAAAATAGGTGTAAAGTGTGCGACGACCTCTGTTAGCTGCGACTGCAATATCGTTCATTGACGTGTCTTCGAAACCATTCTTGGCAAAGAGTTGACGAGCCACGTCCACCAGAAGTGCCCTTGTCTTCTGAACCGACATAATCTTTGAGTGTTTTTATTTTTGGGTTGTGCCCAGCACATGAACTGGATTTGAGTGCAAAGGTACAGAAAAAAACTGAAAGGACAAAGGATTTTGTGCACAACTTTTCAAACAAAATGTACAAACAGATATAAATCAGCTATTTACAAGGTGCACAAAGATTGTTAAATTATCCAAACAATTCCCGCAAAGCCTCTTCCACCTTTCTCACCGGCACAATCTTTATCTTGAACTTCTTCGCCTCAATGCCATTCATGTTCGCTTTAGGAATGATGATTTTTTGGAAACCCAGCTTGTCCGCTTCCGCTACACGTTGCACAATGCGGCTCACTGGACGCACCTCACCACTCAATCCCACCTCACCTGCAAAACAGATATCTCTTGGGATGCCTGTATCGACATTGCTTGACAACACGGCAGCAATCACACTCAAGTCAATAGCAGGATCCGTCACACGGATACCTCCAGCAATATTGAGAAACACATCGCGCTGAGGGAGTTTGAAACCCACACGTTTCTCCAAAACAGCCAAAAGCATGTTCAATCTACGCAAGTCAAAACCTGTTGCAGAACGCTGCGGAGTACCATACGCCGCTGTGCTCACCAAAGCCTGTGTCTCTATCAACAAGGGGCGCACACCTTCGATAGAACAAGCCACCGCCACGCCACTCAATTCTTCACCATCCTTCACATCGCTCAACAGGAGTTCTGAGGGGTTCTCCACCGGACGCAATCCATTCTGCACCATCTCATAAATACCTAACTCCGCAGTTGAACCAAAACGATTCTTGATGGCACGCACAATGCGGTACATATAATGCTGATCCCCCTCAAACTGCAACACGGTATCCACCATATGTTCCAATATCTTAGGTCCTGCAATCGTACCCTCCTTATTAATGTGTCCTATCACGATGACGGGTGTGTTGGACTCCTTGGCATATTTCAGCAACATCGCCGCACATTCACGAATTTGTGTCACACTGCCAGGCGATGACTCAACAGCCTCTGTAGCCATTGTCTGAATGGAATCTATCACCACCAAATCAGGTGCAACAGTCTTGATGTGCTCAAACACAATTTCTATCATCGCCTCACAAACCACCATGACAGTTGAGAGTTGACAGTTGAGAGTTGAGAGTTGAGAGTTACCTCCTATCCTATCTGCCCTGAGTTTCAACTGCCTTGCACTCTCCTCCCCACTCACATACAGCACTTTCATCCCTTTGAGCCTCATCACCGTTTGAAGAATAAGTGTCGATTTCCCAATACCAGGTTCACCACCCAAAAGCGTCATGCTACCTGGTACTAATCCACCACCCAACACACGATTCAACTCCCCATCCTGCATATTAATGCGTGGTTCATCTTCTGTCTCAATCTTCGACATCGAGATTGGACTTGACTTCACATCCAGTCTAAACTCAGAAGTAGCCGTAGAAGGTGTCTTCTTCCCCACACGATACTCTTGGAACGTATTCCATTCGCCACATGCAGGACACTTGCCAATCCACTTCGGGCTGTCATAACCACACGAGCTACAAACGTATGCAACCTTATCTTTTGCCATATGCTTTCATTTTGTCCACAAAGTTACAAGAAAATATTGATAAAACGGGCAATTATCAACCCCAATCATCAATTATCAATAAAAAAAGAGTATCTTTGCACAGTTTTTCATACAAACGTTTTTTACTCCCAGATGAATTTCAGTCGCAACCTCCTCGTTCTTCTTTACATCTTGTGCTGCATCAGTCCGTTGCATGCCACAGAGGTTGCACACCCTGACTCCATCTGGCACGACTCCATCACGGGCATCCGCACCCATCTGCAATGTCCCGACACACTAACCCCCTACACTTGTTCCTTGCATTTCTTTGGAAAGAAAGCCAATGGGATGCCCAAACACCCCGGACTTCAGGCGCTCATCGAAGACTTGAGTATCAATGCTTTGGTGTTCAGTTGGAACCACTTCGTGACTGACCGCGATTGGGCACGTGTCACGAGCGCCACCTTGCATAGGAACCTCTCAGGAGGATGGGTGTGGGACAATGACAGTTTCTCAGGCAACCAATTTTCTCATCCCTATCATGGCAGCATGTTCTACAATGCAGCCCGTGAGCATGGACTCTCTTATGGTGTCTCCCTCCTCTATCCCGTGGCAGGTTCCGTCACGTGGGAACTCTTATGCGAGACCAACCGTCCAGCCATCAATGATCTTCTTTCCACGGGTGTTGGTGGTGCTGCTATCGGTGAAGTCACCCACCGCATGTCCGACATATTCTTCGACAACACCAAGCAAGGTCCCCAACGTGTTGTCCGCGAAATCATCGGTTCCCTTCTCAACCCCGTTCGAGGTCTCCACCGCATCATGTCGGGAGAGATGTTTCGCGTCAACCATTCCAATGCAGGGAAGAAAGAGGAGCCCATGCCTTACACCTTCCAAATTGGTACAGGCGGACGCTACATCTATGACCGTGCCCCCATCCACCCACGGACAGGCGCACGTTATTATGAAGCCATCCCCTACCTCGATTTCCGCTTCATCTACGGCAACCACTTCAACCATCTGGAGGAGGGGAAAAGTCCCCGAGCCTACGATTACTTCGAACTCTACTCCCTCGTCAATTTTGCACCCGACCAACCCACCGTGGGCGAACTTGACATTCGTGGACGCATCGGCTCCCGTCAGTACCAAATGCCTCATCAGTGGAAACTCGATCTCGGCTTCTACCAAAACGTCAAATACATCGACCACTACAGTAAAGAAGGCGACGAAGAACCCGGCAACCTCGCCATCATCTCCGAAGCAGCCAGTTTTGGCATCGGACTCTATTTTGAACGGCAAGGACGCACCAGTACACTTACCCACGACTTCATGTTCTCAACCGTACCGCTGGGAGGAAGCACAGCCGACTATTATCCTTTCCGCCGCTACAATTTCGGTACGGGAGCTTCAATCCGCTACCGTTTCCAATACGACTTGAACCGTCATCTCTCTGTGGGTGATGATTTCTATTTTATGCGGCTTTTCATTCTAAAAGGGTATCACCCCAACGAATTGGAACGCTACACAGAAGATGAAGACCTTCATCAAGAGGCATTGTTAGAGGGCATCAATGCATGGGGTGACAAGGGAGAACAAAGCATTTTCCAAAATCGCCTTTTTCTCAACGTTCACCTCTATCGCAATCTTCACCTGAATTTCCAGCATGAATTTTACCTACGCCACGGCAACTACCGCTACTATCCCTCCATTACAGGAAAGAGTCACGAATGGAAGTTGGGGCTCAACTATGCTTTATAGAATCTTCATCTTGGTGTGGTATCTGTAGTGGCAAATCATCACGTCGTGCTTCAATATGTGGTGACATAATCTCCACACCTGCCCCATGCATGGTGTCAAGAATATGTTGATGAAGCGATGAATAGACAGTGGAGAGGGTCTTTGCACGATCTGTTATGCCATTAATTTCATACTCCACATAGAAATCGTCAAGAGCCGTGATACGAACAAAAGGTTTGGGGTGATGTTTGATACCGTCCGTATTTTCTGCCGCTTGCACGAGGAGTGCCTCAATCTTCTTCCAAGATTCATCGTAACCAATCGTGATTTTCGTGTGCACAATGATACCGTACCGCTGAGCAGAGAATGTGTAGTTCGATGTCTGCGAACTCATCAGGTTGGAATTAGGGATGGTCACAACATCATTCTTACGTGTGCGGATACGGGTGACCAGCATGCTCTTCTCAATGACCTCCCCTTCCGTATCACCAAAGCGAATGAAATCTCCAATGCGGAAGGGACGCATATAGGTCATCACCAATCCTGACATCACATTGCCCACCAACGAAGTGGAGCCCAACGAAACAACCACACCGATAAAGACCGACACACCTTGGAAGACTTCTGAATCAGAATTAGGAAGCAACGGCCATATCATCACCAACATGAACGAGTAGAGCAGAATGCGCAGAATCGTATATGTAGGCATAGCCCAGTCTGCATAAAAACCATTGATCTTCAATCGTCCACAGGAAATCTCATTCGTAAAGTAACGGATGAGTTTCAGCAGATAGTGGAAACAGATTATGATGACAATAATTTTAAAGAGTTTAGGAAGATATGCCACCACCGACTTCAGGATGTCGCTGAGAGGATTCCAGATGAAAGCCAGAGCCGTATATGTGAGTGTCTTTGTTTCAGGGAAGAAAGAGAACATGAAACCAAGTCCCACAAGCAGCACCAATAGAATAATCAATAAACGCACCAAGTTAAAGACAAAGATGATGGCAATACCCAAGCGATGCGTGTCGAGCAAAGGGTAATTCTTGATAATCACCGACTTGATGCGTCGCAACAACTTGCGCGTGACACTGAACTTCCAAAGACGGAAGAGCCACACAATGCCCCAGATAAGCAACACTTGAATGGCAATGATGAGTGCCACCCATCCCAAACTCTGCAATTTCTGCTGCAAACCATAGGCATCATGCAACTGATTCACCTTTTTGCTGATAACCTCACAATAACTCTCAGCCAAGTCCACACGTTCCACACCCATCCATAAGGCATCAAGGTCTGTCACACTCAGAATGACGTCTTCGCCCACCATCACATCTGAAGACATCTCGCTGTCAAACACATAGATGGAATCAACAAACATGGTCAGTCGCTTGCCCACCTCATAGATTTTACTCCTCACAGCACTTACACGAGCTGCTGGCAACATACCACCCTTCCGGGCATAGATAACGAACAAGGTGTCACCTTCTACCACTAAGGGGGCGCCAGGAGTCACATTGCGCAACGAATCCACACGCGCCTTGCGTTCGGCTTGCCTTAATGAATCCTCTTTCGCGCTCTTTCCTGTCATCTCCAACTGCTCCTGCATCATAATGCTCTGCAACTTCAGTTCTTGCAACTGATGCTGCAGTTCGCCCACAATCGAGTCATTCACCGCTTTCAAGGAATCAATAGCTGAGAGCGATTCCACAGCTTCCTCTTGTGTTTCTTGGCTAAAAGTGACCATTGCACAGAAAAAGGTGAGCCACAGAGTAATGAGTCTTAACTTTCCGTTTATCATATAAGTTGTAGGTTTTTTAGCTGATTGCGCCCCAATTAATATTGCTTTTCCTCAGTTCTCGGAGTCTTCGCCAAAGGATGTCATTCTGCGGATTTCGTTCTTCGGGGTCTGAGGTGATGACGGATTGGGCTGTATCTCGTGCAATGGTGAGAATCTGACCATCACGGGCAAGGTTGGCAATTTTCAAGTCAAATGCCATGCCCGACTGCTGAGTTCCCTCAAGGTCGCCAGGTCCCCTCAGTTTCAAGTCTTGCTCTGCAATCTCAAAACCATCTGTGGTGTCCACCATCACCTGAATGCGCTTGCGAGTGCTCTCACCTATCTCATGTTTGGTCACCAACACACAATAGCTTTGGTCAGCACCACGCCCTACTCTACCACGCAACTGGTGCAATTGGCTAAGTCCAAACCGCTCGGCGTTTTCGATAATCATGACAGAAGCATTGGGTACATTGACACCCACCTCTATGACGGTAGTCGATACGAGAATATGTGTCTCATGGTTGGCAAAACGCTGCATCTCCGCATCCTTGTCAGCTGATTTCATTTTGCCATGCACCTTGCTGACCTGATAGTTGGGGAAAGCACGACTGATTTCCTCAAAGCCAGCCTCAAGGTCTTTGAGATCCATCTTCTCCGTCTCTTTGATGAGTGGATAAACAATGTATATCTGGCGACCAAGCGCCAATTCCCGATTCATCAGTTCGTAAATGCGCAGACGGTGGGCATCAAACATATGGACAGTTCGAATAGGTTTGCGGCCAGGAGGCAATTCGTCAATAATGGAAACATCAAGGTCACCATAGAGGGTCATGGCAAGCGTGCGAGGAATGGGCGTTGCAGTCATGACAAGCACGTGAGGAGGAACAGAGTTCTTCATCCACAGCTTAGCGCGCTGTGCCACTCCAAAGCGATGTTGTTCATCAATGACAACCAATCCGAGTTTGTGAAAAAGCACGTTATCTTCAATAACGGCATGTGTACCGACAAGAACATCTATTTCTCCAGCCACCAAATCCCGGAACACTTCAGTACGCCGTTTGCCCTTCACAGAGCCTGTCAATAGTTCCACTCGAACAGGCATGTCACCAAGAAACTCGCGAAGGGTATCAAGATGCTGTTCTGCAAGAATCTCAGTGGGTGCCATAATACAGGCTTGACAGCCATTGTCAATGGCAATGAGTGCCACCATCAATGCCACAAGCGTCTTTCCGCTACCCACATCACCCTGAAGGAGTCTGTTCATCTGACGTCCAGACTTCATGTCGGCACGGATTTCGCGAATGACACGTTTCTGTGCCTCTGTAAGTTGGAAAGGCAGATGCTGGTAGAAAAAATTGTTGAATTGTTCACCCACTGTCCCCATCACAATGCCTTTATAACGCAATTGTCTATCCTTTACATAGCGCAGGATGTTCAGTTGCACATAAAAGAGTTCCTCAAACTTAAGGCGCAGCTGTGCATGGCGTAACGCCTCTGGAGAACTGGGATAATGGATGTTACGGATGGCATCATCATAAGACATCAGATGATGCTGTGCAGTAATATAGGAAGGGAGTGTTTCGGGAAGTGACTCTTTGAGTAACTTGAACATGTTGGCGGTCAGTTTCGCCATGCTGGCAGAAGTGAGACCACTCCTTTTCATCTTCTCAGAGGTGTTATAAGAAGGACACAACCCTTTGAACATCGTCGGTTGTGCTTCCATCTCCGTTTCCTGCAGATTCGCATTCAATGCACCCTCCTCAAAGAGATTTCCAGTGGTTCGTGCCTGTGTTTTCAAATGCTCTGGTGCCGGTTCTATCTCTGGGTGCGCAATTTGTACATGTCCGTTAAACACTGTCGGTTTTCCGAACACGATGTACGGTTTACGACAGTCATAATTCTTCGCCACATACTTGATTCCCTGGAACCATACCAAGTCTATGGTGCCTGTACCATCCGCAAAATGGGCAATCAGTCGTTTGTTTCGTCCCTCACCTATGCTGTCGAACGAGAAAATCTGGCCACACAATTGCACATAAGGCATCGTGCCATCTATTTCATTGATTTTGTAGATGCGGCTACGGTCAACATACTTATAAGGATAGTACGCAAGGAGGTCACCAACGGTTTTGATGTTGAGGTCGTTGGCAAGCAAGGTGGCGCGATTGGGTCCCACTCCCTGCAGGTACTTGATGTCTTGGGTCAGTATGTTCAAAATAGCCTTTGTGTAGTTGACAGTTGACAATTGACAGTTGACAGATTCCATTCCTAATTCCTAACTCCTCATTCCTAATTCGGAGTAGCTTCGATTACTTCGTCACTTCCGAAAGTTGAAAAACGAATTACTTCACCACCCTGTCTCCAAGCATTTTGGCAAGTTGTCGTTGAATGTCTCCGAGTTCCTTGATTCGCCGCATCGTCTTAAGTGTCAGTTCGATGTCACTTTTCACTTCAGGACGTGTGAGGTCGGCATTGCACTCTTTCATCTCTTCTTCGATGATGGCATTCTTGTAGTCAAGCAGAAGTCGTGAGAGATAAGTCACCTTGAGTTCCTCTTCCGTTTGCGCCATCTGGTTGCCCTTGCTGAGCTGATAGCGGTCACTGATGAGGTCTGCCGCTTCACGACTGACGTCCTCATCCTGATTGTTGATGAGGAATTTGGAGGCAACAAATCCTTCGTCGTGGGCATGTTGACAGACAAGACTGAGCATTTTGGCATATAGGGGTGAGCGAAGCGTGATTCCATCATATTCGAGGTCACCCTGAACATACTCCGCCAAGGAGGTCTTGGAGGGTGTGCCGTCTCCGTTCTCTCCATCTATGAGTTGCTCACCATAGCGTGTGATGAGCGTCATCATCATACGTTCAAGCCCGATAAAACGTTGTTCAGAAAGACTTTGTTTGGTCGCGATGGGCTGGATGTCGGCAGGTGGTTGAGTGGTGTCTGATTCGCTTGTAAGGGAAGCAAAAGAATCATCTGCGGCGTCTTTCACATCCTTAACCTCACCCGCTCGGGACTCATCAACCTCGTTCCCATTTTCCTTCCCTGCTTCCAACAAACGAGCTTGTCTTTCGCGTTCTCGCTGTGCCTCCTTCTTCAAGTTCTCAAGGATGGCTGCACGATTCTTGTTGGCGCCACGCATCAGAACGGCCTCATCCATATTGAGGATTTCTGCGCATTCATGCACATAAGTGGAGCGGATGATTTCATCAGGGATGACAGCGATGCTCTTCACGATGTCCTCGGTGAGTTGGGCACGCTTGATGGGGTCTCTTTCAGCATCTTTCAGCAGGAGATTGGTCTTGAAGAGAATAAAGTCTGTCTGATGGGCAGCCACATACTCCTTGAACTCCTGTGCATTATGCTTACGGGAAAAACTATCAGGGTCATCCCCATCAGGCAGAAGCAGTATCTTCACATTCATACCTTCAGCAAGGAGCATGTCTGTGCTGCGTGTGGCAGCATGAATGCCCGCTTCATCACCATCGTAGAGAAGGGTGATGTTGTTGGTGAAACGGTGAAGGAGATGGATTTGTGCCTCGTTGAGAGCAGTACCAGAGTTCGCCACCACATTCTCAATGCCACATTGGTGCATGGCAAGCACATCCGTGTAACCTTCCACCATATACACCATATCCTCCTTAGCTATCTGCTTCTTAGCTTGGAAAATGCCATAGAGTTCGTTGGCTTTATGATAGATGATGGAATCAGGAGAATTGACGTACTTCTGATTCACACCTTTGGTACGGGCATCCAGCACACGACCACCGAAAGCGACCACCTTACCGTTGACAGCCACCCACGGGAACATCGCACGTCCACGGAAACGGTCATAGAGGGTGCCATTATCACGCTTCACACACAAACCTGTATCCACCAGATATTTTTCATTATACCCCTTTGCCTTCGCCTCCTTCAGCATCGCATCAGAACTGTCCAAACAGAAACCGAGACGGAACTTGGCAATGATGTCGTCACGAAAACCACGACTACGGAAATATGCCAAACCGATGGCACGACCATCCTGATTATTCATCATGGTTTGACTGAAATACTTGGCAGCCCATTCGTTGACAGCAAACATACTCTCACGCTCATTCATCTTCTGACGCTGCTCGTCAGTCATCTCCTCTTCCTCAACAGGAATGCCGTATTTCTTTGCCAGATGTTTCAGCGCCTCCACATAGCTCATCTGTTCCATCTCCATGATGAAATGGACAGAGTTGCCACCCTTGCCGCAGCTGAAGCACTTGCACACTCCACGGGCAGGAGAGACGGAAAAAGAGGGCGTTTTATCGTCGTGGAAAGGACACAATCCCTTGTAGCTTGCGCCAGCGCGGCGAAGCGTGACGTAATCGGAAACGACATCAACAATGTTGGCGGCGTCAACGATTCTGTCAATGGTGGATTGTGGTATCATAAGGGTGAGAAGTGAGGAGTGAGAAATTAGGAATTAGGAGTGAGGAATTAGGAATTGCCATGCGGGATGTAGGCATCGCGTTAGCCAACTCCTAATTCCTAATTAAACTTAAGAATTCCTTGCGTTTCTCGGTATTCTCGAATACACCAGTGTAATACATTGTTTGAGTGACAGAACCCTGCTTTTCAATGCCACGCATCTGGATGCACATATGCTGTGCCTCAACCACCACAATAGCACCGAGAGGATTAAGTGCCTGCTGAAGACAATCACAAATCTGTTTGGTGAGGTGTTCCTGCACTTGCAGGCGGTGGGAGAAGATGTCCACCATACGAGGAATCTTGCTGAGCCCTACAATATTGCCATTGGGAATGTATGCCACATGCACCTTTCCGAAGAAAGGCAAGATATGATGTTCACAAAGGGAGTAGAACTCAATGTCCTTCACCACCACCATCTGATCGTATTCTTCATGGAACACGGCAGATTGGAGTGTAGCGACAGGATCCATCGCATAACCTCGTGTCAATTCCAGAAAAGTGCGTGCCAGACGTTCAGGAGTGCGTTGCAGCCCCTCACGCTGAGGGTCCTCACCAATTGCTTCAAGGCTTTTCTTACAAGTGTCTTTCAGAAGTTCTATCTTTTCTTCTCTATTCATTTCGTTCTTAGTATATTATTGATAGACATACACTTCACTCTTGACAATGATGGCACCTTGTGCCAACCGCGCACTCTTCAGTTTGTTGAGATAGTCATCCGCTTCCCTGCGTGTGACAAAATCGCCCACACGGCATCGCCAGTTAGGTGATTCAAACGTGGTATAGATACGAAGTTCTGGAAAGACGGTAGCCACTCTGTTGCCTGCACGCTGTGCATTGGTTTGGTCTGCACGTGTGCTTCCTCCCCAATACACTTGTATGCGGTAACCACGAGCTTTGGTTTTCTTGCCTCGTGGAATACCCGGAAGGTCACGTTGCTCCACCTTCTTCTCAGGGACGAACTGCTTCTTCCCGTTCACAAGGTCTTCGAGGAGAGAGTCTTGGTGTATTGTCACTGTGCCTTGCCCCATTTCCGGTTTCTGGATATGGTCAGTAAAGTCTTGCGCAGACATGGTGATAGTACACAAAAGGATTGTCAGCGTGATTGAAAGAAGTCTTTTCATTTTTGAGTCGAAGGATTTAGTTAATTGATAATTGACAATTGATAATTGCCATTCGGCTTGTTTTGTCATTACGTTCATCACATTAGCCAAATTGTCAATTATCAATCATCAATTATCAATTTGTTAATTATTTCCAAGCGTCGATGATGCCCTTGAAGTCAGCCACCTTGAGAGATGCGCCACCAATAAGACCACCGTCGATGTCAGGCTTTGCGAAGAGTTCAGGAGCGTTTGAAGCCTTGCATGAACCACCGTAAAGGATAGAAGTCTCAGCAGCCACCTCCTTGCCATACTTCTCAGCAATGACAGAGCGGATGTAAGCGTGGATTTCTTCTGCCTGGTCAGCAGTAGCAGTCTTACCTGTACCGATAGCCCAGATAGGTTCGTATGCAATCACGATGTTCTTGAACTGCTCAGCAGAAAGGTGGAACACACTACCCTCAAGTTCTGCCTTCACAACAGCATTCTGCTCGTTAGCCTCGCGCTGTGCCAAAGACTCACCGATGCAGAAAATCACCTTCAAGCCATTAGCGAGAGCAAGCTCAACCTTCTCCTTCAAGATTTCAGGAGTCTCGTTGTAGTACTCACGACGCTCTGAGTGACCAAGAATCACATACTCAGCACCTGTTGACTTCACCATCTCAGCAGAAACCTCACCAGTGTAAGCACCAGAAGCCTTGTCTGCACAGTTCTCTGCGCCAAGACCAATCACCTTATGGTCGATGATTTCAGACACCTTTGCCAAGTGGATGAATGGAGTGCAGATGATGACACCGCAGTTTGGCTTGTCAGCAGCCAATGCTTCGTTGAGACCCTTTGCAAGTTCAATACCTTCCTGGAGATTCTTGTTCATCTTCCAGTTTCCAGCAACAATTTTCTTTGCCATAGTTTTGTTTGTCTTTTTATTTGAGTTAAACCTTTATGATTGTATATATTTTATCGAATCAGTTGTTTCAATTCCTCCTCATTGGGCAGGTTGTAATTGCCCCATTTCTTCACGATGACACCCTCATGGAGCAGCACCAACCCCGGTTGTCCACGCACCACCGTCTTCAACATCCTCTCCTCCGCGATATAGTAGCCATATTCAGCCCCTGTGTGGTCACTCCAGTACGTCTGAGCCTCTTGGTCTTCCGACGATGTCAGACAATAGAAGCCCAACCCTTTCTCCTGTGCATAGTCATACACCTCGTTCACTCTGTCCACACACCCCTCATCAGCATTCATCAAATTGGGGATGATGAGCAAGAGCGTATAATCATCCGCCAGCAGAATGTCCTCCGTCACGTCTTCCCCGTCTGCATCTGCCACATAGAAGTCTGCCGTAGCAAGATTCTGCGTCTCGATGGGGGTACGGCGTGTCTCCACATAAGTCCACGTGGAATCGGGGTCTTCATCCTCCGCACTCAACTCCATGGTCTTCCCGTCCTTCTCATACACAATCTTCACCTCAAACTTCTGCTGACTTGACATCACTGCCTCCCGCAAGTTCGTGCCCACCTTATAAGGACGGAAATCCAGCGCAGGCAAGTAGACAATGCAGTAGATGGCATAACCGACAATCAGACAGAGCGTCACGAAGGCAATGAGCCATTTCGTTGTCGAACCAAGAAACTCCTTTTGCAGTCGGTAGTAGCGGCTGACCATCACTGCTGCACCCAACAGTACGATGTTCTTTGCCAGCGTAGCCCCATTGCTCAGTATCAGCACATCGCCAAAACACCCGCAGTCTTCCACAGGATTGGCAATGGCTATATAGACCGTCAGCAACGTCATCAACACCATGAAGGCGAGCGCGATGCCCGACGTGGCCTTTCTTTTCATTCCGAAGAGGAGATACACACCCAACGTAAACTCGAAGATGGCAAGCAACACTGCACATCCCAGCAAGAAGGTGTCAGGCACGGTAAACCATGCCATCGCATGCATGTAATCCTCCAACTTATAAACTGTCCCGAGCGGGTCATTCGCCTTGACGAAACCACTGAAGATGAATGTTCCCGCCAAAAGCAGACGACACACATTCACAACAACGGTCAGAAGCTGAGACTTAACCTTCGAGTCCATCTTGCGCCTCTGCAAGTTTAATGAGTCCGAAGACAGAATAGTTGATCATGTCGAGGTAGTTGGCATCAATACCCTCCGAGATGAGTGTCTGCCCGTCATGTCCCTCAATCTGCTTCGTGCGGTTGAGTTTCATGAGAATCAAGTCGGTGTAACTGCTCACTCTCATCGAGCGCCAAGCCTCGTCGTAGTCGTGATTCTTGCGGAGCATCAATTCGAGGGCATCCTGCGCATACTTGTCGTAATACTCCATTGCCTTCGTCGCATCCATATCCTCCGTCTCAGCATAACCCAATTCCAGCTGAATGAGTCCCACGATGCCATAGTTCACGATGGCCTGAAACTCAGGATAGATGCCCTCTCCCACCAGCGACACGCCCTTCACTTCAAGGCTACGGATGCGGTTTGCCTTGATGAAGATTTGGTCAGTCACCGATGAAGGTCTCATGATGCGCCATGCAGCCCCATAGTCGTGCAGTTTCTTCTTGAAAATGTCGCGACAGCCCGCCATGGCTTGCTTGAATTGTTGCTGAGTATCCATTGTTCTTTTTAAAAGATGTGCAAAGGTACGAATAAATTAGGAATTAGAAATTAGGAATTAGGAATTATTAGTGTTTTGTAAGAAAAAAGACGCCAAGCAACATGGTATTGCTTGGCGTATATGATAGTTGATGTAAAAATCCACTTTCAGAGATTATCTGCGGGCAGTTCTGTTTGCACCCTGAGCGCTGCCTGTACTGATGGTGCTGGCGCTCTGTGCACCGTTGCCCTTAGAGATGCCGTTCTGAAGAACGAAGTAGTCGCTCACGATATCCTGATGCTCAAAGTCAAACAGCAATGCAGGGTCGATAGGCTGACCAAGCACGCGGGTTTCGAAGTGGAGGTGAGAACCGGAAGACTTACCTGTGTTACCACCCAAGCCGATAGGCTCACCAGCGCGAACAACCTGATCCTTCTTCACAATCTGCTTGCTCAAGTGACCATAGAGCGTTTCAAGACCATTGGGGTGACGAATCACGATGTAGTAGCCATAACCACCACCGTTGTACTTACAGATGCGCACCTTGCCGTCGAAAGCAGCACGGATAGTGTCACCAATGTACACCTTCACGTCCAGACCTTCATGCTGGCGTCCCCAACGAGGACCGAATTTAGAGTTGATTTTGCGGCTTGGAGTAGGCATGCAGAAGCCTCTCAAGTCAATCTTATAGTTTGCAGGAACAGCACCATTACAACTTCTGAGGTTGTCAGTCCAGTCCGTGTAGATATTTGCTGCGGGGTTGTTGAGGTCAGCGGAGATAGCCGCTGTATTGTTGAGTTTTACGTTGCGAATGTCCTTAAGTCTTTTGTCGGAAGGAGCCTGTCTTGCGATGATGTCCTGAGCGAAGCCACTCACTGCTACCATTGAAAGAACGAAAATGCCGACTGTCTTTTTAATTGTTGAGAAATTCACGATGTTTGGTTTTTAGAGGTTTGAAGTTAAGTAAAAAATGATTTTTTAGTACTCGTCATTAGCATACAAGTACTGGAAGACGCCAGGAGTGTAATCGAAGATTTCCTCTGGCTTGAAGAAGCGGTTGAGTTCAATCACCGCATTCTCGGGAGAGTCGGAAGTGTGGATGATGTTCTCCTGGAAACTCATACCGAAGTCACCACGAATGGTGCCCGGTGCTGCTTTTCTTGAGTTCGTGCTGCCTGTCATCGAACGCACGGTTTCCACCGCATCAACACCCTCATAGCAGCAACAAACCACTGGAGAAGCCATCATGGAGTTCTTGATACGTTGAAAGAAAGGTTTGCCAGCAAGGTGTGCATAGTGTTCGTTCAGCAGTTCATCCGTCAGTTGCATCATCTTCATGCCTGCCAAACGCAGACCTTTACGCTCAAAGCGGGCAGTCACCTCTCCTACGAGTGCGCGCTGAACTGCACCTGGCTTCAAGATTACAAGAGTTTTCTCCATTGTTTTCCGATTATCTCTTTTTTCTTTTTTAGAGTTTCACGAACGATGTCCCCTTGCCCAAAACAGTGGTACAATCGTACGAGAACCTCAAATTCGATGCAAAGGTACGAAAAAAAAATGGCTCTCACAAGAAGAAATACAATAAATTACACTTTTTTCACATATTGAGACATTTATTCACTTCTGCCTCCACATTTGTCAACTTCTCTTTGCAATACTCCACCAAGCCCTTTGCCTCCTTCAAATTGGCAGCCAACGAGTCGATGTCCATCTCTCCACCCTCAATCTTCTTCACAATTTCCTCCAGGCGTTTCATTGCCTTTTCATAAGTCATTTCTGTTTCCATGTTATTGTCGATTTGAATGTTCCTGATGCCAATGTAGTCTCTATCTCGTCACCCTCTTTCACTTCATCCACACCCCTCACAGCCTTGCCGTCCACACGGGTGATGCTGAAACCAAGACGCAGAATCCTGTTCGGGTGGGCACTCTCCAACTTGCTCTCTGTCAGTTCAATGCGCTTTCGCTCATTCTGCAAGAGCAACGACGCGTAAAGCCCCATCTGCTTGTCCAGCAGCGTCACCTTTCCCTTGGCTTGTTCGATGTTCTGTATGCTGTTGTTTGCCAACGATGCCGAGAGCCTGTGCATGCGCATCTCCTCCCTCGCCCTCACCGCAGTGAAGAGCATCGGAATCTTGCTGGCAAGCAACTTCAGGCGACTCGTCTCATTTTGCAGCAACCAAGTCACCTGCCCTGTCAAGCGTGCCGACAAATCCTCCAACGCATCCAGTTCCTCCTCCTGATGGTGAATCAGAAATTCCGCTGCCGCTGTGGGCGTTTTCACACGGGTGTGGGAAATCATGTCAATCACCGTGTCGTCACGTTCATGTCCGATACCAGTGATAACCGGCAACGGAAACTGCGCCACATTCTCTGCCAACAGCAACGAGTCGAAACCCTGCAAATCCGACGTAGCCCCACCCCCTCGGATGATGACCACCACATCCCACTCATCCACTCTCTCCGCGATGCGGTTCAAGGCGGCTATCACACTGTTCTCCACCTCATTTCCTTGCATGGCAGCGGCAAACAGTTCGGTTTTGAATGCCAAGCCTCGCTGGTTGTTATTCAGCTGGTTGCAGAAGTCACCATACCCTGCCGCCGAAGCAGACGAGATGACCGCGATGCGTTGCAGAAGTCGAGGAAGCGGCAACTCCTTGTTCATTGTGTCAATGCCCTCATCCTTCAGCCGTTGCAAGATTTCCAGAAGTCTTTGTGCAATGTCGCCCAACGTGTAGGCAGGATCAATGTCCGTCACGTTCAGCGAATACCCATACAACTCATGGAATGTCACCTCCACCTTCACCAGCACCTGCATTCCAGCCGCCAGCGCCTGTCCTGTCGTTTGTTCAAACATCGGTCGGATGAAAGCCCACACCTGCGCCCACACCTGCGCCCTCGCTTTCGCCACGATGCCATTTCCCCGTGCATCCTTCTGCACCAGTTCCATATAGCAGTGGCGGTTCACGCGCAACTCGCTGATTTCCGCTTTCACCCAATACGCATCGCTGAGGGTCAACTCCAACGTCTCCCTCACCAATCCGTTCAACTCATATAGTGTCAATGCCTCCATCTCTAAACTCTTAACCCTAAACTCTTAACCCTAAACTCTCAACCCTAAACTCTTAACCCTAAACTCTCAACCCTAAACTCTCAACCCTAAACTCTCAACCCTAATCCATCTCACACTTTCGGTCTTTTTCCGTTCAGCACATGCACAAACGTCTCAAAGTCCCGGTCGATATGGCTCAGTTCATACTGCTCAATCGTCAGCGAGAACCGTGCAGGCAGGTCATCCAGTCCGAAATACGCCTTGATGAGACACACCGCATTGAAAGCCCGGTCATCCTGTCGTTTGATGAGTGCCATGCAGCACTTCCGTGCAATGACCTTATCCTCTACCAATTTAAGTGTCTTGAAAATCAGATAATAAGAGAGGTCAGAGTCCACCTTCAACAACATCGACAGGCGCGTCACCTCATTCTCCACATGAAACGCCTCCAGCATCGCCATCACCTGCTCCACTGTCCGCATCGCCGGCAACATGATATTGCAAATCTTCACCACCGACTCCGCGTTGCTCTCCTTCAGATGCTCATACAACCTCCCCACACTCTCCGCTTCAAAGTCCAGCGTGCCTTCCTTTGCCAGATGTTCCACCGCTGCCGCCCCACTCAAGAACGCAGCCCTCTTAAACATGATGACCTGCAACAATGTTTCCCAAAACAGCCCATTCTCCAGTTCCGTCAGCACCTCCTCCCTCATCACACGCTCCATCTGCCTGAACTCCATGTTGCTCAGACTCCCCAGCATTCGCGCCAGTCCCTCCCAGTCGCGCACACCAATCAGCTGTTCCGCTCTATCCTTGTTGGTCACTTGCTCTTATTTCCCTTGCAAAGTTACACTTTTATCCACGATATTCCAAACTTAGTGACAAAAATCATCTCAACTTTCAGAAGTTATCGCTGCGCTAAGGAGTTAAAACTCCAAAAGGCAGGCATTCCCCTCAACTCCCTTAGCAACGAAAATGACAAAAATGACAAAATGACAAAATGACAAAATTACTTTTTCTTCGGTTCCTTATTGAAGCGGTAGATGACATGCAAGAGACCATAGGAGGGGATGACGTTGTAGAAGGTTTCCGTACGCCCTTGGGCATTGACATAGCGGCGCACGTTGGAGAGGTTGCCCAGCAGGTCGAAACCGTCGAAGAGGATGGTCAGGTTCTGTTTGGGCAGACGTTTGGAGACGCGGGCATTCCACACCAGTTCGTTCGTGTTCATGGACGCTTCGCTGTATCCTCTGCGGCTATACATAGTCACGTCGGTGCCCACCTGCATGTTCCAAGGCAAGTCTATCTGTCCTGTCACGCCATACTGGAAGGTGAAGGCGTTGATGTTGGTGAAATACTCGCGGTCGCTGGTGGAATGCTGGTAGGTCAGTTTACCGCCAGCACCAAACTCCATCTTGTCCGTAGGTCGCCAAGTCAGCGAGAGGTCTTCCGTCACATTGTGGGTTCTCACCACCGAACGGGTGGCGACGAGGGTTTCGTTAGTGCCGTTCAAATCGACGCTGTGGTTATAGCTGTAGTTGGCATTCTCCTTCACCCGCCACTTGTCATTCTTCGTCAGCGGGAAGTCGATGCCCGAACTGGCATTCATGTTCCAGTTTCCATCCACATTGTCGGGTGTCACGGTTCTCACGCCCGTCTCCTTATTATATATGTAGCCCATCGCCTCTGCGTTCTGCACGATGCCCACATTGGCATTGGCATTGAACATCGTCTTGCCGAACTTGTCACTGTATTGCACGTAGAAGGAGTGGCGGTGCGTGTTCTTCATGTGGGGATTGCCCAATGTGACGTAGAGCGGATTGCTGTCATCGCGGATATTCAGCAGGTTGGTCATCATAGGGGCAGAACTATCCAGGCTGTAATTGAAATTAACACTTCTTCCCCGTTTGAACAATGAATAATAACCTGTCACATCCATTCTGAAGAGTGCGGTGTTCCGTGTCATCAGCGTATCCACTTGCGTGCCGCGCTGATAGTCCATTTTCTCGTGTGCGAATGGCACACGGAATCGTGCATTAAAATAGGCATACCAACTTTCGTCTTCTATTTCTTTCCCGTCTTTATCTTTGACATGTCCCCAAAAGGTCCTGTTGATAGAGATGGTTGGTTCGTGAGTGGTCCTCGTGGTCTTGTCATTGGAACTGTTGTCGGCATCGAGGGTGCTCAGCATTTCATCCACTGATGGCAAAGTGCCCAGTGCGTGACTGTCCGCCTTGTCCCAGCCCTCCAGTTTGTTGAGCAGATAGAGTGGATTGTTGCTTTTCTGGTCATTGTAGTTGAAGTTGTAGGAGACGACCAAGTCGAATTGACGCTTCTTGCCAAGACTGAAAGTAACCCCAGGAGACACGTTAAGCGTCTGCTGCCTGTTTTTCATGGGGGTGTATCGGTTGCGGAAGTCAGCCGGCATGGTGGTGGAACTGGGATAATCCAGCAGGTAATGATCATAGCCTTTCGACAGATAATCGCTGTAATTGTGGGAAAGGTTGAGACTGAACCGGATGTAGTCGTTGTGGGCAGGACGGAAGTTGAGGTCGGAGTCAAAATAGGTGTCCGTGCTATGTCCCTGGTTCTTGCTGCTCGAACGTGTGCGGTTGATGGCGTACTTTCTCAGCAGTCCGCCTGCATCGGGTGCCATGATGCTGTCCATCCATGCCTTGCCCAACTGGCTTGCCACATCTTCAGACAGGGTTGTGCTGGCATTGTCTCCAAGATGGTTCCACTTCCGGTAGTTCACCGAGGGTTGGATATAGACATACAGTCCCTTGATGAAATCGCCTATGGGTTCGTCATGCTGAAGATTCAGATAATGCCGGGTGTTGATGTCCCATCCATAACTCTTCCGCGTGTTGAACGACCTGCCGTAGGTGTCGCCTCCTTCCAGGAATGTGGCGCTGTTGGAGTTCCGTCTGTCTTCTGTCTCGCTGTAAGTGGTCTCCATGCTGCCTTGATAGCGGTAGCGTTCTTCGCGTTCCTTCATATAATTGCCACCCAGCTTGTAGGTGGTTCGCAGGCCCTCCGACTGCTGCAGGGGCGTCCACTCGCCCTTCTCGCCAGGTGTGCGGTAGTCGTTCAGGTTGTTGGCATTGGCAAAGAGCACCAGTCGCGAATGGTCGTCAAATCGCATGCCGAAGAGTCTGCCAAGAAACTTTCCGTCATGTTTGCCCTCCTCATTCCGGTGGAACGTGAGTCCCCCACCCCCTTCAGCATTGGCTATCCATCCCCGTGCATACTCCTTCTTCAGCCTCACATCCATCACCAGCTGCTTCTTCGCCGACTTCTCCTCGGGCTTTCCCTTCACATTGTCCGGCACCCGCTCATAACTCGTCACGTGCTTCACCATATAGGCAGGCATGTTCTCCAACAGCAGTTCGCGGTCGCTGTTGAAGAAGTCTTTCCCGTTCAGCAGCATCGTGTCGATGGGTTTCCCATTCACATTGATGACACCGCCCTTTTCCATCGTCACGCCCGGCAGTTTCTTGATGAGTTCGTTGAGCATCGAGCCTTCTGCCAGATTGAAGGCATCGGCATCATAGACGAGCGTGTCTCCATTCATGTAGAACTTCAGCTTTGTTGCCTTCACAACCACTTCGCCCAGTTCCACCTCGTTGCGTTTCGGCATCCGCTTCAGATAGATGGGCTTGATTGAACGATTGCTTTCCCGCTTATAGAGCTTCTTGATGTCAAGCGGCACATACGCCGTCTGATAGCCCTCGGCCTCAACCTTGATAAGGTACTTGCCTGGCTTCATAATGCCACAAGAGATGTAGGAACTCTTGTATCCGTTCTCGTCGTAGTAGCCTCCGTAAATGCTATCGACAAAGGTGCTGTCGGCAGCGTTCAGTTTCACTCCCTTCAGCCCCTTGATGATGTCGTGCGTCAAGTGGTCCCTCACTTCGGCGTTCACCCACAACACCATCACGTTCTTCTTGACAGAATCTGCCTTCTCCACCTGTGCCGTGCTGTCATTCACCTGCACCGACACGGTATCGTTCTCTTGCGCCATCGCCGACAAACCGACAAGGGCAAGCATTGCCATTAAAATCTTTGTTTTCATTTATTCCTTTTACCTTCTATATATATATACGAGGATAAACTCACTTTTGTTGCAAAAAACACAATTTATTTTCTTACAAAAATTGTGCCAGACACATAACCATCTGAAAATGAGTCCCCACGATTAACGCAAGTGTCCACTTTTGGACAGTCAAGTGTCCACTTCTGGACAATAGCTCTACAAAAGTAGGCATTCCCCTCAACTCCCTTCGCAACGAAAATGACAAAATGACAAAATGACAAAAATTTAATTATACAAATTTGCGTTACGCATTTTTGTATAATCAGTACTATTCCGTATTCTTCTGGAGTTGTATCATTTCTTTATATTGTCTATTTTGTTCAAAGCTGTGGCGATGCAGGACTTCCCAGCCCTGCATTACCAATGATGGAATATTCTTCCTTTCTAAATCTTTTATTAATCTACTATTTGCCATGAAGAAAACCTGTTATTTCTTGTTCTTCTTTTGAGGCTTGTCGAACTCTGTCCAGGCATCATAATATTCTTGCATGCTCATGCAAGTGCCTGCATAGTCCTTCATCTGTTGAGGGGTCAGTTGCACCTTCTTGTCATAGACCACCTGACCATTCTTCCAACTCTTCATGGAGGGCCATTCCACAGGGAGCCACATGTCGCCCTTCGTGTCAAGCACCAGAAGGTTGTAGTCATCCCGACAATTGTGGATGAAGAGAGAGATGTCCTCATGAAGGTGAGTGTTTTGGTTCATTACGAAGTAAGTTTTGTACACACCTCTGGAGAATTGCTCGGGCACAATCTGGTCGGGATGAAACTCGTGGAACGTGTGGGGGTGACGGGCAAGATACTGCCATATCGCATCCGTCAATTGGCGAAGCACGGACTGCATCTGTTCTCTCGATTGCATGGTATAGACCGTGCCTTGGGTCTCCGAATAGGGTTGACCGGCAGGGGGCACCGAATCGGGCAAATCAACAAAGATGTCCGTCGGTGTCGCCTCACGCCAAATGCACATGTTGTTCTCGCCATATTGGTAGGTGGGCTTCACCTGACACGCTGCATCGTGGCTGATGTAGAAAGAACGGCGTTCTATCCCTTTCTTCGACAGAATCGGTTTGATGAGTTTAGCGAAATCTTTCCTGTCCAGCAGTTCATGTGTCTTGTTCCAAACACTGTCGGGAGTTAATTCATAGTCAAATGAGCCGTATCCTTTGGTACGAAATGCCGAGGCGGGTATCCCTGGGATTTGGAATGGGTAATGATGGAAATCGACTTTTTCTGATGCCTCTTCAATAGGTTCTGCACCGATGGTATCCAACCGTACGTCCCCTGTCTGATAGTTTCCCAATTCAATATTGTACCAAACGCTGTCCTGGTGCTCCCACATATTGGTGCGTGAAGGTTCGACCAGATTTGAAAGAGATTTGCAGGTACTGACAACAGCATCATACACTTGTTGTGCCTTTGCCTGCTTCCGCTGATAGTAGGCTTGAAGTGTGCGCATTGTGGAATCCTTTTGCTCATCACCCGTTTCCTCCATGACGGGAAGATCGTAAAGATTACAGTCTATGCGGACCTCCTTATGGTGCTTCCCATCATATTTGTATTGGGTCTGCACCACATCGCCTGACGACCTGTAATACTCCACGTCCTCATCTTTTGTGATTTCTCTCACATAACTGACCAAACTGTCAATGTTCAACACGTTCCCCACACCGCTGTAGATGTCAGTGGAGGTGAGTGCACCCGTGTTCTCTGGGGCAAGGTTGTAGCATGATGTGGCTGTTGCCACAATCAATAAAGCAGGTATTGCCTTCAAATAAGTTCTTTTCATATTATTATTTCTTGTTCTTCTTTTGAGGCTTGTCAAACTCTGTCCAATGTCCAAGGGTGTATTGATCCGATGCTCCGAAACCAACATAATCCAAAGGTGTGACAAGTTTCTTGTCTTCATCCTGAACAAAGGGGCTGAGTTTGTCTTTCTTTTCATAGATAATCTGCCCGTTTTCCCAACTCTTCATGAACGGCCATTCTCTGGGCAGCCATAGGTCGCCTACCGTATTAAGCACTAAGAGGTAATAGTCCGTGAGATAATTATGTATGAGAATGGTGCAATCTTCCTGAATGGTGGTATGCTGCTCCATGGTGAAGTAGGGTTCATAGTATCCACTTCCAGAAGAATACCGACCCCATCTAGGCATCGTGACGTCGGGATGGAACGAGTAGAACAGATGGGGATGCTGGTCAAGATATTTCCAAATCACCTCGTTCAACAGGTGAATCACTTCTTCGGCTTGTTCTACGGATTGCAGCTTGTAAACCGTTCCTTTTGTTTCAGAATCAGTCGTCAGTTGGTTATATGTTCTGTATCCCACCCGTGTGTAGCTGTAGTTTCCCATTTCGGGACCTACGGGACAATTGATGTCACGCCTGATATAGATGTCACGCTTCTCAATGCCTTTTTGATTGAGGATAGGCTTGATGAGTTTGGCAAACTCTTTCTTGTTGATGAGCTCGTGCGTTTCGTCTGGGACGCTGTCGGGCGTGTAAGTATAGAAAAATGTACCAAACCCTTTCGTTGCTAACATCGCTGTTTTCTCGGGGTCTAATCCGTTATACCGAGTTGGTAAATCATCGTCATAATAGAATCTGATGATTTCGGGGGCTTGAGAAAAGGATGTGCCTCTGCGTCCATTCCATCTTGTCAGCGTGTCTCCCTGAGGATATTCCCGCAGGGCAATGTTGTACTGTATGCTGTCTATACCATCATGGTGAGATTCCCACATACTGCTGTTGGAGGCATCCACCTCATGAGACAACGATTTGCACAAGTTCACCAAAACATCATATACATGTTGTGCTCGTTTTTCTCTTTCTTGCTGATATTCGTACCATTCATGAAGAAGAGAATCTGTGGAGTTTCCTATTTGGAGGTAATCCATTTCAGGTTTTCTATATAGGTCGCAATCGATGCGAACCCGTTTGGTGTGTTTACCATTGTACCGGTATTCTGTTTCCACAAGACCCCATGTCGATGGGCTGTAATTCGTGTGGTGCTCTAAGTCGATAGACCTTATGTATTCCACTAAGCTGTCTATCTTCAGCACATTCCCCTCGCCTCTATAGATGCCGGCAGAGGTGAGTGCTCCCGTGTTTTCTGGAACAAGGTTATAGCACGAGGTAGCAGTTGCCACGACAAGTAAGGCGAGTGTTGCCTTCAAAGAAGTTCTTTTCATAATTCTTCGTTATTATAATGAAGTGATTGTTCGTTGTTTTGATGGAGTGATTGGATAGCTTCCATATTGATGAAGCGATATTCGAGGGAGGAAATGCTTTCCTCCACTGGCTTCTTCATCGCTGGTGTGGCAAAGGCACTCAGCGCGACAATGATCAGGGGAAGGATGTAGAGCACTTTCATCTGCATCCAGGGATTGGAAGTCTTGTGCATCATCGCTATGCGACGTCTCACAAGGCTGTGGCTGAAGCCGTTGGCAAGGGAGATGGAACTGGTGTCGATGGCCTTGCGGATGAGCAGGTTCTGATATTGAGAAAGCCTCACTCCCTGTTGCAGCACATGATGGTCTGCCTCATATTCGTGGACATCGCGAAGACTCGTCCCCAGCAGATAGACAAAGGGATTCCACCATTGCACCACCTGAACAAAGGTGAGTAAGAGAATATCGAGGGAATGGTGATGGAGAATGTGACCCTTTTCGTGCAGGAGAATCTCATGGCGATGTTCGCTGTAATCCTTCTGGCTGATGACAATGCGATTCATCCAACTGCATGGAGCGATTTCATCGGAGTGGCAGTAGATGATGAAGCCATCCACTTGGTCTTTCCACAGACAGCCTCGACGCATCAGAAAGCCCATACGGACGAACTGCCACAAGCGGAACAAAAGAGCCGAAAACATGCCGACGATGCAGAGAATGCATAGCACAGAATACCAAGACCATGCGAAATGATGAGAAGCGGCAGGCGTCACCTTTTCACGTACTGAAGGAGGCACCGGTGTTGTTGTTCTCGTCTGCTGTTCCACAGGTTTCTCCCATGCCACCACTTGCTGATTCACAGCATGGGTGACGGGTTGCTTCTCTTCTGCCAGCGAAGGGAAATTGCACAAGGGCAAGAGTAACGACAGCCCCAGTATCGTCAGCAACGTGAAGCGGTTGAGACGGAAGAAACTCTCCTTGCGCAGCATCAGCGTGTATGGCACATATAGCAATGCCAGCACAAAAGCCGATTTGATGGAATACAAGAATAAAGTGGTCATCATATTATCTCTAAACTCTAAACCCTTAACTCTAAACTCTAAACCCTAAACTCTAAACCCTCCACTTCCATCTTCCTCTTCGATGAGTTGCAGCATCTCCTGAATGTCCTTTGCCGTGAGGTTTTCCTCCTTCACAAAGAAACTCAACATCGACTTGACGCTGCCATCGAAGAAATTCTTCTTCACTTCCTGCATTGTCTTGCGTGTGTATTCGGCACGACCTATCTTTGCCACATACATATGGGTTTTGCCCTCGCCTTTGTTCTTGAAAAAATCCACATAGCCCCTCTCGTAGAGCATCTTCAGATAGGTGGCAATGGTGGTGTAGGCAGGTTTGGGTTCCTCCCACCGCTCTATGATGTCCCAAGCACAAGCAGAGTGGTTGATGTCCCACAGGATACTCATCACCTGAAACTCCACTTTCGTGAGCGTGTTCTCTTTTTTCTTCATTGTTTGATTAGGTGTTACTGTTTGTTTTCGACGGCAAAGTAACAGCATCTGCTCCAATCTCGCAAACTTTAGAAATCGAAAAATGACGAGATTGGGGCAGATTTAACATCTATTCGTAGAAATAGAGGGAGGAGGCTCAATAATACATGTCGCTGTTCGAAGCTAACAGGTCGTAGCGGATGTCATCCTCAAGTACAGACACACCAATCTTCCTTGACTCTGACGAAGCAGATTGAGTCGATGCCGTGATGGGACGAGGACGAACAGGCTTGTGTACATCGGTGGTCTGATAGATGGTGTCATACACCACCTCATGCACAATGACGGTGTCGGTAGCGGCGGAAGCCATACCTTGCGGTGCTTCGTTGGAGGCTTTCAAGAGGTACCCCAAAAAGAAACTCACGAGACAGGCGGCAGGAATGGCTATGTACCAAGCCGTGCGATGGCGCGATTTCCATGGGCGCACCTTTACCTGACGTGTGTCTTCTTCCCGAATGCGAAGTGCAACAGCAATGATGTCTTC
>JAILDV010000054.1 GCA_024688885.1 Bacteroidaceae bacterium | reverse complement strand
TGTAATTCTGGATCCATAATGAAGAAAGTTCTGATTTGTACCACTCTGTGCAACGAACTTCTGCAGAGCTCCAGTCATCATATAGCTCAGCATTTTGAAGAAACTAATGATGTTGCTTTTACCTGAACCATTAGCACCCAGAAGAATAGTTACATCACAAAAGTCAAGTACCAGGGGCTTCTTAGTCGAGACAGACTTAAAGCCCTTGATTTCCACTTGTACCAGTTTATCTTTATTTCTATCCATATTTTTACCTCCGTTTAAGATCAGGGGGACGGTTCTACTGACCCACGTTGTTGGCACCGATACTCGTTCCCGACCTTAATAGTTGGTTGGCTAAAGCCGCCACCGATTGAAGGTGTACGGGAACTCGTGATGGCTGATGGCTGAAGGAAGATGGCTGAGAGAGGTTGGATGTCTGATGGCTGAAGGATGATTTTCCTTTTCGCACATCATACCTCTTACTTCCGCCATCATACTTCTGACTGGCTTGCTCCAGCAAGTAGTCATTCAGTTTTATGATGCGGCCGCCAAAGGCGAGGCACTTTTCTTGTATCTTATCTCCTATTTCGCTCATAGCACCTCTTACATCATACCTCTTACCTCTTGCTTCAGACCTCAGACCTCTTACCTCTTACTTCTAACTTCTTACCTGTCAGCTTTCTTGGAAAGTTCTTCCTCCAAAAGGGTGTACATATTGTACCTTACCTGAAATATTCCCTCATTTGGTTTGTTTGGCTAAATATTCTTCAAATCCTTTTCAATTTCAGTATACTCCCAGTAGTTTCCACTTAGAGGGACTTCCTTAAGAACGTCCTCGGTAAAATTTATACGCATACTACTTGTTATCCTCTTTCCTATGTACAGAACCAAATCATAGATGTTATGACCACGCACATGAAGATAGGCGTTATCTGCAGTAAGTCCTTTTACACTGTAGAGAGTAGCTTCTGCCTTAACATCAAAGCCAATAACGTTGCTTCCAGCTATTAAGGGCTTAAACTGATTAGCAATGCAGTCAACATACCCTTGACCATCGTTCTGAACTTCAGTTGAAGTACACTGAGTCCTTAGTATATGCCGGAAATCCTTTTCTGTAAAATAGGCATTCCCCGTACGTTTGCAGTATAATAACAGAAGCAGCGGTTCGTATAGCGCTATAGACAACTTGCTCAGAAAAACAGAGAAATCAAAACTGCATCCACTGGCGTTTGCTGTCACAGTAGTCTGAAGCCCGTTAAACTCACAACAGTGGCTTTCCCATGAATATGTATAAGTCTGTACTACATAGTGTGCAGCATCCAAATCAGGCTCGCCCATAAGGTTTCGCAAATCTGAATCGACACAGACAAAGAAGCGAGAACTCAGGAACGGAAGATATTTCAAGCATTGGTCGCAGCCATGAGTATCAAACCCTTTGTTGCTTTTGCTATAGGGCACATAGAAATACTTTCCTGGCCTGAATCGCTGAAGCAACGTGTCCCAGAATGCCTTGTCTTCCTGATCCTCCAAATGTACCACACTGCGGTATTTAGGGGAGATCAAAGGAAGATTATTGAAGAATTTGGCTTGTGAAGCTATATTATCCATCATCCTTTTTTCTTCAACAGGCATTCTGAATATACCACTTTATCACCCCATCCGGAGCCAAAGATCGCAGGCGAATGAGTTGATACTATTATCTGTGCATTTGGATTGAGTTTCAGCAGATTGTCTATCAGCGTATACTGCATATCAATATGCATGGAAATCTCCGGTTCATCCATAATCAGAATGTACTCTTGACGCCTTTCAAGTAGTGCCGTGAGTAAGATAATAAGCAATTGCTTTTCGCCAGCAGAGAGGTTATACAATTGAATTCGCTGACTATTATCCTTCACAAATGAAAGGCTGCTTTCATTCTCAGAAAGAGTCTTACCGGTTTCCTTGAACGTTTCATTTACAATAGCAATAAACTCATTGCGGTTCTTATTGATAATGTCAACCTGCTCCTTTGTTACATTGCCACTCTCCTGCACCTTATCAGACACTTGTTTTGCCAAATCAGACAAGTAATAGGCATATTGTTCCTGCAACTTGCGAAGATTTGCATTCAGGACAGACTCCTTGTCACGATCGGAAGCCACATCAAAAGTACTTACAAAGTCAATCTTAATAATTGACTCGTAGGTCTGCTTGTCCAGAGGCTTACCATCCTTCTCTTCGCGATATGAGACTATGTTTAGTTGCACTTTGTGCATTTCATCATTGGCAAGCCAATCAGGATGCTCTTTTTCAATCATCTCAACCACAACTCTATTAGTTTCGCGGTTTGCCAACAGGGTCTGCACATCGCTTACACGTCGAGTGAATACCAGCTTAATGCCATCGGTATACTCAGCCTCAACAGAAGCAACCGGATAACTCACGTTTTCATGACGAGTAATCTGCTGAATAATACTCAGCAGTGTTGTCTTGTATGTTCCATTGATTCCTGCAAGGATATTGACAGATTTATCAAATTCCCATTCAAAATCCATTAATTCATACAACGATTTTACTGTTAGCTTCTTTATCTGCATACCTTTATAGCATTAAAAGCTTATACTCTTATTAAAACACAAAAATACCATTTAATTCTTGAGATAGCACATTGACTTTTCTCAATATAACGCTCATCACAAATATGTTTTATTTACTCTCGCCCTTGCGGGCTCGTGCCCAGTTGTAACTGATGAATGTGTGCTCAGCTTGTCTTGCATTGTTGTTATTTTCCATCACTTCTTAAAGTCTTTTCCGTCAAACTCGGTCAGCAGTTTGTAGAGTTGCTCTTTCTTCCATTCCTTGGAGCGATGCTGGCGGAGGACCTTCCTCAGCTGCCAAACGAAATGACGGTCTGCCATCACTCGCTTGTCTGTACTCTCAAAGAGCGATCCGAGGTAAACCACTTTCTCCGACTTGATAGTCATCAGCTTGTCATCGAAGGTCCCAGGCGTTCCGAAGAAGTCGTTAAATATCTCGTCATAAAGGAACACACGCAACTCGTCCAGTACCGTGTAAGTCTCTACCCGACCGTTAAACATGCCCCCGACAATCTCTGTATCAGGCGCCACCTTGGATAGTTGCTCTATAAGTTCCTTCGCGGTCATTGTTATTTATTTCGTGCCTTTCAGCATCTTTTTGCTTTCACTGGCCAGGCGACATTGAACTTCTTTTCAACTTTTATTATTATACTCTTAACTTAAAAAACAGGGGACGAATCTGTCGGGTTAAATGTTAATTGTTAAAATGTTAAATGGGTCTCTCCTGCCCAATCTGTGTTGACCGTCACACCAGAGATGGTGGTGGAGGAGGAACCGGAGCCACTGAAGAACGCTCCCGAGAGCCACGTGATGTGGTTCTGCTGCATGGGCACGTCGAACTGGCGACTGTAGAGCTCATTGCCACTGGCATCGAGGGCCATGACCGTGAGGGCAATGTTGTCCGAAAGGTCGTGCAGAAAGGTGTAGAGGTCGAACTGCTTACTGCCCGTAGGGGTGACATCGAACTTCACATCCTGTTTGCTGGCCACACATCCGAGACCTGTCACTGCATTGAAAGCGCCGGAGCCGCCGGTATAGTAGAACCGCAGTTTCTTGACTTCCGCAGGGATGTCGTCGGTGATGACGAAGCGGCAGAGTGCCACGATACGGTCAAGAGAGACCTCATAGTCCACTGGTTCTTCACCGATGGTCACCTCGCCATAGCACAGAAAGGTGTCGGTATAGCCCGTGGCATTGGAGAACTGTATCTTCGTGGGGTCGGTCATTGTGGGATTGCCATTGGCACTATGGCCTACGACCACCAGTTGGTAGGTGCCTTCATCGAGTTGGAAGGCTACCGACCCGAAATCTGCAGCACTCGACTGCTGGTTGATCTGCTTGAGGCGCGAACCGCCTTCATCGTATATGGCGAAGTTCAGTTTAGTACATGCTGCTGAGGCAGCCTCTGTCGTGCGTGTGGAACTAGCGAAGGGTGTCTGCTCTATCTGATAGACACTGACGCGCAGGTTGCCGTTCAGTTCTTCTGAAGCATCGTTCTCTGGAATAGCAACTTTCTCACAGGATGCTAACGTGATAGCAATAGCGAGCGCATGGAAAGCACTCAGGATAGACGAGACTTTTGACATAACATGTCCTCCTCGTCATTAGAATGCTACATCTTCCTTAGTGAGCCAGGCTGTCTCCAGTTTGAATGTACCACTCACGGCATCGTTGGTGTACATGGCACCGGTGAGTATGGTGACGCGATTGCGCTTGAAGGGGACGTTGTTTACTGTCTTGCTGAACAAGACAGCACCGTTGCTATCCAGCGTCTCGATGGTGACATCGACATTCTGCTCGTCAGTGGCCAGGAACAGGTAGCTGACAGAATTTGATGTAACTCCTGCTGCCGTACTGATGGGCACTGTATTGGCGAAGCCCGTATTGACGGTGGCCAAACCCGAGGTGGGGTTGAAACTCTTGCCACCGGCAGACATCGTCATGCGCACGTTAGTGACATTAGCGGCACGGCCGTCGCTGGAATGAACCTCCAGTTTTGCGATGATACGGTTGAGCGTTGCACTGATGTCCACCGCACTGGTGTTGGTGATGTTCACTGCCTCGGTATAGGCAAATGTCTCGCGCGAGTGGTCGCCGGTGTAAGCAGCCTCGGTGGGGCTGGTCAGCGTAAATCCATCATTATCACCCTGGCCTCGGGCAATCACCACCATCGTGTAGCTGCCCATGGGAAGCGAGCAGTTGAACTCGCCCAGGGTCTCGCCCTCTTCCAGAGCCCCCCTCACCTGCTCATGCTTATACACCTCTGTGGCACCTTTGTAGAACGCCAGGGTGACCACCTTGACGCCACTGTAGTCTCCAACACTCTGTGCTGCACGGGTAGCAGGGAATTCCTCCTGGGCGACAGAGAAGCCCGTTACATGTACCTTCACAGGTACCAATTCATTACTATTGTTGAAATTGATGTCGTTTTCATTGTTGCTGCAAGCAGCGAAGAGCAGGGCAAGGCCTGCCAGAATCATATTCTTGTTCATTACTATATGATTATTATAAAAAATTGACAGCATCGTCCCCTGTCATATTCTCAATAATAAATCATTAGTCTTTAGAGGTTAGAGGTTAGAGGTTAGGGGTTAGGGGTTAGGGGTTAGGGTTTAGAGGTTAGAGGTTAGAGTTTAGAGTTTAGGGGTTAGAGGTTAGAGGTTAGGGGTTAGGGGTTAGGGGTTAGAGGTTAGGGGTTAGAGTTTAGGGTTTAGAGTTTAGAGGGTGGAGGGGTTAGGGGTTAGAGGTTAGAGGTTAGGGGTTAGAGGTTAGAGTTTAGAGTTTAGAGGTTAGAGTTTAGGGGTTAGGGGTTAGAGTTTAGGGTTTAGAGGTTAGGGGTTAATTAGCTTATCTTCTCGATATCATCGGGAGAGATGGTGACCATGGCTGAGCCAAGGGTATCGAGGGTGATGACAAGGCAAGAGGAGTTATTCTGGCGGATCACTTGACCTTCGAGGGTGGCGAGAGGACCTCGCACCACGCGAATATAGTCGCCCTGACTGAGTGGTTCAGAAGTGAAGCTGACAGCAGAGTCAGCATTGTACAGCATGAACTGGAGACGTTCCATCTGCTTATCGGGAATGACAGCAAAGGGATGCCTGCCAAATTCGTTCGGTTGAGCCGCTTTGTCAGTTAAGAAACACTTGATGACAGGGAAGTCTTTCAGTACCTGCAGACGCTCTTGCTCGTTGACGTGGACAAACACCATGCTACTGATGATGATATGTGTCACTTCGCGACGATGGCGGTTACGATAGACCTTTATTTCCTTCTGACAAGCGACGTACGCTTCATAGCCCTTGTCCTGCAATTGCTTCCGGCACAATTCTTCGTACTTGGCCCTCACCAACGCCACCAGCCACTTGCGTTTGGGTACGCCTCCGGCGAGCGATTGGCGCAAAGATGTACCTATCGTTTCGTGGGAAGCATTATTTCCAGGAATATCTGCCATGCTACTTCACGCTACACCATGACATTTCTGCCATGAAATTGAAATCTCCTCACCTGAGAAAGCACTCAATTTGAATGCAAAGATAGTAAATCCTTACGATATGGGGGAAAAAATATAAAAAAATGTATAGAACGACTCTGTTTTTTACAGTATTCCTCTTCTATTTTACGTTTTAGGGGGGGGGTAAAAATAAAGAGACTCACATGGATGCACGAGCATCGATGTGAGTCCCTTCGTGTAGAACCAGCGCCTCACTTCATCAGAACACTCTTTCCGTCATGGATGTAAATGCGTCCTTTACGGGGGTGTTTGACAGTTCTGCCGTCGAGGGTGTAATATTTTCCGTCAAGTGTCTTAGCTGTAGAGACAGCCACAGGGGCATGAATGCCGACTGCAATGCGTTCGGTGACTCCAACGGGATGGATGGTCATGCAGTCGATGTTAGGCATTGCGGCTGAGGATGACTTGTTGTAGAGTCGGATGAGGTTCTCCCCTGGAACGAGGGAGATGTTGAGGGTTTTGAACCCCACCTTGTCGTAGCCACCTGAATTGCAGGTGAGGGTCTGGACATCCTTGCCATTGACATTGACGGTAAGGTTACGATTGTCGCCCGACATGAATTTAAGCGTCATCTGGTAGTCGCCCCCATTGTCGCTATAGACATGACGCCACTGAAGGTCGTTTTTGGGATCGTTGCCAAGCCATCCAACATATTCTTTCCCCGAGCAGACATCGCTGCTTTCATATACAGCGGAGTGGACAGCCTGGTTGTTGGCGATTTCCTGATACTTGCCAAGATAGGCAGTTTCTGCTTCGTAGAGGTTGCGCTCCAAGCGAGTTTCAGCATCAAGACGATAGATGCGTGTACCATGTGCTGGCACCGCGACGGAGATTTGACCAGTCATCTCGCCAAGGTCTTCGTTCTCATAGAGGTCGCGCACCTTGACGGCACCATCAAGGTCGAGGTCGGTAAACTGAATGCTCATGTCCACTTTCTTGTCGGATGGGTTGTAAAGGGCAACCGCACGCGTCTTTCCGTAAAGCTGCTCCAAGTCTTTCACCAGCACGTATGTGTCGCCCACATGTTGCACCACGTATGCCTGGATACAAAGGTCATCCTGATTGAGGGCAATCAAGTCTTTGTTTTGGAGCAGCAACTTAGCTGCAGGCTTGACATTGCGTAGGTCACAACCAATGAGAAGCGGGCTAGACATGATGCACCACATGCCAAAATGGGTGCGATCTTCTTCTGTGTTGAGTCCCTTGCCCACCTCGAGCATATCCATGTCGTTGTAGTGACCATCATAACAATAAGCAGAGAGGTAGAGATTCTCCTTGAGGATGCTTTTCACAGAACCCCATGAAGCGTTGATGTCGCCTGTAGTGCGCCATGAAGCAGCCACATCGTGTACCCAATTGCCCGGGTAGTCCCATCGACACACGTTCATGCGCACATCGGTACGTCCAGTGTTTGCAATCGCCTTGGCAATGGCGGTGTAGCGTTCTTGCTCGTCGAGATAGAGGTTTTCGCTGTTATGATAACCCACACCACCGCAGAAATCCACCTTGATGAAGTCAAAGTTCAGTTCCTTGAAAAAGAGGTCAGCATCTTGCTGATCATGTCCGTAGAATCCTACACCCTCAGCAATCTTGTCACCTCCATGAAAATTTCCGCAGGTATTCTTTCCGCCATCGGAATAAATGCCCGCCTTCATCTTGAGGGTGTGGATATAATCAACAACAGGTTTCAAACCATTCGGGAAGCGTGTGGGATGGATGAGCAGTTTTCCCGTTTCTGGATCACGCCCTCCAAAATAACCATCGTCAATGTTGATATGGTTATAGCCAACCTTATAAAATCCCTGTGTACGCATGGCCGTGGCTTGACCTTTGATGATTTCTTCGCTGATGTTGAGTGCGAAAGTGTTCCATGAACTCCAGCCCATGGTAGGCTTGTCTTGCGCAAAACACCCTTGTCCGCATAGGGCGAGGATGGATGCAATCATGATTTTAGCAGTCTTTTTCATTTGGTTTTTAGTTGTAAATCAAGAGTCTATTATTTATTTCATTATAATTCGAGAGTTGACAGTTGACAGTTGACAATTGACAGGTGACAGGTGACAGGTGACAGGTGACAGGTGACAGGTGCCAGGTGACAGGTGACAGTTGACAGGTGACAGGTGACAGGTGAGAATTGACAGTTGACAATTGAGAATTATAGCCATGCGGCGTGTTGGTCCATTGGCCCCACATTCGTCCTGTGCGTAGCGCTTAACTCCCATTTTAACTTCCAATTTAACTTCGTCACTTCCGGCAGATTAGTTATTTCATTTCTATTGTTATCTGAGCCTCTTCCAATCCTTCCGCCCTGACAGTCAGTGTCACCTCACCCGACTGGTCTTGTGGCTGCACAATGGCGAGTGCCTTTCCTCGGAAGGTCGTGGGACGGAGTGAGCGGAAGGAATGCATATCGTAAGGATGTCCTGTGCCAGCCACAACTGCAGCCGGTCCCGACACAGTGATTTCGACAGGAATCTCTGCCGTAGGACATAAGTGCCCCTCCTCATCCTCCACACATATTGTTATATAGGCAAGGTCATTATGTGAAGAGGAGATGGAGACACGGTCAGCCTTTAATGTCAGTCGAGCAGGTGGCAATGCCGTGATAAACTCAAGTGAATCAGGCTTTGCCTTTTTTGCCTGTGGAATGGTTATGGCTTTCAACGACCCAGGTTCGTAAGCCACAGTGAATGTAGCTGTATAGGTTTCCGGATCCGTATCCTTCTCACCCATGATGGAATCGTTGATGAGCAGTCGCACTCGAGGTTCACGGCTATAGACATTGACACGCAAGGAATCGCTGCGATGTCCATTCACATTGTGTTTCAGGTTCCCCACCACATTAGATGTCTGATAGTTTTCGGGACGAAGTTCTATGGGAAGATATGCTTTCCCGAAGTTCCAGTGATTCTCTTCAGCAGTCCATCCCCAGCCATTCACATCCTCATACTCACCATCCGGCACAGAAGGACGTACCGCCATGGCGAGTTTACTGCGGTTCCAAAGCACATCACGGTAGTAACTTTGTGGTTTCTTGTCGCCAATAAGGTCAAGGTCGCCACACCACGCATTGAACCAAGGCCAAGAGAGGAATTGAATCCAACGGTTGTCAGAGCGCTCGTAAGTGTGACCCAGTCCCGCTTCGCCCACGTAGTCAATGGCAGTCCAGACAAAGTCACCAAGAATGTAGGGATGCTTGTCCACCAAATTCCAGTTTTGTGCCATCTCCTTAGGGAAGGACTCCGAACCATACATAATGCGATCCGGGAATGAATCATGATCCGCCTCGTAATGCTTCCACTCATAGTTATAGCCTCCCACCTCAATGTAGTCGAATGCACGGTGGCTGTCCTTTTCCCAAGTGAACTGGGGTCTGTCCCAGAAGGAATTGATTGCCATTGTTGTGGGACGCGTGTGGTCATTTTCATTGACAGCAAGATTGAGGTTAAGCGCTATTTCCTTACCACGAGGGATGTCAGCCCGTTGTGCTATTTCATTACCGATGCTCCACATGATGATGCTGGGGTGGTTGCGGTCGCGACGCACCATAAGAGCCATGTCCTTCATGTAGTCACGGGCGAAATACTGGCTGTAGTCATTACTGCGTTTTGGTTCCTCCCACTGGTCGAACACCTCATCGATGACAAGCATGCCAAGACTGTCACAAGCATTGAGGAATGCCTCTGTGGGCAGGTTGTGGCTGCACCGCACAGCATTGTAGCCCTGTGCTTTCAGCAGCTCCACCTTATGTATCTCCGCCCTGTCGATGCCCGCCGCGCCCAAGAGTCCGTTGTCATGATGCACACAGCCTCCATAAAGTTTAGTGGGTTTGCCATTCAGCAGAAAGCCCTCTTCAGCAGAGAAATGGAGGGTACGGATACCGAAGGGGATGTAAAGTGCATCTTTCTCTTCGCCCGACTTAGAAACATAGACTTTGGCGGTGTATCTATAAGGGTCTTCAAGTGACCAGAGGCGAGGTGTCTTGACGGGAAGTTCAATCGCCACATCAGTCCCTGCAGCGTTGGACGCACCGACGGTCAATTCCTTTTCATGATGAGCGACAGGAATGCCCGCTGCATCCAGAATGTCCACACAGAACTGGGTGACCGCGGAATGCGCATCTTCGTTAAACACCTTGGCAAAGACCTTCACGTTCGCATCCTTGCCCTTGTTGATGAGTTCTGAACCATCCACATAAGCATCCCACTCATCCAGGTGCAACTTCTCTGTCGTTTCGAGCCACACATGCCGGAAGATGCCACTACCGGCATACCATCGGGAATTAAGTCCCTCGTTCACCACCTTGACCGCCACAGTCACCACCGGTTCGTTGTCATGTCTGCGGTTCTTGGCATCGGCAAGTATCTTGTTGAGATTGATGACGAAAGGCATATAACCATATACATTGACAGCAGCCTTGACTCCGTTCACCCACACTTCTGCCTGATGATAGACACCATCGAAACGGATGTTCACATTCGTCTGCGAAAGATAGGTGTCGAGGCTGGCATTGCCTTGAATGGGCAATATGAAAGTCTTACGATACCATCCAGTACCACCCACTGTCTGCCCCGTGTCCCAATTACCGATGCTGAGTCGGGAGAAAGGTCCCACCAATACATCTGACCAACCGCCCGTGCGCTGACGCTCGTCAGAAAGGTCAAAGGCTGGTTCCATACTGAAGTCATGGGGCACGGTGAGGGTGCGCCATTTCGAATCATCATATTCTGCCACTTCGGCATTGACGACATCGCCACGATGGAACTTCCAACCGATGTCGAGGCTTGCCTTACGCTGCGCCACGGCAGGGAGCAGGAAAAGGCTGAACAAGGTAAAGATTGTTATTTTCTTCATATCAGTTCTTGAAACTATGGATTGGTGCTGGAATGCGTCCTCCTCTGTCCACAAAACGTTGAGAGGAGAAAGTGTTGACTGGCATGATTGGGGCATGTCCGAAAAGTCCGCCATATTCAACCGTATCACCCACGGTCTTTCCTATCACAGGGATGATACGGACAGCTGTCGTCTTCTGATTGACCATGCCAATGGCACTCTCATCAGCAATGATGCCCGCAATGGTGGTGGCAGGCGTATCACCCGGGATCGCTATCATGTCAAGTCCTACGGAACAAACACAAGTCATGGCTTCGAGTTTCTCGATGGTAAGGGCTCCAGCCTCCACCGCATCAATCATGCCTTGGTCTTCACTCACAGGAATGAAGGCTCCAGAGAGTCCACCCACATAAGAAGACGCCATCACTCCCCCCTTCTTCACTTGGTCATTGAGCAGGGCAAGTGCAGCTGTGGTGCCTGGTGCGCCCGGGTGTTCCACACCGATGCACTTCAGAATGTCTGCCACAGAATCTCCAATAGCAGGAGTAGGCGCAAGGCTGAGGTCTATGATGCCAAAGGGCACTCCCAGACGGCTACTTGCCTCTTGTGCGACGAGCTGTCCCACACGGGTGATTTTGAAAGCCGTACGCTTGATGGTCTCACACAGCAATTCGAAGTCCGCATCAGGGATTTGTTCCAGTGCATACTTCACCACACCTGGTCCACTGACACCCACGTTGATGATGGCATCCGCCTCGCTCACCCCATGAAAAGCACCTGCCATGAAGGGGTTATCATCAGGAGCGTTGCAGAGTACCACGAGTTTGGTGCATCCAACGGAATCCCGCTCCTGTGTCGCCTCTGCAGTCTGTCGGATAATGTCGCCCATCAGACGCACGGCATCCATGTTGATACCCGTCTTGGTGGAACCGACATTGACACTGGAGCAGATGCGTTCGGTGCATGCCAATGCCATCGGGATGCTACGGATGAGCAGTTCATCGCTCTGTGTCATGCCCTTGGACACAATAGCGGAAAAGCCCCCAAGGATATTCACACCTACATCTTTCGCAGCACGATCCAACGTCTTGGCTATCTGCACATAATCACCTGGGATACGGCAACAGGCACTGCCCACTAATGAGATGGGCGTGATGCTGATGCGCTTATTGACAATCGGAATGCCAAATTCTCGGGCAATGTCCTCCCCTGTCTGGACAAGGTTGCATGCCAGCGTCGTTATCTTCTTGTATATTTTCTCACAAGTGATGTTCAGGTCGTGGTCGGCACAGTCGAGCAAGCTGATGCCCATCGTGATGGTGCGGACATCAAGATTTTCCTGCTCAATCATCTTATTGGTCTCAATGACCTCCTGCAAGTTAATCATCTGTTCTTTGATTTATGTTTGAATGCGTTGGAGTTAAAGGAGTTGACAATTGACAGTTGACAATTGACAATTGAGAATTATTGCCATGCGGCATGATGCTCCATTGACCTCACATTCATCCTGCGCATAGCGCTTACTTCATTTTTTACTTCTTTTTCTCTTCAGAAAGTTGAGTAAATGGACAACTAGATGTCAGATTCGGTGCATCTTGTCGAAGATGTCCTCCAATTGGCATTTCACTTGAACCCCTGTATCCTTACCAATCTTCACCAGCTCGTCATTCAGTTGGTCGAAAGGCTTAACGGATTTTGTCAAGTCCACAATCATCATCATGTTGAAGAACTCCTGCACAATCGTCTGTGAAATATCGAGGATATTGATTTGGTTATCTGCCAGATAAGTGCAGACTTTGGCAATGATACCCACGGTATCCTTGCCCACTACTGTTATAATTGCTCTTGTCATTTTATTTTTTTATAAAGTTTCGCATGCTCAACTTCTTTGGAAGTTAAAGGGATTTGAAGGGAAGTTATCGCGGTCTTTGACCGCTTGGAAGTTAAAGGGACAAATGTCATTGCTGATGAGTATCGTCCTTTCCATTCCTTTTAACTCCTTTCCCATTCCTTTCTTTTCCCTTTCGCTCAACTAGTAAAAGTTGAGTTATTTACTATTAGACCATTTCTTATTGACAATTTTGAATATTAAAACGTCCGTGTGTAATTGCCGTCGTATGTCTTGACCGTGAAGGTGAACTGATCCAGTCCCTGAGGTAACGGCATGGACATATAGACGTTTTCTGTATAGGCACTGCCATCGCTGGCAGGACGCTGATGCAACAGCGAGAAGTGCCCAGTACTATCTTCGCAAAAGGCAAATTGATGAGCACCATTGTCAGTGGTCATCATTCCCAGATGCATGTTAAGATAGCCCCCACTCTTCCACATACTAATCACCTTCATCGGGTCGCGTGGCAGAAGGGACACATCCTTATACGCTTTACCATCAATAATCACATAGATGGAGGAAGCAGGATAGGATTTAGAGGAAAAGATGGGGCGGAGGCTGAACAATTGGATATTCTTAGCGTCGTCGTACGTATAGACCGCCATGCAACGGAGTAAGGTGTCTTTCCGTTCCAAATCCACTTGCTGAGAAGCGACATTGTAGGTAGCACCATCGTCTAAACAGACCTTCAGCACCATTCCGTTGGCATCGGTCGATGCCACCACAAGGTCTGTGACGTAAGGGGGAATGTACACGTCTCCATCATCGTCACCCTCAGCACATGCCACCACACACAGCACGAACGTCACACAGAAGATGTCAGCCAACAGCTTTCTCATAATTACGTAGGGGGTTGGCGTACATGGCAGTCAGTTTCTCGCGGAGGAACGGCACATCAGGATTCTCCACATCCACCATTTTGATGCGTTCCTCGATGTAAGCATTCTCTGTTCCTGCCAAGGCATCACGATTAATGTCGTAAATGCGATAGTTCTTATGTATCTCGTGGTCAATATGTTCTGCCACGACACGGAAGATGTCAGCCTTCTCAATCGTGTCGGGATCAAGTGTGTCCAACCAGGTGTTGATGCAATCAGCAGCCTGATAGTGGACATGTCCCTTCTTTCCCCAGATGCCTGTCTTCATGTTGTCGAGGTCATCCTGCTTGGCTTTCTTCCATCCCGGGATGTCTCTCTTGCACTGAAACTCCTTTGCCTTCAGATAGTCGCACGGGTCATACTCATAAGAGATTGCCAATGGAACGATGTTCATGTGGCGCAGGTTCTCGATGATGTCAGCGGTTGTCCTGCCAGAAGTGGGACCTCCCATATTCAGCATCTTGAGCACAGAATCCTGGGTGCGGTCGTCAGAGTCTTTCGCACGTCCTTCACGCTGTGCAATCCAGATGTTCTCGTTCTTCTCGTTGATGGCAAAGTGCATATACTGGCTCATATGAATAGACGACTTGAGCATCTCCTTAGGTGTCAAGCCGCGATTCACCACAAAAGACTTGTTCATTTTCACCAATGTCTTGATCCAAGGATAGATAAGCAGGTTGTTTCCGATGGCTATCTCCACCGTGGTAGAAAAACCATCCTTCAACAAGAAGGTGTCAAGAAAAGCAGAATCCAGTACGATGTCACGGTGGTTAGACATGAAGGTGTAGTTTCCGTTCCGGTCAAGTGACTTCGGGAAAAAGAAGCTATACCCTGTGCTCGCCTTGTGCAATACGTAATACACCAACGGCTTCATGAAACGCTTCTGGAAGTCGAGCGGTGTCTTGATGCCTGTGAACATCATTCTCAGCAATCCGTTCCGAATTCCTTTCGGCAACGGTATCATGCCCCCGAGAATCTTGTCAAACTGCCGGTCAGCCAGCATGCTCTCGAAAGCGTCTTTCATCTCACCTTCGGAGAAAGGGCGAATATCATCAAAATCAGATAGTGTCATGGGATGTTAGATGTATGATGGATGATGTAAGATGGATGATGTAAGATGTGAGATGTAAGAGGTTAGAGGTCTGAAGTCAACTTATCCGCAATGATATCGTTCAACACGTCCTTCATATCCTTGCCGTCTGCACGCACTTGCTGAGGGATGAAACTTGTTGCCGTCATACCTGGTGTCGTATTGATTTCCAGCATATTGATGACATCATTTCCCGCCTCATTCTTACTGATGATATAGTCAATACGGATGATGCCCGATGCACCCAGAATATCATAAATGGCAGCCGTAAGAGCCTGAACACGTTTCGTCGTGTCTTCCGACAGACGGGCTGGAGTGATTTCTTCCACCAAACCATTGTACTTGGCATCGTAATCAAAGAAATCCGTCTTTGGCACCACTTCAGTGATAGGCAGTACATGCATACCTCCTGCCTTTGTCTTATACACTCCATTGCTGATTTCCACGCCCTTCAATTCATTCTCAATCAGTACTTCAGGGCATTCTTCCATTGCTTTCTCAATAGCAGGAAGCACCCCTTCCAAGGTCTTGCAACGGGTCACGCCAAAACTGGAACCGCCACCATTGGGCTTGATGAAACAAGGCAGTCCCACCTTGTCCACAATCTGTTGTGCATCCACTTCCTGTCCCTGACGTACCAACACATCTTCCGCCACCTTTACACCAAATCCCTTCAAGAATTGGTTCAGTGCAAACTTGTTGAAAGTCATCGCCTCCACCAACACACCACTCGTCGAGTAAGGGATGTTGAGCAGATCAAAGTAACCCTGCAAAATGCCATCTTCCCCCGGAGTGCCGTGAATAGTGATATATGCATAGTCGGGGCGGATGTCCCTGCCCCATTCGTCCTTGAAAGAAAAATTATGACGATACACCGTTGACTTTTTACCATTTGGCAGGTGTGCCACCCAACCCTGACGGCTCACCTCCACGATGTAAACATCATACTTGTCCTTGTCAATCCAAGAATCAATCCCTGCCGCACTTCTCAGCGACACATCGTGCTCAGAGCTGTCACCCCCAGCCACGATTGCAATTACCTTTTTCATCTATTTATTTATTTAACGATAACCTTAACATTAACCTTAACATTAACCTTAACGATAACCTTAACTTTAACCTTAACCTTAACGATAACTGTTAGTCTAGGCTCTTGATGATCAATTATCGATTTTTAAATATCCTCTCCATTTCTCCAACAATTTTTGGATGTCCTCTGGCAGTTCTGAATCGAACATCATCTCTTTTCCGGTCCTGGGATGCACAAAGCCCAATGTCTTCGCATGCAGCACCTGACGAGGACAGAGTTTGAAGCAGTTGTCAATGAACTGCCTGTATTTCGCAGTGTTCGCCCCCTTCAGCACTTGGTCACCTCCATACCGCTCATCACAGAACAGCGGATGACCGATGTGTTTCATGTGGGCACGGATTTGGTGTGTCCTTCCCGTTTCCAGCACACATTTCACCCACGTCGTATAACCAAATCTCTCCAATATCTGATAATGGGTCACAGCACTTTTTCCAATCTCCGAATCTGGAGGGAACACCGCCATGCGCATCCGGTCTTTCGGGTCTCTCCCTATGTTACCTTCAATCCTGCCTTCATTTTCCGTGAAGTTTCCCCACACCAGTGCATTGTACTCACGCTTGGTGGTCTTGTTGAAAAACTGCAAACCCAAACTTGTCTTTGCCGTTGCCGTCTTCGCCACCACCAAAAGTCCGCTTGTATCCTTATCAATGCGATGTACCAGTCCTATCTCTGGATCATTGATATCATATTGCGGCATGTCCTTCAAGTGCCAGGCAATGGCATTCAGCATCGTTCCGTTCCAATTGCCAAACCCTGGATGCACCACCATGCCCGCAGGTTTGTTGATGACCATCAAGTCACCATCCTCATACACAATGTTCAACGGGATATCCTCAGGTGTGATTTTGGTCTCATAATGCGGGCGGTCCAGCATCACCTGAATCACATCGTCAGGTTTCACCTTATAGGAACGCTTCACCGGCTTGCCGTTCGCCATGATGAAGCCGGCATCTGCCGCCTTCTGAACACGGTTACGGCTGGTACCAGACAACTGTGTGAGCAGGAACTTATCGACACGAAGCAACTTCTGTCCCTTGTCAGCTACGATACGATGATGTTCATACAGTTGTGAGGTCTCGTCATCCTCCAGTTCCTCGTCCTCTACGACAATGTCCAATGCGTCAGCATCCATTCTTTACAACTCAATGTCAAAATCTTCTCCGTCTTCCTCGTCCAAATCACCATCCATACCAAGTCCTTCCAAATCGAAGTCCTCTTCATCCTCGTACATCGTCGAGTCAATTTCGCCGCCACCAATCACCAATGTCAAAGCACGGTCACGTGGAATGGTCTCACCAGCATGCACGTCACGAACACCCTGCTTCACACCAATCACCAAATCCTTGGGTCTGCCCATCACTGGTTTGTGAGCTGTCAACTTGAAACCCAATGACTGCAACAGTGCCACCGCTTCGCGCAGCGAGCCGTGTCCCACCACATCAGGTAGCTGAGCCATTGGCTCTCCGTTCAGGTTCACCGTCAGATAAATCATGCGGCCACTCTTCACCTCATAACCCGATTTCGGTGTCTGTTCCAACACAGAACCTTTCGGGGCATGTTTGTCATACACTGAGTCAACCACCATCGCCATCAAGCCACGGTCTTTCAGCATCGTCTCAGCATCATACATCGACTTACCCACCACATTCGGGACTTCAATCTTCTCACCATGATGGGTGAACGAATCCAACAAATACAATGCCACAATAGGTACAGCTACAATGATGAGCACCATCACAACGATGTTCACCCAAAACTTTGTACCAGATTTACCTGTAAAAAAATTCTTCAAAGCCATTTTCGCGCGTACAATAATTATTTATGGGGACAAAGTTAGTCATTTTAAATGAAAAGTGAGGAGTGAAAAGTGAAAAATCTAAGTTACTTGCCACTCGTAGGGTCTGTTACCTGGATTTTTCGCTTTTCACTCCTCACTTTTTCACTCTTTTGAGTGCATCAAAAAAAGCAGAAGTTTCCTCCTGCTTTTACGACTTATTTACCATGATGTTCGCTTGATACGGTGAGAGACTTACGACCCTTTCTGCGACGAGCAGAAAGAACGCGGCGACCATTGGCGGTCTGCATGCGCAGACGGAAGCCATGCTTGTTAATCCTCTTTCTGTTGTGAGGTTGGAAAGTTCTTTTCATTGTGCTATCTTATTTTTTTATTGTTAATCATTCATTCTTACTGCCTCAAATGCCGCAACATTTTCGGAAAGCGACTGCAAAATTAGTGATTTTCAGTAAATCGGCAAAAGAAAAAACCAAAAAACACAAAGTTTTTTTGTCATTTTGATGAAATTCTGCGTTTTTGACTTTGTTGGAGGTAGGTTTTTTGCGTTCCATCTTTCACTTTTCACATTTTTTCCCTACCTTTGCACCCGATTTCAACAAGTAAAACAAAAACAAGATCATTCTATGGCTATTTTAGCAGGCGACATTAAGAAAGGCGTATGCCTCCGTCTTGACGATGGCAAAATTTATGTAGTAATTGATTTCTTGCACGTAAAGCCAGGCAAGGGTAACACCGTGATGCGTACCAAACTCCGCAACGTGGAAGATGGTCGAGTGCTTGAGCGCACTTGGATTGTATCTGCCAAGCTCGATGACGTGCAGGTATCACACCAGCAGTTCCAGTACCTTTACAAGGAAGGTGAGGAAATGGTGTTCATGAACACAGACACTTATGAACAAGTCAACATCTCCAAAGACCTCATCACTGGCGGTGACTTCCTCAAAGAAGGTGAGACCATGGTGATGGCATCCATTGACGAGTCCACAGGTTCTATCCTCACAGCAGAAGCACCCGTCAAGGTAATCCTGACAGTGACTTACACTGAGCCTGGTTTCGCTGGCAACACTGCCACAAACGCCACCAAGCCCGCCACACTCGAGACTGGCGTGGAAATCCGCGTGCCCCTCTTCATCAATGAGGGCGACCAGATTGAGGTGGACACCCGTGACGGTTCTTACGTGACCCGCAAATAAGACGACACACATTCATATTCAAGGAGGGAGAACGCATGCGCTCTCCCTCTTTTGTTGTTTCCACAGATGCCTCTGTCATCATTTTATTCCATCACTCTACTTTCAGAAGCATGTTTTTGAAGGAGTAAAAGGAGTCAAGGGAGGATTATGTTTGAGATACAGTTGGGTGTATTGGTAAGACGCTAACACCTGTATGGGTGAGACACCAACACCTGTATGGGTGAGACACTAACACCTGTATGGGTGAGACACCTCAACATCTGCGGGTGAGCGAACAGCGTACGAGAGAAAAGGTTACTTCTTCAGCAAGAATGTCACAGGACTGTTGATATCACGCAGTCCCTTTGCCACACTCTGGGCGTTGAGCTGTGCTCCTTTGAGGGATGTATGAGTGTGGTCATTTTTGAAATAGGCAGCCGCCTTCTTCTGCCCCAATTTGTCAAGAGCATCTGCAGTGATGTTATGGACATCGACGAACTCGCATCCCGTTTCGCGGGCAACAGCACGACACCAAGAACCGTAGGTCTCGTTGCGACGCTCAATGTAGAGCTTGCCCTGCTTCTCGTTGACAGGATAGACGAAGCCACGTGAGTGTCCGTTGCCTTCATGCCATTCGTTGCGAGGGGTTAGAGAGAGAAGCACAGGATAGGCACCCTTCTCTTGGGCATCACGTATCATCTTCTTGAGATACCATCCGTAAGAATAGATGACCTTGTAAATGCCGCTGCTTTCCATGCGGTAAACAGCACTGGAATCCTTGGCAGTGGCTAGCACACCACGCTCCTTACCCTCCTTGATAGCTCCGATGTCATTGTGGCCGAACTGAATGAGCACCACATCACCGCGCTGCAAGGAATTATAGACCTCCTCCCATCGGTCTTCGTCGATAAAGGTACGGGTGGAACGTCCCGCCTTTGCCTGATTCTGAAAAACACACTTGGCCGGATCAAATACGGTGTAGCCCTGACTGCCCCATCCCCACATGCCATCGGGGTTGGAGTCTTCATTCTTACCCGTAGAATCACCGCACAAAAAGACCATAGGCTTTCCCTGTTGACGGTTCTGATCGCAACGTTTGGGCTCTACCTTGTCGGTGAGGCATGTCTTAAGGAATGCCAATTGAGGGTCATTGGAGGCGAGGACGCCTTCAGCAGCACTCTGCGCATTCATGCGCGCACCATAAGCAGAAGAATGTATCTTATCCAAGTAGAAATGGTAACTAGCCTTCCATGGACCATATTGTTCGAGTTTGGTGGCAGAGATGTCATTGAGGTCAATGACAGGGGTACCCGTCTCTTTACCAAGAGCAAAGATAGCCGGTGTAAAGTCGGTGAGTTTGCGCTGTATCCTCTTGGGATCATCAGGCTCATATTCATTACGGGGAGTAAGCGTAAAGAGGACAGGAATAGCTCCCTTGGCACGGATTTCATTGATGAAGCGGCGGGTGTAGCCTCCAAAGGTATAGACGGTTTCCTGTTGCTTGGTCACTTTATTATAAATGGAGATGGAGTCCTCCCTCACTTCGAGCTTGCCATCAGGACAATAGGAAGAACGGGCACGGACAGAGTCGATGGGGCCGTTGTCGTTGTGACCCAGTTCAAGAAAAACATAATCGCCCTTACGGACCGCCTCGAGCACGGGTTTCCACAAGAGATTGTAGAAAGTTCGTGGTGAAGTACCGCCAAGTGCATGGTTCTCCACTGTAATCTTATTTTCGTCGTAGTACTCATGGGCATAGAATCCCCATCCCCACTGCCCATTGCTTCCATTGCCAAGGGTGCCCGTGCGCATGGTACTGTTACCAACGAGGAAAAGCACGGGATTGTTGCCCTTACGGCTGCTGCCAGGAACGGGACGTGCCTGGTTGGCAATGTCAATGGAATCGGAAGTGAGGTCGCGCACTCCATTGATGTCAATCCATATGTCACGTTGGGCATACGAAGTGAGAAGTGAAAAAGCAAAAACTAAAAATGAAAGTATCTTTTTCATAACAGGTTAATGATTATATTAGTTTGACACGTTGTATTTCGTTCTCAAAATTGGGGGTGAAGATGCCCTTGCCAAGGTTCTCACGTATTTCATCCACAGTCCAGAAACGTCCGCCATCGAGTTCCTCAGAGGGAGTGATGTCGCCATCATAAACGGTTTTGTGGACAAACACCAATTCACGTTCACGGGCACTCTCAAAGACATATTGTGTAAGACGTTCAGGCGTGAAGTCGGTGACACCCAGTTCCTCCTGCACCTCACGTTTCAGCGCATCCTCGACACACTCGCCAAGGTCCACATGTCCACCCACAGCAGTGTCCCACTTACCTGGCTGTATATCTTTCCACTCCGGACGTTTCTGCAAATAGAGTTCTCCCTTGCTATTGAACACATGCAGATGCACCACAGGATGCAGGAGCATGCTGCCGCCATGACACTCACCACGGGTGGCTGCACCGGTGATGTTGCCCTCTTCATCGACAATGGGGAACATTTCCTGATTATTATCTTTCATTGTTGTCAAGGAATTAAGAGTGACGAATCACCATAACTGAGGAAACGGAAATCGTGGCTGAGCGCATAGTCATACACTTTCTTCCAGTCACCTTTCAGAAAGGCTGACACCAGCAACAAGAGCGTTGACTGGGGCTGGTGGAAGTTGGTGACCATGCGACGTACAATATGGTATTCATAGCCCGGCGCAATGATGATTTGCGTGGAAGAATGGAGGACATCAAGATGATGCCTGTCCATATAGGAGAGGAGAGATTGGAGGGAGTCGAGAGTTGAGAGTTGAGAGTTGAGAGTTGAGAGTCGAGAGTTGAGAGTCGAGAGTTGAGAGTTGGGAGTCTCGTAGGGCATCCATTGGGGAACATGGAGGTCTTCCGCACCTTGTTGGGCGAGGATGCCCATATAGTAGAGGCTTTCAAGGGTGCGCACGCTGGTCGTGCCCACAGCGATGGCTTCGCCACCATGCGCGATGAGTTTTTCGATGGTCTGACGGCGCACAGCAATGTGTTCGGTGTGCATATCGTGATCACCAATTTCTTCACTTTTCACAGGTTTGAAGGTGCCTGCACCTACATGGAGGGTAAGTTCTTCACGGTCAATGCCAGCCTCATCAAGGGCATCCAAAACACGTTTAGTGAAATGAAGTCCTGCGGTGGGAGCTGCCACGGAACCCTTGATCTTAGAATAGACCGTCTGATATGTCGTCTTATCACTCTCCTGTGTCTCACGATTCAAATAGGGAGGAATGGGGAGTTCGCCCACAGCATCGAGCAGTTCCGCCCAAGTGTAGTTACCATCCCAAGTGAACTCAATGACGTGAGAAGTGCCATGCAGTCCCTTACGTTCGCATGCCAATGTCACCCGCTCACCGTCAGGCATCTCTATCTCACGCATCAATTTGCCCTCCTTCCACTTCTTCAGATTACCCACGAGACAGTACCACTGCACCATCCGCTTCTGCGAAAAATTCAGCTGGTAGTCATTAGGCATAGCGGGTTCGAGGCAGAACACCTCAATGAGTGCTCCTTGCACGCCATCGACAGAAATTTTACGGAAATGAAGTCGAGCCTGAATGACTTTGGTGTTATTGAACACCATCAAGGCACCACTGGGGAGGTATTTGGGCAAAGAGGAAAACACGTCCTCACTCACCTCGCCCTGGTTATAAATCAGCAGCTTGCTGGCATCGCGCTCCGCCAACGGGAACTTTGCGATGCGTTCATCGGGCAAGTCGTAATTGTAATCAGCTATATGTATATTCTTCGGATTCAACATCTTCAATGCTTCAGTCTATCAAATGTTCAGTCTTTCACAAATTGCACCTCTTTCAATTCATAGCGCACCACGTTGCCATCAGCAAAACGCAAGCGAAGATGCCCTGTCGGTTCCACATCTGCCATTTCCGCCAAGAACTCACCACGCACATCGCGATAGCGGTGGAAGCCCTCACGACGGTAGAGGTGTTGCATGTACAATTGGCGAATGGCATCCTCGTGTCCATCCTGCAGTTGGGCATAAAAATGCTGGAAATGATTCAACAGCAATGAAAGGATTTCCTCGCGGTCATGCTCCTTGCCTGTCAGCAGCTTTAAGGAGGTGGGGTTGGGCGCATCGCTACGGAACACCGTCTGGTTGATGTTGATGCCCACACCCAAGATGCAGTTGGAGATGCGCTTACCTTGGAGGTCACACTCTATCAAGGTACCACTTATCTTCTCATCGCCCACATATATATCATTGGGCCACTTCACTTCCACACGTTCCACATACTTGGATAGGGTCTGCTGAATCGCCACAGCCATGCATTGAGAGAGCACCCACTGACGAGATGCCAAGAGAAAATCGGGATGGCACAGCAAAGAGAAAGTCAGGTTCTTGCCTTTTTCGGTCTCCCAAGCATTGCCTTGCTGCCCCCGACCTTTCGTTTGGTCGTCAGCCACCACCAAGGTGAAACCAGGCAACGGATCTGCTGACACCACACGCCCCGTCCCTTCTTCCTGCAACATTGCACGGACAAAGGAATTAGTGGAATCGACGGTGGGAAGATTAATCCGTGAAATGCTAACCATACTTTGCAATTTGAGTGCAAAGTTAGTACAAAAAGCAGGAAAAGCATCCTTAAAAATGATTATTTTACGGATGGCAAGAGAAAAAAACAGATTTTTCTTGGGTTTTTATCAAACAATTCCCTACATTTGCCACGTCAATTCACGATAGTGAGAGAAAAAACCTATTCAAATTAACCTACCACATTAAAAATTATGTTATGCGGATTACCCGTAATATCATATTATGCCTATTGTTGAACTTCACTCTATTTGGCTTTGCTCAAGACATCAATCACAGCAAGCAGGAAATAGAGGAGGTACTTACTAAACTTGATAGCGTCATTGCCAATAAAAAGACGTATCAGAACCTGCGACAACAGCATGCTGACAGTTTGGAGCAAGTGACCAATTCATGCCATATTAACCAATATGTGGAAAAATGTCAGGAATTATATGAAGCTCTGTCCGACTATGACGGAAGAAAAGCATTGCAAACTTTGCAACGTATCCAAAGGACAGAAGAATATCAAAAGGACAAGAACCTGCAAGCGTGGGTGAAGCTGAGCGCAGCGAGAACCTACGGAATCATGGGACTTTATTACAAAGCAGACAACCTCACCGCAAGCATCAATCCTTCGGAACTGTCGAAAGATGAACGACTGCACTATTACCTTACATGCAGAAACAACTATGAGAAGATTTCTGAATACATGGCAGACATCAGCATTGTGCAGGATGAGGAAAAACAGATGGTCACCTATTACGACAACATTATCGAGTTGTTGCCTGAAAGCAGCAAGAAAGACCTTATGACTGCCTGCAAGGATGTCTATCTAGGTCATCCCAAGAAAGCTGCAAAAGCGCTGGCAGAAAGATTTCCGAAGACTCAGGGGGAAGACCGCAACCAAATGTGCATGACAATGGCCAATGCCAATAAATTGCTGAACAACCGTCCTGAATACATCTATTACCTCGCCAACATTGCCGTCAACAACCTCATGAACGGCAACACCACGTACGAGGCCTTGCCTTATCTGGTTCATGCCCTTTATGAAGAAGGTGACATTGACCGCGCCTACACGTATTTGATGTGTACGATGGAAGACGCCAACACCTACCCCTCCAGAAGACTCGCCTTAGATGTGTCAAAATATTTCCCGCTCATCAACTCATCTTACAGGGCGCACAAAGCATTCCTCGCTGAGAACAGCAAGATGAAGCGCAACTCGCTCATCATCACTTTCACGCTGCTGGCTCTGGCATTGTTGGTTGCCTTCTTCCTCGGGTGGAAACAAAACCAAGCTGCAGAAGAACGCAGGCGTGCCAACCAACTGCAGAAGGCGCTTGACCAAGCAGCCATCGCAGACCGCATCAAGACGGTGTTCATTCAGAACATGCGTCACGAAATCCGTACGCCATTGAATGCTATCATGGGATTTGCCCAATTGATGTCGAATGACCTCTCCGATGAAGAGCGTTCCATTTATAATGGTTACATACAGGAAAGCAACAACCAACTGCTCTCCACACTGGATGACATCATCGACGTGAGCAACATGGAGGTCGGCACCTTCAACTTCCAGTTTGAAGATATGGACATTGACGAACTCTGCAACGAATATATCGAACACAACAGAGACATGGTGCCGCAAGGCGTGGAACTTGTTTACGAGCCTTCTGAAAACCACCTGACGCTCTATTCCGACAAGAGGCGCATCGGTCAGGTGATTCAGAACCTCCTTTCCAATGCCTGCAAGAACACCACAAGCGGCAGAATCACCATCAACACCTCACGAGGAGAGGACTGCATACAGTTCGTGGTGACGGACACGGGTACTGGAATACCACCAGAAAAAGCAGACGTCATCTTCGAGCACTTTGAGAAACTCGACCACTATAGTCCCGGACTCGGATTGGGACTCTATGTGGGTCGCCTCATCGCCCGTGCATTGGGTGGTGACATTCAACTTGACATGCTCTATACGGACGGTGCACGATTCGTCTTCACTGTTCCCAACCACATAGAACAAGAAGAAGATGAGGATATCATGCAAGAGCAATTGCAGGAAATCACCGCTTAGAGAATGAACCTGCGACGCACTATCCATCTTCTCCTCACCTTCTTGCCACGTGCCATTCATCGACGCGGGTTTGGCATTCAGTCACCCTGGGCATACGAGCTCGTCCGCGATGTGCTGTTTGAGCCCATACCTTATTATGCCTACGAAGAGCAGCACCTCACCACACCGATGCAACAACAGCTCTACCGTATTCGCAACCACTTTAAAGGACACCCCATCATCGTCATTGACGATAAGACGGAACACACTGACGTGCTCTACCGAGACGAGATTCTGTCAGCCACCCCCGACACCATCCTCATCGTCGAACACATCCACGATGAGAATGCCAACCTGTGGAACCTCATCGTCAACGACCCACGCGCCATCATCACCTTCGACATGAGGAAACGGGGCATGGTCATTTTCGACAAAAAACGCATCAAACAGAATTACCTTCTATAAACTTAAATTCTTTTATTCTTATGAAAATATACACCCGCACAGGCGACCAAGGACAGACCTCCCTCGTCGGAGGACAGCGAGTCAGCAAAACATGCGCACGACTTGAGTCTTACGGGACCATTGATGAACTCTGCTCACACATCGGATTGCTCATCACCTACTGCACCGACCCCCATGACCAGCGTTTCCTTACCGACATCCAACGCGCCCTCTTCAAAGTAGGGGGCTACCTTGCCACCGACACGAGCCAACGAGAAGTGCGCCCCACCAATATCGTCACTGCCGACATGGTGACCACCCTCGAACAGGAAATCGACCGCATCAATGCCACGTTGCCCCCCTTCCGCTGCTTTATTCTTCCCGGAGGTAGTCAGGCAGCCGCACAAAGCCATGTCTGCCGCACAGTTTGCCGACGAGCAGAGCGTCGCATTCTTTCTCTCAGCGAAGAAGGCGCACAAGTTGATTCACAAGTAGTTGCCTACATAAACCGGCTTAGTGATTACCTTTTCATATTGGCACGCAAACTCAACATGGATAAAAATCATCCCGAAATTATTTTGTAGTAAAAAAAATAAGTTGTACTTTTGCACCCCAAAACAAATAAACACTAAAACTATGTATTGGACACTTGAATTAGCATCTAAACTGGAAGACGCTCCTTGGCCAGCAACCAAGGAAGAACTGATTGACTATGCCACCCGCTCCGGTGCGCCACTTGAAGTGATAGAGAATCTCGAAGAGATTGAGGATGAAGGTGATATCTATGAATCCATTGAAGAAATTTGGCCTGACTACCCATCCAAAGAAGACTTCTTGTGGGACGAGGAGGAGTATTAGACTAAGTGTCTAAGACGACTACTCGGGGACAGTGCTCGGCTGGTTGGAGGGCAACGAAGGAAGACCGAACAAACTGGCGCCAAGTTTGACGATGGATTTTTAGAACATGGTACAGCAAGTAGAAATAACACTCAAGCCAAAATCAAGAGGCTTTCATCTCGTGACAAGTGAGATCATGGGTCAGTTGCCCCAATTGCCCAAAACAGGTATCATCAATATCTTCACGAAACATACGAGTTGTGGACTGAGCATCAACGAAAACTGTGACCCTGATGTGAGAGTTGACATGGAAACCATCTTCAACCATTTAGTCCCTGAGAACCAACCTTATTATGAACACACGTTGGAGGGTTCCGATGACATGCCTGCCCATGCAAAATCGACACTCAGTGGCGTCAGCCTCACCATCCCCATCACCAATGGACATCTGAATATGGGGACCTGGCAGGGAATTTACTTTTGTGAATACAGAAACTATGGTGGTGCAAGAAAACTGGTCGTAACCATCATGGGAGAATAAAGGTTTTTACCTGTATTTTATCATCATTATTTTTCAAACACAACAAAAACAATGACAATCATGAGACAAACAAAAATTTTCGCCATCCTTCTCACAGTGATGTTACTGGCAATTCCAGCAATGGGGCAAAGCAAAAAAGGCAAGAGCCTTGAAGTCTCCTTCAATTACCAAAAACAGGCTGGTCCTGGCTCTAATCAGTATGCTGTATGGATTGAAAACGACAAAGGGAATGTCGTAAAGACGCTCTTCGTCACTTCGTTCACGACCAAGGCACGCGCCCGAGGCAATGCTCAACCACAACGTGGCTATGTCCTTCGCCCAACTTGTGTGCCTACCTGGGTAAAGGCATCTAAAGCCAGTGAAAAGACCGATCAGCAGCTGGATGCGGTCACGGGAGCCACACCACAAGCAAGCGGTGTTCAGACTTTTACATGGGATTTCACTGACCAGCAAGGTAAAGCCGTTCCTCAGGGCACATATAAGGTGTTCGTGGAAGCCACCTTGTATAATAACAGTATCATCCTCTATTCTGGTTCTTTCTCTACCAAGACCAAGGCTGGAAACATCGCCCTCACCTCCAAGCTCACAGAACCCGATGAGCAGCACAAGAATATGGTGACCAATGTGAAAGCCGTACTGAAATAGAAAGATCAACATCCCCCCCAATAACAAGAAGCAAACACGCAGTGTCCGTCTAAACACTGCGTGTTTGCTTCTTTATACCCATGATTCTCTTATTGACAACCCGCAAGTAATAAAAGTACGAAATAGAACGATAGTTCTGCGAGGAGACAAATGGCGCCACAGCAATCACCCGTGTAGCCTTGAAGTTTGCGCCATATGAGGAGAAAGAGGAAGGCGACGATGAGAATAGGAGCAATGACGGCGAGCCACCATGTCGTATCAGTGAAAAGAATAAGAGGCAGAGAGGGAAGTAGTCCCTGAAGGGCAAGGCTTAAGGTGGAGAGAAGGGAGATGGGACGATAGACTGTCTTGTTCTTGGCTTCTTCTTCACGACGTGCATAGGGCATGAAATTGACAATCTGTGCAGAGAACATCTTCGCCAAAGGGTCAGCTGCAAGGATGGCGAAAACGGCAGTCATGGGAGGCAATGAGACAAGGATGCCCCACAGCAAAAGAAAATAGAAGATGAGGGCAAGAACGCCATAGGTGCCAATGTGGGAATCCTTCATAATGGTCAGGATACGTTGGCGGTCGGTGCCTCCACCAAACCCGTCGAAGAAGTCAGCCAATCCATCTTCGTGAAGAGCACCTGTCAAGAACAAGCGAACAATGATGGCAATAATCACTGCTACAGGATATGGCAGAATGTGACAAGCCCCGAAGAGGGTGGCTGCCATGATGCCTCCGGTGAGCCAACCTGTGAGTGGCCAGTGTTCAACAACAGTGGCATAGGCTTCCTTGGGGGGCTGATAGAGTCGCCAGAAAGGAAGACGGGTGAAAAAGATGAAAGATGCTAGGATATTGGCCCACATATCATTTACTATTTACCTTTGAGATTTCTGCTTGTTAAAAATATTTGGTGATTTGGGCGTTGTCAAAATTGTTCATCTCGTTCATCATGCGAACAGCAGAATCGACAATGGGGAAGGCACAGAGTGCGCCGGTTCCTTCACCCAGACGCATGCCGAGGTTAAGGAGAGGTTCTGCACCGAGGGCGTCGAGCATGCGACGATGACCGCTCTCATCACCACAATGACCAAAAATCATGTACGCTTGAGCTTCGGGATAAAGGCGGCAGGCAGCTAAGGCACACGCTGTCATGATGAAGCCATCTACCAGTATGAGCATGCCAAGTTCAGCTGCACGAAGCATGGCTGATACGGCTGCGACCATCTCGAAGCCTCCGAAGTAGCGGATGACGTAGTCAGTTGAGAGTTGAGAGTTGAGAGTTGAGAGTTGAGAGTTGGCAGTTGAGAGGAAGTGGTCCAGGGCTTGGTGGAGGATGTGCCGTTTGTGGGAGATGCCGGGGGCATTGAGACCAGCCCCTGCACCGATGCACTCATCAAGGGGTATGTTACAGAAGAGGCTCATCCAGATGGAAGAAGGAGAGGTGTTGGCAATACCCATCTCACCAAGGCAGAGAAGGTTTGAACCTTCGGAATGGGCAGCATTGACCAAATTGATGCCTACAGTGAAGGTGCGAGTGTATTCCTCTTCGGTCATGGCAGGCTCGTGGAGGAAATTGCGAGTGCCGGGGGCAATCTTGTGATGGAGGATGCCAGGCACTTGGGAGAGGTCATGGTCAACACCCACATCAACGATGCGGAGACGGAATCCGTGTTGACGGCAGAACATGTTAACTCCTCCCCCACCCTTGGTGAAGTTGATCATCTGTTGCCATGTCACTTCGCGTGGAGAAACACTAACCCCTTCCCGTTCGATGCCATGGTCACCACCAAGAAGGAAGTGGCAAGGATGAGTGAGAGAGGGAGTTAAGGTTTGTTGAGCAAGGCATATCTGCATGGCAAGTGTCTCAAGACGACCCAGCGAGCCTTTGGGCTTATTAAGATTGTCTATCTTATCTTGGATGAGGGGACGAAGGGTTTCGTCAGGAGGGGTGATGTGGAAGATTGGGAGCATGGGGAATGAGGAGTTAGGAGTTAAGAGTTGAGAGGAGATGGGTTTAATGGGGAGAACATGGGTTTAATGGGAAGGGGAATGCCACAGACCATGAGGATAACCTCATCAGCATGTTGGGCTACATATTGGTTCATCCAACCTTGAAGGTCTGTAAAGCGGCGTTGGACGGCATTGTCACTCACACCGCCAGAGCCAATTTCGTTGGTGACGAAAATGAAAGTAGCGTCCTGGTCGGTGAAGCGGTCAAATTCGTTTTTGAGGGCAGTGAGAATGGTTGACAGTTGACAGTTGACAGTTGACAGTTGAGAATCAACGGGCGTAAAAAAGTTGGTACACCAGAGGGTGATGCAGTCGATGACAGCAACGCGCCCTGTCAAGTCATGGCGACTGAGGTATTTCTCTTCTTCGATGTTGGTCCATTCGGGGCCACGGCGCTCTTGGTGTTTAAGGACACGCTGACGAAACTCATCGTCCCAGATGTGGGCGGTAGCCACATAGACGGGGTTGGGAGAGAGGGACAGGGCAAGGCGTTCTGCGTATTGGCTTTTGCCAGAACGTTGGCCACCAGTGATGAGGATGATACGTTTCATATTTGACAAATGAAAAAATGAAAGTATGAGAAAATGAGAATAAGGAGGAGGATGGCGAAGCACTCAGCGGTGCGGTTGACGCGGATGGCGGTGCGCATGTCATCGGTTGTAAGGGGACGGTCATTCTCGCCAATATAGGGTTTGTCGAAGAGTTGACCAAAGTAGGTGTGGGGCCCTCCAAAACGACAGTTGAGGATGCCTGCAAGGGCAGCTTCGGGATAGCCGCTATTGGGAGAGGCATGCTTGGACCCGTTGTTCTGGACAAAAGTGAAAAGTGAAAAGTGAAAAGTGAAAAATTTACTGCTGCCATGAGGGTTGATGGTCACCAAACGTGGGAGAATCATGAGGAAAGCGGTGATACGGGCAGGGATGTAGTTTACCACATCGTCAAGACGGGCAGCGAAACAGCCAAAGTCTTTGTAGCGGTCTGTTTTGTAGCCTATCATGGAATCGAGGGTGTTGACCATCTTGTAAGCAAGCATTCCAGGCACTCCACCAATGGTAAGCCAAAAGAGAGGGGCGATGACGCCATCGCTGAGGTTCTCGGCAAGGGTTTCGAGGGCTGCCGTTCGTATTTCCTGAGCAGAAAGATCGGAGGTATCACGTCCTACAATGCGAGCCACTTGCTTACGACCTTCTTCGAGGGAGCGGTCAACAGCAAGAAAGGTATGACGCACTTCACGAATCAGGGTGGTGCCAGCTAAGCAGAAGAAAATAATGAGAGAATGAAAAAATGAGAGAATGAGAAAATGAAAAAGTGGAAATGGCAAAAGGGTCACACAATAAAGGAGTGCCCACGTGGCAACAAAGACGAAGACGACAAGGAAGAGGGAGAGGAATGCCCCTTTCAGTTTGCGGTGCTTACCTTTATTGAGACGTTTTTCACCCAAGGAAATCATCTTGCCAAACAACACAATGGGATGTGGCATCCACTGTGGGTCGCCAAGAAGGAGGTCGAGCAGCCAACCTGCCAGTAAGGCCAATATGCAGGGATAAGCTATCATCGTTGTTGAAGGAATTGTGTGATGGCAGCCACCAGTGCGTCATTCTCTTCGGGTGACTGGGTTGCAATGCGGAAGTGATGAGGTGTGAGACCTCGGAAGTTGGAGGCGTCGCGAATCAGGATACCATGTTCTTTGACCAGATAGTCCTTGAGAGAAGCAGCGGTATGGGGATGGATGGTGCAAAGGAAGAAGGGGGTGGAGGGAGGACAGGTGGCGTCGATTAAACCGATACCAGCCAGAGAGGACAAAGAGGAGCGGAGGCGCTGGGTCTCTTGGAGATAAGCTGTGAGAGAGGGGATAAGGGGAGGATGGAGGCGCAACAGATATTTGGCACCCTCAATGGCGAGGGCGTTGACTGACCAAGGGCGGAAGTGGGTGCGGAGGGTGCAGATGAGGGGCGAGGCGCCCACCACATAGCCGAGACGGAGTCCTGGAATGGCGTATCGCTTCGTCATGGAATGAATCTGCAGGACATTGCCCATGCTGACGGCGACCTTGGCGGAGAGCATGGGAGCGAGGGTGTAGTCTTCATAGGACTGGTCGAGGACAAGGAGAGCGTGTTTGGACGCGAGTTCTTCGATATATGAAAAGGGAAAGACCTCGCCGGTTGGGTTGTTGGGGTTGCAGAGCCAGCAGAGGGCGGCATCATCACTTTCTTGATAACCAAAGACACGGCAAGCATCCTCATATTCGGAGAAGGTGGGAGGATACACCTGGTAGGTTTTCCTATCACGGAAAGCCTGTGCGATGAGGTAGATGGCATCGGTGGCTCCGCTGGTCACCAGCACTTCATCGGCATCAACACCATACTCATGGGCAATCATCTTCTCCAATGAACGGGGTGACGGTTCAGGATAGGAACGGATAACATCCAGATGGCAGCACAGATGTGCCTCCAACTCCGAGAGGTAGGCGTGGGCATAGATGTTGGAACTGAAGTTCATCCGAATGCCCTCATAGTTGTAGATGTCGTCACCGTGTCCGTTAAGCATTGAGAATGAGGAATTAGGAATTGGGAGTGAGGAGTTGGTAGAGGCGTTGCATGTCGAGATGCTGACGCACATGGGCAGCCAGTTTGTCGTATTGCTCTTCCTTGAAAGCCTTGTAGTCGAAGGTTTGGGCTGTTTGTGCCAGCTTGTCCTTGAAAGGTGCGAGCAGTCTCTCGATGAAGGGAGGGTTATCGAGGATGCCATGTACGTAGGTGCCCATGCAGTGGTCATCCACGAAATAGCCATCTTCTGTGCCGTCATCCAGATGCAAGAGCGGGGAAGAAGCAGCATTGTGTGGGCGGGTCTCGCCCATGTGTATCTCATAGCCACTGCCATACTCGCAAGTCACTTGCCGTGTCACCTTTTCTCCCGACATGGTCGTTGTGGTGGGCAAAAGTCCAAGTCCGGGCAGACGGTCAATATCACCCTCCACATGCTGGGGATCACATACCTCCATGCCCATCATCTGATAACCGCCACAGATACCCATGACGGTTGCACCTTGACGATGCGCACGGATGATGGCTTGTGCCACTCCGTTGCGACGCAGTTCGTAGAGGTCACTGAGGGTGGATTTACTTCCCGGGATAAGGATGATGTCGCTTTTGAGAAGGTCATCGGTATTGTTGGTGTAGAAAAGATGCACCCGTGGGTCACGTTCCAGCACATTAAAGTCGGTGAAGTTGGAGAGATGACGCAGGAGCACCACTGCCACGGAGACAGTTGAGGGATGAGAGTTGAGAGTTGAGAGTTGACCACCAGCCTTTCTTCCCAATGCCACGCTGTCCTCCTCCTCGATGTGGATGTCTTTGTAGTAGGGAACCACACCTAAGACGGGGATACCACATAGCTCCTCCAGCATTTTCCTTCCATCTTCAAAAAGGCGTAGGTCACCACGAAACTTATTGATGATGATGCCCTTGATGAGTTTGCGGTCTTCGGGAGTCTGAAGGGCGATGCTGCCATAGACAGAGGCGAAGACACCGCCACGGTCAATGTCGCCCACCAAGATGACATCGGCATTTGCATGGCGCGCCATCGGCATGTTGACAAGGTCGTGGTCACGGAGGTTGATTTCGGAGATAGAGCCAGCTCCTTCCATGACAATAGGGTTGTAGTGTTGGGAGAGGCGGTCAAAGGCTGCACAGACTTCTTGGCGGAAGTCTATGGGCTGAGTGGAGGAAATGGGTTGAGTGGGGGTGGACGGGGATTTTCGCCAGAAGTCGTAGGCATCGCGGTTACCGATGGGGATGCCATGGAGCACCACTTGACTGGTGTGGTCGCTTTGAGGCTTCAAGAGGAGTGGGTTCATGTCGGTGTGACAGGGGATGCCCGCAGCCTCTGCCTGTACAGCTTGGGCACGGCCAATCTCCAGACCTTCGGGGGTGGCGTAGGAGTTCAATGCCATATTCTGCGCCTTGAAGGGAGCGGGATGATAGCCATCTTGCAAAAGGATACGGCACAAGGCTGTGGCAAGGACACTCTTGCCCACGTCACTACCCGTTCCAGCCAACATGATGGGATGAAGTCGTTTCATAAGATGCAAAGTTAGAAAAAAATGAGAAAATGAAAGAATAAAAAAGTGAATAGTGAATAGTGAATAGTGAAAAATCCATATTTGTATCCGTTCCGACTGTATCTCATAGCATAGTAACTTAGTTTTTTCACTTTTCAGTTTTCACTTTACACTAAAAGTTGTACCTTTGTAGATGAAGAACAATGAAAAGTTTATGTGGAACATCTATTATCCCTCCATACCTGACTTCATATACCCAATAGTTGCTGCACCTGCCATGCAACGGCTGAAAGATGTGGGTATGCACTGCGGATGCGAATACACGTCGTTCCCGATGTTCACTGGGCTGGACAACTATTCAAGATATAAACATAGTGTGGGATGTGCCTTGATTGTATGGCATTTCACTCAGGACAGACGACAGACTATTGCAGCACTGCTACATGACATTGCCACCCCAACATTTGCCCATGTGGTGGATTTTCTGAATGGTGACCATCTGAAACAGGAATCGACGGAGAGGGGAACTACGGCATTGATTGAGTCATCGTCAATAATCATGGAAAGACTAAAGGAATGGAACATCTCATTAGAAGAGGTATCAGACTATCATTTATACCCCATTGCAGACAATGACTCGCCCAAACTATCAGCAGACCGTTTGGAATATACGTTGTCAAACATCGTCAACTACCGCATTGCACCGAAAGAAAAGGTGATGGAATGGTATGGCCATTTAGTGGTAGGGAAAAACGAGGAAGGAGAAGATGAACTGATGTTTGACGATGTCAAGAAGGCTGAATCTTTTTGTTTGGCAGCTCTTGAAACATCAAAGATTTATGTGGCTGACGAAGACAGATTTGCCATGCAAACGTTGTCGGAACTGCTGTACAAGCACATCTCAAGAGGTGTACTTGGAATGGATGACCTGTACAAGACGGAAAGTGAGGTTATTGCCCTACTCCATCAAGACGAAAATGCACGAAAAGATTGGGAGAGATTCAGAGCACTGCATCATATTCAGAAAGGTGACCATGCAGGAGCCAAGGTGGTGGTGTCGAAAAAGCGATATATCAACCCCTACGTGATGGGAATGGGGCGAATGACCCACTTATCTAAGCTATTTGTCCAAACACTCAAGCCCTTCCTCTCACAAGAGCTGAACGAACCTTTGTGGGGAGAATGAGACATCAGCGTTCCACAATGATGCCGACACTCTGCACCTCATCCAGTGGGTTAAGGCGCATGAGGTGGGTGACACGCAAGGCATAGTTGTGATGTGCCTCCATGTGGAAAGACTGAGGTTTAGAATAGTTGTCTTGCAAGAGGATTCCCTCTCGGGTTGCCCCTTCGCCCTGATAGAGGGTGATGTTCAGGGGAACAGATGAGATGACAGAATCTCCATCCAACAATTCAGCGCGAGCCACTATGTCTTTGTAACGGAACTTGGTGGTGGTGCGCACGCCTAAAGTAACTGCCACTTCCAATGTGTTTTCAGCAGGTGGAATACTGAAAACCAAAGGCTCATTGCTGTCCCATTCCATGCGGGGCATGTCTTGATAGAGCGAATAATATAGATTGTCCTCACATGACGTAAGGAGGACAAGGCTGAACACCGTCAAAATGACGATGGACAACAAACAACGGACTCTGTTCATTCCCTCGGTCCTCCACCATTACCGCCACGCTTTTTCTTCTTCTTTCGCTTCTTGTTCTGACTGTCAAAGCGGTTGATATTGTCCTGATCAAGGAGATCCACTGACACAGGTGCCTCCTGTCTTTCTTTCTCGTCAAGGGATGCAGGCTTTTGTCCGTTACGATTCATCTGTATCACCTCGAAAGCACGTCGTGCAGAGATGGTCTTCTCGTTCACGAGCATCCTTTTGTCTGTGGAATAGGTAATCATATGGGCAAGGATGTCTGCCTTCACATAAAAATACTCATCATCTTGTGTGAAGAGCGTTATTTCACGTGATGGCAACTTCTTGAGCGACTCCATATACTGATCCACCTCATAATTCATGCAACACTTGAGTTTAGCGCACTGTCCTGCCAGTTTCTGAGGATTGAGGGAGATGTCCTGAAAACGTGCAGCCGCCGTACTGACAGATGAGAAATTGGTCATCCATGTGGCACAGCAGAGTTCACGTCCACACGGACCAATGCCCCCGATGCGTCCAGCTTCTTGACGGGCGCCAATCTGTTTCATTTCGATACGCACACGGAAGCGGTCTGCCAGCACCTTAATCAACTGGCGAAAATCGACACGTTCATCTGCGATATAGTAGAATATTGCCTTGTTGCCGTCACCTTGATACTCCACATCACCTATCTTCATCTGCAAGCCCAGATGGAGTGCAATCTGACGGCTCTCGATCATGGTTTCGTGTTCACGTTTCCTGGCTTCGTTCCACTTGTCAATGTCGGTCTGACGTGCCTTTCGGTATATTTTCTTCAACTCTGTGTTAGGTTTGAGATTGGCTTTCTTCACCTGCAAAGGCACCAGACGCCCCGTCATCGTGACTGTGCCTATGTCGTGTCCGGGACTTGCCTCGACCGCCACCACATCGCCTTTCTCCAACGGGAGCTTGTTCACATTAAGATAATAGCCTTTACGTGGTGGCTTGAACTGTACTTCCACCACATCGCATGCCGCTGCATTGTCGGGCAAGTCGGCAAGCCAATCGTATGTATTGAGTTTATCTGCATGACGGCTGCATCCTTTCACACTGATGTCGCCGCAGCAATGTCCACATTTGAATTCTGTCATTTATCTATTTTTTATAAGTACTATCATTTTCAAGGCAAAATCGAAGAAAACGATTTTGGCACTGGTGTTTTGGACGATGTCTCGTTGGGCAAGAGAAAGTTCATTCATGATGCCGATGACGTTCCGCTCGTTGATGTAGGGAGCGAACTTGACAGCAAATTGCGACTCCTGCTCCGTCATGTAGTTTAGTTCGGACTGACGACCAAAGTTGTAGATGAAATTCTCACGCACCATCTTCTGACAATAGTCAAGAAAAGACTTGATGCGTTCACGACCCATGCCTGCCACACGCTCACTCCATTGCTTCATCTCCTTCACCCTACGTGCATACGAGAGGCGCATCAACTCTACAAACAAATCGAAGAAATATTCACCTTCGGTATCGCTGGTTATGGTACGCAAGGCTTGTGCCATGTTGCCATTGCACGAACGGGCAATGCGTTTTGCTTCGGCAGGCAAGATATTGTAACGTTCTATGAGTGCCTGCTCCACCTCCTGCTCCGTCAATCTTGGCACTGCCACCATCTGTGAGCGGCTACGCACCGTCTGCAACACTTTGTCAGGCTGTTCACTCACCAACAGGAAGACGGTTTGGGCTGGAGGCTCCTCCAACAGCTTGAGGAGTTTGTTGGCACATTCCGTATTCATCTTCTCAGGCAACCAGATCAGCATCACCTTATAGCCTCCCTGACTGGCTTTCAGACTGAGTTTACGCAAGATTGCTTCACTCTCGTTGGCATAGATCACAAGCTGCTGATTCTCTGCACCCACCATCTCCATCCATTCAGACATGCCGAAATAAGGACGAGTAAGCAATTGTTCGCGCCACTCTTTCAGAAACTCATCACAGTAGGTATCCTTACCACTGGACTTTTTGTAGATAGGAAATGCGAAATGCAGGTCGGGATGCTGCAACTTCTCTGCCATTACCCCTCCACCCAACAACCGCTGAGCATATGCCACAGCAATGGGCAAAGCACCGCAACCTTCTGGACCATAGAGCATCAAAGCATGTGGCACCCTCCCTTGCTGAAGTTCATCCAGCAGGCGCTGCTTCACCGTGTCTTGTGCTATGATTTGGTCAAAGGTCATGAGAGTGAAAAGTTGAGAGTCGAGAGTTTAGAGTTGAGGGTTAAGAGTTGAGGGTTAATAGATTTCTTTTGCTATTTCCCGGATACTATCCGTGACACCCATCGAGTAAAAGTGGATGCTTGGTACATGATGTTGCATCAGTTCGCGACACTGCTGGATGCCCCACTCTATTCCCAATTGCTTCACCTCTGCGTCAGTGGTGCATTTCTCCATCTCTTTTGAGAGGGCTTCTGGTAGATCAAGGTGGAAAGTCTTAGGCAATACATTGAACTGGCTAAGCTTTGCCATCGGTTTGATACCAGGAATAATGGGAATAGTGACACCCATTTCACGTGCTTGTTCCACAAACCGGAGATACTTCTCGTTATCGTAGAAAATCTGTGTCACTGCATAGTCAGCACCCATATCCTGCTTCTTTTTGAGCACTTGCAAGTCGAACTCCAAGTTGGGTGCTTCCTCATGCTTCTCAGGATAGGCAGCCACACCATAGGAGAAAGGTGCGCCAGGACTCTTGATGGGAGTGCCATCAATGAACTTACCCTGATTGAAGAGGTTCACCTGTTCTATCAGTTCAGTCGCATGACTGTATCCATCCTTCACCGGCATGAAACGAGCCTCATCCTTTGCCTTGTCGCCACGCAAGATGAGGATATCCTGGATACCAAGGAACTGAAGGTCGAGCAACATATACTCAATATCCTCCTTGGTCATTCCGCTCACCACCACATGGGGCACCACCTTGATGTCATATTTCTGCATGATGGCACTTGCCACCGCTACAGTTCCTGGGCGACGGCGCACAAAATGACGCAAATAAGTGCCGTCAGGTTGTTCTACATACACGTACTCACTGCGATGAGTTGTGATGTTGATATATTCAGGACCAAACTCTTTCAGTGCATCAATGGTACTAAAAAGAGTAGACGTGCCTGTCCCCTTCACAGGTGGCAACACCTCGAAGGAGAAGGCAGTCTTTTCGGTCTTATTGATTAATTCTGATACCGTCAAACTTAAGTCAATGTTTAGTGATTATTGCAGATTGCCCTTCAACTGGTTGTAAGCAGCAATCAATATAAACAATTCGATAGCTTGGGCAAAGTAAAGACCAATGCAGCAGCAGAGGAAGCCCAAAATACAAATACCAAAAACAACGAAGCCCAAACCCAACATGGAGAAGGTGTTGTCTGCAGTCATTTTCCATGCAGCACCGATAGACTCAAAGATACCGGCTTCTGGATGCTCCACCTGATAGACAGGTGCCAAGATGAGACGAGGAGCTACGAATAAGAAAGGAACGACGCAACAAAGGATGGCAACAATACCTATAACACCCACAATGAAACTCACCACAAATGTCTTCAAATACGTTGCGAATGGAAGTTTGAACGCATCGAAAGTCACTTCGTTAAAACGACCATCCATCAAGCCCAATGCCAGATTGTAGAGGCCTACACTCACAACTGTGCCGAGAATGCTTCCTATCATGGTGCCGAAGTTAGAGCCGACACTACCACTATAAGCCTGTGCAATGTTGCCTACACTTTCCCAGTCACCTCTACCGATAGCCTCGCTAATAGCCTGAGAGTCCTGCATACCGAGAGAAGAACCTCCTATTGACTGCAAACCAGTTGTCAAGATGCCAACCAACAGATAAACCACTGCGATAAGCAAACCATATTTCTTTGCATATTCCCATGCGGTGCTGAGCGCACCACTAATGTCTAACGTGAAATTTGCCATAATCTTTGAATTTGATTGTTTAGTATTAAGTTTAATTATAAGTTGTCATAACTATAAGCGAAGGTATTACCCTGTGCGATGTCACCTGAATTGAAACCACGCTTGAACCACTTCATGCGCTGCTGGCTTGTACCGTGGTTGAACGACTCAGGCACCACATATCCCTGAGCTTTCTTCTGCAAGTAGTCGTCACCGATGACTTGTGCTGTACTGATGGCTTCTTCCAAGTCGCCATCTTCCAGAGAGCCAAACATCTTCTGCTCATGGTATGCCCACACCCCTGCGAAACAGTCAGCCTGCAGCTCAATCTGCACACTCACCTTGTTGGCTTCACTCTGAGAAAGCTTTGCCATCTGTGCATGCGCTTTACCTAAATTACCCAACAAATATTGCACGTGGTGTCCCACCTCATGCGCAATCACGTATGCGTAGGCAAAGTCGCCGTCAGCGCCTAAGGATGATTTCATACTGGTAAAGAACGACAGGTCGATATAGACACACTGGTCGGCTGAACAGTAGAAAGGTCCTGTGCTGGCACTTGCGCCACCGCAACCAGACTGCACCGAGCCATTGAAGAACACCAATGTAGGAGGCTCGTATGTCTTGCCCAACTTCTGGAACTCTTCAGTCCACACATCCTCGGTCGAGGCGAGCACTTTCTTCGCAAACGATTCCAGTTCCTGCTCCTCAGCTGTGGGTTGGTAATCCCCACCAGATGTGGTGCTCTGTCCAGTGACCACACTCGTTACGTCGCTCGTGTTGCTTGCCACTTGGAACGCCTGGTTCAAGTCTCCAGTCGCGCAATAAGTAATCAAACCTATCACTATCGCCATACCGATGCCAAGACCACCCTTGCCACCGAGTCTGAAACCACCGCCACGGCGGTCGTCCACGTTGGAACTCTCTCTTCTACCGTCAAGTCTCATAATCTTTCAATTTATATTTGACAATGTATGTACAATATGCGCACAAAGGTACGGAAATAATTGATAATAGACAATTGCCCGTCAATAATTTTGCCATCCCGAACGTACTTTTTCATGAAAAAGTGGAAATTCCCTATCCCAAAATCCTCATTTCCTATCAAATATATCCTTTCTCCCCCTTCCCAATTCCCAATAAATTCCTACCTTTGTCCCGGTAAAAAAACTAAAAAGGGATGAATATGAAACTGAACAAGTTCTTTCTAATGCTCACATTGGGCATTGTGGCTATCACAGCCAACGCACAAGAAGTAAGCGAAAAACTAAAAGCTGCACAAATGGCAGGTTTCGGTTCAAAAAACAAGGAAGCCATCCTGCAAGGTGCCAAAGCTGACAGCATCGCCAAAGCGGGAACCAAAGTGGAAGGCGACACAGACCCCGAATTTCCCGGAGGAGAGGTCTTCCTGCAGGCTTATCTGAAAAAGAAGCTTCTCCATTCTGATGTAAGCGGAAAGGGCGATGTGGTCATTAGCTTCAAGGTGGACAAGAAAGGCAACATCTACGGAGCAGAAGTGACCAAATCTGCAGGCAGCACTCTTGACACTGCAGCCTTCAACATTGTCACGGGTATGCCACGTTGGCGTCCAGGTTTAACCAATGGACAGCCAGCAGACAAACCTGCGAGCGTCACTGTCAGTTTCGGCAAACAATAAGGAAAGCATGCTTCCTTAAAGATGGTACTTAAAGATGGTACAAAAACAAATGGCGGAAAACCACAAAGGTCTTCCGCCATTCTTTTACTCAATCTTATAGAGATTATGCATACATAGCAACGATAGCCTCGTAGAGCTCCTGCTTGCCAGAAGTCTGCTTTGGCTCACCAACCTTCTTGCCATACTCGTAAACCTGCTCGAAAGTAAGTTTGCCATCTTCGAAGTCCTTACCGATACCGCTATCGAAGGAAGCATAACGAGCCTTCTTCATAGCGCAGTATGGAGACTCCTCAAGAAGCTTAGCTGCAGATTCAAGAGCGCGAGCCATAGCGTCCATACCAGCGATGTGAGCGATGAAGATGTCCTCGAGGTCGGTAGAGTTACGACGAGTCTTAGCGTCAAAGTTTGTACCACCAGTGCCGAGACCACCACCACGGATGATTTCCATCCAAGCCTGAACGAGCTCATACTGGTCAATTGGGAACTGGTCAGTATCCCAACCATTCTGATAGTCACCACGGTTAGCGTCGATAGAACCGAGCATGCCAGCGTCAACAGCGCAAGCGAGTTCGTGCTCAAATGTGTGACCTGCGAGTGTAGCGTGGTTCACCTCGATGTTCACCTTGAAGTCCTTGTCAAGGTTGTGAGCCTTCAAGAAACCAATCACAGTTTCAGTGTCAACATCATACTGGTGCTTAGATGGCTCCATTGGCTTTGGCTCAATAAGGAAAGTACCCTTGAAGCCCTTGCTACGTGCATAGTCACGAGCCATAGTCAACATAGTTGCCATGTGCTCCTTCTCACGCTTCTGGTCTGTGTTCAAGAGGCTCATGTAACCTTCACGGCCACCCCAGAATACATAGTTCTCAGCACCGAGCTTGATACCAGCGTCGATAGCGTTCTTAATCTGAACGATAGCGCGAGCTACCACGTCGAAGTCAGGGTTAGTGGAAGCACCGTTCATGTAACGGCCATTACCGAACACGTTAGCAGTTGACCACAACAGCTTGATGCCAGTTTCCTTCATCTTCACTGCGAGATAGTCAGTGATTTCCTTCAGGTTAGCCTCATACTCTTCAACAGATGCACCCTCAGAAACGAGGTCAACATCGTGGAAGCAGAAATATGGGATACCAAGCTTCTGCATGATTTCGAAACCTGCGTCAGCCTTCTGCTTAGCGATTTCAACAGCATTAGCACCATTGTTCCATGGGAACTTCTTAGTGCCGCCACCGAACTGGTCGCCACCTTCAGCGCAGAGTGTGTGCCACCATGCCATAGCGAAACGGAGCCAATCCTTCATGGGCTTGCCCATGATCACTTTCTCTGCATCATAATAATGGAATGCCATTGGATTCTTTGAATCCTTGCCTTCGAACTTAATCTTACCAATTTCTGGGAAAAATTCTTTAGCCATAATTTTAGATTTTGTTGTTAAACTTACTTTTGTTTAATTAATAAATATATGAATTATACTTACTTTCTATCTGAAAGGTATCTGGTAAATGTTCATATCTTTCCTCGCGTGCGCCTGAACTTATAATATCTTGCTGCACGATGCTTCACCCCGTCTTCCTTCTCCTCCAATGGAACCACATAAGGCATGGTTGCCAGTTTCTTGTGGAAGTTCTTCACATCGAGGGTCACTCCCTTCACAGTTTCCATTACAACTCTGAGTTGCGCAGCTGTGAACTTTCGGGGCAAGAGGTCGAAAAGGAGCGTAGGGTCAAGTGTCACTTTCTGCTTCACAGATTCTATCGCTTCGCTGACAATGTCGTTATGGTCAAATGCCAGCCGTGGCAATTCTCCCACAGGAATCCATTGTGCCTCATATCCCCCCTGCAATCTTCTCATGCGGCGATCAATACGCAGCAACGAGATGTATGCAATCGTCACAATACGCTCAATATGACTATTCTCCACATGGTGGAACCTGTCCAACCACACACCGTCAGCAGGGTTCTTCAGGCGGTCAGGACCACCAAAGGCCTTAAATTGCATCATGTTCACCTGCATCAGCCCCGTCATCTGGCAAAGCACCCGTTGAGCTGCCTCGTCCAAATCCTCGTCCATGTTAATCAAACTGCCAGGCAATTTATACACACCTTCTTCCTCATCACCACCATTCTGCTTGACAATCAATGCATTGAGTTGTTCCCCGTCAAAACCAAGGAGCACACAATCCACAGACACATATGGGTTCACAATGACACTCATGGGTTGCAAAGTTATACCTTTATTTTCAATCACCAAAGAAATAACAAACTTTTTTTTGTTTTTTTACAAACTTTTTATCAAACAGTTAGTTTTCTTACTTTGTACGATAACTAATTGTTCACTTCATTCGTCAATGTGAGCGAAAGTACATTGCCCGACCCATGAATTTCGTCAAACAATTTGATGAAGTCAGTCTTGTCGTGGCTTCGTACCATGAAATTGATGATGGTGGTCTCCTGCGTGTAGTCATAACGGAGAAATTCATCCGAGATATGGACATTGTGTTTCGAGAAGAACTGGCGAAATGGTGATGCATCCTTCACGATGTAGTCCACCTTCAATCGCACGATCTTCTGCTCCCTTCCCTTGAACAGACGCTTCTCGCAGAGTTCCAGCAAGGTCAGCACCAGAATGATAAGCACACTCGCTGTCACTGCCACCACATACATGCCAGCACCCACAGCCAGACCTATTGATGCCGTCATCCACATGCCCGCAGCTGTGGTCAACCCACGCACCGAGCCCTTCATCTGGATGATGGCTCCAGCACCCAAGAAACCGATGCCCGAAATGACCTGTGCCGCAATGCGCCCAGGGTCACCATTTTCTGTCCATCCAAAGAGTTGCTCTGGAATGTAGATAGACACCAGCATCGCCAAGGTGGCACCCATGCAAATCAGGGCAAACGTGCGCATACCCGCAATCTGTCCCTTATGACGGCGTTCCAATCCGACCATCGCTCCGAGCACCATGCTCAGCAGCAACTTGAACACGGAACCTGCGATGTTCACATCGTCAGCATTCACCTGTGCCCAAAGATTCTCCAAGTTAAACACTTCTCCCATCTTTTACACAACAATCAAAAAAACACTTTCTTTCCTTTGTACACATACACGCCATGAGAAGGGGTGGCAGTTGCCACACCCTGCAGCGTGTAGTAGATATCTTCATCAAATAATTGAGGGCTATACACCTCATCTACAGCCGTGACATCAGCAGCAGCCTGTATGCCAATCTCCGAAGCAGAAGTCCAAGCCTTACCATTGATTTCCGACTTGGCAACAAATTTGAGGTAGCGCCCCGTTTTTGCAGTGGAAAGCTTTGCCACCTGCATGGCTGTCGTATTCTTGAACTCTCCAGTTGCGACAGGGTTTCCCCATGTCTTGCCGTCAAGACTCAAGTACACCTCATACGCCTTCACCATACCATTGGCATTTCCATCGGTACGTGCCGTATAGGTGAAAGCCGTCACCTTGTAAATCTTGGTCATATCAATCACGATGGTGTGAGGACATTGAGGTTCATTGCTTCCCCACTGTGTATGCCAAAACGTGGAGGTATTATTGTCAAAAGCCTTGCTTGCCTCATTTCCCCCTTGTTGGCTATCCACACTCACAAGCTTCCAGCCACTTTTATTGATGAAAACATCAAAGTCATAGGACATCACCGGGCTGTCCATCAATCCTTCAGCCGTACAATATGCCTTGATGTTACAAGCATCGTTATGGGTGAAACTGGTGGAATATTTCTGCCATGCGCCATCATTGATGCTATAATAGATGGTCGCCTGAGGAGTGGAAGAAGTCATGGTGATGCGTCCATTGGTGCCACGCTTGCAATTGACCGACTGACACACAGGGATATTGACACGTGCAGCCTTCGCCACATTCATCTCTTTCGTGAGGGGCATGATGAGGAATCGGAAGTCGGTGTTAGCAGCCTTCAGCTCATACTTCTCCATGACGTCAGGTCCACAGCTTGCATTGCCCAATCCACGAGTGGCAGCATCCAGCGACACCACTGTGTTTTCACAAGTCTTGAACTGATAAGTGTGCCTGCTGCGGTTGTTGCGGTCAGTGTAGTTATCTTCCGGTCTGAAATGCACAGCAGAGGTAGCCATTTGGTCAGGTGCCACGAACAGGAGTCCATCACCCTTTGCATTCGTCAGCGACATCCAGCGCACTTCCTGCTTCGTACCATGCTCCTGTGGCAAGATATAGCCCTCATACTGCTCCTTTACGGTGCTCTTGTAGATAGCTGGCAGACAAGCCTCCTTACGGTCACGATAGCTGTCCCAAGGTCCTCTTCCGAACCAAGAGAGCTGCTCCATCTCAGCAGGCATTTCCAAACGGAATCCCATCTTCGGGAGAATGGTGCCTGTATTGGAAGGGCTGATGAAAGAATTGACCATCATCACGCCATTGGCACAAACAAGGAAACTCATTTGCACATCGAAGTAGGTGCTGTTCTGACCCGTATAACGAGTGTTGAGCGTCACATTCACCGTCTTGCCGTCCTTTGCTTTTTCAAATTCCACGCCCTTGGCACGTGCAGTCATGCTTCTCAATCCCATGTTGTCCCAACTTCCGCTCTGGCGGCCATCATTATCAGTTGGCAGACGGAACACATTCAGTCGCAGGGGTTTGTTAATCAATTGCACGTCATCATAAGTATAACTGGTGAGCACGCCAGAATTCTTATTAAACACAGCCTTGAACTTGGCGTTGGAGAGTGTCAGTGTCGAAGTGGCATCCTCCACTGTGATGTTCTCGAAGTCAGCCAACTGCTTGAGGTCATACATCCCTTTGGTGGCTGTCTTCACAGGCAGCTTTTCCTCTGCCACCACATATCCCGCATCAGCCCAGGGCGTTTGGACTTTCTGCTTGGCTGTAAAATGAATGAACGCCTCTTCCTCTGCATCCAATGCATCCACTGCAGAAAGGTCAAGGGTGACAGTGGCACTGTCGGCAGCTGCCACTTCCTTGTCAATGACACCCGTTGCCAGCACCTTCCCCTCTTCATTCACAAGTTCATAAGCCACGTCATAAGTGGTGCTTGGCAAGAAAGCCAGCTTGTTCTTCACCAAGAAGACATTTTTCTTGTTCTTCACAGCCTTGAACTCCAATGGCTGATACACCTTCTTTGTGTTGTATGACTTGGCAGTCAGGCTCCAGTCAGGACGTACCAGTCCATTGATACAGAAGTTGCCATCATTCGGATTGTCACCGAAGTCACCGCCATAAGCCCAGTATTCCACACCTGAAGCACTCTTGGTGAGCAGTCCCTGGTCTTTGAAGTCCCAGATGAATTCACCCGTCAGACAAGGATATTTCTCATACAAGTCGAACATGTCACGCACATTACCCATCGAGTTACCCATCGAGTGGCTGTTCTCACACTGGATGTGAGGACGGTTGTGCTGCGAGGAACCAATCCAGTTGATGGTTTCATAACTGCCATACATCGTGCTGCTCACATCGGCAAAGTCGCTCTTTCCCTCATAATGGGTGAGGCGAGTCTTGTCAAGCGCCTTGATGGCACTTGCCACCGACTTGAAGTTATCGCCACCACCCGACTCATTGCCAAACGACCAAATAAAGATGCACACATGGTTGCGCATCCACTTCACATGGTTCTGCGAACGCTCCACCATCGCATTGCGGAACTTGGGTTCAGAAGACAGTCCCATGTTGGCGTGGCACTCCACATTGGCTTCCGCCAACACATACATGCCGTATTTGTCACACAAGTCGTAGAACACAGGGTCATTCGGATAGTGAGAGGTGCGGATAGCATTGATGTTCAGGCGCTTCATGGTCTTGATGTCCTCCTCAATCTCCTCTGCTGTGATGGCACGTCCATTCACAGGAGAGAAATCGTGGCGGTTCACACCATGGAACACCATACGCTTGCCATTGATGAGGAGCGCACCATCAGAACGGATGCCCACCTCACGGAAGCCCACCTTGCCACCACGGATATCAATCGTCTTGCCCTTCTTGTCCTTCAAGGTCAGCACAAGGTCATAGAGGTTGGGCTCCTCGGCATTCCACTTCTTCGGATTCGGAACATCCATGTCAAAGCTCAGTTCCGATGCTGTCTCCACAGTCTTGGATGCCTTGGCAATGACAGCCCCATTCTCCTCAATCTTCACATCCATAGTACCACCCTTCACATTCTCCACACCCGTCAGGCTCACCCTCACGTTTGCCTTCGCATTCGTGTAGGTGGCATCAAGGTCTGTGGTGAAGAAGTAGTCGCGTATCTGGCTCTTCGGAGCAGCCCACAGGAAGCAGTGACGCTGAATGCCCGTGAGTCGCCAATAGTCCTGACACTCAATGAAGGAACCGCTCGTGAAACGGTACACCTGCAGGGCGATGGTGTTCTCCCCCTTGGTCACATAGTCCGTGATGTTGAACTCAGAAGGCAAGTAAGAATCCTCGCTATAGCCCACACACTTGCCATTCACCCAGAGGTAGTAACCATGTCCCACACCATTAAAACGCACGTAGATGTCCCTGTCCTTCCAGTCAGAAGGGATAGTGAACTTACGGCGATATGTTCCCACAGGGTTGGTCATGTCACCCTTATAAGTGAACCAACCTGGACGCTCAGCCATCACACTGTACGTGTTCTTGTCGTAAGAGAACGGATAAGCCACATTGCAGTACAGGGGTTTGTCCCAATTCTTGTTGTGGTGCAGACCATACACCTGCCAGCTCGAAGGCACATCGATGTCGCTCCATGCAGCATCGTTATAGTCCTTTTCACACATTTTCGCGTTTACCTTGCTGGGGTTTGACACCCAGTAGAACTTCCATGTGCCATCCAGTGACTGATAGTAAGGCGAAGCCGTCATGTCGTTCTTAGCCACATCGGTTTCGTTAGCCATCGGAATGGCAAGAGTGTGCGCTCCCTCCCTGTTCAGGCTGGTCACAGCAGGGTCATCCCATTCCTTACCCGTTTGGGCATTGGCAGTAGCAACGCCCATCACACAAATCATCCATGTTGCATAGTTTTTCAACACACTGAGGCATGTCGAGCCTCCAAGATTGTTTTTTTTCATAAGTGAGTGTTCTATCTTTTATCAGTTTTAGTGATGCAAAGGTAAAGAAAATTCTGCAATATGAATGTCACAGATGTTACCTACTTTTTAGATTTTGATAGATCTGTGGAGAAATCTGGCAGGGATAGCCCCAAAAGAAAGGTGCTGATTCACTAAGAACCAGCACCCTCCCTTATTGATGGGGTTGACTGTTGCAGTCAACTGTCGAGTCATTTTCCAAGTCTTTCCACCCAGAGCTTGTAAGCTGCCTTATAAGGTGCGCTGTCGGCTTCTGGCTTGATGGTTGCCATGTGCTTGAGTGTCTTGAAGGCTTCGTCGCTGTCCTTGTAGATGCCAGCACCGATGCCAGCACCGTATGCAGCACCCACAGAACCATCCGTCTCATAGAGTTCGATGGTGGCTCCAGTGACAGCTGCCAATGTGCGGCAGAAGAGTGGATTGAGGAACATATTGGCATGTCCAGCCTTGATGGTGCTGATTTCCATGCCCATCTGCTTCATGATTTCCATGCCATATGCAAACGAGAAGGCGATGCCCTCGTGGGCAGCACGGATAAGGTGTGCCTTCTTATGGATGTTGAAGTTGATACCATGAATGGAAGCACCCACATTCTCGTTCTGGAGCACACGCTCAGCACCATTGCCGAATGGGATGACCGTCAAGCCGTCAGCACCTACAGGAACTGTCTCAGCGAGGTCGTTCATCTCTGGGTAGCTCATGCCTTCAGGTGCCACTGTGCGACGCATCCATGCATTGCAGATACCGGTGCCATTGATGCAGAGCAGCACACCCAGACGGGTTGCCCCACCCTCGCCATGATTGACATGTGCGAAAGTGTTCACACGAGAGAGCTTGTCGTAGTTCACCTCGCCCAACACGCCATACACCACACCCGATGTACCGCCAGTCGCAGCAATTTCGCCTGGCTTCATCACATTGAGCGAGAGCGCGTTATTAGGCTGGTCACCACCACGATAAGAGATAGGTGTACCGGCAGGGATGCCCAGTTCGTCAGCAATAGCCTGACAAACAGTGCTCTGTACGGAGAAAGTAGGAACAATCTCTGCAATGAGGTCATTGGAGAAACCAAAGAAGTTCATCACATCCTTGCTCACCTCATTGTTCTTGAAGTCCCAGAACATACCTTCTGAAAGACCAGAGACAGTCGTCTTCTTGTCACCGCCAGAAAGCTTCATGGCGATGTAGTCACCCGGAAGCATAATCTTGTCAATCTGGGCAAAGATTTCCGGCTCGTTCTCCTTTACCCACGCGAGCTTAGCTGCTGTGAAGTTGCCAGGAGAGTTGAGCAGATGCTGAAGACATTTCTCACCGCCAATACCTTCAAATGCCTTGTTGCCATAAGGGACAGCACGGCCATCACACCAGATGATGGAAGGACGGAGAGGTTTGCCTGCCTTGTCCACACACACAAGTCCGTGCATCTGGTAAGAGATACCGATGGCCTTCACATCTGCCAACGAACCACCAGCCTTGGCGGCTGCACGTGCAGTGGCCTGCTTGAGTTCCTCCCACCACATTTCAGGGTCCTGCTCTGCCCATCCCGGCTGCTTGGCGAGGATGGGAGCCTCACTATCTGGATACTGTGCACTTGCCACTGTCTTGCCTGTCTGCGCATCTACCAGCGCGGCCTTGACAGATGAAGTGCCTATGTCATAACCTAAAAGTAACATAATTTATAGAGTTTAGAATTATTTGTCCAATCCTTCAATCTGCTGGATGGTACCATCTGCATTATAGTGCAGTTCGCACACCTTCAGCGAGCGAAGCCATGTCTTGTCATTTGATGGCACACAGTCATGGTGGAAGAGATACCACTTGCCCTTATACTCTGCAATAGCGTGGTGTGTGGTCCAACCCACCACAGGAGTCATGAGGACACCCTGATAAGTGAATGGTCCGTAAGGATTGTCACCGATGGCATAGCAGAGATAGTGGCTATCACCAGTAGAGTAAGAGAAGTAGTACTTGCCATTATACTTGTGCACCCAAGAAGCCTCGAAGAAACGGTGTGGGTCACCTGCCTTCAGGGGCTTGCCGTCCTTGTCGAGGATGAGCACGCAACGGGGAGCTTCAGCAAACTCCATGTCGTCGTTCATCTTCACCACCCAGCTTGGAAGTGCTGGAGCATCTGGCTTAGCGAAGAGCTGAGTCTTGCGGTCAGGAGCAGGACCCAAATCAACAAGTCCGTTCTGGTCGCCATACTTGCCAGGGATGGTCTCGAAGCCATGATAGAGTGGTTGCCACCACTGGAGCTGACCACCCCACAGACCACCAAAGAAGGTGTAGATGGTGCCGTCATCATCCTTGAACACACAGGGGTCAATGGAGAATGAACCACGAATGGCGAATGGGCGTGGAGTGAATGGACCTTCTGGCTTGTCTGCCACAGCCACACCAAGACGGAACACGCCGTCATAGCCCTTTGCTGAGAATACATAGTAGTACTTGCCATCCTTCTCCACCACGTCGCTGTCCCACAACTGCTTTTCTGCCCATGGCACATCTTCCACACTGAAGATGACACCGTGGTCAGTAGCCTTGCCGTTCTCCAAGTCATCGAAAGAGAGTGCGTGGTAGTCCTTCATCTGGAAATGACCACCATCATCGTCTTCTTCAGCACCAGCCTCCCAGTCGTGAGAGGGGTAGATGTACAATTTACCATTGAATACATGCGCAGCAGGATCTGCCATGTAATCTTCCGGGAAAAGATATTTCTTTCCTTCCATAGTTTTTAGGTTTTATGGGTTATAAATGATTAAATAGATTAGTTATTATTTCTTCGAACGAGCCTCAATCTCCCTGTTCATCTCATCAAGTCTCTCATCTGTGAGAGGATATCTGTAAACCAGGAATCCGACGAGAACCAGAAGAATGGCAGGAATGATGCAAGTGAACACCAGAATAGCGTTCTGGGCAATCTCAGAGTAGTTTGCCAGCTTCACATAATAAGCATTTACAGGAGCACTGATGAATGATGCCAGGAACACAACCACAAAGATGCTGAGCACCAATTGCAGGCTCTTGTTTGCCTTGAACTCCTGCCACATCTCACCGAATGAAACAGGCTTTTCAGGTGTCGTGGTGATATTCTCCTTACAGCCTGTGAAGCAAAGCAGCAAGAGAACAAATCCGACAAGTGCGAACACACTGGTAACGGTAAACCAAGCATTAGGATCGGTAGCCAAAGCTGACTCTTCACTGGCGAAGTTAAAGCCAATCCATCCCATCACCAGAGGTGTAATCCAACCCGCGATGGAGAAACCAGCCTTGAATGCAACACCCGCAAGTGCATTTACTGTGGCTGCAGGTCTGTTTCCTGTACGATATTCAGCCTCTGTAATCACTTCAGGAACCAGTGCCCACATCAAAGAACCGACAAGAAGTCCAACACCCGTCATAATCTTTGCAATCTGAACGACTGTATTGTAACTTGCCACATCAAAGAATTTACCAATCGTGAACAAGATGGCAAATCCGACAAGACCTACAGCGAGGAGCGTGTAATAAAGTCCCTTCTTACCCAGCCATTTCTTCAATGCAGGCAGGGATGGCAGGATGACGAAAGCCGGAATGGTGCCAATAGCCATGAAGGTAGCCTGGTTCCAGTCAATGGCAGCATGAATGCACATGGCAAGTCCGATAGGGAAACCAGCCTGAACGACAATCTGACCGATATTGGCACATACCATTCGTGTAGAGGTAAGAATAAGCACCTCATCATTGTCACGGGTCATACTTGCCATAATCGAGCCGTAAGGGATGTTCACGACTGAATAGATCATGCTCAGCACAGTATAACTGAGGGCTGCATAGACCATCTTCATAGGCATTGACCATTCGGCAGCCTGAGGAAGCATCAGCAGGCAGGCAGCAACGGTGAGAGGAATACCACCGTAAAGAAGATAAGCACGATACTTGCCTAACTTGGGATTGCGGTTATCAATATAACGTCCCACCACTGGACTCCAGAAACAGTCAACGAGACGAACCGTGAGAATCAGTCCACTGACGAATCCTGCATTGATTTTCAACACCGTAGTAAGGTAAATCATCAAGTAAGTTGCCACTGTCTGGAAAATAAGGTTCTGAGCCAAGTCGCCTGAACCGAATCCGATGCGCTGAAGCCAGCTGAGTTTGTAGAAGCCTGTTGCTTCCTGAGTTTGATTTTCTGTTGCCATTTTCTTGTTTAGGTTTTGTTTATGTTTAGTAATTTGATTGCAAAAAATGCAGTTTGCCCATTCAAGTTGCAAAGTTAATACTTTTCTTTCGTTCCTCCTTGCATTTTTGCAACAAACACTTCCACTCATGTAACATTTCCTTTCGTTTTTGTAACACGGCAGTCTCTGATGCACGCATAGTACCCATACAGTCAAGCAAAAAGGCACATATAACGTCATCGCAAAGCACTTGCAAGACAAGAACCCACAACTTCATCAATTCCTCAACTCCTCAAAACTCAACTTCGCTCGACATGGAACATCGGGGTCATTTTATAGTGAGACTTCCACAAAGGCAACTGTGAGACTTCCGTAAAGAAATGCGTAACACACTCGCAAAGATACCAATGCATACGAAAGACACCTGACAGAATGGGCGAAAAACGCGACCTGTCGCAAGAAATACAGGTATGTTGCGACAAACTTGTACCAGCCATTGTTATGTCGTAACTTTGCAGCGTGAGAAGGTTAAAGTCCCCGAAATGAAATTTTCCTCACAATTATTTGGAGAATCGGAGAAAATGCTCTATCTTTGTAATTTTTAAGAAGTAAGATATGAAAGATTTGTTGATAACAAGTGTACAGAACCCACGAGTGAAGGCAGTGGTGGCTTTGCAGCAGAAGTCGGCCGAGAGACGTCGGACAGGGCTGTTTGTTGTGGAAGGGAAGCGGGAACTGGAACACTGTGTGGAGACGGGGTTGGAAGTGAAGGAAATCTTTGTGTGCAAAGAGATTGCAGGGGAGATGGAGGAGCAAGCCAACATGTGGGAAGTGACGAAGGAGGTGTATGAGAAGATGGCTTATCGTGGGAGCACGGAGGGAGTGATGGCTGTGGTGAAGAGCAAGGAAAGACGGCTGGAGGATTTGCAGCTCAGCGAGAACCCCTTGATTGTGGTGGTGGAACGTGTGGAGAAGCCTGGCAATTTGGGAGCTATCCTTCGAAGTGCCGATGCAGCAGGGGCAGATGCAGTGGTGGTGTGTGATGCATTGACAGACTTATGGAACCCCAACCTTATCCGGAGTTCGATAGGAGCAGTGTTCACGGTGCCATGTGTGGTGTGCAGCAGCGAGGAGTGCATCGCCTTTCTGAAGGAACACGGCATTCAGATTCTGACAGCACAATTGCAGGACTCGCGGTTGTATTATGACACCAACATGAGATGCGGGACAGCCATTGTGATGGGCACAGAAGCGACGGGGCTGACGGAGGTGTGGAGGCAAGCAGCAGATGCACACATCAGGATTCCGATGCTGGGTCAGCTGGATTCGCTGAATGTAAGCGTGAGTGCGGCGATATTGCTGTTCGAGGCGGTGAGACAAAGGGAGGTGACAGTTGAAAGTTGACAGTTGACAATTAACAATTGAAAGTTGACAGTTAGGAATTGAAATTAATAAACGATTTGCGATATGAAAAAAGTTGTCTGGTTATGGATGTTGTTGATAATGATGGCGGGGAGTTTGTGGGCTCAAGATGAGTATCACATCAAGAATTTTGGCAAGAACGACGAGTTAAAGACACGTGGTGCCACACGCATCACACAGATTAACGGCTTTATTTGGGTGGGCGCGTCGGATGGCTTTTACGCGTTCGATGGGAACCACATGTATAAATACGATATTCCCGACGAAGATAGTCTTGGCGGTTACTTCAGTTGTGTGACATCGCTGGCAGCTGCATCGGACAGTACGCTGTGGGTGGGGTCAAGACGAGGCATCTACCAATTCAGCATGGGCGAGGAGCGTCTGCACAAAGTCACGCCAGATGGAACGCCAAAGAACCCGAATGTCCTGCAGATGATGTTCGACAAGGAAGGGTATCTGTGGAGCATCATGAGTGGAAAGGTGTACAAGATTGACGTGAAGCAGAACGCTGCCGAATGTGTGGGTGAAGGAACCGTGTCGCCCAGTTGCATCACGGTGACCAAGGACGGAACGGTGTGGTTGGGCGACAATGAAGGCAAGCTGTACCGCTACGATTCAACCACCCTGCGCCTGCGCTCATACAGCATCGAGCCAGAAGGTGCGGAGGCGTTCACATCACTGGTGAGCATCACTGAAATGAGAAACGGGCAGCTGGCATTGACCAGTGCCAACGACGGCATCTGCATCTTCTCTCCCGATAAATACACGGCAAAGATGCTCCTGACACGGGACGACGAAGGTTCGCCAATTGTGGCTCACACAGCCACCACCATCAATGGTGACAACCTCTGGATTGGAACGGAACGTGGAGTGATTATCTACAACATGAGGAACAAGCACGTGAGAGGCATACGCCAATCGCGCAACGCCTTGAACTCCCTCTCGGACAATTCTGTTCACACCCTTTTTGTGGATCAGGAGAATGGTGTATGGGTGGGCACATACTTTGGAGGCATTGACCGCATCAGCACCTCGCAACACAACTTCACCTTGTTCATGGCTGAAGACGAGGATGTGGATGTGGTGCGTGAAATTCATAGAGATAATTTCGGACATGTGTGGGCAGGCACGGAGGATGGCGGCTTGTACCTAATGGATAAAGAGAACAGTGTGCTGCGCAGAGCGAATATTGATTGGGGGGGCAACCCCGCCCCGTTCAATGTGCAGGGAATGGTGCTGATAGACGATGACCTGTGGGTGTCGAGCATCACGAATGGCATCTATGTGGTGGACACGAAAGCCATGCGCCTGAAACGCAGATTTGAGAAGACGAACAAGAGCCAGCAGGGGCAGAAGCTGAGCATCAAGACTTTGTGCCACCAGAACGGCACCCTCTTTGCAGGGTCGTGGAGTGGCGTTTACATCTTCGACGAGAAGACGGAGGAGTTCTACACCATGCCCGGAATGAGCAATGTGCATGCGCAACGCCTGTATGGCGACCGCCACGGGAATGTGTGGGTGGCATCGTTCGACAAGGGTTTGTGGAAGATTGAGCAGGACAAGAAAGGACAATGGAAAGGCAAACAGACGGCGTTCAACTACATGTGTGTCAGTGCCGTTTTTGAGGATTCACGAGGCACTTTCTGGGTGGGCACCGACATACATGGCCTGATGCACTATGATGACAAGACGGGGGAGACGGATGCTTGGGAACATTCGTCACAACTGAGCAAGGAGTATGTGACCAACATCGTTGAGGACACGCATCACCGGTTGTGGATTAACACATTCAACGGGCTCTATTGCTACAACCTCAGCAAGAATGTGCTGAACCACGTGACCACAGCTAATGGGCTGCCTTCGAACTATCTCAGCTATGCTTCGGGAGTTGTGGACAAGGACGGGTCGGTGTATATCGGCACATATAAGGGGATGATTGGATTCAATCCCGCCCAGTTCATCATGTCGAGGGAAAGGCTGAAACCTTACTTCCTCAATCTCTATGTGAACGGAAGGCATATCCTGCCAGATGACGAGACTGGCATCTTGAAGCAGACATTGTTCATGACAAAGGAGCTGACACTGAGCCGCGACCAGAACACATTCACGATTTACTATGCCGTTCCGTCATACAGGAGCGGGGAAGTGGTATGGTACCGATACCGCCTGAACCCCGATGAGCCGTGGGTGGTGACGGACAATGCCCAGCCCATCCAGTTGGCAAACCTCTCGGCTGGCACTTATAAAATCACCCTGCAGGCAAGCTTCAACCCTGAGCGTTGGGAGGGTGAGGCGGCTTCCATCATCGTCACCGTGAAGCCTCCCGTATGGCTCAGCCCTTACGCCCTCTTCGGCTATGCCATCGTGATTATCCTGATGGCGCTGGGTTCCATGTCCATTTTCAAGAGATTAGCCAAGAGGCATGAGGAAAAGAAAACTGAGGAGAGGGTCTTTCAAAAAATAGAATGATACATAGAAAAAGTATATGGATGGCCATGCTGTGGATGGTGACACTGAACAGCATGGCGCAAGATGAAATGTTTGAAACGCGTGGACGCATTGAGAACATGACGGAGAGTGCTTCGGCATCCTCGCAAAAGGGATTACGAAAAATCGGTTCCACTGCCACTGCCCCACTCCCTTGCACGGGTTCGCCCAAGGTGCCCGTGATTCTGGTGCAGTTTCCTGACATGTCCTTTACAGTGGCTGAAACCGAAGAGGCTGTCAATGCCATCTATCAAGAGTTCTTCAATGCTGAGAAGGATGTGCATCCCTGCAATTCCTATTGTTCTGTGAAAACCTATTTTCAGGACCAGTCAAACCAATTGTTCACGCCCGACTTCGACGTGATTGGGCCTGTCACCCTGCCTAAAAGCTATACCTACTATGGCGAGGACAATGGGACATCGAAGGACATACGTGTGGATGAGTTCTATCGCGAAGCATGCTTGCAAGCCATTCAGAAGAATGTGGATTGGAGCCTCTATGACAATGACGGGAATGGTGTGGTGGATTTCGCGTTCTTCCTCTATGCGGGGCATGGACAGAATCAGAAGGGACAAGCAACCGACCTCATCTGGCCAAAGGAGACCACATCTTATTACAAGGTGCAGGGGGATGACATCAACGTGGCGTTTGGTGCATCGGGATGTGCCTGCGAACTGTACAAAGGCAAGATTGATGGCATTGGTGCCTGTGTACATGAGTTATGTCACGGATTAGGCTTGCCCGACTTTTACGATTATGACTACGAGAAGTATGGCATGGATTATTGGGATGTGATGGATGCTGGATGCTATAAACTGCAAGGACGCATGCCCATCGGACTTTCTGCTTACGAACTGGATTTCTTAGGTTGGAGGAAATTGGTGGAACTGGAACCCGATGAGGCATACACGCTGACCATTGACCCTTTGGAGAAGGGGGGCATAGGATACAAAGTGGTGAACAAAGCCAACCCTGACGAATACTTCATCCTTGAGAACCGTCAGAACATCGGCATGGATCAATACATTGGCTATGCGCTCAGTTCGCATTACAATGAAATGGGTGCCAATCATGGCCTGATGATTAGCCATGTGGATTATAAGTCGTTAACGTGGAACAGCAACACCGTGAACACGTCGAAAGGAACTTATCAGGGCATGACCATCGTGCCTGCTGACCAAGAACTCATCTCTTCCAACAAAAAGACGGACAAGGAGTGGGTGCAATCACAACATGGCGACCTCTACCCAGGCGAGAACAACGTGACGGAAATCACCTCCTACGATGTCTATACGGGAGGAACACTTGGACAAACCATCAACAACATTACAGAGCAAGAAGACGGCACCATCACTGTGGACATTAATGGAGGAAAGATAACGGAACCTGATGACCCAGACGATTCCGATGATCCGGATGACCCAGACGATCCCGATGATCCGGATGACCCAGATAATCCAGATAATCCTGATGACCCGGATGTTCCACTCTCCGAACCCGACATTCCTGAAATAGCATAAAAAAGGGCAGGCCCAATGAAGCGCCGTTATGGCAACTTCGTTGGGTCTGCTGCTGTATAGTTGTCCATGCGAAGATGGAAGTTCTGCACCTGTTCCAGCGTGAAGTGAAAATTAGGACTATCTGGCGGTAATGGACGATGCGAGAATGTCTGGAAGTAGAGCAGGCAAGCATCGCGCCACCACTGTGCATCCTTTGCCTGACGCTCGAAACGCCATTGCTGCTCCTTGAACTGCTCTGCTGGCACATAAGGCTTCATCGCTTCCCACGTCTTCACAAATTCATTTGCCTGACGCACACCGCGATCATAGGTGTAGCAGAGGTTGTCCCACAATGACAACCCGTTGCTCATCGTGTAATCCCAAGGCACATGATGGAACCAGAGAATGAGGTTTTCAGGACATGTGCCCATATTATTATATAATGTACGCAAAGGCTCTGGATATTGCCCAGCATTGTTGGAACCCACATTGCCTTTCACACATGCCTCTTCGTGACTGGAGCGATTGAAACCAAGCCCGATAGAGTCGGCACGGTGATAGAAAGGAGGTACCCAATCTTCACGCACTCCTCTTGGAGCATACCAAGGTTCGGGACCATAGTGATGACCACCTGCAAAGATGTGGTGCAATCCGAGTGGCATCATGTAATCCACCACAGCCTCACGGCTTTTCAGCAGTAATTGAGTCATTGGACGAATGAACTCCACCTTGTCGGTCTTGTAATAGTCACGCAAGAAATCCTCTGCAATCGTCTTAGAAGACACATTGACATCATTTGCCAACCTACCAAACGCATACCAGTTAGCCATAGCGAGGTCATTCGCTGTCCAGTTAGGGCTGTCACCGATATTGGCAACACCTGCCATTCCCACAAGGTTGGGCATATCCTTGTCCACCAAGTTCAACGTGTCAAAGAACTCACGCCACATCGGAGCCAAGAAGCACGTGTGGATGCTCTCACCCGTATATTCCTGCGTAATCTGGAACTCCACCATCATCTTTGTCTTCTTCAAGGCAAAGAAGAGAGGAGAGACGGGTTCGCGTGGCTGGAAATCCACGGGACCATTCTTAATCTGAATAATGACATTATCTGCAAACTGCCCGTCGAAATGGATGAATTCCTCGTATGCCTGATTGGCACGGTCTCCTTCATATGCACGTTGAGCAGGAGTCTTCTGCACATCTCCTTCACCCTTGGCTGAATAGACAAAAGCACGCCACATGACAATGCCCTTGTAGGGTTTCAAGGCATTTGCCAACATATTGGCACCATCCACATGCGTACGACCATAATCCATAGGACCAGGCTCTCCCTCACTGTTCGCCTTCACCAGGAAGCCGCCAAAGTCAGGTATCAGTCCATAAATCTCCTTCACCTTCTTCTGCCACCACAACGGCACCCTCTCATCCAGCGGGTCAGCTGTGTCGAGGTCGCCCAATGCCTTCGGAGAAGCGAAATTGACAGACAGATACACCTTGATGCCATAAGGGCGCAGGACATCAGCAATCTTCGCTGTCTTCTTCAGCATGTCCGAAGAGAGGGCGATAGGCTTGGCATTCACATTGTTGAGCACAGTGCCATTGATGCCATACTCCTGATTGATGCGTCCATACTCCTCATATCGCGCCTTCAGTTCCTTGGGCATCGAACCCTTTCCTGCAGGGATTTCTTCCCATTTCCAGATAGAACGTCCAGCAAACCCACGTTCAACAGTGCCATTAGGGTTGTCCCAATGGTTGAGCAGGCGCAATTCATAAGTCTGTCCCCATGTCAGGCAACAAACCATCAGCATAAACAAGGTGAAGATTGTTTTTTTCATATCAATAGGCTTTTCTATGTATAATCAAATGGGGGTTAGTCACGACGGAAAATGTCGCGGGTATATACTTTCTCCTGCACATCGTCCAGACACGCATCATAGCGGTTGGCAATGATGGCTTGTGATTGTGCCTTGAACTTGTCAAGGTCATTCACCACCTTCGAACCGAAGAATGTCGTGCCGTCTTCCAATGTCGGCTCATAGATGATGACAGTGGCACCCTTTGCCTTGATGCGCTTCATGATACCTTGAATGCTTGACTGGCGGAAATTATCGGAATTGCTCTTCATCGTCAGGCGGAACACACCGATAATCACCTCCTTCTCGACATCCTGGCTCCAACGTATGCGGTTGGAATAGCTGTAATAGCCTGCCATCTGCAACACACGGTCAGCAATGAAGTCCTTTCTCGTGCGGTTGCTCTCCACAATCGCTGTCATCATCTGCTGCGGCACATCCTGATAGTTCGCCAAGAGCTGCTTCGTATCCTTCGGCAAGCAGTAGCCACCATAACCGAACGATGGGTTGTTATAGTGTGTGCCGATACGGGGGTCAAGCCCGACACCCTGAATAATTGCCTGGGCATCCAGTCCCTTCACCTCAGCATAGGTGTCCAATTCGTTGAAGTAGCTCACACGCAGTGCCAGATAAGTGTTGGCAAAGAGTTTCACCGCTTCTGCCTCTGTCAGTCCCATATGGAGCACATCAATGTTCTCCTTCACGGCACCTTCCTGCAAGAGCTTGGCAAACGTGTCAGCAGCTGCACGCAATTCCTCGGCATACTTCACCTCAATGCGCTTGGGCGAACCCACGATGATGCGCGATGGGTAGAGGTTGTCATACAATGCCTTGCTTTCACGCAGAAACTCTGGTGAGAAGAGCAGCTTCATCGCATAACCATATTTCTTGTACAATCCCTCCGTATAACCCACAGGGATGGTCGATTTGATGACCATCACGGCATCGGGGTTCACTTCCAGCACCAAATCAATGACCTCCTCCACATGCGACGTGTCGAAGTAGTTCTTCACAGGGTCATAGTTGGTGGGCGCAGCGATGACCACATAATCGGCATCTGCATAGGCTTTCCTGCCATCGAGTGTTGCCGTCAGGTTCAAATCCTTCTCTGCCAGAAACTTCTCGATATATTCATCCTGAATGGGTGATTTCCTGTTGTTGATTAAGTCCACTTTCTCAGGAATCACATCCACAGCAGTCACCTGATGGTGCTGCGCCAACAAAGTGGCAATGCTCAAGCCCACATAACCGGTACCCGCCACTGCCACTTGAATGTCCTTAAAATCTCTCATATCTTTATTCTGATTCTAAATCCTATCTGATTCTAATCCTATTCCGAACGCTTATCCTATTCTGAATGAATCCAAATTCTATTCCTGTGTCGTCTTCGCCTTTTCCTCGCGGAACTTCTTGCTGTACTCCGATGGCGACATGCCAAACTCCGCCTTGAAGTTCTCAGTGAATCGCTTCGGATTGGCATAACCCAACTCGGCAGCGATATCAGCAATAGGCATCATCGACTGCTCCAGATACTGCTTGCCCCGCTTCAGTCGGATGGTGCGGATGAACTCAGCAGGTCCCTTACCCGTGATGTTGATGAGTTTCTTATAGAGATAAGTGCGGCTGAGCGACAACTCACGTCCCAGCACCTCCACCGAAAATTCCGTGTCAGACATGTGGTCTTCACATATCTTGATGGCACGCTGGATGAACTGCTCATCCACAGAAGTGATGGTAATTTCGCTGGGTGCCACATCCATCTTCTCACGGAACTGACGCTGACGGTTCTCACGCTTCTCAATGAATTTCTTCACTCTCAAGCGCAGCATCTCCACATTGAACGGTTTCGTGATGTAGTCGTCTGCACCCAATCGCAGGCCTTCCATCTCCAGTTGGTCACCCCTTCTTCCCGTCAACAGAATCACAGGAATGTGCGACCAACGCAAATCTGTCTTGATGCGCTTGCAGAGTTCCAAACCATCCATTTTCGGCATAGTCACGTCACTCACCACCAAGTCAATATTGTCATTCTCCTCCAGACGCTGCAATGCCACCTCACCATTATTGGCTGTAAGAACCGTGTACTCACCGCGGAAATAGTCATGCACAAAACGGCACATATCAGGGCTGTCATCCACCATCAGCATCGTGAAACGCTCCTCCTGCAGACCATTGTCCATTGACAGCTGACCTCTCTCCGTAACCAATGCTGCTGCATTGCTGTCATCAATGCCAACAGGATCCTTCCGCTGTCCATTGTCAGTTGTCCGTTGTACTTGATTCACCACAGGCGTTGTCACGGGAGTCATCACAGCATCCACTGGAGGCACCAAAGCGGGCACCACATTTCCTTTTCCACCTGCAGGCAGCATATTCACCTGATGCAACAATAATTGCGCGTTCCTCAGAATCATCTGGACGCGCACTCTCACATCGTCTGCCAAAGGCTCCGATGCCAATTGTTGCAAAGGGCTAATGATTAGCGTGATGGGCGTGAGCAAATCTCTGCTCACCCCGCTCAACACGCCTTGTTTTGTTTCTTCAAGTTCCGACCGGTGTTCCGAACGCATCTTCTGCAACTCAGCCTCCATCCGTTTACGTTCACGCGACAATATCCAGCGACAAATCGCATAAGCCACCACCGCAATCAGCAACACGCCAAACAAGACTGCCCAGACAAAACCCTGCGAAAAGAGCCCTGTTGCCTGTGCTGGCATCGCTTCTGCAATCAAAATGTTTCCCATGTGTGAATTCATTATATCCTTTGGTGATGCAAAATTAGTAAAAATTATTCATTTCGAACATTTTTACGCTGTTTTTTTCATCATCACGACTGCAGAAGCCGTTTTTGTTTCCAAAATGGAACGGATTTTACTCCACCACGATGCGTTCAATCACGATACCGGGGTCGAGCGGGCGCAATGCCAAGCGGTGCTTGCCTTGTGTCAGAGCAGGCAATGCCACACGTTGCTTGTTCATGCGTGTCGTTTCCCATTCAAAGTTCTGGTCATGCGACATCTGCACCACATAGCGGCTTGCCTCGTTCACGTTCATTGTCTGCACCTCCTTACCGTCAAGCATCACCGTCATGCGCTGACCACGCCCGTCGTTGAAGGGGAAGTTCGTGGCAAGGATAATCGTGGCAGTAGCCTTTTCAGCTGCCTCCGAAGCATTGAATTCAAAGGATATTTCAGCACCTTCCGTGCTCTTCGTGTAGGGGAACAAAGCCACACCTGCCTTCCAGATGCCCAAGTCAGGCACCACCTGCCATGTTGCCTCCTTGCTGTCCTGCTTGCCCACAAACTCGTCTGCTTCGAGGATGGCAATGGTCTTCTTCGGCACAATTGCCAGTTCCTCACCAGCCACAGCTTCCGAAGCCTCCACACGTCTCACCTGAGGCATCGTGTTCTGTCGAGGGTTGTTCCACGAGCGGTAACCAATGTATATCTCATCCATCATGTGGTTCCACTTGCCACCTGCAATCTTGTGGTTGTACTCATCACACAGATCTGCCGCACGATTGAAACACTGCTCCACCTTATCTGCCCATTCGTTGGCGCGCACATCCTTGCGCTGGGCATAGTAGCCATTCATTGCCACCGCATAATACATGTTATAAAGATTGCAGAACACACGCACAGGGTGGTAAACCAGTTCATTGTAAGCCTGACGGTTCTGCACAGGCATGAGCTCACGCAGGATGGTTGCATCACGTTCCAGCTTGTCATATTCCTCCACACGCTCCTTCCATTCGCCCGAAACAAGGTCAAAGGTGCGTGCATCCAGCTGTTCGGGAGTGCGGCGGTGCGCATACTTGCATTGCAGGTTCAAGATGCGTGCAGCCTCCTTTGCACATTTCTCGCCAAACTGCTGACGACAGAAATTCTCCGTATATTCCATCAGATTCGAAGGGTTGAACTGCGATGGGTTCCATGCCATCTTGAACCAAAAGTCAATCGGGAACTCCATCGGTTTCAAGTCACCCACATTCAGAATCCAAAGCTTATCCACACCATACGTGTAGGTCAGCTGCAGCTGTTCCCACATGCGCTGCACCTGACTGATATTCTGGAACTTCGAGTTTCTTGGCGCACCCACATAATCCACATGGTAGTACAAGCCATAACCACCGGGATGACGCTTCGAGAAAGCACCCGTGCCCTTGTTCCATTCCTGTTCAGGCAACACACGCACATTGCCCCAGTTGTCATCACACAGCAGCAGAATCACATCGTCTGGCACATTCATGCCCTTCTCGTAATACTCCTGCACCTCCTTATAGAGTGCCCACATCTGCGGCGTCTCCTTGGCAGGCTTTCCTGTTGCCTCCTCAATCAGCTTACGCTGGTTCGTCACGATGCGCTCCAGCAGTGCCACGTCAGCATGGTCGCCCATCGCCTCGTCACCGTCACCACGCATACCGATGGTCACCACATCGTCCGTATGCTTCATACGCTCCACACCACCTTTCCAGAACTTATCCAGCGTTTCCTGGTTCGTATCGTAGTTCCACGCGCCATATTCCCTGCGATGGCTCGTCCACTCCTTGTGCGCACGTGCCAAAGGCTCATGGTGGCTCGTACCCATGCACACACCCATATCATCAGCCGTCTGCATGTTCAGCGGGTCATCCGCATAGAACATAGCATCCCACATGGCTGGCCACATATAATTACCCTTCAATCTCAGCACCAGTTCAAACACACGGGCATAGAACTCATGGTTATATCCTCCGTAATTCTCCTTCACCCATCCTGTCAGACAAGGAGCCTCATCGTTCAGGAAGATGCCACGATACTTCACAGCAGGTTCGCCATCCGTATAGACACCGCTCTTCACATAGAGTCGGTCATGCTTCTCAGCAGGCACATCTGCCCAGTCATACCAAGGGCTCACGCCAATCTGCTGACTCAGTTCATAGACACCATATATCGTGCCGCGCTTGTCACTGCCCGCAATCACCAACTGATTCTTCACCGTCGTGATGACAAACATCTCCGTCTTGCCCTTCAGTTCCTTGATGGCAGGCACCTTCTTCGCCAATTTGTCAATAGCAGCACTCTTGCCCACTGTGCCAATCACAATCGGGAAATCCTCTCTGCCCGTCACCTTCACCAAGTCTTTCTTCAAGTTGTCGATGGCGATGTGTACACCCTTCCAATCGTTCTGGTCATACACAATCGCGCCCTTCTGGTCAGTCAGGCACAAAGCATTCCCCTGAGGGGCAAAAATCACAAACTGCTCCACAGCCACCGCTGAGATGACAGCACAAACACACATTACAGCAAAAGAAAATAATCGTTTCATTTCAATAGGTTTTAATTTACGGCGGCAAAGTTACAACAAATTCACCTCACCCACCCTACTCTGTTGTTACTTTTTTTTGTGATGAGGTTACAACTCATGGCACGATTGGCTCACCAAAAACAGAGCATATGCTTTTTCATAGTCAGCAGCAATCAGTTTCTCGTAACATCCTGCCACGAAAGCCAAAGGCACCAGAATGCGGTTCTTTAAGACAGATGCACCCTCTTCCGTCCATTTCATCAAGACAGGCTCCTTCACCTTCACCCCCACCAGTTGCAGCTTAGACAGATATTTTCCTGCCTTGTCCCCATACAGTTCGCTGCAAAGGGCTTGCAGTTCGATGTAGCCCTTCGGGCAGATGAGGTAGATGGCGCGGATGACGTAAAGCCAGTACTCCACATCGTTTCGCGCACTCTCCACTTTTTTCAAATTGATGTGCAGGTCGTTCATCATCACTCGTCCTCCCATTCTATGCCAAGGTTCTCTTCGTCGTCTTCTTCAAGACAATCCCAATTAAGTTTCGTCCTCTTTCCTTTGGAAGCATCAGGTTTTTTCCCCTTAGTGATGACAAACGACTCATCCTGCACAATCTCAATCATCATCTCTCCCTTCTTGCTCTTACCCGACAAGACACCCGAATCTATCAAGTACTCTATCAATTTACTCAGCCTCTTGCCCACCTCTTCTGCACCCACCAGTCCCGTTTCCTCGTTGAACGACTTGCCGATGCAGATGCTTCCAGCCGGAATTCCCGAAAAAGACGCATCACCTCGCAGGTCGGCATAGCGCCAACTTCCATTCAGGCTGAAGCCTATCGTAAAGTCCGTATCATGTGCCACGACCTTCAACATGTACACACCTGCAGGGATAGCGACGAAATGCTTCCTGGGGTTCTTCCTCGTCTCTTCCACAGGACGCTCCAATGTCTTGCATCGGAAACCCGTAGTGGGTTCTTCCAACACGCCCAATGTATAGAAGGGAGTGCCCAGCTGTCTGGTCAATGTGAATCTAAGCATCTTATTTAATAGACATATAAGAGGTGTACAATATCGTTCTCTGCAAATGGTTCATCGCATAGCATCGGATAAGCGATGCCTGAATGGAATGAGATTCATAGCGCAAAACCTTGTAGAGACCTTGCTGGGTGATGTTAGGGAAAGCTTCTCTCAACTTACCCATTTCCTTTCGATACACCGAAATCTTCATTCTTCTCATTTCTTTAATATATGTTTGATACGATCAACACTGCTGTCCACCCCCAACAGAGTGGCAGCAAACACCAGAAACTGTGCTATCGTAATAAGGATGCTTTGATCAATCTCTCCCTGTGGAGGCAGCAACATCGCCCATACAGCAATGATGCTTGCCACCACAAGAGCCACAGCAGACAAAATCTCTTTTACGTTCCATTTCATAATTATTGCCATCCTTAAACGATTCCAAAGTGCGAGTTCCGATCTTCCATAAACGCCTCATAATAGGTGATAAAGACCCGTTCCTCTTCCACCTCTCCATTCTCGGGCAACGCCTCTGCAATGTCTGGGGCATTGCAAGAGAAGAAAGGCCGCAGACCCGGGAAAGCCATCTCATAAGCATCTTGAATAGTGCGCCAACTGCACAAGTCTGTCCGCAAAACGCCATTCTCCACCATCATCATTGCCTGAATCATTCGGCAGCAATCGCCCTGCTCGTCATTCAGCCCGAAACGTGGAATAAACCACGGCTCATACTTCATCCAATCACACACACGCTTAATATAGGCATCCGTGTTGTTCTCCTTCTTCGGAGCCCATCTTGTGATGATGTCCCGAACAGTGCGTTTGTTGTATTTCCACTGATAATTGGCTATCAGTTTGATGGCTGCACGGACTCCATACTTCATATCATAGAACACGCACATGCCACCTTTGTCTCTGCCGAGTTGACCTTGCCAATCATTCCTTGTACTGAAACGGATGTTCAGCGGATTATTGTTTCTGTATCCTCTCGGGATATTTGGATACATCTTCTGGGTGTCAATCACCCTCTCCATCCAAGTGTTTTTTCCCATTGTTCTTGTCCTCCTTTTTAAGTTTTAATAATAATGTGATAATCTCTCGCAAAATCCATAAAATGGCTTTCACATCCTTTGCCTTAATTTTCATTGTCAATTCTATTTTAATTTAAGTTTTGTATGTATTATTTCTTTATTCAAGTTTGACTTCGTCGAGCTAAAGGTTCGCAAGTGCTCAACTTCTTTAGGAGTTAAGGAGTTAAAGGAGTTATCGCTACGCTTAGTTGATAGTTGACAGTTGAGGGTTTAGAGTTTAGAGTTTAGGGTTTAGGGTTTAGAGTGGAGAGTTGAGGGTTTAGAGTTTAGGGTTGACAGTTGAGAGTTGAGAGTTGACAGACTCATCTTCCATCATCCATCTTCCATCTTCCATGCTTACACCCCGCATGGCTCTCCCTCCCCCTTGGGGGAGTCGGAGGGGGCTTTCATTCCTCATTCCTAATTCCTCATTCCTAATTGTGAAAGGTCCATCTTCCATCTTCCATCATCCATCTTCCATGCTTACACCCCGCATGGCTCTCCCTCCCCCTTGGGGGAGTCGGAGGGGGCTTCCATCATTCCTCATTCCTCACTCCTAATTCAGTTCCCCACACTAATTTGACCGCAAAGGTACAGCACAAAAAAAGCCCCTGCAACATCAAGTCGCAAGGGTTCGGAAAATGTTCGGAAAGTTCGGAAAATTCGGAGACAGTCCCCGTTCTGTTCGGACACAACATTCAAGTGCCAACTGGAGATGGCAAAGTGCCCTCCTTCAAACGCAGAAACTCATCCTCGTAGGGCTTTAGTTCATCATCCGAATAACAATACTTTGGATTCTCGCCCACCCAATCCGAGTAAGATGATTTTGCCACGTTGGTAGCATAATGCCGATTAAACTCATCCACCGACATCAGCTTCACACATTTTGCGCGTCGGGCAGCCACGTATGGACGTAGCACATCCTTCGGTCTGTCCCCCGCCATTTGGATGTGGTAACGGAGCCTCTCCTCCACCACATCCTCCACGCGTTGGCTCGTCTCACCATCTTTAACGGCTTCCCCATGACAGATATTCTGATTCTCTATCTTTCCTATATGCTGTCCTCCCGATGCCACATACACCAGTTCGATGTGGCAGCCATGCCTGTCTTCAGCCGCCTGCTGCGCACGTTCCAACAGACGACTGAGCAAGTCGAGGACATCCTCTTCTTTCTCACTATTCATTTTTCTAATGTTGAAATAATCAAGCTTAAAGAGAAATCTCTAAACTCTAAATCCTAAACTCTAATCTCTACAACAAATGGAAAAGAAACGGAGGGCGTGGACTGTGAATTGGGAGTACAACAAAGTCCCTCGGGTTTTAGCCAACCCATTCGCAATTGTTAATACTGCCAAAGCCCACGCTTCCGTTTATAGGATGCGTGAGCAGGCAGCCGTCTTTACTTGCGAATGTCTATGTGAATGGCTAAATTCGAGAGACTTTCAAGAAAGCTGTCGGTTGCTCCTTCTATTATCTTATGTTGTGCAAATTTACATGAATTTATTCACACGCCAAAATGTTTTGTGAATATTTTATGGACTCATTGTCCGTCTGAATATTTTGTAATGTATTTGTATCATAAAATCAATCTTTAATTTTATCTTTCCTGTTGTATCTGGAGAATTCGCTGTTGTGATGGACAAAATCACCGATTGTACTCATTCGCATATTCATTTTTCTAAAGGTTATTTACATTAAAACCTGGTATCTTAAGAATTAGAAGTGAAGCTTCCATGGAATCTTTCCATCAGTATGCTCCATATTTATTTCGTGCACTCCCAACGAATCTAATGCATTTATGTAATCCTGCTCTTTTAAAAAATGTCTTATCCTCAATTCGGAATATTTATAGTCTTTAATATTATTCATTATATACCAGTGTTCTATTTTCCCGTCTTTTTGTTGACTACACTTAACAATAATGAATTGTCGGCACCAAAAGACATCACGAACGAATCCTTCATGGGTAATAGGGAAAAACACTTCTTCATCACTTTCACCATCATGATAAAGGAAAGATTCTTGTCCCATTTCATTAGGCAATAAATAAAAACTAGTATCACCTATTTGTTTGTATTGAGAATTGTCGCTATAAAGAAATAGTGATATAAGACTGAAAATGGTTATTAACAGTACCATTATTATTATTTTCTTGATTTCCATATGTAGAATTGATATGTATTTGCAAAAGGTTTTAATATACTATTTCTTGAATGGTTTAGATACGCAGTTCCAGGAATATGGTAAAAAAGTGATCTAGAATTCTTTGTATCATAAATGATGTTCAAAAGATGATTCTTGTCGTATGATGTGTATGAATCGAACGTATATGAACCAACGAATTGTTTCGCTATCGATGTTGTGCTGAGTACATCCAAAGGTCCCCAAGATCTATTAACCTTAGTTATTTGTCCAGGAATAGCAGTGTTGCCTTTTTGTAATTTCTGTTGGCTCTCAAGAATGCGGTCATCTGTTTGTAGTGTTTTTGTATATGGATGGTTCTCTGTTAATATAGAAATTTCCGGTCCATAACCAAAAACAAACTCGTCAAGAAAATCATTCATTTTTAATAATTGTGATGGAATAATTGCCCCTTTATTCGGATCCGTGATATCGACAATGCTTCCTTCTGAATAAAGTCCCCTTTCTTTCTTGTATACATCTATTAAAATATTGTTAATTTTCGGTTCAAACTCGCCAAGGAGGCTTCCCTTCCCTCCAACGTGCGTAAAACCATCCCTAACGGCATCTCCATTAAACCAAGTATAGTAAGAAGTTTTGTTGTTTTGATACCAATCCCTTCCATCGGGATCCACATATCTCACTGGATTTCCAGCACAATAAGCGTATGGGCTGATATGATAATACTTCTCACACAGCGGGTCCATGCTGATGAATTGTCCGATGGTCGGGTCGTACTGGCGGGCGGCATAGTCATACCAGTCAAGACCGTGCATGCGGTCGAGTTCCTTGCCGTTGTACTTGTATCCCTGCTCACCCTGCTCCGTACTCTTGTCATGCGTCACGCCATCTGGATAATAGTGGGTGACCTGCTTGACAGCACCGGAATAGGTCGTCACAACGCGGTTGTTCCCCTGATGGTCCTTGAAATAGAATCGGTAGGCATAACCGGAAGATGAACTGGTGGGGACAATGTACCCGTTCCCCCAGTTGTAACGAGAGAACTTGTTGTTATGATAGACAAAATCGCCGATATAGTCTGTAGAGTCCTTTGACATGATGTAATTGGTGTTTGATGAGGAAGAACCCGTGCCACCTTGAGGCACTGCCGTGATATGGCGAGTCTTTAATTTGATGCCATCAGCACTATAAACGTATTCAATACTGCTTTTATTGCCAAAGGTGACTTTTTTAGGACTGCCAAACCTGTCATACGAGATGAAACAGATGCCCTTGTTGAAATCCCGGGTCAATGCACCATTGGCATTATAAGCATAATCAGATGCCCCTCCACCGGTGTTAATCGTACCGTCCACAAAATTAAACGCCCGTCATAGACGGTCTTCGCTGCATTGTCCGTCACATTTGTCAGACGACCTTGGGAATAAAGGTATGTCAGGTCATCAATGAGACCATATTCACCGCTGGTGTTTTGTTTCCCTTTTCGTTTCAGGGTCTTGATGGCACTGTTGGCATTGTAGGTGAGATCCAAATCAAAGATTCCCAATGAACTGGCATTGGTATTATCTGAATACACCCAATGACCATAAGTGCTCTTTGCGGACGTCAACCGATCCATGCCATCATAAGAATACCTGTATCCTATAAAGATTTGATCTCCCATTGGTTGGTCCGATGTAATCCACCTCACTTCACTGATGTCGCCATTATAGCACTTGGTCCCATACGCATCGGCATAGTACAGCTTTTCTCCAAAAAGGAGCGTGTTACTGCTGTTCACGATGCTGTTGATGCTCTTTGTCCAACCATGGATATTGTATGTGTAGTCAGTGGATAAATTGTCGTTATAGTAACTGAGAGTCTTCACCTTCCCCAAATCGTCATATCGATAGGATTCCACCTTCACAAAGGGTCTTGAACCCACCTTCTGCCAATGTGCAAGCACATCGTCTGAAACCGAACTGTAAATCATTGAATCTTGCACTGAGGCTCTTTTTCCTATCCTTGTCACCTTGTATCCATTAGCAACATTTGGAATGGTTATTCTTCCTTTTATTCCCCTATCTATCGCAGGATCATATTCATTTCCCACGCACACCGTCTTATCTTGTTCACTAATCACCATAAAGTTCATAGGTGAGCCTTCTGGAGTCTGAGCAATGAAAACGTCTCCGTCTTCACACCTTGCACCAAATGGGCACAGCAATAGTAAAGTAATGATTAAAAAATTTTTCATACGTTTACTCTATTTTTCCGTAATTAAAATCCAAAGTCACCCCCCAAAGGTACAACAAAATCTTGATAACTCATGTGATTTATTGAACCATTGTTCAAAAATTGTATCAAGGTGTCGGTTGCTCCTTCTATTATCTTATGTCGTGCAAATTTACATGAATTTATTCACACGCCAAAATGTTTTGCAAAAATCTTATGGGCTCATTGTCTTTCAGTAATTTGTTTCATAATCCATAAACATATTATATTGCATCATCTTATTCATTCACCAGCACCTTCCCGTCCTGCGTCATTCCCTCCACACTGATGTACATCTCCTCACACGTGGAGTTGTTGAAGAACTCCACCTTGGCTTTGCCCTCGGCATCGGTGGTGATGTCGGGCTGCCACCAGATGGTGCGGCGGAAGTCCGCCATTGGAGGTATCACGCTGTAGTCCTCCGTCTTGAAGGTGGAGGCCTGGTTGAAGCCCTGAAAGTAGGTGCGGCGGAGTCCCTTGTTGCTCTCGGTGGAGAAAAGGCGATGGGTGTAGAGGTATACGATAATGTTATGTATGGGACTGTCGATAATGTCCCACTTCCCTAAGGTGGGAGACATCATTTCATTAAATACAATATAGATGGATTTTACATAATTAAGCCATTCGGAATACCCGCCACCATCGTTGTTGTCGACAACCATTGCGATGCCTCTGCCACTTATTTTATGTTCTTCAAGTCCATACTTGTCCAGCTCCGCATTCAATTTGTCTCTGATAAAATCAATAGTCCTTGGCACAGGCTCTCCCCTGTCGAGGATGTTGTCCAGTTCCCTGTCTGCGTTATAGTAGATTGTCGCGTATTGTTTTCCGTATGCCTCATTCTTCCATCTCCAGTTGTCATTGGTGAAGTACCGCCTCTTCGCCTTCACCGTCACGTTCTGCAGCACATGGTCTTTTTCCGTGATGGGGATGAATTCATCCTCTTCCTCCAGTTCCTCGAAGGGCTTCTTCACAAAGGCGTTGGGTGCAAGCGGATGAAGGATGGTTGTCTCTGAAGGTGTGAGATACCTCGGATTTGGCGAGAACTGCCTGTCGATGCCCACATAATAGGTCTTCCTCTTCTCCTTTGCCTTGTCCTTCTTCTTGATGTCTCTTGTCGTGTAGATGCACATTTTCCATTCACCGTCCAGGAAAGGCATCTTGAAGGCATAGTTGCCCTCAGCGTCCGTCACGGCATTTCCAATGAGGCTCTGCCCCTTCTCGTTGTAGAGGCTCACATACATGCGCACATTTGAAACAGGATTGTGTTTGCGGTACGCTTTCAGCTGGCCGTTCAGATAGAACTGGTCCTCAATGGGCTGCGCCTTTCGGAAGGTGTACAGTTCTGACATCAGCCTCCAGTCATATCTGCGCCAGCCCTGCGTCAGCATCAGCAAGTCGGCATTCTGTCTGTGCTCTTTGTCATCTGCCTCGAAATAGTAATCCACATTGCGGATGTAGCCCCTCACCTCGGAGGACAGCAGCATCCAAGTCTTCATGTTCCCCTGCTTGCCGTTGGTCATTGTCTGTGCATCAATGGCGGAGAAGGACAGGCTTGCATTGGGGCATGTCTTCAGTTCCAGCTCCACCATTCCGCAGGGCTTCAGCCTCTGGGTGATGGTTGTGACCTGTATGCTGTCTGACTTGTCGGGCTTGGGGCACAGGAAGAACAGCCTTTCCGCCATGATGGCACCCCTGCTGTCGAACACTGTCATCTGGTTCACCCCCTCGGGCATTGCCTGCCTGTCCAGCTCTATCTCCATCAGGGGGGAGGCGGTGAGCGTGTCACAGCGGTAGATGTTCCCGTTGTGCATGATGACATAGCCAAGCAGGTTGCCACAGATGCCGTCGCTGCATTGGAGGGTGGCAAGCATCTGCTCATTGATGGCGTCCAGATGAAGGGCACATCCGTCTCTTTTTGCCTCTGGCAAGTTGAAGAACTGCACCTGATTTTTCTCCTTCTTCCGGAGATTCCGCATCTGCAAGGAGAGTCTTCCTGTGTCGGGAACCACCTCAAAGAGACCTCTCCCCAGTGTGTCGGTCTTGACGGAAGCGAGCACATCGCCCTTCTCATTCATCAGAAAGCCCTCTCCCTCGTATGGATGCCCGTTGTCATCCACCGCCAGCATTGCCACACGGCTTTTTTTGCCCACAACCATGTCGCCTCCTTCAGGATAGAACTGCACGCTGACGGTCTTCATCTGACCATCCGTATAGATACCATCTTCGACAGCCCGCACATAGAGGGAGTCCAGTGGATCCCGACGGTTGGGCAGCCTGTTGTGGGACGAGATGGAAGCAATGGTCAGGTCAGAGTAGTCACCCTCTGTCTTTGGTGTCTTGAAGATGGGGATGACACGGGAGAAGACGGCGTTCGTACCCCAGTTCGTCATGTAGCGCGTGTAGGCACGCACTTCATAAAGACCAGAACCCAGAATCGTATCGAGCTTCATCTCCCCGTGCGACTGCCCCAGCGAGTCAATGGGGTATTTCAAGGTCTGCAACACGTCGCCAGTCGGGTTGAGCAGCTCCACGTACAGCACCTTGCTCAAATCAGAAGCGCGTCCATCATACGTCCTGGTCACGTATGCCTTGAACCACAGCGTCTCGTTCTCGAAGTAGCCCATGTTGTCGAAATGCAGGTACACCTTCTCCTGCGGCACCACCTTGTTGAAGTTCATCGCTTTCTGGATATACGACAGGATGCGTGACGTCTCCTCGCTCTGTGCATGGAGCGAGGAAACGGCAAATGCCAGAAATAATATATAGAGAATCCGTCTCACTGGTATTATAACATACTATAATGAGCAGAAGTGTGCTTATAGTGGGTGCAATGTTGGATCTGGAATACAATCAGCATGATGAGTTTCTTCATGTTCTCTGTTAAAAATATATGTAGTATCCCTATTATCTATATTGACAATCGAATCTTTAGAATATTTTATTTTGATTTTCATATCATTATTGAAGCCAAACCATTCCGCAGTGCTACTGGTTATATAATAAACGGCACGACATGTATCATTATTTTCCCACAAAATAGGGTAGAAACTTATTAGCACAGAGATTCCACTAACAGGGGCGGTCATTCCTGTATATCCTCGTGACCAATTTATGTAGGCTTCCATTGGACAATCAGCCGCCAGCTCAAAATTAATTGTGTCGGCACCAGCTTTTACAGGATTACCAAAATATGGTATCGGTGGATTAGGGTCATATCCCCCATTTCCAGGGTCACCCCCACCTAACCTTGTTCCCATTTCTGCTAATGTGTACATGTCGCTGTCATAATTGTCATCATCCTGACTGCACGAAGCAAGTAGGACCATCGTGGTTGTAACGAATAACGTGGCAAATATACCACAAAAGTTTTTAAATTTAATCTTCATTGGTTTAATTTTTATTGGTTATTTCACAAATCGGCTGCAAAGGTATAGGAAATAATGCAACTATAAAAGCAAAAGGGGTGGAAAAGTGGTAGCACTATGTAACACAACTCAACTAATTGTTAAACAACACTTTAACAGAATAAATGTTACATGAGTGAAAGAAATGGGGGTGGAAAAGATTGGACTGGAGATGGATGATTCAGCAAGATCTCCTCATTTTTCCAAGAATTATCCTGATGAACATCAAAGAAACCAGAAAACAGTCCTTCGAAGGTGCAACTCTTAAACAAATTAAAGAATAACTGCAAAAAAGAAGTAAAATATGCGCTGTCATTTATCAAAATCGAATTTTTATTTCTATCTTTGCACTTGAAAAATTATCAAAATTTCAAAGGTGGTATGATAAATGGACATTCTATAGACAGCAATACCTTAAGGCAACGCATAGAGGCGATGCCTGAAGATTGCATTCTGTTCCGCTCTGATTTTCCAGAGTATCACGCTGAATTTGTGGGTGGCACCTTGTCTGAACTCG